>JAKALA010000030.1 GCA_021813325.1 bacterium | reverse complement strand
CGCCGCGCAATACGGCGCCATACCAAACGCTGGAATTGGCACCGAGGGTGACATCGCCAATGACCACGGCGGTTTTGGCAAGGTAAACGCCCTTGCCAAGTTTGGGTTGCTTGCGGAGAAATTGATTCAATTGCGGTTCCAGTTCGTTCATGCCGCAAGGATACTTCAAATGGCTTTTTCGAACCATGAAATATCGAACCAATAAAAAACCCAGCTTGAGGGCCGGGTTGTGCTGAATTTAACTTCTTCGCAGGTTCAATTTAAGAGCTGCGGGCGTTCGCGGTAGGTTTTCAACACCAGTTCGCCAAAGATCGTATTCGCCCAGGCAAACCATTTCCGGGTGAAATTCTTGGGATCATCCTTGTTGAATGCTTCGTGCATGAAACCCGTGCCGGCATGGGTGCGCTGCAAAGTGTCAAGGCACTCGCGAATATCGGCATCCGTCGTGGCGGTCAAACCTTCCGTGATCAAGCCCAGCGGCCAGATCATGTCCATGCCGACGTGCGGTCCGCCGGGACCATTGGCCGCCTTGCCCTGGCAGTAATACGGGTTTTTGTCGGATCGCAAAAACCGGCGGGTGCTTTGATACAGCGGATCATTGACCGGCACAGCGCCAAGATACGGCAGGGACATCAGGCTGGGGATGTTGCCGTCATCGATGCAATAGTAATTGCCATAGCCATCCACTTCGTAGGCATACACACGGCCGACCTGGCGGTTGATGACCACGGCATGTTCTCTCAAGGCGTGTTCCACTTCGTTCGCCAACGCACGGCAATCGTCGGCGAGCGCCTTGTCGTGCTGGATGGTTTCCAACATCTCGGCCGCCTGACGCAGGCTGACCACGGCAAAGAAGTTGGACGGAATCAAAAACGGAAAAATCGTGGCGTCATCGCTTGGCCGGAAGATCGAGCAAATCAGGCCCACGGGCTTGATCGGATTGCCATAGCCGCGCCCTGGCACCGTGTCCGTCTGCCATTCCGTCCGGCGCATGAAATGATACGGTCCCTTGCCGGTTTTGCGCTGCTGTTCGCGGAAGGTCTGCAATGTCAGCGCAATGGCTTTTTGCCACTGGTCATCAAACGGCTTGGTGTCGCCGGTTTCTTTCCAGTATTCATGCGCCAGCCGGATCGGGTAGCACAGCGAATCCACCTCCCATTTGCGCTCATGAATGCCGGGCTTCATGTCCGTGAAATCACTTTTCCATTCGCTGACTTTCGTGGCGTCCTTGTAAAACGCGTTCGCATACGGATCGAGCAGAATGCAACGCGTCTGACGGTTGATGACGCCGGCGATCAATTGCTGCAACGCCGGATCGTCCTTCATCAACGAGAGATAGGGATAGACTTGCGCCGAACTGTCACGCAGCCACATCGCGTCGATGTCGCCGGTGATCACATAGGTGTCGGGCTTGCCGTCGATCATCTCGAAATCCACGGTCGTGTCCAAGGTGTTCGGGAAACAATTGCCGAACATCCAGGCCAGCTCGTTATTGCCGATCTTGGACTGAACTTCAGCGATGATTTTTTCCACGGCGACGCTTTTGAATTTTCTTTTTTCCAAAGGCGTCCGCACGACCGGGAATGAGGTGATGTCGGCCGCCGTCAGACTGGGAGCGACCGCCACAGCGGACGCAATCACGGCGGTGTTACGGATAAATTCTCGACGATTCATATTGGGGGGATTGGGGTTAAGTTAGTTGTCGAGTTTTTGCAGCGCGAACGCGTAGGCACCAATGGCGACCGCTTCGCTGGTGCCCAAGCGGGACATGCCGACGCCGACGCGCTGGAGCGGATCGTATTTCACTTTCTGCTTGGTGCCCGGGATGAGAATTTCCTTGGCTTCGCCTTTCAGGAATTTTTTCAATTGCTTGGCATCTTCCAGGTTGAAGGCCTTGGAAGCGAGCCGGTGAAATTGATTGCCGCTCGGACCGGTGTAATTGCTGTTCAATTCATCCACCAGCGCGGGGAGGAACAATTTGTAACCCTTGGACACGCCGCCGCCGATCACGGCCAGGCCGTCGATCAGCGTCAACGCATTGCCCATCGCATCGCCGGCCACCTCGCCGAGGCGACGGTAGGCATTTGTGGCGGCAGCGCGATTGCCTTCAGCCTTGCCGAAGGCGATGGCCTCGATGTCCTTGGGATCGGGCGCTTGATCGAATGGAATGCCCGTGGCTTCGGCATACGCGCGGCGCACGGCGCGAATGCAGGAACCTTCCTCGGCATTCATGGTTGGATTCAGCTTGTTGCGCAAGAGCCAGACTTCGCCGGCCATGGAGTTGTCGCCGATGAATAATTCGCCGTTGCGCACGATCCCGCCACCGAAGCCGGTTCCCATCGTGACGCCGAAAAGGTTGTTGAAGCGTTTGGGGCTGCCCGTTTTTTTGAGCAGGCCGTTGATATAGGGCAAAAAGCCGGCAATGGCTTCGCCGTAAACAAACAGGTCGCCGTCGTTGTTGATGAACGTGGGCAGGCCGAATTTCTTTTTGAGCATCGGTCCGAGGGCGATGCCGCCCCGGAAAGCGGGCAAATTGCCAAGGTCGCCGATGATGCCGGCGGGATAATCCGCCGGCCCAGGGAAGGCGAAGCTGATGGCCACCGGCGCGGCGGGGCATTGCTTTTTCACCTGGGAAAAACCTTCCACGATATTCGCCAGGCACTTGTCCAGATTGTCGCCATTGGACGGCATGGAAACCGTTTCAGTGACGGGTTTGTTGCCCCGGATCGCGGAAAAACGGAAGTTCGTTCCGCCGGCGTCCAAGGTCATGACGATGCGTTTGTCGGTATTGGCATTCATGATTTTTATCAAATCGTTACAGGTTGATTACGCAGTTTTTTTGCCACCCTTGAGCGAGAGCAATAAGAGATAAGCAAAGCACACGGCTGGAACCACGAAAGCCATGGATTTCATACCGTTGTCCACGAGCTTGCCCATGACAAGCGGAACAATCGCGCCGCCGGAGATGGCCATACACATGAGACCTGACAGTTCACTGGAGCGTTCAGGTTTTTCTTCGACCGTGATCGAGAACAACATCGGCCAGATGTTGGCAAAGCCGAAGCCCGCCGCGATGACACCCGCGATCGCGAGCGGTTCCTGACCGGTCATGAGAATGATGCCGCCGACAAGACCTAAAAAGGCCGAAACCCGGAAAAAGGCCCGCGGGCTCATGATGGACAGCACCGCACCACCAAGCAAACGTCCCACCGTGAGCAAAGCAAAGAACATCGGCGCGCCGTATTTGGCGGCCGATTCATCGCTCATGCCCATGTCCTTCAAGCCGGGCAATAAAAAGCGGCCCATGCAAACTTCCGCGCCCACGTAAAGAAAGATGCCCATAACGGCCAAGGCAAAAACCGGTTCCTGTAACAGGCCCAGGCTGGAGCCAATGCTTGGCGGCACATCGGGCTTGGTTTCTTGAATTTTCAACATGGCGACGGTGACGAACGCGATGGCCATTAGGATGAAAAACACCGGGAACGAACCGCGCCAGCCCATTTCTTTCAAGGCCGCGAACATGGCCACGCCGGTAATCGTGCTCACCAGCCAGGAGGAACCGGAGCTGCCAATGCCCTTGACACCTTGGGCCAGGGCCAAATTTCGGCTGTAATTTCCCTGGGCGCTTACATCGCGCATGATCGGATTGCCGGCCACTTGCAAAAACGTGGTGCCGACACCAAGAAAGAAGATACAAGTTAGCAAGACGGCGAAACCCGGGCTCATCACGCTGGGCACGAGCATGGCCAGCGCGTTGATGCCAAGGCCAAGCAGGAGCAATTTTTTCTTGCCGATGCGTGCCGCCAGCAAACCGCCAGGCACACTGAAGATGGCAAACGCGATAAAAACAAAAAATGGCATCAACGTCGCCATGACCGTGCTGAGATGATACTCCTTCTGCACGGTATCAGACAGAGGCCCCATGGCGTCGGCCACGCCCATGACAAGGAAGGCCAGGAAAATCGGCAGGGTTTGAATTCGCATAATTACTATCTTTCTAGTTGTGTTGTGTTTTGTGGTTATGGTTTAAGGCCGGTCCGTCCGTGCTTTGAGAATTCACAAACGGCCCTTGAGGATTTGCACCGTCGAAGGGAAGCTGCCCGGCCACTTCCAAAGTTGCCGGCACAGGGGGTTGAGGCCATGGCGCTAATGTTAATTTCACTGATTTGGTGCAAAGCGATTTATTACACGTCATGCCTGAAATTTTGCAATCAGTTTTTACGTTTTATCCCCAATTCCAAAGGATTACTAAATAAATCAACCCACCACCGCCGTGCTCGTTTTACCTCCAATCCTCGCCATTCAAGGCTCGATAACACGGGGAAACTTCAAGAAACCACCGCAACTTAATCCAGCAGTCCCGGCTTGAGCGCTTTGATGCCGTTCAGCATGAATTGCACGGCAATCGCCGCCAGCAACAAGCCCATCACGCGCGTGCCAATGCGCAGGGCAATCGGATTCAGCCGCTTGGCGCCGTGCGCGGCCATTCGCAGAATCCAGTAATTGGCCAGGGCGACGAACAGAATGCTGCCGCACAGCGCCAGATTGTGCCAGATGGTTTTCGCTTCTGATTGCAGCAGAATGACCGTGGAAATGGCGCCCGGTCCGGAGAGCATGGGAATGGCCAGCGGCGTCACGGCGATGTCCGTTTTTTCCGCGCCCGCCACCGTTTCCTCCTGGGTTTCCTGCACGCGCGACCGTTGCGCCCGCAACATGTCCAGCGCCACCAGCAGCAGAACAATGCTCGCCGCGATTTGGAAGGCCGACATGGTAATGCCCAGAAATTTGAACACCCATTGACCGGCAAAAGCGAAGACCAGCAGCACACCCGCCACCACGAAACTCGCGATTTTGGCCATGCGCGAGCGCTCCGCCGGCGTGTCGTTCGGCGTCATGGCGATGAAGGCGGGAATGACCGCGAAGGGATCGACAATGACGAACAACGAGCTTGCCGCGAGCAAACTGTATTCAAAAAGATTCATACGGAACAAGGCGCTAGAATAGCGTCGCTCATTCCATGCACAATTTTTTTATCGGCGGGCACGATCGTCGCCAGCACGCCGCCCAGCGCGGGCCGCGCGGCATCGCCTTCGCCGCTGACGAAATAATACGGGCACAGCCGGACCCGGCCTTTCGTCGGCACCAGTTCATTTTTTGCGAAGTCAAACCAGCTCGCGTCCACCTGCGCCGGCTTGTGGAAGCGCTGCAGGACGTTCGGCGATTTTTCAAAATCACGCAACGCCGCGTCCACGGCGGCGCTCCAATCGGCCTGCGACAAATCGCTGCCGAGGAACACGCCACGCGCGCCCCAGGCATTTTCGGAGAAGCCGGAAACCTTCAAAATCAGGTCGCGCTTCTTTTGTGACAGCGATTTCAACTGCTGCCAGTCGGTCAAATTCAATTCCGGGATCGCTCCGTGCGGCGGCAACGGCCTCGGATCGACGAGCCAGGTGTAAGGAATGATTTTTTTGAGCCGTGCGACAAATCCTTCGCCCAGTTCCTGCCGCCAGAAGTTTTGCAGGTTGCGGTTCCACAACAATGCGAACAGCATTTTTTCCTCAAAAATCGGTTTGGGCGGCGGCGTCAGGTGGATTTTCTTCTCTGCCGCCAGCTCAAAAATCTGTTTGGCATTGGCGACATTCGGCAGGTCGAACAGCTCGAAGAACCGGTAAACCGCGTCGCCTTCGGCGAATTGGTTGAAGGTCGAAGATTGAAGGTTGAAAGTGGCGTCGCCGCGCAAATTCAACTGTTCCGCCAGCCATGCCATCTCCGGCTTGTAAGTCGCCGCCTCTTCCGAAACGACAATGTGAGCTTGTCTGGCGTCACCGAAAATGGACGCGAACCCGCGCATCATACCATCGGCACCGCCCAGCATTTTCAATTTCCAATTTTCAATTTCCAATTTATCAGTTTGGCCATCGGCAATTGGCAATTGGCAATACGTTTGATTCAGCCACGCCGCCAGGCCGATGCCACCGGGGACGGAATCCAGTTCCGTAATGCTGAAGCCATCTTCCGTGATCAAAACGTCCGGACGAATGACGCGTGGCACATCGCTCTTGAAGGCGTCCGAACGTTGAAGCTCAATCAGCTCCGCAGGCTTGCCAAGGTCCAGCCAGCGGGCGACCCATTCCGGCTGCTTGCCTTCCACGCTTTTGCGATAGAGCAAATTGGTGGCGCGATAAAACTGCAACAGCACGCGTCCAAGCGATTCGAGGTCTTTCGCCAATTTTTCGCCCAGTGGAAACGGTGTTGGTGATACTTTCCATTCCATGCCGGCGAATAAACCGCCGGGCGGAAGCGAATTACGGATGAATTTGGCTTGTTTGGCGGTGTTCATGTGTTGACCATGGGCAAGAAGTTCGCAACTAAATCGGCGACTGACAAGTGCGCTTGCTGGCGGCGGCCAGAATCTTTTAAAACCGAAACTAATTCCTGTCCCGAACTCTCACTACATGACGGGCGGAGGGACTTCAAACATACTTTCTGAATCATGAAAATCCGTTTTGTCGCCGCTGCATTAATGTCCGGTTTTTTGGTTTCGGCCTTAGCCGACCAAACCGTGCAGCTCAATGGCGAGGCTGGCGGCAAGCGTTTCGACGGGATCGGTGCGGTCAGCGGTGGCGGTGCAACGTCGGTGTTGTTGAAGGATTATCCCGAACCGCAACGCAGCCAGATTCTGGATTTGTTGTTCAAGCCCAAGTTCGGCGCATCCATGAGCGCGCTGCTGGTGGAAGTTCCCGGCGACGGCAATTCCACGCAGGGTTCCGAGCCGAGCCACATGCACACACGGGACGATTTGAATTTCCGCCGCGGCTACGAATGGTGGCTGATGCGCGAGGCTAAGAAACGCAATCCCGACCTCACGCTCGACGCCTGCGCTTGGGGCTGTCCCGGCTGGGTGGGCAACGGCGAATTCTGGTCGCAGGACATGTGCGATTATTACGTCAAATGGATTCAAGGATTGAAATCGGTTTACGGCCTGTCTTTGGACGCCATCGGCTGCCGCAATGAAAAAGGCGTCAACGAGGATTTTGCTAAAATATTTCGCGCCACTCTCAACGCCCACGGGCTGGAAAAAGTCCCGATTCATGGTTTCGATAACTGGGACAAAACCAAATTCGACTGGACACGCCACATGACCAACGACCTGGCGCTCCGCAAGGCCGTGGCCATATTCAGCAATCACACCATGGCGGACCAACCGACGCCGCCGGATGTGTTGAAGCTGGCCGGAGAATTCGACAAACCAATTTGGAACAGCGAGGAACACGTCTATAAAAAGGGGTTTGACTGCGAGATCAGTTTGGTGAAAGCGTTCAATGATAATTTTCTCGTCAGCGGCGTGACGAAAATTGTGAACTGGTATCTCGTCGGCTCGGTGTATCCGGTGGAACCGTATGCGGAAGATCCGGCCGCAATGATCGCCAACTCTCCGTGGAGCGGGAATTATCATCCGCGCGAAGTGTTGTGGGGCTATGCGCACTACGGACAATTTTCAAAAGTCGGGTGGACCTATCTCAACGGCGGCTGTGGCAAGCTTGCCGCCGGCGGCTCGTTCATTACGTTGAAATCTCCGGGCAAGGATTACAGCGTGATTTTTGAAACCAAGGCCGCGAAGTCGGTCCAGACCGTCACCTTCAACATCGGCGGCGGTTTGTCGGTCGGCAAACTTTGCGTTTGGCGCAGTGACGTGAAAGAACAATTTGTCCGGCAGGCTGACATCAACCCCAAGCAGGGCGCCTTCACCATCGTGCTGGAGCCAAACGCGCTTTATTCAATTTCCACGACAACCGGCCAACAAAAAGGCGCGTTTGACCACATTCCCGCCCAGCAGAAATTCCCGTTTCCATATTACGAGACGTTCGAGGAATATGCTTCGCCAAAACAATTCGGGTTTTTGCCACACTACACGGCGGACATTGCCGGCGTTTTTGAAATTGCCGATCGCCCGGACAAAACCGGAAAATGTCTCCGACAAGTCGTCGCGCAAAAACCGCAGAGCTGGGCGCCCGAATGGATGCCTTACACGATCATCGGCGACGAACACTGGCAGGACTATGAAGTCAGCGCAGACCTTCTGCTCGACGACGGCGGCTGGGCCGGCGTTATGGGTCGCGTTCACGATGTTGGTGACGGCTACGGCTGCACGCCCAAGGGATATTATTTGCGACTGGCGGCAGACGGCGCTTACGCGTTGGTCGCCATCAATGGCAAGGCTGGCGAAGCGGACTTGGGAGACAAGGAACATCAGGCGGCGCTGCGGGCCGCCGGCAATTCCAGCAAGCGCGGCGAAAAATCAATGATCGCCGGAAACATCAAAAACTTTGCCGCCGATCAATGGCACAATGTGAAACTGCAATTTGCCGGCGCCACGATCACCGGCTTTGTGGACGGTGCGCAGGTTTTATCCGTCACGAACAACCTCCATTCCAACGGCATGGCCGGACTTGTCACCGGCGACAGTAAAGCGCGCCACACTGCTTGCTTTGACAATCTGTTGATCAACGCCGGCGGCGCGGCAACGCCGGAACCGACGCAGTTCAGCAAAAAGCAAACGGCGATTTACAAATAGACGCTTTCAACTTTTTGAATTAATTCCGGATTTGCCCACTCCCAATGCCCAGCCATTTGTAGCTGGTCAATTCATCCAAGCCCATCGGCCCGCGCGCGCCGATCTTGTCGGTGCTGATGCCAATTTCGGCGCCCATGCCGAATTCGCCGCCGTCGGTGAAGCGTGTGCTGGCGTTCCAATACACCGCCGCCGAGTCCACGCCGGCGAGAAACTGTTTCGCGTGCGCCTCGTTCTTTGTGACGATGCTGTCCGAATGAGCGGAGCCGTAATGGTTGATGTGATCGACGGCGGCTTTCACGCCATCCACCACGCGGACATTCAGAATGTAATCGTTGTATTCCGTGAACCAGTTTTGTTCCGATGCGGGTTCGAGATTCAAGGTCAAAGGTTTCAAGATTTCGCGGGTGGCATCATCCGTGAAAAACTTGACCTTTTTTTCTGCGAGCATCTGCGCCATCTGCGGGAGAAAACTGTTTGCGAGAGCCTTGTCCACCAGCAGCGTTTCAACCGCGTTGCAAACTCCAGGGCGCTGAACCTTCGCGTTCAGCACGATCGCCTCGGCCATCTTCAAGTCGGCGTCGGCATCCACGAAAACGTGGCAGACGCCTTTGTAGTGTTTGATGACGGGAACCTTGGAGCAATCCGCCACGGCGCGGATGAGGCTTTCGCCGCCGCGCGGCATGCAGAGGTCCACGTATGGCGTGAGCGAGAGCAAAACCGGAATGGCCTCGCGATCGGACGTGGGCACCACCTGGATGGCGTGTTCAGGAAACTCTTTATGCGCGATTTTACCCGCCTCAATCATGGTTTTGGCGATGATCTGATTCGAATTCAGCGCTTCCTTGCCGCCGCGCAGAATCGTGGTGTTGCCGGATTTGAAACACAGGCTCGCAGCATCGGCGGTCACGTTCGGACGCGATTCGTAAATGATGACGACAACGCCGATGGGCGTGGAAATCTTCTGGAGTTTCAGGCCGTTCGGCCGCGTGCGCTCGTCCAAAATTTTGCCGACCGGATCGGGCAACGCCGCCACGTCCCGCAGACCTTTGGCCATGCCGGCAATGCGCTTGTCGTCCAGCTTGAGCCGGTCGAGCATGGCGGAGGAAAGGCCCAGTTTGGCGCCTAATTCCATGTCCAGCGCGTTGGCTTTTTTGATGGCGTCGGCGTTTTGCTCCAGCGCGGTGGCCATGGCGAGCAGACACGCGTTTTTCTCCGCCGTGGTAAGCGTGGCCAGCTGGCGCGACGCGGCTTTGGCCTGCTTGGCCAGTTGCGTCATTTGTTCCGTCAAATTGATGGCAGCCATGATTTCAGGGAAACCAAGTTAAACGAAAATGCCCGGAAGTCAAAAGCGGGAAACTCGCCGGATTATTTTGACGTCACATGCTGCCCGGAAGGTAAAACGCAAAAGTGCGAGGCTTGTGGGAAAACTTGTATCAATCGCGTCATTTCAGAAACGCCTCGAGGCCAAGAATGGAGGTGAAAAAATCGCGGCTGCGCAGGCCGATCATCACGGCCAGTCCGGTCAGGTCCGCCGGCGTTCTGATGTTTTTGACCACCAGGTTGTCGATGCCGATCTTCTGCTGGCGGTCGTTGTTGGGGTTCTTGAGGTCGATATATTTGGCGGAGCCGATGGAGACATTCAGCACGTCAATTCCCGTGAAATCCAAGCCGGTTCGCTGTTTGAACTCAGCCAAACCCTGGGCGCCGACGGTTTTGCTTTTGGCTGGCACCGCGAGCCCCAGGGAAAGCAGGTTGGTCTGGCCAGCTTCATTTTTCACGATGTCCAGCTCGCCGAGATTGAAACGCAGGAGGGTCACGTGAATTTGGCTGTGCCGCAGCGCTTCACGGTCATATTCCACGTGAATTTCCGGGATGCTGAGAAAAGGAGTTCCGCCAAAATCGGGCGGATTATGGATTTTGAAATCCTTGATCGTGATGACCGGCTCCAAGAGGCCCAGGTGGAACTTGCCGATTTCCGCGTCCATGCCCGTCTGGGCGCGAATGCGGTTTTCCACCGTGATGCGCAAGATGCTGTCGAGCGACAGAAAAAACACCACCACCAGCACCACTAGGAGCAGCACCAGCATCGCAAACCATTTTAAGATCTTTTTCATGGCTCACAAACGGACGTCTTCAGGGCGGACTTCCAGGCATTCGTCCTGGTCTTCCCAGACGATGGCGCCATAAACATCGAGGAATCGCGGCGCGAGCTGCTGGCCGCCGAAGGCGAGCAATTTTTCCGCTTCCCGCGCCGCCGATTCAAACGCGGCGTCGTAGTTGCCGGGGCGTTTGCGCTGGCGGTCATCCCAATGGGCCACGGCGTGAACCGGCTCGTAATTGCCGGCCCAAGGCTCGATCAGCGCCTTCAGTTCGGAGGAAATTTCATCGAACGGCACGAGCACTTCGTTGCAATGCAGGCAAATCAGCCCTTCGGTGCGGGCGTCGCGCGTGAGCATCGGCAACATGGGCGCGCGGCAACAAGCCGCCTCCACATAGGCGGCGGGCGGTGTGGCCAGGCGTTTGAACCAGATTTGGCGGCTGTGCCCGACCTGCGCGGCGAGGCGGTAAGTGCCGACCAGCGGATGGGAAAGCCGCCAAGCCCGGCCTTCAAGCTGGCCCAAGGTCTGCGCCAGCCACCGCGCCAGGGTATGGTCGTCCCAGGACTGAAACACGCGACCGTATTCCGTCCACAAAGAGTCGAGCGGCGATTCTGGGGCAAAAGCCATGGCCGCAGCATGGCTGGCAGAGTGGAATTTGTCGAGCCGAGGGAAAAACAAATGGCCGGTGCTCAGGGTAAATCACTTCGTCAATCCAGTCGCCAGCGTTCCCAAGACGCAGCAAACCGGGAAGTCCTGGTGGCTCCCGCGTGAAAGTTTGCGGCAGCAGAAATCAATCGCTACACTTTTCGCGTGTCATCCGCCCGTCTGCAACGCAGTCTCCGCGCCACGTTACTCGGCCTTGCCGTCAACGTGGCGTTGACGATCGTAAAATTTCTCGCCGGCATTTTCGGCCATTCGCAGGCCTTGATCGCGGATGCCGTGGAATCGCTCGCCGATATTTTCAGCTCGATCATCGTCTGGCGCGGGCTGGTGGTTTCTGAAACGCCGCCGGATGAAGACCATCCCTACGGCCACGGCAAGGCGGAACCGCTGGCGGCAGCCATCGTGTCGGCCATGTTGTTGCTGGCGGCGGGCATGATTGCGTTTCATTCGCTCACGGGCATCAACCAACCCCGCGAGGCCCCCTCGCTGTGGACCTTGATTTTATTGATCGGCGTCATTGTCCTGAAAGAAACGCTGTTCCGCTTTGTGTTTCGCGAATCCCAAATGGTCGCCAGTTCCGCCGTGGAAACGGATGCCTGGCACCATCGCAGTGACGCCATCACCTCTGCGGCGGCGTTTATCGGCATTTGCATCGCGCTGCTCGGCGGCAAAGGTTATGAATCCGCCGACAATTGGGCGGCGCTGGCGGCGGCTTGCGTGATCGGCTTCAACGGCTGGCGCCTGCTGCGACCGGCGTTCAATGAATTGATGGATCGGGCGCCTGACCGCGAACTGATTGAGCAAATTCGCGTCATGGCCCGGACTATTCCCGGCGTGGATGACATTGATAAGTGCCATGTGCGCAAGATGGGCTACCAATTTTTTGTGGACATCCATGTGGAAGTGGACCCGCAGATGACGGTGGAACAGTCGCATCGCATCGCTCATGACGTGAAGGACAAGCTGCGGGAAGAAATCCCCACCGTGCGCGACGTGCTGGTGCATATCGAGCCGCTCAAATCCCGGGCAAAAGTTCGGGCATGAAATCCGAATCTCACTTCAAAGGCTGGGCCAAGCCCGGCCCCATTCCACCGGGACTGGCGGCCCTTGGCGGCGGGGGCGTCGCCGCCACGGAAACTCTCGATGCGATCAGCGGCCATTTTCGTCTGTTTCAACTGCGCGCCGGGCATCGTTTTTCGACGGACGACATTTTGACCGCGTGGTATGGCACGAGCTGGTGTCCGACCGCGATGACCGCCCTCGATCTCGGCAGCGGCATTGGCACCGTGGGTATGATTTGCGCGTGGCGATTGCCCGGCGCCAAATTCGTGACCGTGGAAGCCCAAAGCGACAGCAGCGCGCTCGCCCGGAAATCCGCGCGTTACAACGGCCTGACAGATCGCTATGAAATTCGCGAAGGCGATTTTCGCGAAGCGGGTATCGTGCGCCCGGACGAGAAGTTTGATCTGATTACCGGCAGTCCGCCGTATTTTCCGCAAGGCGCGGGGGTGGAGAGTGAGCATCCGCAAAAGCTGGCCTGCCGGTTTGAATTGCGCGGCACGGTGGCCGATTATTGCGCGACCGCCGCGAAACATCTGGCGTCCGGCGGATTTTTTGCCTGCGTGTTTCCGCACGAATCCGCGCAACTCGCCCGCGTGGAAGCCGGCGCGCGCGAAGCCGGTCTCGTCATTGTGCGCAAACGTCCGGTGGTGTTTCGGGAAGGCGATCCGGCGCTGATTGGCTTGTTTGGCCTGATGCGCGCCGATGATATGCCAGAGTGGTTTCGCGGCCAGACCTGGACCGAGCCGGAGCTGGTCATCCGCACGCGCGAGGGAAAAATTCATCCGGAATACTCGGCCGTAAAATTGGCGATTGGATTTCCCCCTTGAAGTCCGATTCGAGCTTTTCAGCGGCGAATTTGTTGTAACACATTTCCTCGTTTTGCGTCTGTTCACATCATGAAGCGGAGCGGCGCCTTCACCTTGATTGAGTTGCTGGTGGTCATTGCCATCATTGCAATTCTCGCCGCCATGCTCATGCCGGCGCTGGCCAAGGCCAAGCAAAGTGCCTACAAGATCACGGATTTGAACAACCTCAAAGAGTTCGGGGTGGCATTGAATCTCTATTCGTCGGATAACAACGATCGCCTGCCATTTTCAAATTGGGCGTCGCTGGAACGGGCCAATCCCAGTCAAGGCTGGCTTTACACTTACGATGTTAAAACGCCCGGCCAGTTCAACGTGGAAACCGGCAGTTTCTGGCCGGTGCTGCGGACGCCGCGAATGTATTTCTGCCCCAGTGACAACACCAACAGCCCGCAGTTTTTGCAACGCGGCCAAAAAATCTCCAGCTACGTCATCAACGGCGCAATTTGCGGCTACGGCGCAATGGCCAGCCCCATGAAACTATCGCAAATCTCGCCCGCCGGCGTCTCCTTTTGGGAATGCAATGACGCGGATGACTATGATCGCACGCACAACTTCAATGACGGTGCCAGCAGTCCCGACGAGAACACCAGCGGACGTCATGGACCCGTGACGCCGGTGGGCATTTTTGACGGGTCGGCCCGCATCATGCGGATTAACGACTGGTTCGCCAAATTGGAGGCAACCACCGCCAACGAATTATGGTGTTACCCCGGCTCGCCTTACGGTCGATAATTTATGCCGCCCAAAGATTGCAGTTCCCGAAAGGCCGCCTTCACGTTAATTGAACTGCTGGTGGTCATTGCCATCATTGCGATTCTCGCCGCCATGCTTTTGCCGGCGCTGGCTTCCGCCAAACAACGCGCCTGGACGATTGTCTGCTGCTCCAACCTGCACCAAATCAGCCTGGGCATGACCATGTTCGCGGATGACAACAATGGGCGTTATCCCATGTCGGGCGGGCTTATTCCGTGGAACACGGTCACGCCCGACGCGCCGACCAATGCCTGGATGCAGCAGATTTTTCCGTTTGTTCTGAACACCAACATTTACCGCTGTCCGGCGAACAAATTATTGCCTTCCGCCAAGCAGTCCCACTTCAACTATTTCAACGGCACCCGCGCCGCGTTTGTGGCGGCGGGTTTCAAGATGGCCGCCACCGAGCAAAAGCGCATTCGTTTCCCGTCCATGTTCGTGCTCTGTGGCGACACGCTTGATTTCGAACCGGAAGATGCTGACAAAGATGATTACACCCAAAACTGCGTGGGCGGGCCGGCCAACGGCATTCCCTGGGAAGAATGGCAGGCGCACAGCAAGGGGCAAAATATCCTGTTCGCTGATGGCCATGCCAAGTGGTATCGCGACTACGACACCAACGAAATGACCTTCCGCTACGACACCATTTCCGCCTGGGATTCCGTCCAATAGTCCGCCTGCCAGCCTGCGCGAGCTATACGCTTGTCAGGTTGAACCCATTCGATGTAAGGTCGGGAGAATCAGCATTCTCCCGACGCCATGAACTTAAAAAACTTCATTGCATTAATTCTCGCGGTTGGCCTGCTTCATTCGCAGGCTCCAGCCGCCACTCTGATGGTGACCAACAGCAATGACAGCGGTTCCGGCTCGTTGCGACAGGCCATTTTGGACGCCAACGCCAATCCAGACGCGGATATAATCACTTTTGGCCTCACCGGCTTGGCTCCGCATACCATCGCCTTGAAATCGGCATTGCCGGACATCACAGATCCGTTGACCATCAACGGCTATTCCCAACCCGGCAGTGCTCAAGGCTCGTGGCTGGCCAGCAATGCCGTCATAACCGTCCGGCTGGATGGCTTCGGCATTACGAACGGCCAGCCGGCGGGGTTGACCTTTTCTGGAACCAGCGCCAGCGGCAGCGCTGTCTCCGGGCTTTGTCTGGTTCGATTTGCCTATGGCATCAAGGTGAGTGAAGCCTCCAACATCCAAATCACCGGCAATTACATCGGCCTGGATTTGGACGGAATAGCGCGGGGAATGACCTTTGACGGCATTAATATTTTTGCCTTTTTCAACCCCGGAAACAACATCGTCATTGGCGGCACTGAGCCGGGCCTGGGCAACGTTATTTCCGGTAACAATCGGGGTATTTTCTTCAATGGATACAAAACGGCTAATTGCAAAGTGCAGGGAAATCTCATCGGCACGGATCCTGCTGGCACCCTGCCCCGGGGCAATCTGTTCACCGGCGTTTATCTCTTTGGCGTTACCAACATCACCATCGGCGGCGCGGAAACAGGCGCGCGAAATATCATCGCCGGCGCCACTGGCGCGGGCGGCACAGGCGTGACCATTCAAGGCAGTGGAAATAATTTGATCCGCAACAACCTGATCGGCACGGATGTGAGCGGGCAATATGATTTGGGCAATAGTTCCGATGGCATTTTTGTGACCAGCAGTTCCGGCTCGCAAATCACCGACAATGAAATCGTCAATAACCACGCCCATGGCATCAATCTGGCCAATTCCACTGGCACGACCGTGTCCGGCAACACCATCGGCACCGATGCCGGCGGCGCCCGGCCGCTGGGAAATCTCCGCAGTGGCGTGACGATCAGCGGCAGCACCAACCTCATCGGCGGACTGGCTGCTGGACAGGCCAATCTCATCCGCTTCAACGGCGGCGCGGGGGTTGAATTGACCTCCGCCACGGCAGTGGAAAATGAAATATCCGGCAACTCAATCTACGACAATGACGGCCTGGCCATTGATCTTTATCCCGCCGGCAGCGCTACGAACGACACGCTGGATGCCGACCTTGGAGCAAACAATTTGCAAAATTTTCCAGTGTTAACCAATGCTTTCGTCATGTATGGCCTGTTGAATATTCAAGGCACGTTAAACAGCCGGGTTTCGGCCAGTTATCGCTTGGAATTTTTCGCCACCCCAGACTGGGATGCCACTGACACGCCGGAAGCCAAAGTATTCCTGGGAACCACCAATGTGGTTACCGACGTTAATGGAAACGCCGGCTTCACCGCTGTGTTTCCTTTCTCACCTCAAGTCAACAATTTTCCGCTTACTGCCACCGCAACGGACGCCAACGGTAACACCTCGGAACTTTCCGCCGGAATCGGCGGCGGCCCGATTCAAAATACCGCCAGCAGTCCGGTCATGCTGATCTCAGCCATTGGGAATGACGGCCATGGCAATAACATCGCAAGTCTGACCTGGCCCAGCGCGGCAACAACATTTGGCCTGCAAAAAACCACTTCTCTGACGCCGCCCGTGCAGTGGTCTCCCGTAACCGAAGGCATTATTAGCCTCGCTGGCAGCAATGTCTTTACCATCACCAACAATGGCGTGGAAACGAACGCGTTCTTCCGACTGATCGAATTGTAATCCGCAAAATTCGCTGTAACAAAATCAGCGGTATGATGTCTGTAAGAGTATGCACGGGCGGCGGGCATTTACTCTCATTGAACTTCTGGTGGTCATCGCGATCATTGCCATTTTGGCCGCGCTGCTGCTGCCGGCGCTCACCGCCGCCAAAGCCAAAGCCCAGCGCATTTCCTGCCTCAGCAACATCCGCCAGTTGGGCGCCGTCTGGACGCTGTATAACGGCGACAACAACGGGCACATCCCTTCCTGCTAGCCGTTTGATCCGGGCACGCACGCCTTTAACCTGAATGCATGGATTTTGGGTGTCGCCACGCCGTATAACCAGCCGGGATTCGGCCGGGTGGACCCCGGCGTGTTGGATGGCACCAACAAAAATTCCATCGCGCGCGGCTCGCTGTTTGCCTACAGCAAATCCTACGGCATTTATCACTGTCCGGGCGATCACCGCACCGCCGGCGGCGAACCCATTCTGCGCAGCTATTCCATGAACAATTGGATGAACGGCGAACCGTTTGCCAGTGCCGCCAATGATTTGGACACCGGGCATCGCTTGTTTAAAAAGGACATCAGCATTCCCCAGCCCTCGCAGCTTTACGTTTTCCTGGATGAAGACGACAGCACGATCAATGACGGCATGTTCGTGGTGTATATGAATCCGGTTCAAGGCTTGCAAGATCGGCCGGCACATCGGCATCAATCCGGTTATGCGCTCGTTTTCGCTGACGGCCATGCGGAGGTCTTCCGCTTCTCCGACGAGGAAAAGGATCTGGCCAAACTACGCACGGTGGCCACGGTTGCGCAATAAACCGGCAAGCCCACAAAACAGCCTTTTGCAGGAAGGCACATTGCGAAATACTTGCCACCCAGAAGTCATCAGAGGCATCATACCGTTTTATGTTTACCGGAATTGTCGAAGAAGCGGGCATCATTGAAAAAATCAGACCGACGGCGAAATCCATTGAGATGACGGTGCGCGCCACGGTCTGTGGCCGCGGCGTCAAACTGGGCGACAGCGTCGCCGTCAATGGTTGCTGCCTCACAGCCGTTAAAATTGCTTCGCGTGGCAAGTCCAAGTTGATTCAGTTCGATTTGCTTCAGGAAAGCTGGCAACGCACCAATTTTCAATTCGCCCAGCCCGGTTCACTCGTCAATCTGGAACGCTCCCTCCGCGCCAACGGCGAACTGGGCGGCCATTTTGTCACCGGCCACGTTGACGGTTTGGGCAAAATCATCCGCTGGGAACGCGCCGGCAAGGATCATGTTCTGGACATCGCCGCCCCGGCGGAGGTGATGAAATACCTTGTCTTCAAAGGCTCGGTCGCGGTGGATGGCATCAGCTTGACGGTCGCGGCGGTGCAGAAAAAAAGCTTCCGCATCTGGATCATCCCCCACACCTTTGAAGTGACCGTGCTGCGTGAGCGCAAGGTCGGAGATGCCGTCAATTTGGAGGCGGATTTGCTTGGAAAATACGTGGAAAAGTTTCTTTCCGCCAGAAAACCTTGATAAGCAGAATCTTTGGCCGCTTGAATAATTAACACGGCAGACACATAATTGCCATATTCGTCAGGCAGTCTGATGCTGTGAATGCTATGAAAAACACCGTGCGGCTAGCCGTGGGTTCTTCGGAACAATACGCCACGCGGCTGGCAAATTCAGAAGCGGAAAAAAAAGCAGCCCAAGCGCTGCGCTTTGCGGTTTTCAATTTGGAATTGAACGAAGGTCTCGCACAGTCCTACGCCACCGGCCTGGACACCGATCCCTTCGATGCGGTCTGCGATCATCTGCTGGTCGAGCATCTGCCTTCCAAGCAAATCGTCGGCACTTACCGGCTGCAAATGGGCGCCGTGGCCGGCAAAGAGCTTGGCTACTATTGCGCCCAGGAATTTGAATTTGGCGTATTTGAACCGCTGCGGGATGAAATCGTGGAATTAGGACGCGCCTGCGTCCATCGCCAACATCGCAATCTGGTGGTTTTAGGTCTGCTGTGGAAAGGCATTGCCGACTACGCCAAAGAACGCGGCGGACGCTATCTCATTGGTTGCAGCTCGCTCACCTCGCAAAATCCGGCGGAAGGCGCCTCGGCCTACACTGAACTCTATCGCAATTATCTGGTGGCAATGCCCTGGCGCACCCAGCCGTTGCCGGCTTATGAGTGCCCGCTGGACGCGGTGACGGAAGAAAAAGTGCAAATTCCCAAACTGCTGCGCGCCTATCTGCAAGTGGGTGCCAAAATCTGCGGTCCGCCCGCGCTCGACCGCCAGTTTCAGACCATTGATTTTTTGACCCTGCTCGACCTGCAAACGATGCCCGCCGCGGCCAAAGCCCGTTTTCTCGGTTGACCTGCCACGCATTCAAGATTGAAATCCGTGCATGACGTTTCGTGCCGCCGGTCGGCTCTGCTGGTTTGCCTTTGAAGTCGCAGTCATTGTCGCCAATTACTGCGTCACCGTTTTGCCCGTCTCAAAATCCGGCAAGCGCGCCGCCCGCGCTGCCTGGCTGCATCGCGCCAGCCGGCGCCACCTGCGCATTTTTGGCTATTCCGCCGAGGTTTCCGGTCCTTTGCCCAAGACCGGATTGCTGGTCAGCAACCATCTGAGTTATTTGGATATTCTGGCTATCTCGTCCACCACGCCGGCGGTTTTTGTTTCCAAGGCCGATGTGAAACGTTGGCCGCTCTTTGGCCGGCTGGCAACGATGGGGGGGACGGTCTTTATCGAACGGGAACGACGCACGCATGTTGGCGACGTGAATCGCGAAATCGAATCGGCTTTGGCGGACGGCGTGCTAGTCGTGGTGTTTCCCGAAGGCACCAGTTCCGACGGCCAAACGATTCTGCCGTTCCGCTCATCGTTGCTGGAGCCCGCGCTGGCCGGCGGACATCACATTGCCACGGCCTGGTTGCATTACGAACTGACCGGCGGCGATGCGAAACAGGAAGTTTGCTATTGGGGCGATCATACCTTTTTTCCGCATTTGATCAATCTCCTCGGGAAAAAATCCGTTCACGCCACGTTGCGCTTCCAGAAATTCCAACGCACCACGGATGACCGCAAAGAACTGGCCACGCAACTGCGCGAGGCGGTTTTGGAGTTGAAAAACAAAGCCGCTTAAGCGGCTGTCTGGGGTCAAATCAGTTCCTTCTGCTGGCCGTGGGCTTCTTGTTTGGCCTTCTTGAAATTCAAGTCCGGCTCATAATCGGGATGCTCGGCGCGTTGGGAATGGCTTAACAAACCTTCGATGGTCAGCAGTTGCACGCGGGGGAATTTCTTGCCGTTCGGGCTTTCGTAAAAGCCGGCGCTTGCGGCGTCTTTCACCATGCCGCGCGTGGGTTCTTCCAAGGAAATGAAAATGCCGATGTCCGCGCCTTCGCGCTCGCGCACGGCCATGATGGAACGCACGTCGTCCGCCTTGAGGTTCTCGCCGCCTTTGACGCTAATGGTATTTTTCTGATTCATTCTCGTGCAAGTGTCCACAGGTCACGAACTAGAAAACTTTGGAAGTCTCGAATCTGCTCGCGGAGCAGCTCATTGGTCACCATGTCGGGGCGTGGGTCAACGTAATAAACGCCGTCCAGTTTGTTCAAGGCAACCGTGTAGCCGAGGAAGTGATTCGTCTTAAACGTGGAATTGATTCCAAAAATACTTTCGCCGCGTTTCGCTCTCTGAACATCGTGCAGAAAAATTGCAATGACTGGAATATCACGCCCCAGAAGTTTTGTCAGGAGAAACTTGTCGAGAAAAACTTTATCAATCCGGTCTTTGCTGGTGGTCTTTACCGAACCAACAACTTCCGCCGGGTGGAGATGCTTCGTTTCGGACGCGATGATGGCTTTGTTGCGCGAGAATACCACATCCAGCTCGTAGGACATTTCACGGCCAGAGAATCCAGGAATTGGGATGTTGATAACGCGCGGTTCACAAGTGACGCCGATTTCTTTGATCACGAGTTTAACCAGCGACTCAAATAGCTGCCCGATGCGCTTGCGGGATTGATTTTCGTTTTCAAACGAATCGCCCACGCACCCTACCGACTGTTGCAGCGTATAAACGACACGATTCATTTCGTTGGATGCCAAATATCGCTTCCGTATCTTGCCGGCGGCGGCGGCTTGCTTGCGCTTCTTCAAATCACCCAAGAATTCAATGAAACGGTCAAACGCGGCGGATAATTCCGCGCTCGACTCGAAATAGAGCTTTGTATTCAGCGGGCGCGTGATTTTGTTTCGATTGGCTTCGCCGTATTGATAAAAAACATAGTGCTCATTGGCTGGTGAAGGCGAAACGATCCGGGTGGGCTTTTCCGTTTCGAGAAGCGCAAGAAATGCCGAACAAAACTTTGCGTAGTCGGCCAATTGCGTGAAGCCTGACTTGTCTGCCAGACTTTCCTGCAGGTCGCCCAAGGTTGCTTTTCTCATCGGATGGATTTTCTCCTTTCAGAATTTTGCTCATCGTAACGCAGCCACTTTTCAACCGGCCAATCCTCGACCAACTCGATTCGATTCGCCGCGTAGCCGCAGAATTCAGCGCTCAAATCGCAGCCCCTCCACTGTCGTTTCAATTGTTCTGCCACCACTGCTGTCGTGCCAGAGCCAAGGAAGGGATCAATCACCACGTCGCCGGGACTGGACGAGGCCAGCACAATCTTCCGCAATAATTCCTCCGGCTTCTGGGTCGGATGCGGTGTCTTTTCGTGCATCCCGTTGCAAGTTGTTGGAATTTCCAGCACGTCCTTTGGCTTCGCGCCGCGCGGATGCGGATGCCAGACGCGGTCTTTGTTCGCAGCCTTGCCGTATTGGCTGGTTTCGGCTTGCGGATGCGCTGGATATTTTAGCGTGTGTTCGCTGTAAGGTATTCGCACGTCATCCACGTTGAACGTGAACTCATGGCTTTTACGGAAATGCAAAATGCTTTCGTGTGACCGCCCCCAATCATCACCTAAATTCGCTTTGTTTTTGTAATGCCAGACAATCCAGCGGCAACCCTTAAAAAAGCGCGATGCTGGCAACCGCAAATCAGCCAAGATTTCTGAAAAACCACAGACGTAAAGTGTCCCTTCCGGTTTCAGGACACGCGCTGCTTGTTCAATCCAGCGGATCGACCACGAAACATATTCTTGCTGCGACTCAAACGTGTCCCATTCTGCTTTCTTGATGTTGTAGGGCGGATCGGCAAAAACCAAATCCACCGAGGCCGTCTCCAAGCGGCGCAACCATTCAATCGAATCACCCAGCCAGATTTCTCCGTGCGGATGCGAATAAAACAACTGCGGCGAATTCATTTCACCCGCCAAATCAACCGGCAACCGCTCGCCTTTGTTGGTGGTCTGGCCAAAGAATTCCGGGATTTCAGTATTACGAACAAAATAGGTCGCTGCTGGTTCTTTCAATTTCATCGAGGTCACGCAAGTTGCCGGTGGCAAAACTTGTTTTTTTAGGCGTGCCTTTGGCTTCAGCTTTGTTTTGTAATTGATGGGCATGGGCAATTAATTTACTCTAAACATGGTGAGGTAGGCCATCATGTCGTTCTCGCCGAGGAAGGCCCGGAGCGCCTGCATCATCTGCGCCACGTCGGTGTTGGGCTGGTGGAGCAGTTCGTCGAACTCGCGCTCGGCCTGCGGATTCCAATGCCACGAATCTTCAAACGCCTCGATCTGCGCCTCGCTGGCCTGCCCCTTGGACGACTTGAACAGGAGATTGTAGTCGCGCTTGGAATTGAACGGCGGGTCGAGGTAAATAAGGTCAACGGATTCGCTGGCGATATGCTCGCGCAGCACGTTGAGGTTGTCGCCGTAGTAGAGCTGGGTCATCCGCGAGGAGATTAGAAAAGCGGCAAGATTCGGGCAATGGGTTTTTTGGAAATAGCCCAGCCATTCATGGCTGGGTTGCTGGCGCACGGCCACCATAGTCCCGTGAGGGACGATAGAGACATTCTTTCGTCCCTTGCGGGACTCAATTGCATTTGCACCGCAAACCCAGAACTAAAGTTCTGGGCTATTGTCGTTAATCCAACATCTCCGGCTTGTAATCATAACCATGCTTCTTCAAAAAAATTTCCAACTCCTCGCGGAAACTTTTCTTCCGATGATGATCTTCCTGCGTTTGAATGTAATGGATCGTGTCATCAACACCCGACACGCCGATGCTGAACGCGCCAAAACCTTCCTGCCATGCGAAACCTTGCGGCCGCAATTCGGGAAACGTTTCCCGCAACCATTTTGATGAATTTCCTTTAATCAATTGCATCGCCTTGGAGACCGAAAGCGTCGCGGGCAAGCTCAAAAGCACATGCACATGATCCGCCATGCCGCCGATGGCGAGCGCCTTCATGTCATTTTCCCGCGCAATGCCGCCGAGATACGGCCAGAGCCGTTGGCGGATTTCCGGCGTGAGGCATGGACGACGCTCCTTGGTGGAGAACACGCAATGCATCAGGCAGGAATTGAAGGAGTGCATGGTCGTTGCAGAATAATTTGTCCGCCGAAAATAGCCCAGCACTTTAGTGCTGGGTGATGTATCCGATGAATCGCTGCAAGTCCCGGAGGGACGAAAGATGTTTTCTGCCGTCCCTGACGGGACTTAGCTGGTTTGTTGGACGATTTACCCAGCGCTAAAGCGCTGGGCTATTTTCAGAAACTCAAGCTGGTTTGTTAATCTTCGGCGTTTTCCTTAGGAAAGCGGCGGTTGCGGGTCAACCGCCGCTTTGTGTGGCCTCGCTTTATTGCGCTGGGGCGGGCGCGGGCGCGGGTGTTTGCTCCGGGGCGGGGCCGTGACCGGCGTCCACGATGATGCGGGCGCGTTTCCACGCGGCTTGAAAGCGCTGGCTGGCTTCGCTGCTTTCGAGCAGGAGGATCAAGTCGTCCAGGTCGGCCAACTGGTCGAGCATGGTGGCGGTGTCGGTTTCAATCTCCTTGAGCAGGGCGCTGCGGTTCACAATCTGCCCGCGCGGGGCGTTCACCAGCGGGGCGTAGGCGGCAATGGCATCAGTCACGGCAGTGACGCGGGCGGCGGTGATGCCGCGGTTGGCGGCATCCGCATCGGCGCTGGCAGCGGTGCCGAGGTCGCGAATCTCGGTGGCTTTGACAATGAGGGGCTGGCCGGAGAGTTTGACGAGGTCGCGTTTGGCGATGTCGGCTTTTCCAAGGCTGGTGAGGTTGCCGTTTTTTTTGAAGTGCACGGCCAGGGCGCGGGCGAGCACATAGGTGGTGTCTTCCACGGTGCTTTCGGCGCTGGCTTTGGCGTCGGTGGAACCGTCCTTGGTGCCGTCGGCCAATGCGGCTTTGGCAATGCAGGCATTGTAGTTTACGCCGAGTGTCGCGAGGTCGGTGCCAAAGTCGGCGGGGTCTTTGCCAGTCCAGACGGGTTTGTAATCGCTGCTGTTGGCGAGGCCAAGGCAGGTGTTGATCATGTTCAGTCGGTTTTTCAGTCGGTCATTCATGTTTTTGTGTGTTTTGGGTGGTTTACTGCGTAAAGTGTGGTTTATGAGCGGTTTATCAGAGTGGTGTTGCCGCAGAACGGCGCGGGGGCGGCGTAAAATGGCTTGGAACTGGCCAAAAACAGACAGTCATTCCCGCAAAACAGTCTGTCAGCGAGAAATAACGGGTTGTGAACGGGGAAAGGCAGTCTGCATCTGCGGGAAAACGGCTTGGCAGCAGGCTTTAACAGCCGGTTAAAGCTGAATAACAGCTTGGCGAAAGGGAAGAACAGACCTTCATCGGTGCCAGACAGATGGCGCGCGGGACTGGCCGCTGTGTCAGGGGAAAATACCGCCTTGTCGAATGGCTGTTGCGAAAAGCCTGCAACCCTTCTCGATTTGTCAAGAGACCCAAATTCCATCCACGTTTGCCTTGCCATAACCCGGATCCATTTCAATCCGTTGCCAGTTGGGATGGGCAGAAGTTAGGTAGTGAAAAACATGATGGCAAATAATTTTTCCTGAAATAATTCCGGCAGAATTTTCTGGCTTCGATGGATAGACGGTGCATCCGCACCGCAAACTCACCAGCTCACCGGCACAGTAAGCTTTTTCCCAAAGCGGTTCATGTAATGAAGCTGCTTTTGCTGGGCGCCGTATTCGTGAATCAGCTTGGTGATTTTCACGTCGTAGCAGCAATATTCCGCGATTTCCGCCAATTTGCCTTCCTTGAACCAGCGAATGGCCTGCAAGCCTTCGGCCGTTTTCTCCACATCAAACGTTGCCGTGGCAATGGAATCCAGCGAGAGCCGATGCCCCAGCGTTTCGTTGAGCACGATCAGCATGTCGAGGGTGGGAATTTGTGTCAGGTCCAGGGCCGTGTAGCCGTGCAGCACTTCGTAATCGAAGCGCAAATTATTGAAGCCCACCACTAGATCGGCGCGCTGCAGTTCGGTGATGAGATCATTCACCTGCTTTTCGCCGTAAATCATGTAGTCGCCGCGCGCCGTGCTGTAAGTCACGCCCACGCTCATGCCCATCTTGGAAATATTGCCCCAGCCGCCCACTTCATCGGCGGACTTTTGCGTTTCCAGATCGAAATAAACGATGTTCTTCACTGCGTTCAACTCTACGATTTACGATTTACGATTTACGAGCTTTTTTCCCGGTGACTTTGGGCTTTGCTGTTTGGCGGTTGGAATTATATTCGAGGCATGGCATTGACACCATCCACCATGCTGCCGCTCGGAACCGTTGCGCCGGATTTTCAACTGCCGGACACCGACGGAAAAATCATTTCGCTTGGCAGTTTGAAGGACAAGAGCGCGCTGCTCGTCATCTTCATGTGCAATCATTGCCCTTACGTGGTGCATATTCGCCACGGTCTGGCGCAATTGGCCCGCGATTATCAGCCGCGCGGCGTCGGCGTGGTTGGCATCAGTTCCAACGACGTGGAAAATTATCCCGCCGACGGCCCGGCTTTGATGAAGGCCGAAGCCAAATCCGCCGGTTACACGTTCCCGTATCTCTACGACGAAACGCAAGCCGTGGCCAAGGCTTATCGCGCCGCCTGCACGCCGGACATTTTCCTCTTCGATCAGGACCGCAAGCTGGTTTATCGCGGTCAGTTTGATGCCAGCCGACCCGGCAACGGGGTTCCCGTTACCGGCAACGATTTGCGCGCCGCGTTGGAGGCTCTGCTCGCCGGCAAACCAATTTCCGAAAAGCAAACCGCCAGCATGGGCTGCAATATCAAATGGAAATCGGGCAACGAACCCGACTATTTCTGAGCGCCACTCCTGGGCCAGTTCCAGATTGGGCGTGACGAACTCCTAGCAGCCCGGTCAATACGCATGGAACCCGATAGATTCCATGCTGACAAATCAGACATCACCGACCCCGGTTGAAGCCGCCACGGATTCAGCGCCAGCCATGCTGGAACAGCTCGTGCAGCAAGCCGAGCGCACCGGCGCCAGCGACATTCATCTGCAAATGCGCGGCAAATCCGCCGACGTCGGCTTTCGTCGCGATGGTCTCATTGCGCCCGTCCGCGAGCTGCCCGCCGAACTGGCCGAACGCGTTTTTGGTCGGATTAAATTTCTCGCGAGGCTCAAAACTTATCAGGAATCGCTGCCGCAGGACGGACGTATTTCCCGGGCGGAATTGAAATGTCAAAACGACATCCGCGTGGCGACTTATCCCACCGTCACCGGCGAAAAAATTGTGCTCCGCCTCTTCGGTTCTGAAACCGCCAAATCGTTGGACGAACTGGCGTTCCCGGCGAACGCCCAGGCGGAACTGGAAAAATTCCTGCGGCAATCCAGCGGATTGCTGCTGCTGACCGGCCCTGCTGGCAGCGGCAAAACCACCACCATTTACGCCTGCTTGCGGCAGTTGGCTGAATCCGGCGGACGCCACATCATCACCATTGAAGACCCGGTCGAACAAATCGTTCCGGGCACCATGCAGACTGAAATTAGCGAAGCTGTCGGACTGGATTTCGCCCGCGCCGCACGTCATTTGCTCAGGCAAGACCCGCAGGTGCTCATCATCGGCGAAATCCGCGACGAAGCCACAGCCCAACTCGCCATTCGCGCCGGGCTCACCGGGCATCTGGTCATTTCCACGCTGCACGCCGGATCGTGCCAAGGCGTTTTTGAACGCCTGCTCGTGATGTGCGCAGATCATTCCGCCGTGGCCAGCGCAGCGGAATTGGTCTTGAACCAGCGCCTCATGCGCAAGGTTTGCTCCGCCTGCGCAGGCGCGGGGTGTGAAGGCTGTCTGCAAACCGGCTATGACGGGCGCGCGCCACTGGTGGAATGGTTGCGAGTCAATGAAGCGGTCCGCGAACAAATCCGCCGACGCGCGTTGGCGGCGGTTGTCCCGGCGCAAACCCTGGAAGCTTCGGCGCGTTCACTGGTGAACCAGGGCGTGACGAACGAAGCGGAATTCAAACGAATTTTTGGTTTATGAAACACGACGAGTTTGCCTTTTTCAATCAGCAGTTGGCCGCAATGTTGCGGGATGGAATTCCGCTGGAAGGCGCGCTCAAACGGCTCTGCCAGGAAATGCGTCAGGGCGAATTGCGCACCGAACTGGAGGCGTTGGAAGCGGATCTGGCGAAGGGAGCGCCAATTACCGAGGCACTGGCACCGCGCCGGCTGCCGGAACTTTACAAGCGAATGATTGTGGTCGGCGTCAAGGGCAACGATTTGCCCGGCGCGCTGACCATGCTGGCGGATTATTTTCAGCGCCAGAACTACGTGTGGACGCGGCTGAAAAGCGTGATGACCTATCCGATCATCGCCATGTTTGTCGCCTTTTTAATTTCGTTGCTGCTGGCGGTTATCTGGAACGGTGTCCTTGGTCCCGCGTTCAAGGACATTTACGGAGGCATGGGCATAAGGTTACCAGCAGCAACGATCTTTGCTTTCACCACACTCAAGTCCATTTGGGTGTTTCCCACTGGCATTTGCCTGCTGCTGCTGACCACGCTGGCGGTGCTCTTTTTGCCTGCAATCCGCGCGGGCATTCTCTGGCGGCTGCCAGCGTTTCGCGAAGCCATCGTCGCCCGCATCGCGGCTTCCGTGAACTTGCTGTTGAAGAATGGAGTGAATCTGTCTGACGCGCTAAGCCTCACCGAGCAACTGGAGACCAGTCCGGCGGCCGCCGCGGATTTGCAGCAATGGCGCCAGCGCCTGGCGGCGGGAAGCATGAAATTTTCCGAAGTCGCCGCCGCCAACCGGGTGGTGCCGCCGCTGTTTGTCTGGATCGTTTCTGGCGCGGGCGAAAATCTGGCGGAAGGATTCAAACGCGCTTCGGAGATTTACCATTCACGCGCCTTGTATCGCACCGAGGTGGCGATGTTTTCCGTCATGCCGCTGGCGTCGCTGTTCCTTGGTGTAATCGTCATTTCCCAAGCGTTTCTGGTAATTTCCATGTTCATGCCGATGATCGTCATGCTCAACGGACTCAGCGGCAACTAACCCTTTAACGTCGCAAGCGAATGGATGATTTCATCTCAACTCTGGTCATGCTGCTGGTCTTTGGCGTGGTGTTTGTCGTGCCGGGACTGGCACTGGTCGCGCTGCTGCATTATCTGCTGTCGCTGCCGATGCAACGACTGGACCGGGCCCGCCTGTTTCTGGATTTGCTGGAAACCGCCTTGGACCGTGGCCAGCCGCTGGAGCAGGCGATCATTTCCGCAGCGGAAGTTCGCGACCGGGCCATGGGCGTGCGCTTCTTCATGCTCGCCGCCCAAATTGAACGCGGCAATTCGTTTGCCGTGGCCTTGGAGCGGACACCCAATTTCCTGCCGCCCCAAGTCAATGCCATGCTGCGCAGCGGCACCAAACTGGGCGATCTCAAAAAAGTTTTGCCGGCCTGCCGCGAGGTGGTGCGCGTGGTTCCGGACACCGTCCGCACCACGATGCATTACATGATCACCATTTTGTTGATCTTCGCGCCCGTCGCGATCTGGTTGATTTCGACGCTGTCGATTTTTGTAATCCCCAAGTTCAAAGAACTTGCCGCTGGTTCCGGCGTTCATATCTGGCCCATCACGCAATTCGTATTCAACATCGTGCCGCAATTGATCGGGTTTGAACTGGTGCTTTTTCTGGCGTTGTGTGCGCTGGCCATGGCCTATCTTGGCGGGCCGGGCTTCATCCGATTGTTTCAACTCCGCAGCGTTCCGTTGATTGATTGGATCGGCTGGCGCGTGCCTTGGAATAGAAAAAAACTGCTCCGCACCTTTTCCGCGATGCTCGCGGTGCTGCTGGACGGCGGTGTGCCGGAGGCGGAGGCCGTGCGCCTGGCCGGCGAATCCACCGCCAACGAAGTTTGCCGCCGCCGCGCGGAACAGGTCCGGCTGGCCCTGCAAAATGGCGTCAAGCTGGACGCCGCCATGCGGACCTTTGACGACACCGGCGAATTTCACTGGCGGTTGGCGAATGCCATTCATGCTCGCGGCAGTTTTCTGGAAGCCCTGCGCGGCTGGCACGAGGCCCTCGATATCAAAGCCATTCAACAGGAGGAAACCGCCACGCACATTTTCACCAGCGGCCTGGTGGTCGTCAATGGCGTGATTGTCGCCCTCATCGCCACCGCCATGTTCGGCATTTTGATCGCCATTTTGAAAGGAGCACTGGCTTCATCATGAAATTGGATTGCCAACGAATACAAACGCGGCGACGCCAGCGCGGCATTTTGCAGGTGGATCTCTTCGTAGGCATGGCCATTCTGAGCCTGGCCATCATTCCGCTGGCCTACTCGTTTTCACGCGAGCGGGCCTCGCTGAAAATTGAATACCAGCGTTCCGTCATCAACGAACTGGTCGATGGCGAAATGGAAATCCTCGCCGCCGGCGCCGGACAAAATCTTCCGGACGGCACGCAAAATCTATCTGTGGAAACCCAGGCCCGACTGCCCGCGGGAAAATTTCAACTGACCAAGCAAGGCCAGCAACTGCGCCTGACGTGGCTGCCGCTCGAAAAGTGCGGCATCAGTTCCGTCGTGCGGGAGGCCACCCTCAAATGAAAACCGCCCAAAACATGGCTTCGGCCCGCCGCCGCGCCGGCGTATCGCTCATCGAATGCGTCGTTTACATCGCCGTGTTTTCCATCCTGCTGGGCGGGGGCACCATGGCCTTTTTCTTTTGCTGGGATCATTCGCGCGCGGTCATTTTTGCGACCGATCAGATCGAATCCGCGCTTCGGGCGGGAGAAACCTGGCGAGCCGACGTGCGCTCTGCTACCGGCCGGATGACCATTGAAAAATCTGCCACCAGTGAAACGCTAAAAATCCCTCACACTGGAAATGACATTATTTATCGGCTCGCTGCCGGCGAATTGCATCGCGAGACGACCGCCAACGGCATGGACCACGTAGTGCTGGCAAAAGTCAAAGCATCGGACATGCAGGCGAACACTGAATCCGGCGTCACCGCCTGGCGCTGGGAACTGGAACTCACCCCGCGCCGTCTGGAAATACGATTGCCGCTGCAATTCACTTTCACCGCCGTGCCACCCAAATCATGAAGCTGCCATCAACATTCCGCGAGACAGGACAGACGCCGGGCGCGCGCGGCCAGAGCGGCTCCATCACGCTCGTATTTATTGGTTTGTTGTCCATCATGATGGTTTTGATTGTGGCGGAAAGCCGGGCGCTGCTCCATTTGCGGCACGAAGTCAAATTCATGGAACAACAACAAATCAAACGGCTGGGCATCGCCCAAACGAATACGGTGGCCATGGCCAGTTCCCAATCCCGATGAACCACGACAATCAGGCCATTGCCAAAATCCGGATGATGAATGATTCGCTCGTTTGTCTGGTATTTGGCCTGCTGGCGCTGCTGCCGTTTATTGGCGTGCCGTTTGCGTTGGTGGCGTTTTGGTCCTCTTATTCTGCGCGAAAGAGAGAACAAACCCTGTGGAATCCCGCCAAGCCACACCGCCAAATCGGGCTGGTCTGCGCCGCGTTTGGCGCGCTGATCTGGTGCCTGGTGGACACCGTCTGGATCTACCACGCGGTTTTCGAAATGTAAAAACGCTGTGCGCAGTTAAGCTTTTGGCAACTTGTCCTCCACCATTTCACACAGCGCGTGATACAGCACCTTCTGGCCTTCTTGAATTCGTGCGGTCACGGTGCCGGGGACGATTAAATCCACCGTCGCCAGGCCTTTGGTAAACCCGCCGTCGCGTCCCAAAATGGCGATGCTGTCCACGCCCTTGCGCGTGGCCTCTTCCAGCGCGCGGACCACGTTTTTGGATTTGCCGCTCGTGGTGATCACGATCAGCACATCGCCTTTTTCAGCCAGTCCCCAAACTTGACGTGCGAAAATTTCATCCGCCTGATAGTCGTTGCAAACCGCCGTCATGAATTCGCCGTTGGCAGTGAGGGAAATGGCCGGATACGGACGGCGATCATCCTTAAAACGACAGAGAAATTCAGTTGTCAAATGGGTGGCATCCGAGGCGCTGCCGCCATTGCCGCAGACCAACAATTTGTGGCCGCCGGTGAGCGAGCGCAAAATCAGGTCCGCCGCCTGCTGCAACGGCGTTTCCAGGGCGGCAAGGCCACGCAGCGTGGCGATGGAATCTTCAATGGCGCGTTGCAAATGACTCATGGCATCAGCGTAAAGACTGGCCGCTGAAAGAAAAGGCGAAATCCGGCAACTTGAATTATCGCCGGAATTAATTACTTTAGAGCCATGCCAATTTACGAGTTTCATTGTGACAAGTGTGGGCGCGACAGCGAAATTTTGGTTCGTTCTTCCGATTGGAAGGGCACGAAATGCCCGCATTGCGGTTCCAGCAAGCTGGACAAGAAGTTTTCCACCTTTGCGGCGGCCGGCGGCAGCAGCGATTCCGGCGGCGCCTGTGAAATGGGCGGTGGTGGTGGCGGGGGTTGTTGCGGCGGCCATTGTCACGGCCATTGAGCCGCGCAGGTTCAGCCAGACATTGCACGCGGGGGCAAGTTCGTTTAGCTTCGCTCCATGTCTTTTCGGGACAGATTTAGTTTGTGCAGTTTGGCGGCGGCGGCGTTGATTTTGCTCAACGGCTGTCTGCCGTCGGATTCCGGCCAGATGGATGAGGAAAAAGAGCCTCACTACGAGCTGGGCGTAAGCCGGGAGAAAGCCCTGGACTACGAGGGCGCCAAGGAGGCGTTCAACGAATCTCTGGAAGCCAACCCGCGTTCCGCCGCGGCGCACTTCCGGCTGGCCTGCATCTTTGACACCTCAAACGACCAACTCTCCGATCCGGCTGCGGCCATTTACCATTACCGCGAATATCTCCGGCTGAAACCCAAGGCGGACAATGCGAGCCTGGTCCAGCAGCGCATCGAAGCCTGCAAAGTGCAACTGGCATCCAATGTGGTTTCGTTGCCCAGCGCGCCCGCCGCCCAGCGGCAACTGGAAATCTTGGTCGAGAAAAACCGTCAATTGCAGGAGCAGGTGGACAAGTTGACGGAACTAAACCGGCAATGGAGCGCCTATTGCGCTTCACTGAAAAACAACCAGGCCAGCATCCAATCCCCGACCGGCCTGGTTCCCGCCGGCAATCCAATGCCCGCCGATACGACTTCCGCATCCGGCGGCACTCCGAACTACACCCCGCAACCCGCTCAACCCCAGCGTTCGGCCAATCCGCCGCCAGCCAGACCCCGCACCCATACGATCGCCGCGGGTGAAACCCTGGCCAGCATCGCGCGGAAATCCGGCGTCAGCCTGGCGACGCTGCAAGCCGCCAATCCGGGAATCAATCCGCGTAAAATGCGGGTGGGGCAAACGATCAACCTGCCCTAGCCCAGCCCGCCATGACCGCGCGCCTGTCCTTCCTCGCCATTGTGCTGTTTTGGCTGACGATGAACGGGCTGCTGTGGCGGACGGAATTTCTCCAGCACGGTAATGACATCGAAGTCCCGGTCGCCCTGGTTTGGCGCAAGATTTTGACGGCGCCGGATGCCTCGTCCCTGAGCGTGTATCACAACGGCGAGCGCATGGGGTATTGCGAATTTTCCACCAGCGTGGGCCAGCAAATGGCCACCATCGATGCGGACAATCTGCCGCCCGACAACATCACCAAGAAAGCCGGCTATCAGATTCACCTTGCCGGCAATGTTTCCTTCGGGGATTTCACCAACCGGGTCAAATTTGACGGCAACATCAAATTTTCAAATCCCCGCGCCTGGAGCGAGTTGAAGCTGAAAATCACCCTGCACCAAATGGTTGTTCTGCTTCACGCGGACGCGACCGATCGTATCCTGCACCTGAAAATCAACAGCGATGGCGCGGTGTTGGAACGCGATCTGGCGCTGGATCAATTGAATAGTTCCGGCGCCATTCTTCAGACGTTGCTGGGCGATGCGGCGGAGCCTTTCCGGGACGCGCTGGATTTGCCGGACTTGCCGGGGACCATTGGCGACCCCATGCCGTGGAGCGCTTACCGCACCCGGGTCAAAATCGGCACGGAACCGGTGCCCATTTACCATGTGGAATCAAGCCTGCTGGGGCACGACGTCTCGGTGGATGTCAGCACGCTGGGCGAAGTATTGCGCGTGCAACTGCCGGGCAAAATCAGCGCCCGCATCGACGAGTGGACCCGGCATTAGTGTGGGAGTGAATTGAACTCGACACGCCAACCATAGCATGCAAGCTGCCAAAGAATAAAGTGCTGAAATAGCTTCTCGGCTACGAACCGTTTTCAAAATGGAAAGAAAGCTCACCTGCATCAGATTGAACCGCCAAAGGCCTTGCCCGCCTCGTGGCACTATGAGGGAACGAAACACCAATAGATCATCATGCACGCCATACAGGACGAAAATGGAAACGCGGACAGCTTGCGGCGGCGAACCTCCTTCACGATTTTCGAGCCGGTATTGAGAAAGTGGCCAGCCGAAGTTGGCGAGGCTTTTATGCGCTCGATGGCGTCATCCACTTCCGCGCGGAACCGCAAGGCGAGCCTGCCTGAAACTTCCTGGTATTGCGCTTCAAAGCGTTTGATGTCTTTTGGAAATTCCGGATGATAGACGAGCCTCATTTCAGCGCGTCGCAAATTCGGTTTCGTTCAGCCCGGTGAGTTTGCCCGTGACAATATCCTCAATTCCCTGGACGGCATCAGAAATCTTTTTTGAAATTTCCCGCTCCGCCGCAATCGTGGCGACGATGCGTCGCGCCAGTTCCAACAGCTCCGATTCGGGCAGTTCCATCACTGCGTCGGCGATTTCTCTTGCGCTCATGTTCCAACTGTTAGCGCTTTAGCGGATGCCAGCAAGATTGATTGCTGCCGCGCGCTCATCAATCCCGGCGACAAGGTGATGTATCACCAGCCGTGCTACGTCAGCTATTCGTGGTCACGCTTTCGTTTTTCGGGAAACATCTTTTTGGCCGGTCGCAACATTTTCAATCCAACGCTCCTTGTGCGTTCGATGAAAAACAACTGCCACGCGCTCAAACACCATCATGCGCCACGGGTTGAATGTAGCCGTCCGTGTCAACGCAAAGGCGCGTAGGCGTGGAGAAAACAATTAACGGCGAATCGCGCGAAGAATGTTGCTAACGCGATAATTTTGCAGGCTTAATTTTTTGAAACTGCCTTCTGCTTGTAGGAAACGGGTTTTACCGATTGCTTATTTCGTGCCACTGAAGCGTTAGCGGATTCTGCCAAAATCAGAACGCCTTGTGATTCGGTTGCAGGCTTGTGGACGCCACCGTTTCGCGGCATCGCCGGCGAAACTTGGAAAACGTCTCGCCGCAAATCGGACGTCTTGCCGTGAAGAATCGCATCGTGTGCGGATTTGAGTTCGGTGTCGGTCGCTGCGTCAGTGAAAAAACGAAATGATGACGCGGCGAGATAATCGAGGCGCTCGTCAAAGGCGAGCCATTTGCGACCTTCGCTCTCGGCCACAAAGCCGGTTGTGTTTGAGCCGGCAAAAATGTCCAGCACAAGATCGCCCGGTTCAGTGAGAAAACGAATAAAAAATTCCGGCAGCTTCGCCGGGAAACGAGCGGGATGAGCTTTCATACCAAAGGTTTTGCAGCCGCGCAAATAACTGCCGTTGGATTCAGAATTTGAGACTTGCAGAAGATTTGGCGGAATTGCGCCACCATTGTTTTTCCCGAAAGTTTTGCCGATGTCGTGGCCAGATGGACGTTTTTTTGGCGTGTAAAATCCTTCCGGGTCTTCAAGCAGCTTTTTCATCCGGTCGCTGTATTCGGTGAGCACTTTGGAAACATTGGCTTTGGGCCAGCGGGTTTTGCCAAACCACCAAACGGTGTTGACCGCATCTTTCGCCCGCAGTTTCCGTTTGTTCACCCATTCGATCGGGCTAGGCAGCTTTGAGGGATTGAACCAGTAAAAATCTTCGGCGAGATAAAATTCGAGTTCATCGCAGAAATGAATTGGAACTCGGAAATTGTAGAGGCTGCGTGTGGGAGAACCGAATTCGTAAGCGCCACCGAGATCGAGGACAAAACTGCCATCGTCCTTCAGCTTGCTGTGGACGAGTCGGGCGAACTGCGCGAGCCATGCAACATATTCCGCTTGAGCTTTGTTGCCATATTCCTTTTCGCGTTGGAGGGCAAATGGCGGGCTGGTGAGAACGAGGTTGACACTGGCATCCGGCAGCGCGGCAAGCAGGCTGAGCGAATCGCCGCAATACGCCGCTCCCCAGTTCGTGAGGTAGGCGGGCGCAATGTTTTCCAACAACATAAAAGCTACTTTAAGGCTGTAGATATAAAGGCGTCAACTTCAATATTCTGCCGCAGATGAAAGCAAAACCATCCGCTCGCACAATTTTCGCCGAAAATTTGCGCAAGGCAAGACTGGCGAAAGGACTTTCACAGGAGGACTTGGCGGAGTTGGCAAATCTGCACCGCACTTATGTCGGTTCTGTCGAACGGTCGGAGCGGAATGTCTCGATAGACAACATGGAACGGCTGGCTTCCGCCGTGGGCGCTCCGCTTCCAAAATTATTGCAAAAGGAAAAGCAATGAAACCTCACCCCGACACGGCAGAACTGGAACGGTTATTTCCTTACATCCGTGAATACCAAGCGCTCGCATCGAAGCATGGCATCGGCGATATTTTTCAGGACAACGGTGGCAAGCTGCTGCAACTTCTGCTGATTACCGGATTAAAAGGTGCGGGCAGTCGTGAAGGTAACGATGCCAGAGACGAAGCGGGGAACGAATACGAATTGAAATCAGTCAACACGTTGCTGACACAAAGTTTTTCGACTCATCACCACATGAATCCGACCATTATTGCCAAGTATCGGCAGGTTGATTGGGTGTTCGCGATTTACGAAGGCATCGAATTGCAGGCGATTTATCGGATGAAGCCATCGGGCATTGATCCTTACTTCACGAAATGGGAAACGAAATGGCATGAGTCTGGCGGCGAAGATATCAACAACCCAAAAATTCCAGTGAAATTTGTCGTTGAACACGGCGAATTGATTTTTAGCAAACCGGTTTAATTTTTTCTCCGCGCCTTGGCGTCTTTGCGTTAAGAATTTTCCCCGCGTTCCGCGTATTCGTTTGCGAACAACGCATGATTTATTTATTCTCCGCAGCTTAAATGGATCAATCTCGCTACATTGCGACGCATGTTGCCGGGCTGCCCAAGTCCGGCATCCGCGACTTTTTTGACATCGTTGCAAAAATGAAGGACGCGATTTCCCTTGGCGTTGGCGAGCCGGACTTTGACACGCCGTGGCATATTCGCGAAGCGGGCATTTACGCCTTGGAAAAAGGCAAAACTCATTACACCTCAAATTTGGGGTTGATTGAATTGCGCCGGGCCATCAGCCGCTACGTCGAGAAAAATTACGCCGTCAGCTACGCGCCGGAGAACGAAGTCATCATCACCGTCGGCGTCAGCGAGGCGCTCGACCTCGCCTGCCGCGCGCTCATCAATCCCGGCGACAAGGTGATGTATCATCAGCCCTGCTACGTCAGCTATTCGCCGAGCATCACGCTCGCCCACGGCATCGCCGTGCCCGTGCCGACGTTTGCGAAGGACGGCTTCGCGCTGACCATCGCCGCGTTGCGCGCCGCGTGGCAGCCGGGCTGCAAAATTCTGATGCTCAACCTGCCGACGAATCCCACCGGCGGCACGTGCGATCGCGCGCAGATCGAAGCCATCGCGAAGTTCGCGGTGGAAAAAGATCTCATCGTGTTGAGCGACGAAATTTATTCCGAGCTGACGTTCGAGGGTTCGCACACGAGCATCGCGAGCATTGCCGGCATGAAAGAGCGCACGATTTTTCTGCACGGATTTTCCAAGGCGTTTTCCATGACCGGCTGGCGCATCGGCTACGCGTGCGGCCCGGCGACGCTCATCGAGGCGATGATGAAGGTGCATCAATACTCGATGCTCTGCGCGTCCATCATCGCGCAGGAAGCGGCCATCGAAGCGCTCGTGCGCGGCGAGGACGCCATGAAAAAAATGCGCGAGCAATATCATCGCCGCCGCGATTTCATCGTGCGTCGTTTCAACGAAATCGGCTTGAAATGTCATCTGCCGCGCGGCTCGTTTTATGCGTTCCCCGACATTTCAAAAACGGGAATGAACGAAAAGGATTTTGCCATCGGTCTTTTGCAGGCGGAAAAAGTCGCGATCGTTCCCGGCTCAGCCTTCGGCGAGAACGGCAAAGGCTTTTGCCGCGCCTGTTTCGCGACGAGCTACGAACAGCTCATCGAGGCGAGCAACCGCATCGAACGGCACGTGCAGAATCTGGCGGCGAAGAAATAGTTGTAGCGTTGACGCTATGCGTCAACCGGTCGAGCCACCGGCCCGACGCTACACGATTTGATTGTGCAGAATTTATCCTTTGCACGTCGGACGATTCGGGCAGAATCGCGACGTGAATGTTTCGACCAAGGCCAATCCGCACACTGCCGCCGCGCAACTCAGAAAAGTTTCCCCGCTGCGCCCGACGCTGGCCATCGTGCTCGGCAGCGGATTTCATCACGTCCTCACCGAACTACAGGTGACGAAAAAGATTTCCTACGCAGAGATTCCCGGTTTCCCCAAACCCACCGTCAGTGGTCACGCGGGTGAGTTGTATTTCGGCCAGCTCGGCAAAACTCCAGTGCTCGTCTTGAGCGGCCGGGCGCATTTTTACGAAGGCCATTTGATGGAGCGCGTCACTTTCGCGGTGCGTGCGCTGGCGGCGTTTGGCATCCGCGATTTGCTACTCACGAACGCGGCGGGCGGCATCAACAAAAATTTCCGCGCCGGTGATTTCATGGTGTTGACGGATCACATCAACTTCATGGGCGCGAATCCTTTGCGCGGATTTGTGGATTCCGGGCTTAACCGGTTTGTGGATTTGACCGATGTCTATGATGCTGGATTGCGCGCGCTTCTGGTGAAATGCGGCAAAAACCTCAAGCTAAAGTTGCGAGCCGGAGTTTATTTGGCGGTTAGCGGTCCCAGCTACGAGACGCCGGCGGAGATCCGGGCGTTCGCACGATTGGGCGCGGATGCGGTGGGCATGAGCACGGTGCCGGAAGTCATCGCGGCGCGGCAATGCGGGTTGAAGGTGGCAGCGATTTCCTGCATCACCAATTTGGCGGCGGGAATCAGTCGTCAAAAATTGTCGCATCCCGAAGTTTTGGAAACGGCTGAACGGGTCAAACAATCCGGGGCTCGTCTGATTGAGCAATTTGCCGGGCTTTACGGCCAAATATAAACATGTGAAGTTTGAAGATTGGCGGCTTGAAACATTTGGGGGAATGGTCCAAGTCCGCCCGATTTTTCATCGCCGAAGGCGATTCGCGGATAAAAACCATGAAAATGGATGCTAAACAATTGATCGCGGCGGCCGCCGCGGCGCGGGAAAGTTCGGTCTCGCCCTACTCAAAGTTTAAAGTTGGCGCGGCTTTACTGACGCGCGCGGGCCAGATTGTCGGCGGCGCGAATGTGGAAAGCGCCAGTTACGGCCTGACGTGTTGCGCGGAGCGGGTGGCCCTTTTCAAGGCGTTGACGAGCGGAGAAAAGGATTTTATGGCCATTGCGGTGGTGGCGCGCTGTGCCAAAGGTCCGATGCCATGCGGCGCCTGCCGGCAACTGCTGGCGGAATATGCGCCCAAGGCGAAAGTATTCATCGCGGACACGGCGGCACTGCACCGGGTTCGCGCCTTTACGATGAAGTCGTTGTTGCCATCGGCTTTTGTGCTCGTTCCTTGAATAATCGCCAAACCATAGTAGTCTGTGGCGCTCACGCGAATTAATGAGACCTGAAGCTGCATTTGGATTGGAGCACGCGGCTTGGCCGGCTTTGCTGGTCAATGCCGGCGCGGCGGTTTTGGGAAGCAACGCGGCCGCCAAAACGCTATTCGGAACCACGCTGGCGGGCAAGGCGCCGCAATTGGATGCGATTTGGCCGGATGAAAACGGCTGTGCGGCCGCGGATTTTTTCATGATTTGGGAAAGTTCGCCGGCGGTTAACACGGACCTCAAATTTCGGACGGCGGATGGTTCGGTGAAGGGATATTCCACCATTATCACGCCCGCCGCGGACAGCAGCGGCCCGGCGTTTCTGTTGCAATTGTTCACCGCGGAGGACATTCCTCTGGCGCCCAAAAAAATTCAGGTGAATCCACCGCCCAATCGTTCGGGCGCGACCAACGGCGCGGGCGCTTCCGGCGACCTGGCTTTGAAGCAAAAGCTCGACTGCGTGCTGCAACTGGCGCGGACGGTTTCCCTGGATTTTAACAACGCGCTGACCGGCGTGCTGGCGCACACTTCATTATTGCTGGGTAAAGTGGAGCCGGCACATCCGTGGCGGCGATCACTGTTGGAAGTGGAAAAATCCGCGGCCAGGGCGGCGGAGATTGCCGGGGAACTGGCGCAGTTCAGCCGTCGGGAAAAGGAGGCCAAGCGCGCGCCGGAAGGCAATTTGAATGCGGTGGTTTTAAGGTGCGTGGAGTTTTTCCAGAATGCCCAGGGAACCCGCATTGTTTGGAAGCTCGCGCCGGAACGCGCCCTGTTTGTCTCCCGTTTTGACGAGGCCAAAGTGCAGCAGGCGTTGACCAAGGTTCTGGAGAATGCGGTGGAAGCGTTTGCCACGGGCGCCGGCGGCACGATTTCCGTCCAAACGCGCAATGTCGAATTGACGGAGGCGACTCAGGATCGCAACGTGCGGCTGGCGGCGGGGACGTATGTTTGCGTGGAAATTTCGGACACCGGCACGGGCATCGAAGCGGATGCCATGCCGCGCATCTTCGAGCCATTTTTCACGACAAAGCGTCCGCCGCACCGCGGCCTCGGTCTCGCGCTGGTTTATGGCATCATCACAAACCACGGCGGGGGCGTGGCGATTTCCAGCCAGGCGGGCACGGGCACATCAGCGCGGGTTTACCTGCCGGCGGAAAAATTGCTGGTGGATCAATCGGTCGGGATGCCCCAGGAACTGCGCGGGACGGGCACCATTCTGGTAGTTGATGACGAAAATCTGGTGCTCACCATGGCGGACACGATCCTGACTGATTTTGGATACAATGTGCTGACCGTGAACAGTGGCCAGAAGGCGTTAAATTTATTGAACCAGCCGGGAGCCAAGGTGGATTTGGTCATCACGGATCTGGTCATGCCGGGCATGGGCGGCCGGGAATTAACCGAGCGCATCCGCCAGACGAACCCCGGTTTAAAGGTTCTCCCGACCAGCGGCTATGTGATGCCGGAGGACAAGAAAGCCGGTTTGGATTATCTGCAAAAGCCGTTCACTTGCACCACCCTGTTGCGCAAAGTAAAGACGGTGTTAACTCGCGGCGGCGATATGGTTGACTAATGCTTTCCATTCTGTTTAAATCTTCTTATGCAAATCGAAAGTCTAAAAGTGTTCTGTGATTTGGCCGAAACCGAGAGTTTTACCAAGGCCGCGCAAATCAACAGTGTTACGCAATCCGCCGTCAGCCAGCAGATCAGCTCGCTGGAACGCACCTTCAAATCGCTGCTGATCGAACGCAGCAAAAAGAAATTTCGCCTCACCCGCGAAGGCCAGGTGCTTTACGATTACAGCAAGCAAATCATTCAGACCTACGAATCACTGCACAGCCGGTTGCAAGACTTGAAAGACATCATTTCGGGCACCATCCGCTTGGCTACCATTTACTCCATCGGCCTGCACGACCTGCCGCCGTATATCAAGAAGTTCATGAAGAGCTATCCCACGGTGAATGTGCATGTGGAATACCGCCGGGCCAATCAAGTTTACGACGATGTCTTGAGCAATGTGGTGGATCTGGGTCTCGTGGCTTATCCGCAAAAAGATTCCAAGCTCGAAATCATTCCGTTGCGCAAGGAGCCATTGGTGTTCATTTGCCACCCGCAACATCCCTTTGCCAAACAGAAATCGGTGAAGTTGAAGGCGCTGGCGGGACAGAAAGTCATTGGCTTTGAACCGGACATTCCCACCCGCAAGGCATTGGATAAAATCCTGCGCGAGCATGGTGTGGATGTGAAGCTCGTCATGGAATTTGACAATGTGGAAACCGTCAAGCGCGCGGTGGAAATTGATGCCGGTATCTCCATCGTTCCGCTCGGCACAGTGACGCAGGAGATCAACAAGAACACCCTCGCGGCGGTTGAGATTGAAGATGGTGATTTCTTCCGTCCGTTGGCGGCCATTTACAAGCGGAACAAGGTGCTCTCGCCCGCCATGAAGCAATTTCTGACGATTCTAAAAGACACAATTTAAGCGGTCAGCTTTAGATTTGCGACGGGCAGCGTGAAAACGTTGCCCGTTTTTTATTTCAAGTTTTCCGGATTCAATCCGCGCAGTTCCTTGGGCACAAACTGGCCGTCTTTGCGGACCAGCTTGCCGTCAAACCAGATTTCACCGCCGCCCCATTCCGGGCGCTGAATGAGCACCATGTCCCAGTGGATGGCGCTCTTGTTGCCGTTGCCGCAGTCTTCATAAGCCTGGCCGGGGGTGAAATGCAGGGAACCGGCAATCTTTTCGTCAAACAGGATGTCGCACATGGGATTCAAAATGTGCGGATTGAAACCAATGGCGAATTCGCCGATAAAGCGCGCGCCGTCATCCGTGTCCAAAATTTCGTTCAGCCGTTGGTGGTTGTTGGACGTGGCGTTAACCACCTTGCCGTTCTTCAGCTCCAGCCGGACATTTTCAAACTTGAATCCGGAATAAAGCGTCGGGGTGTTGAATTGGATGACGCCATTGGCCGAAGTTTTGGTCGGACAGGAGAACACTTCGCCATCCGGGATATTCCGGGTGCCCTCACATTTCTTCGCGCCGATGCCTTTGATGCTGAAAGTGAGGTCCGTGCCGGGGCCTTTGAGGTGGACGCGATCGGTTTTCGCCATCAACTTTTGCAACGGAATCATCGCCTTGGCCATCTTGGCGTAATTCATCGTGCACACGTTGAAATACAAGTTCTCAAACGCCTCGGTGCTCATGGCGGCGGCTTGAGCCATGGAAGGCGTGGGCCAGCGCAAAACCACCCAGCGTGTTTTATTGACGCGTTGATTTTGCACCGGGCGCATGATCTTGGAATATTTCCGCATCAATGCTCCCGGCACATCCGCGTTTTCCGTTGAATTATGGCTGCCGCGAACCGCGATATAGGCGTGCATTTTCTTCATGCGGATCATTTCCAGATCGCGCACGGCTGTGATTTGCTCGGCGGTCAAACCCATCAACAGCTCGCGGGTCACTCGGGTATGCCGCAGTTCCACGCTGGGCGTGGCACCCACGGCCCGCACGGCGCGGATGAGTTCCACGGTGAATTCATCGGGGACATCAATCATGTCCAGCAAAATGCGGTCGCCCTTTTTAAGCGCGGTGGAGTAATTGACGAGAAGCTTCGCCAGCTTGGCGTAACGGGAGTCAGTCATAACTTTCGCGCCAGCATAAACGGTTCTCTCTGAAAGTGGAAGCTTGCAAACACAGGTCTCATGGCGGCTTTTTTGGGGGCAGACCGGGCCGATCTTGGCCGGACTCGGCGACAATTCATTGTTTGCTCCGCAGGGATTTGTTATGGTTTTGAAAAATGAGCAAGTTGCTGTTAATCGACGATGAAGCAGATGTAAGGTATTCGCTCCAGCGAATTTTTGACAGCCCTGACATGGAACTTGCCACGGCGGCCAGCGGGGAGGAGGGGTTGCGGGTGATCCCCAAATTTGCGCCGGACATTGTGCTGATGGACGTGCGCATGACGGGCATGACCGGCTTGGAAACCCTGCGGAAAATTCGCGCCACGAATCCCAAGCTCCTCGTCATTTTGATGACGGCCTACGGCACCACGCAAACGGCCATCGAAGCCATGAAGCTGGGCGCTTATGATTATCTTCTAAAACCATTTGATATTGCCCGGCTGAAGACCGTGGTTGGCAATGCCTTCAAAGCCGCCCGCGACATGCGCCAAGTGGTTTCTTACGAGCCTTTGCTGCAATCCGAAGATTACGAAGTGGGAATTATCGGGCGCAGCCAGGCCATGCAGCAGGTTTTCAAGCTGGTTGGCCAAGTGTCAGCCACGGACGCCACCGCTCTCATTACCGGCGAGAGCGGCACGGGCAAAGAACTCGTCGCGCGGGCCATTTATCATCACAGCGACCGCGTTCAACAACCGTTTCTGGCGGTGAACTGTGCGGCGATTCCCGAGCAACTTCTGGAAAGCGAATTGTTTGGCCACGAAAAAGGCGCATTCACCGGGGCAACCGTCCAGCGGATCGGCAAATTTGAGCAGTGCAATAACGGCACGATTTTTCTGGATGAAATTGGCGACATGACCCCGGCCACCCAGACCAAAATCCTGCGGGTGCTGCAATCCGGAACCTTTGAGCGGGTGGGTGGCAACACCCCCATCAAAGTCGATGTGCGCGTGATTGCCGCCACCAACAAACCGCTGGAAGCAGCGGTCGCCGCCAAACAGTTCCGTGAGGACCTGTTTTACCGCTTGAATGTCGTCCGCATTCCACTGCCGCCCTTGCGCGAACGTCCCACCGACATCCCGCTGCTGGTGAATTATTTCCTGGAGAAAAACGCGCGCGAACTGCAACGGCCCCCGAAATCGATCGCCACCAGCGTGATTCGCGCTCTGGAGAAATATCACTGGCCGGGCAATGTGCGCGAACTGGAGAACGCCATTCGTCGCGCTCACGTCATGGCCAAAAGCGATGCCATTCTCCTGAGCGATCTGCCGCCGGAGATTAACGGCCAGAACGATGTCCACGCGGCGGTTTCCGTCCCGGGGCCGGGCATGGCCGGCGAACTGGCCCCCAATGATGTGGCGGCCCTGGCACGCCAGCTTTTCCAATGGGCCAGGCGGGATCCCAAGCTGAAGATCATCCCGGCGGTGGAGCGCGAACTGGTGATCCAGGCCTTGAAAGAAACCGGCGACAATCAGGTTCACGCCGCCAAAATGCTCGGGATCACCCGGGCGACGCTGCGCAAGCGCATTGAAAAGTTCCACATCCAGCGTGAATTGAACGTGAAGTGACCGCGAAGCCCGCCTTGACACAAGGGCGGTCATTGATATTCTCCCATGCTCCGGTTTTCGCGCCGGGGTCATTTTGATTTGAATTTATGAAACGCCAGTATCAACCGTCAAAAATCCGCCGTAAACGCCAGCATGGGTTTTTGAAAAGAAATTCCACCAAGAACGGCAAGGCGACGCTGCGCAACCGCCGCCGCGTGGGCCGCAAACGCCTGACGCCGGTATAAGATCGTGAACACCGCGCCGAAACGCCTGCGTTTGGGCCGATCACTGCGGCTCGCACAAAACCGTGATTTCGTGCGCATCCGGCAGCGGGGTGAACGCCTCGCCCTCGGCTGCCTCATTGCCAATTGGAACAAATTGCCGGAGGGGTCGCCGCCCAAAATGGGCGTGGTGACCAGTAAAAAAATTGGCAATGCCCCGGAACGCAGCCGGGCCCGGCGGCTGCTTCGGGAAAGTTTCCGGCAGCATCAGCACGAACTGATTCGGCCAGTCGAACTGGTTCTCGTGGCCCGGAATTCCATCGCTGGAAAACCGTATGCCGCCGTTGAAAAGGATTTTTTGGCCGTCTTGCGGCGGGCCAATCTGCTAAGAAATTAAGGTGAATCTGCCACAGCACATTCTAATTTTTGGCGTGCGGGTCTATCGCCTCGTCGTTTCTCCCGCGCAGGTTTACCTTTTTGGCGGCACAGGCGGATGCCGGTTTACTCCCACCTGTTCGGTTTACGCGGCGGAGGCGGTGCGCCAACACGGCGCGGTGGCCGGCTCATGGCTTGCCGCCAAACGCATTTGCCGCTGCCATCCGTGGGGTGGCTGCGGGCATGATCCGGTGCCGGAAAAGCATTTAAAATTTCCAATCTCAAGTTTCAGGTTTTAATTTCTCATGGACAGGACAGGAATCATTGTTGTCTCGATTTGTGTGATGCTGTTTGGCTGGTGGTTCTACAAGCAAAACGAGTTTGCCCACCAGCAGGCGGCCTATGCCGCGGCGCATCGCCCGGAAGCCACCACCGCCACGAATCTGAACGCCAATCCGCCGGCACCCGCCGTGGCTTCGTCCATTGCCACCACGCCGGTGACTTTCAGCACCAATTTGCCGGAACAGACGCTGGTGCTGACGAATGGCCGGGCGCGCTACACCTTCACGACGCGGGGCGGGGGGCTGAAACAGGTGGAGTTGCTGGATTATCCCGAAACGATTTCCGCTCGCTGGAAAGATCAGGTTACCAATTGCGCGAGCGTTGCGATGTTGAACGCGCATGCGGCGGTGCCGTCGCTGGCGGTGTTGGGCGGCGAAAGCCTGGTGGGTGATGGGAATTTCGTATTGCAGCGCACCACCAATGGGGTGCATATGGAAAAGACGTTGGCCGACGGCCTGCGCCTGGTAAAGAACTTCCAATTCAGCTCAAACTACCTTGTCAACGCAACCGTTCGTATTGAAAACACATCGGACAAGTCGCTAAACGTGCCGGCTCAGGAATTGGTGGTGGGCACGGCGACGC
>JAKALA010000029.1 GCA_021813325.1 bacterium | reverse complement strand
GTGAAGCCGGCATTGGCCAGAAGATGATTGAGCCGGTTGGACAGGCCGTTGGGAGGAAATTGGATTTTGCGGCGGGCGGCTTGATAAATCTGCGCGGCCCGACAAGCGGAGCGGTCGAACCGGTCGCCGATTTGCTGGAAGGTCAGTTTTTCCTGGTCCCGCAAGCGAAGCACCAGTGCCTCGCGTCTGGCCTGGAATGATTTGGTCTGGCTCATGGCAGCGGGCGTTTGACCTTACCATGTTCGTAACAGCCACAGAAATCGTAGGCTTGGAAATTCATGGAGCTAAGATTATTTACCCCTGTAGTTTCTAATCAACGGCGGATTCTCTGCATCATCGGGTTTCATGTGGCGCTCCTGGAATTTCAAATGCTGCCCGTCTTTCGGTCGGAAAATTTCCTTATCAATGACTATGAACTCGGTGTCTTTAAGTTCAGTCTCGGCCAACTCGTGCAACATTTCATGAAACCCAGCAAACTGATCGGGATTCTCCCGCTCGCTGATATTCTTCATGGGCGAGTCAATGATCAGAACTTTTGGCAGGAACGCGCCGGTGCGGGCGGCCAATCTGTGAATGGCAACCGCGAAACAGCACTTGAAAAATGTTTTCTTTCCACCGCTACCCAAGTTGGCGAAGGAAGTCTGCACCATGTCGCCGGTGTTACGGCCATACACCTGCGGCAAAAAGCTGGGCGAATTGATTTCCACAAAGTCATCCGCCAGAAATCCGTGAAGCCGAGACCGGAGCAAACAATCAAGGAAAAGCGTCTTTAGCAGATCAAGGTTTGAAGTGTCCTGCTCTGCCTTGGCGCGGGCAATTTTCAATTCCGCACGAATTTCGGCTTCTCGCCCCGCTAGACGGATGGCCTCCTTTTGGAGTCGCTCGATCTTATTGGCCAGCGCTTCGACTTGACGTAAATCTTCGGCCCGTTGCAAGAGACGGGCGCGCTCTTTTTCCAACGCCAAAGCGGAAGCCAGATAAGCGGAATCGTATTCCTTTGAAGCTTGGTTGAGGTCTCGATCAACCACGGTCTTTTCGGCTACCAACCCCTGCCGCTGGCGTTGGAGGTGTCCGGTTTCCTCCAACTGCAACTTGATGCGCTCATCCAACTCATCGGCGCGGGCTTTCGTATCCGTTTCAATTGAATCTTCATCAATCGGGCTTTGCAGGATTTCCACGTGCGCCTGCCCGCACACCGGACACAAACCAGCTTCCCTGGGTTGTAAAGTTTGGTAGCACTGCGGACATTGGGCAAACGCGACCCCGGTCAAGACCGAGCGTGCTGATTGCGCTCGTTTCTGGCGCGTGGTCAGCGAAAGCAGGGTGTTGCGGTGGCTCTTGTCTTTAGCCACGTTTTGATCAATGTCGCTCAACGCATCATCAATCTCTGATAGTTGTATTGAAAGTTTGCGGCCTCGCGTTTGCAGAAGTTCAGTCTCATGCGTGCGTATCTCACCGGTCTTTGCGCGAATGGCCGTAATCTGAATTTCCAAGCCTTCGATGTCTTTTTTTATTTTTTGGCGCAACGCCTCGATTTCCACCGGCGTTGCCAAATGTTCGGCTTCGAGCGCTTCTTTGATGGCTTGGGCGGCGGCTTCGCTGCGAAACCGGTCTTCTCGGACCTGTTCCATTTCGGCTTCCAAGTCCGACACATTTTCCTGATGAAATCCGACGATGAACCTCAAAACGTCGCGGCTTTTTAAGCGGACAAACGGGTTCGCATCGTCATCCAGATTGAAAAAGCTGCTGTCCATCGAATCTTGGTCGAGATAGCAATACCAGTAGAGGTCGCGAAAACTGAGCCGAACCAGTTCGGAATCTTCTTTGACTTTGCCCTTACGGACGCGCGGCGGATTTACGCCCGATAAGCGAAATAAAAGGTCGGAAAGGACTTCGATGCCGGGGCCAGGGAGAACTTCACCGGTCGCCTGCCTGGTGGGTAACAGGACATCATAGGGCTGCTCGTTTTCCGTCCATTGCGCGTGAATTTTATTTTCCTCGCTGTGGCGGGTCAGCAAAAGAGTTTTCCCATTGATCGCAACCTCCAGAGTGGCGGCAACAAATTCCTGCTGTAGGGCGGGCGTGTATTCCAACTTGCCGCCGAGACAGAAATCAATGAGCCGGGCGATGGTAGATTTGCCAGCGCCCATTTGCCCGTAGTAGTAATTGAATTGGGTGAATGGCAGGATGTCCCGCTCCTTCTTGCAATTGACGGTTAGCTGACGGATGGAAAAATTCATAATTCGATGGCGTTGCCCCACTTCATGTTGATGATTTCAGGTGCTATTTTATAAACGAAAGCCGTGATTTTCGATGATGGCATATTGCCCACCGCTGAATTCACGACTTTCGCGCGCTCGGCGAGAGGTTTGAATGCTTCGGCTTCTGCCAATTGCTCGGACAAAGCCATGCCGTTTTTTGAAAGCTGGATTTTCACCGTCCGCCCTTCGCGGTAAACAACGGCCAGTTGCTTGGCAACGAGGATACTTAGCCAACGCCGATATCGAGGATCCCACGGGCCGAATCGGAATCGAATCATCCGCGCCTCAATGGTGTCCCGGTCTTGTTCGGGAATCGCGGCGGCGGCGGCGAGGGCGGATTTCTTGGACTCGCCGATGACATTCAACGCGCGCACCAGCATGTTGGGATACCGAAGCAGGAAATCCATCTTCGCCAGCTTCATTATACCCTCCAGCGGCTTGGCGATTTCATCTTTGCCGGCGGCAGCTTTTAGCAACAAGAGCAGGCGGGCTTCATTGAACTCGTCGGAGTTTTCTACCGCTGCTGCCAGTTGCAGAATTTTCAGGCTCATGGCTGATCCTCCAAATTAAATTTTTCACTCCACCAGACCGGACAACTTTCGGTTAAAATACCTGCCATGCCGATCAAAGCTTCATAAGGTTGTCTGCCGACTTTGTCCGATTCTTCTCTGGCGACGCGATGCAGTCTGTCCTGAACATCAATCAACATTCGCTGGCCAAAAGGCTTCGCCCCCTGCGCGGCGCGCAGGTGGGCGGCATCACATTCGGCTTTGACGACATTTTCAATCTGGGTCAATTCTGCCTGTCCTTCGGGGCCGCGAGTAGCCAGATCAAGGAACGCAGCTTCCGCTGAAAGCGTCTGATTGCGCAACGAGTGGGCATAATCATTCAGTCCGCCCCGGTTCAATTTCCGGTTAAAGCGCTTCAAATCCTTGCTCGTTTGCCCCAGCGGGCTGGTGGTCAGCGACGGAAGATAGCGAAAGGCGGGATTTGTTAGCTCACGACTGCGCAAAATAAAATCCTCGACCGTGATGCATTTGGCGGTCAATTGCGGGTCGGGCAGTCCATCGCCGGCATGGCGGGCGAGGTGCCGGGAGGAATCCTGGGATGACAGCGAGGATGCCCGGTCCACCATTTCGATCAACGACCACACCACGGTTTCCAATCTCGGTTGCTGCAGCCGGCACCATTCGAGTTCGCGCAAATGGTTTTGGGTGAGTTCGGCGATAAAAGATTCGCGATCCGGCGTCTTAACAAATCCCAACCGCTGGAGAACTTTGAACAAGGCTTCCGACGTGGCTTCGCTTTTATCAAGCAATGCCTTGAACCCTTTGCCTTCGATTTCTGGCAATTCAGCGGCAGATAAACAGCCATTCACTGCGGCTGCTGCCAGGCGCTTTGGACACAGATGCTTTTGCGCTAAGGCGTCACTTTCCAGACATTCGGCGTTACTGACAAAATTGAAGTGCCGGAAACGGCCAGGATATTGAGCGTCCAGACGAATGAACCCCTTTACCGCACTGATAAATGCGTCATCCGTCAGACGCCACTCACCTAATTCCGGCTTGCGGGTTTTTACCTGGTAGGAATCAAATGAGTTTTCGCTGACCTGAGCCAGAATATCGTCCTCCTGCTCACACCAAACGGCCATATAGCCATTTTTCTTGGCGGCGGCGGCTACGAGCAACACGACGGCGTAGGCTGACTGATAGCGATAATTTCGGAATGTTTCTGCGCCGTAGTCACGGGTTGGCATTTGCCCAATGGGACTTGGGAGCTCCGAACCGCTTGGTTGGTCATTGGGCATATTTGATTGCGATATACAGTTTTATTTTGCCTCCCGAAGTGGAATTCTCCACTCACGCAAGCGGCTCATCATGGTTTCCACATGACCACCGGGCGTGGCGTGGGCGATGAAAATGTCATCGGCTAGGGCGGCGACGAACTCGTTGCGGCAGGCGGCAAGCTCGGCGGTGATGCGCGTGGCCGTGGCGGCGAACGCGGAAAGGATCAACATCCGGCCGCTGGCGACGGCGATGGCCCATTGGGCTGGCAGCCGTTCTAGCATCGCACGAGCGGGACAGAGAATGACCGGGGAATCGCCGCGAAGCAGTATGTGCAAACACTCCTTCTCAACCGGCGAATGAAAACCGCCAATGACGCAGCGCTCGGTATCACGCCACTTGGCGGCTTGGTCGTAGGTGGGGAGGATGACGCTGCCGGGGCATCGAGCGGAACAGAACAGCGCGGTTTTGGGCAGGGCGAGCACGTCGAGGTTGCCGAGCGCGGATAATTTTGATGGGGCATCCGCGCCCAAGCGCTGGGTCAAACGCGCTGGATAGCGGGCATCTTCACGCGTGATTGTTTCGTCCCCGGTATTCATTTTGAATCAAGCATCTGGATTTAGCGCCCAACTTCCATCTTGGACGAAGTGATCGGCAACGCTCTTGAGGCGCTGCGGAAACTGTCGTTCGATGGTGACACCGAGGAAACTACGGGCGCGACTCAGGCCGACATAGACATATTTGTCTATGAGATCCTTGTGGATTTCCGCCATGCGGTCGAGGCCGACGTAAAAGACCGCTTCAAATTCCAAGCCTTTGATGAACTCGACCGGGAAAATGCGGACGCGGGCCGAATCGCCGAGAGCCTGTCCGCCATGCGACGCCTCAAGCTCAAGTCCGTTTTCCAACAAAATGGGTTTCAGTTTTTGCCTGAGTGGTTCAACGTCATCCTGATGGGCCACCAGAATTGCCGTCGTGGGTAGGTGCTGGCCGCACAAGGCGTGGATTTCGCAAATCCGATTAGTGAGCCATTGTTCGGCTGTTTGCTCGCCCGTGCCTTTATGCAGTAACGGCGGTGGATCCTCCGCGCGTTTTGGAAACGCCGATTTAAAATCAGGTTCGATCCCGCGCGAATGACGATAAAGGTCTTTGGCGATGGAAAATAACCGTTCGGTCTGGCGGTAGCTGATGCGCAACTCGCGGCCTTCGTATGGCTCGGAAATATCGGCAAGGTCGGTCCACTCCTTCAAGCCCGATTCCGTGACCCGTTGCATGAGATCGCCGCAGATGGTGACCCCACCCGACCCCAGTTTGGCGAAACGCTCAATGCAGGCGATTTCCAGCGGGGAAAAATCCGCCGCCTCGTCCACGCATACGAACATCCGCATCCGGGCAAGGATGGCCCGCACATCGCCGGGAACGCCGGTCTGGTTCGCCGGGATGTCGTCTGCCAATTCGCGCACGAATTGCAGCGCTTGGAACAGAAGGACATCCTGTTCTGGCTCGGACAAGGCCCGCTCCTTGATGGATTTTTCACATTCATCAACGAAGAATCGTCTCTGGTCATCCGGCGTTTCACGGAACTCCTGGTAGGCTCTCGGGATAATTTGAAACAGTCGCGTGAGTGTGACCGCCTCGCTCAAATCTTTCACATGGCGGCGCAGATTTTCCACAACCGGTGGGATGTCCGGGAACAAGGCGACCTCCATATTGGATGTGGTCAAGGATTCCAAAATGCCCGGCAGCAACCGCGTCTGGCGATAAATCCGGGCCAAGGTAAGCTCCATGCCGGTGCTTTCAAGCGCGGCCACAGCGCGGACGGAACTGATGATTTTGTTCAGGTTTTCATTCAGCCGACGATACCCAGCCGCGCGTTGCTGCGCCTGCTGCAAGGCGATGACGTCTTCGAGAGGTTTGGACAAAATATCCAAGCCAATGTTGAGAACCTTTTGCGCCGCGTCCGTCAGTTTGCCCAATGGCACGCGGGTTTCGTCATTGAACTTTTGCAAGGCGTCACGAAATGCCTGGGTGTAACGCGGGTTGAGATATTTTCCAAACGCCTTGGCAAGCGCGACCTGCTCGCCGCCGCTACCGCGCTTCATCAACTGCAGCCCCTCGGTCGCGGTCTTGAAAAAGCCGTGCTGGCCGACGCGGATAAATCCGATGTCCCGCAGCAGCTCCAACCGGAACGTGCGATAAACTTTCACATGATCATCGCTCGCCGGTAACAGCTCCTTGGCCATCGCCTCTTTGAGATACACTTTCAGCAGATCGCTCGGCGTGAAAAGCATCCAGTTTCTGCCATCCTGCCAATCTTCATCGCGGATGCTGCTGGATTCCTCGTCCGTCAGAAACTCACGCTTGGTTTTCTGCGACAACCGTTTTAGCAGCACCGTGGTCTTGCCTGTGCCCGGCGCGCCGGAAATACGAATCCGCGCCCGCAGCGGCAGACGAAAAATCTCGTCCTGGGCCAGATCCAAAATTGCCTGATCGGGCAACTGAACCGAATAGCGCAACTGGCGGATTTGTTTTTCCTCCGGCTTGCCCGCCAGAAGTTGCCGCAGCGACCGTGCCAGCAGCCGGCCATCAATCCATGAAATCTGATTGTTGACGGCATCCCAAGCCCCGCCATCCAGATGCAGGGTAAATTCATCCTTCTCAATTAGCTGAAAATGGTGGTCTTCCAATATATTGCCGGCGCGGGTCTTTATCTGAAACTTGTGGTCCTGGCCGGGACGTTTGGCCACGACGCGCCCCAACGGCGAAAGATAGCTGGCAAAATCAACATTTCCATTGCGGGCATGAAAATTGAGCGGCGTATAGTGGCGGCAAATCAGGAGCTTGGTTTCGACATTCTTCTTGTCTGTCACCCTGGCGTAACCGACGAACGGCTCATGGGTGAGTTGGGTCTGGCCGTGAAACGTCAGGTTGCCGCCGTGCGGTCGGAAAGTTTTTTTGAAATGGTCCAGCTCGCCAAGAATAAACTCGGCGATGGTCCGAGATGGATTTGCAGGTTCACTCATAATTCGTCCGGATGAATGGTTGCTTAAATGATTGTGCGGCTAATGGCCGTTGCCCCCTTGACGCGCTGCCGCTACAGCTCGCCGTATATGTTCAATGTCTGCTTTGGCCCTCACGCCAACTGTGGGCATGTAAATTATCGATTTAAGAATATCGCTGCTTCCGACTGGTGTCTGGGCCAATTCATTTTGCTCTTCGGTTGTGAGGTATTTGAGAAAGTGTTCAACTGCGACGGTCGCCCTATCAATTGGCACGATTAGATCGCGTGTTTTATATGGCGTATAGACAGCGTCAATTTCCTTGTAAGCTTTTTCTGAAAATATTGACGAGTCGGGAATAATTCGCAGGAGGTATTGGTAATCGCTAGAAAGGAACTCCTTATAGTATTTACCTGCTGCGGTGATATGCAGAGAAGCGATTTCAGCGTATTCCTCGGCAATTGTATCTTCGTCGCTGAGGCTCGTTTGGGTGTTCGCTTGTAGCAGGCCGAACCGAATAAGCGCCTGAAGGTGAGCATCGAGCACCTCGGCAGGGGTCCCTCCTTCGATGAAAATCTTTTTGATTTCATCAATTCGCACAAAATCTTCGGGCTGCAATGAATTGCCTGCCGAAAGTTTTTCGACAACAGCCAAAAACCTGAGACGGGTAAAATGGCTGTCACCGACTGTTGCTGAACGACGATAAATATTCAGGAATGAATGTGAGTTTCTTTCTGAAAAATAGGCCATTTCGTTCAATAGAACGCTGCCGACAAATTCATGGAATGGTATGCAACTTGATTTGTTTTTTGCGTATTCCCAAAAATAGGCCTCCATTTTTGTGTGGCCGCTGACCAAGAAATCAAAAATAAGATTTAGCGATTCGCGAATGCTTCCATTGGACACAGCCGAGACAAGTTCAAGGATTTTTGGTGCATCTTTGCTGTCAAGTAGCGACCTTTTTAGCAAATCAATGAAGTCAGCGACGTTTTGAATTTTCAACTCAAACCCCGCCGCCGACGTGATGCTCACGTTTTTTACGCCGAGTCGTGTGGAAAGGTAACTTAGGCGGTTTCTCAATACCGCTGCCAACGCAGGAGCCCGAATATGAAATATCTGCTGGTGGGAAAAAGCATTTGCCCTCGGTGATTTACTTAACCTGAAATAAGTGCTCTCGCGCAAAGACAACACAAGAGTTATTGGAAAATCCGCACATAACTGTTGGGCTGCATCATGCACTGCCCCTTGAAATTGTGATGATTTCTGGTCAGCGTTATCAAGGATTACAATTACGCGCTTATTGCAATGTTGTGTTGCATACCGGATCAATTCACCAAAATAGGCATGAGAGTCTTTTTGCCATTCCCCAATCAGTTCGGAGATTTTCTGCTCCAAAATTGCATCGTCATTCAGGAAGGGTGCTAGAAGCCTCTTTTTTTCTGCGGCGATTTTATTGTGGAATACTTGTTTAAGTGCGTTGAAGTTTTCGATTTTGAGCGAGCTACTGTTTTCCAATTGGTGACAAAGCGCCCGATTTATGTTTTGAGCTACCTCATGCCGGTTGTAGTCGGCACCCTTAAAATCAATCCAGAGGACAACATCGCCTTTTACACTATCCCTAAATTCATTGACCTTCAAAAACCAATTGATGAATGTGGTTTTCCCGACACCTTTGCCGCCGATCAATAAAATTGGCGGCCTTGTCCCACTTCTCTCAAGATTCGCGCTCATTGCTCGCGCGAATGGATCTTTGCGGTGACCAGGCTTGGCGCTGGCGGCACCCGTTACAAAGTGCGGAGTTGGATCATGGAGAAGACCTTGAAGCGATTTGGCATAAAATTCCGTTGTCTGATCCATCGTATAGCAGTGCTCTAGGAACTCTTGACCCGGCTCTGATTGGTCTCGCAGAACCTCCGCAAATGTTTGTTCGACAACATCCGTAAGCTTGTTACACATGCGGCCAAGTTGGGTTTGCACAGTGTCAGCTATGCGAAAAGCTTGTAGGGTTGGCTGGCAGTGCCCCAGCAGCACGTCGAGCGCCGTAGAGCTGCAATTAGTAGCGCTCAACGCTTTGAATATTTTTGAGAAAACAGCATCGCGCAGTGTTTCAAGATTAAAAACGGCAACAGATCCAGATTTCCACGACTTGTTTAACGTGATTGCCTTGAATAGCGCAAATTGGCGACCATTAGTTACCAAAGCGAACGGAATACCGTTATCGTCGCAATATGTCCTAGCCTGCTGAATCGTAGCCCAAAGTTTCGGATGCGACTTAACTACGCCGTCCAGCTTGTAAAGAAGTTGTTGCCTATCAGATGGCAATTCAAACTCGATCATTTGCCTTTTGGCCTCAACAACCAGGAAGTTTGCGCCGTGGCCAACGATATAGTCTATTGCAGCTTTTTCCCCCTCAGACCAATAAGTAAGCTCGCGGCGGATATTTGTTTCCTGCCAGCCCAACACATCCCGGAGAAAAACATCAATAAATTTAGCGCGCGTGTCACTTTCACTGATGTCTTCGCTCAAGTAGGTTGCAACCTTGCCGATATAATCAGTGAAAGATTTATAGGCTACATCTATTGACGCCTGAACTGAATCGCTCATAAATAATATGGTATAATTGACCTAAAAATTCATTTCATCTGGCTTGGCATCATTTCGAGCCGCCTATTATTCCTCGGTCTCCGTGTCGCAGCCGAGGCGGTATTTGATGTCGTAATTCATGATGGAATCCAGTTCTTCCGGCGTGAATCCGTAGTGTCCTGTCAACTTACTTTGACGGTCGTTTGCTGAGCACGCGTTCACTCGTCGTCCCGTTCTTCTTCTCCCAAATCGGCGCGGGAGAAACTGGAATTGAAATTCCTGACGTCTTGAAAAAACTCAACTGAAAGCTTTGGCACTGCCGTGCCTAGGAAATTGTCGATTGCGACAATTTCAGCATCGCACGCGGGCAAGAAAAAATTACCTATCCGACCTTTGTTGTCTTTGTAAACGTAATTGTTTTTTAGCTCCCGTCGTAGATTTGCCCCAAGTTTTGCCAATGGCTTGCGCGCCTCCTCTGGTATCATCGAAACCGAAACTGGGAAGCGTTCCATCAGCCACTTTTTAAGGTTAAACGCATCCGATGCAACTGCCCACCACCAATAGCCCATCGAACTACAAAGAAGTGCAAAAACGATATTGGCCTGATCTTCATTGGAAAAACGAAATCCAGCCGTCCGCGCTGGAAGCGATGGCTCACCGTCCATGTTTGTCGTTTCCGGTATATCGCGCCAGGCTGGAAACCAGTTATAGGCTGTGCCGCCAACATAGACACACGGCTGAGGAAAATTAGGAGCGGCTCTCGCCAAGTCATTGAATGGAACTGACCGCGACAAATCCAATGCCAGGGGAGACTTGGCTTGGAGTAGCCCTTTTAGCACATCTGCCTGAATCTGACTCGCAACTTTTGGTATACCTGCCGAGATGTCAAGATCAAGCCGCGCGTAATGTAAAGTCTTGAAGAGACAATCGCGATATTCGGTGTTCCAGCGTAATAGGGCAGTCGTTGCAGCTTCAAACTTCTGAATTTGCTCTGTTCGAGAAAGCAAAGCCACAGTGCAACGTGTGCGAACGTCGTTTCCAAAAAGCGCACTTGGAATACGGTCAAAATGTGACCAAAGCCATAAACCTTTTTCAGTTGCCAAGACACTCCGAAGAACAACGAACGGCCTCTTGGTTGAGAATGCTACTGATAGCGGCAGAATCATCCCATACTTGCCGGTATGAGCTTTCATGAGTTGCAAACTCCGCTCAACGACGAGTGTGTAGAGGTCTTCGTCGCGACTCCATTGGTCAAGCGCACTCTTGAATGTCTTGCGAAGCAGGAATCGTCCTAAGTCTTTTGGGATTTCAGCGTAAGGTGGGTTGCCTATGATTACATCGAAGCCGCCGCTCGCGATGATGCCGTAAAACTGGACGAACCAATGAAACGGCTGGTGAGACTTCAACCACATGGCATAGGCGACTTTGTCGCTCACCTTCACGCCGGATTCAGTTGCAAGGTGACGGTTTAATTCATCTTCCAGCGCCTTGAGCCGTTTCTGGAGTTCCTGTTTGTCGGCGTAGGGCACAGAGCCATCGCCCTCGGTCTGGAGCTGGCGGAATTTGTTGAACGCCTGCTCAACATCAGCGCAGCGCGTGTTGAACCGGGCAAAACTGCCCAACTCGTCTTCGCCCATCAGTTTCATCTGGCCGCCGCCGAGTTCCTTCATGCACTGCTGCACTTCCGCCTTGGTGGCGTAGCCGACAAGCGAGTTGCCGGCGCGGATGTTAAAATCAATGTCCGGCAGCGGCTCAATGCCGAGATTATCTCGGCTGGCATCCGGCTCGACCTGGGCGGCGAGTTTCAGGAACAGCCGAAGTTTGCAGATTTCCACCGCCTCTTCCATGATGTCCACGGCATAGAGGTTATTGATGATGACGGATTTTAAGACGAAGTAGCGCCGGTTGGGGTGGGCATCCACGCGGGCCAGAACTTCGGTGAATTTCTTGTGGTAGTTGGGATAAAATTTCTGGCCGTTCGCACCCCATTCCGCCAGGAATGCTTCCATCCGATCCAGACAGGCTTCATACAACGGCTCAAGGATATTGAGCGCCGCAAAAATGAACGCACCCGAACCGCCCGTGGGGTCAAGCACCGTGATGCTGGTGATGGCCTGCCAGAAGGCCATGAGCAAATCCGGCCCTTCGCAGTTCTGAATGACATCTTGCGCGAACTGGCGGAGATCCAAATTCAGGGTGATGAAGTCGTTGACCTGCCTCACTTCGCCGGCGGCGAGTTTCTTTCTGACTTCCTCGTAACGCTGGCGACGGCCGATGACTTCGCGCCACGTTTCGGTGGGCAAAGCACAATCCGCAGCCGCTGCTTTATTCCAGCCGCCGCGCTTGGCTACGTCTTTGATACCGGCGGCGATTTCCGGTGGTAACTTATTATCAACGCCGTGCTGCACGGTGGAATAGATATAGCGGTCAGGATTTTCGCGGAGCAAATCCCACACCGGCGAGTCGCCGGTGCCACTTACTTCAAAGGCGACCTTGCACTTGGCCTTGGCGGCATCGAACAGGAATGGAATGACGGTGTTCTTGCTGATGTATTCGGTGATGTCCTCCTTCGTGTAATACGCCCCCATTTGCTTCTGGTTGATGTATTTCTCGAAGATGTAGCCGAGGACATCGGGATTGATCTCGTTGTCATCCCGCAGCGGCCGTTCGTCCAGATGCCACTGGTATTGATCGAAGTAATTAAAGACGCGCTCAAATGCCTTGTCGTCAATCTGGATTTCCTTGCCATAGCGTTCGGGGCGTTCCAATTCGTGAACATCGAACAAACCGCCATTCAGATACGGGATGCTGCCGAGCAGTTTTTCCAGGTCGGGCGCACGATCCTTGCGGCGTTTGCCGAAGCCTTCATGGAACAGTCGCAACAGGAAGTAGCGGTAGAAGGTGTAGAATTTATTTTTGCCCTGCTCCTGTTTGCAGCGGTCGAGCCGGTTGCGCAGGTAATTGGTGTCGCCGTCGAGGAATCCCTTGCGCTGGATGAAATAAACGAACATCAGCCGGTTGAGCATGACGGACGCATACCATTCGCGGTCGGCGACCTCGCCAATGCCTTCGATGAACTTTAGAAACGCCTTCCGGTGCGTGTCGAAATCGCGGTAAAACGCCTTGGTGACCTTATCAATGTCAAAGGCGGCGCGGGCGCCGGCGGAAAGGGTGAGGGTGTGAACATCGCCCCGTTCTTCGTCTTCAAGGGAAATGTAAAGGTGCTGGAGTTTCTGGAGCAGCGAATCACCGGGCTGGGAGCGATTGAACTCATGTGTGCGGGCGGCGAGCGGCTTGCCCTGTTCGCGCCGCACCCACATCCATGATTGCGTGGCTCCGTCATAGGTCGGGAAAACGATGAGATGCTCGAAACTGGTCTGCGTCAGGGCGCGATCTAGTTTCAATCGCGTGGTGTGGTCGGGCAACTTGCCATCGGCGCACGCGCATGACCACGCGGTAAACCCGCGCTTCTCGGCGATGGCGGTGAAGGCATAGTCCGTTTCGCTGACGCGAAGCGTGAGCTTTTGGCGGGCGGGTTCCCAACCAAGTTCCTCGACGAACAACTTCGTGAGATTGCCGCTTCGCAGCAGCGGCCGGGCGCGTTGGAAGTCGAGAGGCATAGGTTAATCTTTACGGATACCGAGGGAGCAAATGATTTTGGGTTCGCGGGCCTCGACGTCGTCTTTGGGCACGCACAACCGGTCTTCTTCCTGGAGCGACAGCACGAGCGCGACGAGTTTTTCATCGCTGACGCCGGTCCGCATTTCACGGTTGAGCAGGTCGCGCGCGGCCTCGGTCAACGGTGCTTCGTAAATTTCATCAATCGCGACATGGAGCGGCTTGATGTCGAACAGGCTGTCCTTGACGTTGGCGGCGTAATCTTTCAGCCGCTCATACACGCGCCGCCGCGCACTGGACGGTTTACCAAGCTGGCCGCCCGTGGTGATATGCTCGGTCTGGATGCCAGCGACGGCTTTTTGCACGAGCGGATGGTGATTGGCCAGGCGCGGGAGCGCGGGGGTGGCCGGCTCGCACGCGGCGGCGCGCAAAATTTCGTGCTGTGATTCCGTGACGGTTTTGCCGTCCTCGTCCACCCAGGCGAGCGCGTCGTTGCCATCGGCGGTGCGGACATAAACCATCGCGCCGGAAGTGGGCTGCGGGCCGGCGGCTCCGGCGGGCTTGGCGGTAATTGCCGATAGTGCCTTGGTGGAAAACACGACGCCGGGCAGATCGGGGATAATTTTTCGCAGTGCCGGATTGGTGTCACAGGCGTTCTTCCAAATCTGGTAGGCCAGCGACGCAAGATCCACTTCATCATCCGCCGGGTCGTCCAGGATGCCGGATTTTTCCGTGAACAGGTCGCGGATGACGGTGTCGTGTTTTTCGTCCTCAAAAAAGGTTTCATCGGTGCCGACGACCTCGGCATTTTCGCTCAACCGCTGGCGGACCCGCGAGCGCAACCGGATGAGGCGCTCGACGCCATCCGCCGGCACGAACGAGTAGCAAAGAATCTGCTCGGCTTTCTGGCCGATACGATCCACACGGCCCGCCCGCTGGATGAGGCGGATGATGGCCCACGGCAAATCGAAATTCACCACGATGGCGGCATCCTGCAAGTTTTGACCTTCGCTCAAGACATCGGTGGCGACGAGCACGCGCAATTCATCGGCGGGCGCGACGTAGTTGGGCGCGCCTTTGTCCTGCGCCTTGTTGCTGACAGGACTGAACCGGCGGGCGTAGGTGGCCGGGTTCTCGGTATCGCCGGTGACGCCGGACATGGTTTTCAGGCCGCGCGATTTCAACTGCTCGGCCAGATAGGACACCGTGTCCGCAAATTGGGAAAAGATGAGGACTTTCTGATCGGGATGTTTTTTGGCCAACAGTTTGAAAAGTTCCTCCAGCTTTTTGTCCTGTCCCGGCTGCCAGCGCCCGGCGAGTTCCAAGATGGAAAAGAGCCGTTCCGCATCCTGCCGCAAATGCGTGGAGAGGTCTTCGACAAAAACATCTGGGCGCAACCAATCGAAATTCCGGTGATGCTCGGTCTTGAGCGTCTGGTAGCCATCGGCTCCGGCGGCGGCGAAATCGGCGAGGGATTTGGCGGTGATTTCGGTGGGCTGTGCGGGGGCTTTTTCATCCGAGCCGAACAACGCACTTTCGCTGTCGTGATCCTCGGCGCGGGTATCAAACAACGCCTGATCCTGGGTGCCGATGGGCAGCGGCAAATTGTTTTTCAGCGCGTGGAGGAAAATAAAATTGCGCAGAATGTGCCGCCGCACCGAGAGCAGGAACGAATGGCCGCTGCTTTCCAGCCGCTTGAACAAGTTCGTCCGGCAGAAACCGATGAGCCGTTTGCCGGCGCGGGACAGATTGTCCATCACATCGGCCTCGTCCTGTGACGGCGGCACGTCGAGCGTGGGCTTGAGATAATTGGCGAGACCGTAGCGCGGCAGATGCAAAACCCGAACAGTGTCCACGACCTTGTCAGAATAAAGTTTGGCGTATTGATCGTCCGGGTCGTTATCGCGAATGCGAAACGTGAGTGTCTTGGGCTGGCGCTTGGGAAAATGGAAACGGCTGCCGCCTTCAAGAATCAAAAACCGACGGTCTTCCTTGGCCTTGGGCTGGTCGCACTTCGGGCATTTCTCCTGCGTGGGCAGCAGCACGGTGGCGCATTTCGGACATTCCGTGAAGGCGTAGTTGCGCTCGACGAAGCTGCGCGTGCGCCGGACCATGAACAGGCGCATGAGTTCGCGCCAGTCGTCGGGATGATTGCTTTTCTCAAAGGCGTTGAGGCAATTGATGGCGCACTGATGGCGGCGGGTAAATTCGTCGGGCCGACCGTCACAGTCGCGGCGCAAGTATTCCTCGGGCCGAATGCCGACAACATCATCGGGATTCAGGAACAGCCGGAGCTGGTTGGCGAGATCGAGATAGGCTTTGTTGTAGGGCGTGGCCGATAGCAGGATGCACTTGCTGGCGTTGCGCGCCAAATAATCGCGAACAGCGGCCCAGCGGCGGCCCTCGCGGTTCCGCAAGTTATGGCTTTCGTCAATGATGACGACGCGGTAGCGGCGGAGATCGGGCAGTTCGTTTTGCGCCTGCGTGATGGAAACCACCTCGGCGATCAAGCGGTAGCGGTGGGCGTAATCTTTCCACATGCCGACGAGATTCTTGGGGCAAAGAATCAGGGTTTCCAGCGAGCGCGGCGGGTCTTGGAACACGCGGGCCAGCGCGGTCGCCATCAGGGTTTTGCCGAGACCGACGACATCGCCGAGAATCACGCCGCCGCGTTTTTCCAGATGGCGGGCGGCGATGCGAACGGCGGCGGACTGAAATTCCAGCAAGGTGCCGCGCATGTCCGCCGGGATGGTGAACTCGGACAGGCCGGCGCGCGCTTCCTCCGCCAAGTGGTAAGCCATTTTGACGTAGATATGATACGGCGGCGGACATTCCGGCCGCGCCCAGCTTTCGTCAATCACTTGGATCAATTCTTTGGTGATGTCAATGCACCAGCGGTCTTTCCAGCGGTCTTCAAACCAGCGCGATAGCTTTTGCGTGGCGTCGTGGTCGAGCACGTCCACGTTGAGTTCGCCCTGATACGACAGGCCGGATAGCGTGAGATTGCTGGAGCCGACAAAACCGGTGATGGGGTTGTTTGGGTCGGGGCGGAAGCAGAGATACAGCTTGGCGTGGAGCGTATGGCGGAGAAATAATTTCACCACCACCTTGCCCGATTTGAGCTGGGCCGAGAGGCGGCGCAGGCCGGCTTCGTCCTCGTCGTTGGGTGCGCCGAAGGTAAGTTGGGCTCGAAATTCCTCGGCGAGCCGGCGTTTCAACCGGATCACGGCCTGCTGGCTGATTTCATTTTCCTGCGGCAACAAGCTGTAAGCCGAGCGCAATTCATCCTGGGCGAGCCGCTGCATCCCGACGAGCAATCGGCATTGCTGCCCCTCGCCGCCCGGCCATTTTTCAATGAGGCCGTCAATGGCTTTCCAGCCGCGCAAATTAAAGTAGCCGACGCAAAAATCCGACCGCTGGGAAATCTCCAGCGTCTCCCGCAATGACGGTAAGAGGTCGAGCGCAATGTTGTCGAAAATCCGTGGCATTGTCGGGTGGGAGTTTTATGTGATTGAAGCACAGGTGCAAGCGTGAAGATTTTCAAACGGAGGGCAACGGCGAAATCGTGGCTGGGCGTGCCGGTAAAAACCACTATGTGTGCGAAGATCGCACACCATCTGCCTGCGTCGGTGACATCAGCGCCGGGAACGGGGAAGGCGGATGCTTGAGCTGGCTTTCGCGATGTTGACGCCTTTGACCTTCAGCATGACTTTGGCCAGTTCGCGGGTTTGGGCGTCAGGATTGTTCGGCGGCAGAATTTGGGCGAAACGGCCTTCCATCCTGTCCATTCCGGGGACGGTGGTTTCGCCAAGACCAAAGAATTTTCCGTTACCACTCCGAATGATGAGCAGAAATTTCTGTTTCTGACCGATATGCGACTCACCCATAAGCACGATGACTTCCTGACGGTCAAACGCCTCGGACGGCGGTTCGGTCATGTCGAATTCTTCGCCGGGGGTGAACAAGCGGAAGATTGCGTAGCCCGACATCAATTCGTGCCATGTTTCAGCTTGCTGCCTGTGTCCGCCGGATTCGGCGTCGCGGAACGGAACGAAGCGAAAGCAACCGGCGGGCGGGCAAGGGTCGGACGCGGTTGCGAAGCGCAGAGAAGTGAAGCGATCCCGAACTGGACGGACTCAGGCCATTTTCTAACGGCGGCAATCTGCGGGTTTCCGCAGGTTTCGGAGAAACCAGCGGCGAAGCCCGGTGCGGAAAACCGCAGTCTGCCGACGATCCATTCGGGCTTTTGCCAATTTCATGACGAAGCCGTGATAAATTTAACGAAGATTAGATTCAACGTTTAAGAACGCGCCAGTTGGTGTGCCACCTCAAAAAAGACGAACTCGCAAGTATTTAGAAACTCGACATCCGGGCTGTCGGATTTCACTTTGAAAAAGAATCCGGGCAGAATCAGCGAGGTCAGCCACGGCACGGAATCCGGCATTTTCGGTGGATGTTTGGCCCATGACACCTTTGGACAAACATCGGTTAAATCGTAGTATTCCTTTTCAATTTGTGTCCAGTATTCTTGGGCAAACTCGGCAGACCAGGTGCCGGTGCAAACCGAGATTTGAACATCTCCACTGAAAAAATAAAATGCGACTCCGGTCGGAGTGACATCGGTCTCGATACGGTAGGCGTTGTAGGGGAATGGAAAAGAGCCGCCACCCTTGTCAATGAACGAGCGAACCACGTTCCCAAGTTTCGGTGGCAAGGCACGCCTTGAGTTTCGCCGGGCTTTTCCTGAATTCAACGTCAGATGAACCATGAACTGTGACAATTATATTCCGCAGGCCGGATTCGTCGAGCATCTGTTAAATCGAAAATCCTTTCATCCAGTGCCTGCCGCATCATAAAAGCGTCTTGCCTTTGCTGGGATGAATCCTGACTTCCTCCCGGATGGCGGCGCGGACTTTCGCTTCGATGCGTTCAACGAAGCTCATGCCGACCCGGCTAAATTTATTCGCTGGCCGGATCGCGGCGGCAATTTCCAGCGCGGTTTGTTTCACCTTGCTCCGGCAAAGGTGCGGAGTGGTATTGATGCTTTTGAACGTGTCCGTCATTTCAGTTGTTTCCATAATTTACTTTCTTTGGTTGCGTCGCTGATTCATTCAACGACACCACTATTTTATCAGTCGCACTTTTGCTGAATCGCGAATTTGGCGACCGACACCTTGCAAACATTGAACGAAACCGTTATCGCCGCTGATACTTGACACAAAAGCACGCTGGTTTTATGCGGGGCAATCTGGCTGGTTTTCAACTTTGACGCCATTTGCGCTCAATGTTTTCAAGGTGAAAAATAGTTTAAGATTTTTTATTGGCGCAAGCCGCCAGGGTGATAATCGCGTCAGTTTGGGCCTGAATTTTGCCATTGTTTCATCTACTGCCTGTGTCCGCCGGATTCGGCGTCGCGGAACGGAACGAAGCGAAAGCAACCGGCGGGCGGGCAAGGGTCGGACGCGGTTGCGAAGCGCAGTGAAGTGAAGCGATCTCGAACCGGACGGACTCAGGCGCTGAATGGCGGCGGCAGTCTGCGGTTTTCAGCAGGTTTCAGAGAAACCAGCGGCGCAGCCCGGTGCGGAAAACCGCAGTCTGCCGGCGATTCAATGGAGCTTTAGCCCATTTGAATGGTGAAAGGCAGCCAGTATTTGTGGCAAGGTTTGTTTCAGTGTTCAAACGCACATTTGCATTTGGGCTTATCGTCAACTGGAAGTCCTGCCAATTCCCATATCATATCACGATGCGTCCAGTCTAATTCACAGGCGATGGCGTGATACGCCAATCCCCGCGTATGCCCTTGCATTTGTCGGACGATGGCCCCATAGGCCATGAAAAGTTCTGGCGGTGCAGATGCGTAACCGATGAGGTTGCAGAGGTTGACACTGGTTACAAGCGCGTAACAATCCGTGCTGGTCAGCGGGGCAGTGCAGCGATTTCCAAGGTTGGCCTGTAACCATTTTAGGATTTCCCTTTGTGTTTTCATTGGCAGTTCGATTCAGAATAATTTTCGCCAAAAAGGAAACCATTTGGCAGTTTGTCCATTGGGTTCAAGCGGCGGCAGCGTCATCTGGCGAAAACCTTTTTCGCAATGCACCAGCACACATTCATGGTCGCGGAGCTTGCGGAGTTTGTAGGATTTAATTTTGTGTTCCTCGGTTTCGGAATAGTTCACGTTGCGCTTGCCGGCACTTGAACCCCAAGAACGCTTCATCACCTGCTTCTTGCCGAGAAAGTCGGCGGCTTGAACGGCATCCGTTTCGTCGGCGGAGCGGAAAATCATCCGGTTGCGAAGATTCAACGTAAGCACTTTGGACTTGTCGTTGCCCAAAGGCGGGATGAGCGATGTCGTGGATTGTGCAGCGGCGACGACGGTTGCGCCTGCCTCGCGGATCACGTCCACGCAATTGTAATCGCTCGTGCCGTCCTCACTGGCGGTCATAAACCGCTGCGCTTCGTCCGCCCACAGGATGAGCAAATTATTTTTGCCGCGTTGGTTCTTGGGCTGGTCGAATCGGCGCAACGCATGATGGTAAAAAAGCAGTTTCAAAAAGGTATTCACATACCGGCGCTCGGTCTGAAACTTTTGCGGCATGGTGGTGAGGATGATTTTGCCCTCGTCAATGGTTGAAAAATCGAACGTGCTTTCTTCCACGCAAAAGATTTCCGCCACTTCGGGCGTCAAAAAGTATTGCAGATAATTGCCAATGGTCTCGCGGACGCCGCCAAGCTGCTCCGCCGGCTGGTCGAGGAAACGATGTTTGAAATGATCGTTCAACACGCGACGGCGCGGTGTTTGCAATTCCAGTTTGGTGAGAAATTCCAATTCCTCATCCAGCTTTGGTTTGCTCGAAAGCAAATCCATAGCGCCGGAGAGCGTCACCGGCCGTTGCAATTCGGCGAGCAATTCCAGTGCATGAGCGATGTGCGTTTGCGCCTGGCTTTTGAAAAATCCTTTGTCTCCGCCCTGGCCAAGACTGGTGGCCGTGTCCACGACAAACTTGGCGTAGGTTGTGAAGGGGATGCTGCGGTCGCCGGTAAGGTTGAACCGATGCAACGGTTGTTCGCTCTGGCCGTCCGCTTGAATCTGCAAATGGATCAAATCATTCTCGCGCTCGTAATGCCGCGCCATCGCCGAAAGCGTTTCCCAATAAACCCCCTTTTCATCAATGCACAGACCGCCCCAATTATCCTCGTTTTGAAACACCTGATGAGCCAGTTGGTTGATGCCGGAAGATGTTTTGCCGGAGCCGGTGTCACCGGTGATGAGCCAGCCACGACAAAACTGATTGCGCTTCCAAGTGAGACCGCCGAGCTTGGCAACATGGCGTTTTCTCAACAGTAAAAGCCGGGCGGTAATGATTGCCAGCAAAACCGCATAACCGAGCGCGAAACCGCGCAGTGATTTGGACAATGCCGGAAGCTGAACCGACGGGAACGGGATAAAATCGAGGTTCATAGGAATTTTCCGATGAGAAAACCGGCAATGGCTGCGCTAAAGGCTGCAAAAATGGCGGTCGGTAAATCCACCGTCCGGATTTCTTTCACCACCCTTTCCTTCAAAACGCCTGCCGCTTCAGTCAAGGCCGTAATGTCCGTCTTAAATTCATCGAGCGATGGCATTTCGCGGTGGCGGATTTCATCCCAATGACGTTGATGAATCCGAAACAAATCGAGCAACAATAAAACCGGGTCGTCGTCCTTGATTTTGTGCTGCTCCTTCCATTTGGTTTGGGCCTGCAAAAAGTCCTCGTCAAAATCGGGCGGCGTTGGTTGGTCGGGCGCGCTCATGACTTTGCCGGAAGTAACAATTCGGCGACGGATTCGATTTGGGCGTAAAATTTACGCTGCCACGTTTGCAGCCGCTGGCGGTCCAGCAAATGCAAATGGCCGTCGGCCACGGCGGGCGTGATCGTAAGATTGCTGTGGCTCAATTCCTCCACGAGCCAGGGTTGCAATTTGGACATGGTGATTTCCTTTGCGCCAAGCTCCTTGAGCAAACGCTTGCGGATGACCGTGTTTTCAAAAAGAGGGAAACTATCGCTGTGAACAGTGTTCCGCAGCACGACGTAGGAACACACGTTTTGGAGTTTGTCGGTGATGCGGTTAAGCTGATCAATGCTGTCAGCCTCCTGGTTGATGGGCATGATGAACGTCATCGCGGTGGACAGGTTTTTGAGTGTCAACGGCAAATCAATCTCGTCGAAATAATTGAAGAACACTTCGGTGGACGCGGCGCGGCAGTCCACGACGACGAGATCGGTTTTGTCCAGCGCCCGAATCATGGCGTCCAGTCCGCGCGGATGGGACAGATCCAAAAACTGCACGTCGTCGCCATGAAAGCGTTTCAACGTGGAATTTTCGTTGTCGCAGTCGCAGGCGGCAAACGGGATGTTTTTGTCTTTGAGGTATTGGACGAAGTTGACGGCAAAGAAACTTTTGCCGACACCGCCCTTGCCGTTAAAGATTAAATCAAGGCGTTTGGTCATATTGTTTCTCCAGGTGGCAGTTGCTCAACTTTGGCGATGCGAGGCCCGCGCGATGTGAAGGCGGAAGTTTCCGCCCGCGCGGGCGCGGGCTTTGTATTCATGGCCGACGCGAGCGGCAGAGTGGCTTTGACTGGTGCTACCGGCGCGTTTTTCGGCGAAGCGGAAGCATTGGCACGACGCGGCGTCTGCCGCCTCGCCGATGACTTGTGTGAGCGTTTCTCCTTTAGGATTCGCCGACAAAAACGCATCAGCCCCGATGGCGATGCCTTGATGCCGTTTTGTGACAGGAGGTCACTAATGGCCCGGTAGGAAAGGCCGCGTTGGCGGAGTGCCGAGATGTCGTCCTTGAGCGGCAACCAGCGCGAAACAGGCGACGCAACGCCGCGCGCAACTTCCGATGCAGCGTTGCGGAAACGATTTAGAGCATCCGGCGAAATAACAAACTTGTTCATAATCAAGGCAACAGTGGAATCATCAAACTGGCGCATAGCCTGGGCAACAGCGACGCAACGCTGGGCGCAACATTGAATGCGCGGATGCGCTTCGCTTGGACAACATTTAATGCACCGCCGAACGCAACGCGGCGGCGCTTTTTCGCGGCAGCATTGGCCGCAACATCCCAGGCAACATTGCACACAACGCGAATGCGTTTGCCGCCGGCAACATTGGTCGCAACACTTGCGCAACGCGAAAACCTTGCCCTGGCAAGGGGTAAGGCTTGTTCTGTTAAAAAGTTCATTCTCATACTGATTGGGGCACTTGCAGTTTTCGCTGTTGCAACAGTTCATCCCGCCAGTTTTGCAACTGCGTGGCGACCTTTTGGATGTGGCTGGTTTGTTCGATGGATTGGTCTTTGATATGCGCGGCATACGTGTTGCCCAATTCGGTGTCCGGCAGTTGGTTTATGGAATGGGCGGTGTGGTCGTGGATGCGTTGGTCGAGCATCTTCAACACTTCGATGGTGGTGCGTAATTCAGCAGTGGTAGGTGTCATCATATATTTGCGTCGTTGCGCCACGTTCTCCGTTACAGCACGGGAGGCGTGGACTGGTTAATTTTCACGCCTGTCATTCAATCAATTTTTGGCGGCCACTTTGTTTCAAAATGAAACAAAGTGAATCCGGGTTTTTGGCAGGCTGTTCTCCGTGGTTACGGCCAAGACGCAATACAATTTGCAGAACGCAAAGGAATACTTTGAGGAGCATCTTTGCGTGGGTGAATACTATGATGAAGGGCAGCGGGTGGCCGGCCAGTGGTTTGGCCTGGGTGCAGAACGGCTTGGTTTGGCCGGCAAAGTCGGGACGGAAGCATTTTTGCGTCTCTGCGAAAACCGGCATCCGGCATCCGGCGAAACATTGACGCAACGGCTGAATTCCACCCGGATGGATGAAGCCAGTGCCAATACCGCCAATCGCCGGATTTTTTATGACTTCACGTTCTCGCCACCCAAATCAGTTTCGGTCGCGGCCCTGGTCGGCGTTGATGAGCGAATTCTAAAAGCTCATGCCGATGCCGTCCGATCCGCGTTCAAGGAATTTGAGGCGTTTGCCACGACGCGCGTTAGGATCGGCAAAGCGAACAATGACCGCTCCACCGGCAATTTTACGACTGCCATGTTCACGCATGACACCTCGCGCGCTTTAGACCCGCATTTGCACACTCACTGCATTGTTTTCAACGCTACTTTTGATGCCGTCGAAAATCGGTGGAAGGCGTTGCAAAACTATGAGCTATTGCGGGCGCGGAAATTTGCCGAGAACGTCTATTACCATGAACTCGCCCGCAAGCTGCGCGGGTTCGGCTATGAAATTCGCAACCTGCCGCGCGGTGATTTCCAAATCGAGGGCATTTCGGAAGCGGTTTGTGAACGCTTTTCCAAACGGGATGCGGAAATTGACAAGGCGTTGGTGAAACTGCTGGCCAGCAAGCCGGAATTGAAAAGTGCAAACTTCAAAGCGTTGCGCGCCCAATTGGCGGTTGAGACCCGTGCTAAAAAGCACAAGGATTTAAGCCAGGCGGAATTGCGGACGTTGTGGAATTCACAGTTGAGTGAGGATGAAATCACTGCTTTACGCCAGCCTTCAGGACGCTCGCAAAAAACATCCGGCGACCGGATGAACGTAGGCGAGGCGGTCCAGTGGTCGGAAGATCATTTGTTCGACCGCAATTCGGTCGCGCTGGAATGTCAGTTATGGCAACAGGCGTTGGAACATGGACGTGGCGAAAATTTCACTGTCGCTGAACTCAAGGAGTTCACGCGCCAGCGTCCTTACCTTCGAAATTCAGAACGTCCCGCCGAAGTGACTTTGCGGGAAGTGTTGTCACGAGAAATGGAGATTGTTCAAACCGTCCAGGACGGTGCGGGAAATTGCCGGCCACTGGTGGAGCATTCCTATGCGGCAGATCCAAAATTGGATGACGAGCAACGTCTGGCTTTGGATGCGCTGTTGCGCTCCACGAATACGGTTTCATTGTTCCGTGGAGGTGCCGGCACGGGCAAAAGCTTTGTCCTGGGCGAGCTGGTCAGACAAGTTCAACAAGCGGGCAGGCGTGTGGTCGTCCTCGCGCCGCAACGCCAGCAGGTCGTGGCAATGGAACCGGATTTTCCCTCACCAACGACGGTAACAAATTTTCTGCTCAAGCGTGAGTTAGTCGAGGGTGCGGTAATCGTCGTAGATGAGGCTGGGCAGATTGGGGGTCGCCAGATGTCTGAATTGCTCCGACTGGCGCGAGAACGAAATGCTCGGGTTATTTTATCGGGCGACACGCGCCAGCATGGAGCAGTCGAGGCGTCGGATGCGCTGCTAGCCGTTGAACGCTATTCGGGCGTCAAGCCGGTTGAACTGCACACCATTCGCCGACAAGACCCGGCGCTGGGCCGGAGCAAAAGAGAAAGTTCCAAAATCAAACAATATCGCAAGGCGGTGGAAGTGGCAGCGGCAGGAAAGCTTGCCGAATCGTTTGAACGGCTGGACAAGTTGGGCGCGGTGGTCGCCTGCGGTTTGGGTGAGCAAGCTGACAAACTGGCGGATGAATATGTCCGCCTGATGGAAGAAAAGGCTTCTGCCGTAGTGGTATCGCAGACCTGGGCGGAAGTGCATCGGGTGAATTCAAAGGTGCGTGACGCGCTGAAAGGAAAAGGGCTGCTTGGCACCAACGATGTCACGATTGAAGCATTGAACAAATTGGATTTAACGAATGCGCAGAAACGGGATCGGAGATTTTATCCGCCAGATTCGGTGATTGTGTTCAATCAAAAAGTGCGGCAAATCGAGCCGGGGATGCGCGGAAAGTTGGCAGGCATCGTCAAAGCTGGTGTGCTGGTTGAGATTGACGGCAAATGCGCCACCGTGTCAAACAAGGTGCTGGATAAAATCACTGTTTGTCAGCCGCGCGAAATTGCGGTCGCACAAGGCGACAAATTGCATCTCAAGGCCAATCGCAAACTCACCTCCGGCGCTCGCGTTACGAATGGCGAATTGGTCACGGTAAAGTCGGCGCTCCCCGATGGGAAAATTGAACTGACTGACGGCCGCATTTTGGACAAAAGTTTCCGGGAATTTCTCCCCGGCTACGCCGTCACTTCCTACGGGTCACAAGGCAAGACAGTGGATTACGTTCTATTTTCTGATTCCACCATCAAGGCCGCGACGAACGCGCAACAATGGTATGTCACGATTTCGCGCGGGCGGCGTGGCGTCCGCATTTTCACGCCGGACAAGGGGCAATTGCGCGAGAATCTGGCGCGATCCGGCCACAGGCCGCTGGCATTGGAATTTGCCGGTGGCCGACGCCTGCCCAATCACAATCCGCTTTGGGACCGGCTACATGGCTGCCTCCTGCGGTTCGGCCAGCGCGCCGCCGATACGTTTTGCCGGTTGAAACAATCACGCAGTCATTCCCAATCAGGACAAAAACATGAACACCAAAACGCCCGAATGTTACACCACTGATACACAAGCGCGCTGCTTGCGCGTCGAAATGACGGCGACACGTTTGCTCGTGCTGCCGCTGGATCAATTCGTGTTTGCCGAATTGGACAGCGACGGCAAGGAACAAAAACTGCGCCTGGTATTTGCCACGCACGAAATTTTGGTTTCCGGCCATGTTTTACGCCGGATTGAAACGGCCATCTGCCGTCTGGAACTCTCGGGTTTAATGAAATTGGCGGAAAAATATCATGCGCTGATTGCCGAAAATCAGCCCAGGATTCGGGAAATTGTAATTACGGAAAGCAAATCCGTTGACCACCGTTCACAAACCGCTCTGAATTAAATTTCCGCTTGGTAGATCGCCGCTGATATTTTACCGCTCTGTTGGGCTTGGCCAGCAGCACCAGCGGACAAGGATGACAATTTCTGTCTAACAAAAGCCAAAATCGGTGAAGCAGCACTTCGCCATTTAGCTAAATGTCTAAGCAGTGAATATGACTGCTACCAGCCAAGCCGAATACAAAGCGAAGGCCCGCATCATCAAGGCGCTGGCGCATCCCACTCGCCTGTTCATCGTGGACGAGTTGTCGCGCGGCGAACGATGCGTGTGTGAACTCACCGACATGATTGGCGTCGAAATGCCGACGGTGTCACGCCATCTGAGCCAGCTCAAGAATGTCGGCATTCTGGAAGACGAAAAACGCGGCGCGCAGGTGTTCTATCGGGTGCGTGTGCCGTGCGTGCTGAATTTTTTTAAGTGTGTGGAGGCGGTGCAGAGCAACGGGAAGTGCCCGTAGAGTTTTTTTACCCGCTTATTTAGCGGGTTTGCTAAATGAAAATGAATTGGAAAATCAAGTGGAAGGCGCTGGCCATCTTGGCGGCGGTGTCGCTGACCTCCAGCCTTGCGGCGGGTGGCGCGGCGACGAATGACGCGCCGCCCCTCCGCCTGACTTTGGCGCAGGCGATTAACGAGGCGCTCAAGTCGAATCCGGGTTTGCGAGCGGCGGGCCATCAGGTTAACGCCGCCGAGGGCGACGCCAGCGCTGCCGCCCGCAGCCGCTGGGGTGGGCTGAATGCCGTCGGCTCCTATTCCTACCTCAATGACGACCAGCTTATCCGGCCCATGTCGAGCGAACTGCTGGCCAACGGTTTTGCCGGTGCGCCCTGGGACCGCAGCCAGGCGCATTACGGAGTGAGCTATGAGATTCCGCTTTACCTCGGCGGCAGACTGAACAACCAGATTCAAATCGCCAGACTCGAATCCCGCAAAACAGCGGAACTGCAGGAAGGCACGCGCTGGCAGGTGCGTTTCAACGTCATCTCGCTCTATTCGACCGCGCAGGCGCTGGATCAGGCGGAGGCGGCGCTCGACGAACAGATTGCCGCGCTGACGCAAACCAAAACGAACCTGGACGAAATGGTCTCACTTGGCAAACGCCCAGACGTGGACCGGCTGAAAGTTGTGGAAGACCTTGAAGCTGCGAAGTCTGACCGCGCTGGTGTCGGTGCTGATCGTCGCCGGGTAGTCACCCTGCTGCTGTCCGTGCTGGGCCGCGACCCGGCTGGGGACGTGATGGTGGACGCGCAAGCGGCAACGCCTGCCACGATGGATAATGCGTCCAGCACACTGCCTGGCGTTGTGGACAACAACTCAGTCATTCGCGCCGCGAGTCTGTCCGCCGAACAGGCGGCGCGCGGCGTCAAGGTGGCGCGCAGCGAGTTCCTCCCGAAAGTCTATGCAGGCGCAAACTATCTTGAAAACACCGGCACAACCATTGACCGCAATGAGGAAACCTGGGGCGCGACCGTGTCGGTGAGCTTGCCGTTGTTTGAATGGGGTTCCCGGTCTTCCAAGCTGAAGGCTGCCCGCGCCCGGCAAGCCACCGCCGAGGAATTATTGCGCCAGACTCAATTTCAAACGCAGGCCGCGTTACAGGACGCGCTGGCCAAATTTACCGCCGCGCAAACCAACGTGGACGCTGCCGGAGCGCGCGTGGCTGCCGGCACCGAAGCGGCACGCATTGAGCAGGTGCGCTACGACACCGGTGCCGGCACGATTGAGGATTTGTTGCGCGCCCGTTCCCGCGCGGAAGGCGCTCGTGCGGCGCTGGCTTCCGCCCGGGCCGATCTCGTCATCTCCGCCGCCAGCATCAATACCATCGCTGAAAAGGAAATTCTCCCATGAAGAAGACAAGAATCATTGGAATCGTCGTCATCATAGCCATCGCGGCGGTGCTGGTCATCGTGCGCGCCAAACGGGTGCGCCAAAAAGAGGACGCGCCGCTGGTCAAGGAAGTGCCGGTGGCGGTTCAAACCGCACGCGCCAATGAGGGACGAGTTGTCCGCACCAGCCATGTGCTGGGCACAGTCGTCGGTGCGGAGGAAATAGATTTGGCCCCGCAGGTCATGGCCCGCGTGATGGAGGTCAACGTCCGCGAAGGCGCGGTCGTGCTAACCGGGCAATTGCTCGCGCGGCTGGATGAACGCGAATTTCAGGACGCCGTTACGGAAGCCGAAGCCACATTGACGGCAGCCGAGGCTGCGTATCAGGCGCAACGTGACACCACCGCACGCGACAAGCGGCTCTTCGAGGTGAAGGCCATCGCGCAGGAACAGTGGGATCATTCGCAAGCCGCCGAAGCCGCCGCATCCGCTCAATTTGAATCTGCCAAACAACGCCTCAATCTGGCCCGCACTCGGCTGGGTTACTGCCAACTCGTCGCGCCGGCCAATGGCGTGGTGGCGCGGCGGATGGCCGATCCCGGCGACTTGGCCGTGCCGGGCAAACCATTGATGCAATTGGTTTCCCAGCAAAATGTGCGAATCCGCGCTTCACTCCCGCCCGAAGATTTTGCCAGGTTGCACATTGGCCAGCCGGTGAGCCTGCGAACCGACCGCGCGTCCGTTGATGCCACTGTGTCACGCGTTTTTCCCGCGATGGGCGACAGCCATCTGGCCAGTTTCGAGTGCGATGTCACCAATCCGCCGCCCGGATTCGTTTCCGGCGCGACGGTGGGCGTGGATGTGCAATTGAGTTCCGCCGAGGGCATCGTGGTTCCCGCCGATGCGCTGTTGGAGGGCGACAACGGGGCGTGGGTTTTTGCCGTGGACAATGGCGTGGTGAAGCCGGTCCAAGTTGAAGTGCTCGACCGGTCGTTGGACGAGGCTGCGATCAAAGGCAGCGTGCGAGCAGGCGAATCGGTGATTGTGGCGCGACCGTCGCGGCTGATGACCTTGGCCGACGGCACGAAAGTCGTGGAGGCGAAACAGTCCGAAACAAGGCAGCCATGAACTTCATCGAACGCTATCTCAAGAAACCGCACCTGATCACGTCGCTCGTCTTGCTGGCGGCGGTGGTTGGAATTGTCGGCTTCCGCCACATGCCGGTCAATCTCTTCCCGGATTCCGAGCGTCCGCAAATCGCCGTCGTGACGGTTTATCCGGGCGCGTCGGCGGCCGATGTCGAATCCGAAGTCAGCCGCACGATTGAGAAGGAGTTGAACACCATCGAACAGGTGCGCCGCGTGACCTCGGTGAGCAAGGACGAAGTGTCGTCCGTCTCGGTGGAATTTGAATACAGCAAAGGTTTGGACTCGGCGGCGACCGACGTGGCCAACGGTCTGCAAAAAATCAAGGCGCTGCTGCCGGACGCCATCCGCCCGCCGATGGTGTTCAAAGTTTCCTCGGCGACGCCGGCGGTGCTTACGCTGGCGCTCCGGCCCAAGACCCATTCGCCGCTGGATCTCTCGATGGTGCGGCAACTCGCCGACAACGAAATCAAGGAGCGCCTGCTGCAATTGCCGCAAGTCGCCAATGTGGAAGTCTTCGGCGCGCACCAACCGGTCGTGCGCGTAACCCTGGACCGCGACAAACTCCAGCGGTTCGGCCTCACGCCCGCCGATGTGAGCCAGCGGCTCGTGGCCTTCAACGCCAACCAGCCTATCGGTTTGCTGCTGACTTCGGAAAGCCAGTTCCTGCTCAAGCGCACCGGCGAGTTTCAAAACCTTGCGGATGTGGGCGCGATTGTGGTGACGCACCGACCCGATGGGGACGTGCATCTGGCGGACGTCGCCACCATCACGCGGAGTGTGCTGGAGCCGCAAAGTGCCTATCACGGCAATGGCCAACCCGCCATCGCCGTGAACATCCAGCGCGGCACCACCGGCTACGCGCTGAACACCATTGCCGACATCGCAAGCGTATTGCCCGGACTGGAAAAGACCTACCCCGGCATCGAATTTAGCATCCCGGACACACAGGGCGAACTGATCAACCTGTCCGTCGGCAACATGCTCGACGCCTTGCGCGACGCGATCATCATGACGGTGATTGTGATCTTCCTGTTCCTGGCGGATTTGCGCGGCATGACGCTGGCCGCGATTTCCATTCCGTTCACCTACCTGCTCACCTTCTCCGTCATGTGGCTGATCGGCTACGAATTCGACATGGTGACGCTCACCGCCGTCATCATCGCCGTGGGCATGTTGCTCGACGACGCCATCGTAGTGCTCGAAAACATCGAGCGCCATTACCACAAAAATGGCGCGGATGTGCATAAGGCAGTGGTGGGCGGAACGCAGGAAGTCATGCTGGCGATTTTCTCCGGCACCTACGCCACCATGATGGTGTTGCTGCCGATCATCTTCATCGGCGGCTTTGTGCAGACCGTGCTGCGTCCGTTGTCGGTCAGCCTCTGCATCGCGCTGGCGGCTTCCTACATCGTTTCGGTGACGGTGATTCCGCTGCTGGCACCGTGGTTGTTGCGGCGCAATCCCGGCGCGGGACGAAACCGCTTTGAGCAACTCGTCTCCCGCTTCGATACCTGGGTGGTGGAGCCGGTGCGTGATTTCTATGTGCGGCTGACGGCCTTTGCGCTCAAGCACCGGTGGTGGTTTCTCCCGCCGGCGATCATCTTGCTGGCGATCTCCTTGCGCCAGATGCCGCTCATTGGCCGCGACCTCATGCCGCCGATGGACACCGGCATTGTCAAAATCAACTTCGAGACTGACGCCAACACCTCGTTGGCGCAGACCGAGAAGACGCTGACGCAAATGGAACAAATGATTTCAAAGCGGTCCGAAGTCACTTCCGTTTCGTCCGTAATCGGCTCGGAACCGGCGGTGATTTCGTTCGGGGCGGGCCGGCTGGCGCAGCAAGGAAACATCACCGTGCATCTCACCGACCGCTTCCATCGCAAGGATTCCATCTGGCAGATCGAAGACGATTTGCGCGGCCAATTCCAGAAACTGCCCGGCCTGAAAAGCGTGGACGTGTTCGATTTTGGCGCGACACCGCTCTCGACCATTCGCTCGTCGGTGGACGTGATGATTTCCGGGCCGGATCAGGAGACGCTTAATCAAATTGGCAACGAGGTGGAACAGCGCCTGCAAAAGAATTTGCGCGGTGCCACGTCCATCACCCGCTCGTGGACTTTGGATTCCGTGGAAGTGCAATTCACCGCCAACGCGGAGAAGTGCGCACTTTACCAGATTTCACCTGCCGCCGTGGCCGCGCAACTCGCCGGTGCGGTGCGCGGGATGCCGAGTTCCGTGTTCCGCGTGCCCAATCAGGACGGCCTGAACGTGTGGATTCAGTTGCCGCCAGCGCAACGGGAGCGCGCCGAACAATTCGCGACTTATCCCATTCAAACTCCGGTGGGCGCGGTGCCGCTGGCACAGTTGGGCACCATCTCGCGCCAGCCCGTCGCGTCGGTCATCACGCGCCAGGGACTCGAACGCACGCTGGACATCCAGGCTTATCGCGCCAAGCAGCCCATCTCTCATTTGCAGGAGGATGTTGAAAAGTCACTTAAAGGTCTCGCTCTTCCGCCTGGCTACATGTTGAGCCATGAAGGCGAAATCAAGCAGATGAATGAGTCGTTCAGCCTGCTGGGCAAGGCGCTCCTGCTCGGCCTGGTCCTGCTCTATTTCTCGCTGATGCCGGCGTTCAAGTCGTGGATTCATCCGCTCACCATCATGGTGGCCATTCCGCTGGCGCTTATCGGCGCGGCGTGGGGCATGTTGCTGGCGAACAAGCACGGCTGCATGCCCTCGATGATGGGCATGATTTTGCTGGCCGGCATCGTGGTGAAGAATTCGATTCTGCTGATTGACTTCATCATCGCCGCGAAGGAACGCGGCGCGACCACCTACGACGCGCTGGTGGATTCGGTGCGCATCCGCACGCGACCGATTTTAATGACGGCGGTCGGCACGGCGGTGGGCATGATCCCGATTGCGATGCAATGGGCCATTGGTCTGGAACGACTTTCACCGCTCGCCGTCGTGGCCATCGGCGGGCTGCTGGTCTCGACGTTCCTGACGATGGTTTACGTGCCGATTTTTTACTCGCTGTTTGAAGATGCCGAACTGGCTGTGCGGCGGCTGTTCCGCCGCCGTGCGGTCAACGGGGCAGCCACTCTGCCCCCGCCGGCCACAGACCCGGTAGCCTGATGAAAATGGATGAAATTATGTGTCGTGTTCAGACAAGTTCAAGTTCGCGGAATGGCCGATTGAAGCGTGCGCTGGTTTCTTTGGCCGTCGTGGCAACGCTCCTGAGCGGCTGTGCCTCCGCGCCGCACGCCGCCCATGAAACCGCCGATTGGTATTATCCCGATTGGATGGCTCACGCGCCTTATGCGCCGACTTTTCAAGTGCTGGACACTGAAAGCAGCCTCGGCCCTTACGCGAGCCGGACCAAGACCATCACGCTCAAAGACCTCGTCAAAATGCACGGCCATCCGTGCGACGGGCTTGTCACTGCCGCATGCGCCGTGAGCATGGGCCTGCGGGAATTGTATCCCGACGGCGTGATTGACCGCACAGACACCGGCGGCATCTGCAACAACTCGCCTTGTTACGGCGACGTGGTGGCGTATCTCACCGGTGGACGCGTCCGTTTTGGAACGCAGAAGATTGACCCCGCCCTTGGCAACGAATTCATCCTCTATCGCTTTTCGACGCATCAGGCGGTCAAGGTGACGTTGAAACCGGACGTGTTTCCCGTCGCGGTGTCCCGACTGGAAACAAGAATTCGCAGCGGCGATGTTTCCGTGGCCGATATGCGGCGCTGTCAGCAAATGGAATGGGATTACGCCCGCAACCTGCTGCAACATCCATTGGCCGAATCTTTCACCGTTACGCCGCTGGCAAATTTCAAGTGGCAACCCGACGCCTATGAACATCTCGGCACGCGCGGCGACATCATCAACAAAAACGCCTTGGAACATTCCACGGCGCAATGAGGCAATTCCCATGAATTCTCAACTTGAACCCAAAATTGAATCCAGCAGCGGGCCAAATAAGACGGCCGCTTGCGGCTGCGCCGCCCCATTGCCTCCCCCAGCCGCCGACAAACCGGGTTGGCGCAAATATCTGCCGTGGGGCGTCGCGGGTCTGGCGGTCTGGTGGTTGGTGTATCACAGCCTGGCACCGTTCGCGGCGTGGTTCACCTATTCACTTTGCGGGCTGGCGAAAGGAACGCACCTCGGCGCGACGGTAGAGTTCTTTGTGTTTGAATCGCCCAAGGTGCTGATGCTGCTCACGCTGGTTGTGTTCGGCGTCGGCATTGTGCGGACCTTTTTCACGCCGGAACGGACGCGGCGGATTCTGTCCGGCAAGCGTGAAACCACCGGCAACGTGCTGGCGGCGCTGCTCGGCACCGTGACACCTTTCTGTTCCTGTTCGGCGGTCCCGTTGTTCATCGGCTTTGTGACCACCGGCGTGCCGCTGGGCGTGACCTTTTCCTTTCTGGTTTCATCGCCGATGGTCAACGAAGTGGCGTTGGTGTTGTTGTTCGGTTTGTTCGGCTGGAAGGTCGCGGTCATTTATCTGGGAATGGGACTGGCCATCGCCATCGTTTCCGGCTGGATCATCGGACGGTTGCGGATGGAAAAACACGTCGAGGATTGGGTCTTCGAGACAAAGACCGGCGACGCGACCGAGGAAGAATCTCCCGATTGGCCCGCCCGCATCCGTCTCGGCCTCGACGCGGTGAAAGACATCGTGGGGCGCGTGTGGCTTTATGTGTTGATCGGCATCGCCGTGGGCGCGGGTATTCATGGCTATGTGCCGGAAAACTTCATGGCCTCCATCATGGGCAAAGGGGCGTGGTGGTCGGTGCCGCTGGCGGTGCTGATTGGCGTGCCCATGTATTCCAACGCGGCGGGCATCATTCCCATCGTGCAGGCGTTGCTCGGCAAGGGCGCGGCGCTCGGCACGGTGCTGGCGTTCATGATGTCCGTCATCGCGCTCTCTTTCCCCGAAGCCATCATCCTGCGCAAGGTGCTCAAGCCCCGGCTCATCGCGACCTTCTTCGGCGTCGTGGCGCTGGGCATTTTGCTCGTGGGCTACCTTTTTAATTTAATCATGTGAACCACGCGATCAAAACGGCTGAAACATACATAACCAAAGAAAGGACTAAAAACATGAAACTCCAAATCCTCGGCACCGGCTGCGCCAAGTGCAACGCCCTGACGATGGCCACAGAAAAGGCCGCGCAAACGCTCGGTCTGCCATACGAACTCGAAAAAGTCACCGACCTCAAACAAATCATGGCGTTCGGCGTGATGACGACGCCCGCGCTGGTCGTGGATGGCAAGGTGAAGGTCAGCGGCAAAGTGCCGTCAGTGGAAGAAATCAAAAAACTGCTCGCGTGAACCGTGATGCACAAACTGTGGAAAAATTATGAAAACACCTCTGAAGCTCGCCATTGTGGCCGCGCTCACCATGACGGTGGTCGCCGCCGTAACTCTCAAACAGAACAAGGACAAAGCGCCTTCTGAAACCAACAGCGTTGTCGCGCTGGCAGCCACGAACGCGCAAGTCGAAATCACCAGCGACCAGGCTGCGCCCGACGCCAACGGCAAACTGCCGAAGCTCCTCGACTTGGGCGCGGGCAAATGTATTCCCTGCAAAATGATGTTCCCGGTTCTGGACGACTTGAAAAAAGAATATGCAGGACGGCTGAATGTGGAATTCATTGACGTGTGGAAAAATCCAGACGCCGGAAAGCAATACGGCATCGAAGTCATTCCCACACAAATCTTCTACGACGCCGAGGGCAAGGAACTGTTCCGGCACGTCGGATTCTTTGCGAAGGAAGACATCCTGGCCAAGTGGCAGGGTCTCGGTGTGGACCTGGCAGCCAAGCCGGCTGCTGGCAAGTGAACCCGGTCACGCGCATGAGACCACGCACCCAACTCCTGCTGGTCGGCACATTGCTGATCGCCCTGCTGGCGTGGTCATCGGCGAGGCGCGGTTCACGTTTCGACAGCGCGGGCCAGAGTTGTGGAACTTGTTGTCCATTCCTGTCCGCGCCGAGTGCAATGCTGATGTTCTCCGGCACGAACGGAACAACCACCAACTGCATTTCCAGTCCATCATCTGTCACGAACTTCATGTCATCATCCAAACAACCATAACCACCATGAACTTAAAACCTCAATGCTCTTGTTCGTCCGCGCCCAAGCTCATTTTTCCGTGCTCCGGCGCTTCGGACGTGGGCGGCCTTGCCGACCGCGTCGCCCGGCAGATGACCCTCGACCAAACCGGCAAGATGTATTGCCTTGCCGGCATCGGCGGACGGGTCAACACCATCATGGAAACGACCAAGGCAGCCGCGAAAATTCTAGCGATAGACGGCTGCCCGCAGGAATGCGCCCGCAAGACCCTGGAGCAGGCCGGATTCACCGGATTCCAACATTTGAAGCTGTTTGAGATGGGCCTGCACAAAGGTTCCAGCCCAGCCACGCACGAAAATATCCGGCTCGTTGCCGCCAAAGGCGCGGAACTGCTCGCGTAAAACATTTTATGAAACGAAACCTATTTGTTATCGGACTTTTGCTGATTTGGGCTGTGCTTCAAGTCGTGGCGGCGGATAATCCCAAGCCCCAGCCGGTCGCACCCGCGACCACCGCCACCAATGTGCCGAGCCGGCAAGTCATCGCGTATTATTTTCACGGCACCGTCCGTTGCGAAACCTGTTTAAAAATCGAGCAGCAGGCCAAGGCGATAATCGAGCGGCAGTTCAAACCGGAGTTGGATGCGAAGCGGTTGGTGTTCATGTCGCTGAACTTCGATCTGACGGAGAATGCCCATTTTCTCTTGGACTACAAACTGCCATGCCCTTCGCTCGTGCTGGTCCGGCAGAAAGATGGCAAGGATGAAAAGTCCTCGCTGCTCGGTGAGACTTGGCAATTGGTTGAGGACCCGGTGAAATTCAATAGCTACATTGAAACCGAGGTCAGAAAAATTTTAAGCGGTCAGGAACAACAAACCAGAACAAACGGAGTCACGTTGCCGTCCGCATCTGGCAACCGTTGATTTATGGAACAACTTTTTACCACCCTGAGCCACGCGGTTGAAGGCGCGCCGCTGATAGCATTATCGGCGGCGGCGGCGTGGGGAGTTTTGAGCATTCTTTTAAGCCCCTGCCATCTGGCGAGCATCCCGCTGATTGTGGGATTCATCAGCGAGCAAGGCAAAGTCACGGTGCGGCGGGCGTTCTGGACTTCGGTGCTGTTCGCCGTGGGTATTCTCATCACCATCGCGGCCATTGGCGCGATCACGGCGGCGGCGGGGCGGATGATGGGCGACGTGGGGCGTTATGGGAATTATTTCGTGGCGGTGATTTTCTTTGTCGTCGGGCTGCATCTGCTGGGCGTGATTCCGATGCCGTGGTCGGGACCGGGACAGGTGGGCATGAAGCGGAAAGGATTGCTCGCCGCGTTCATGCTTGGCTTGGTGTTTGGCATCGCGCTCGGCCCCTGCACATTCGCCTACATGGCCCCGATGCTGGGCGTGACGTTCAAACTGGCCAAGACCGCGCCGCTTTACGGAGTGTCGTTGTTGCTGGCGTATGGCATGGGGCATTGTGCGGTGATCGTCGCGGCGGGCACGTCCACCGAAATGGTGCAACGCTTCCTCAACTGGAACGAACAATCCAAAGGCGTGGCCGTGGTGAAATACATCTGCGGCAGTCTGGTGCTGCTGGGCGGCGGCTGGTTGATTTACACGGCCTGAGCCGCCGAGGCTTGACAGGTTTACGAATCCGCCCTATCTTCATTTCGCTGTATGACGAAATGAGGAAATAGCTTATGCGCGACTTCATGTATATCACCAAGGCGCTGGCGGATGAAACCCGCGTGCGCATCTTGATGGCTTTGCGCGACGGGGAGCTGTGCGTCTGCCAGATCACCGAGCTGTTCGGCATGGCTCCCTCTACGGTTTCCAAGCACCTGTCCGTCCTCTTTCAAGCCGGATTGGTGGAATCCCGCAAGACCGACCGCTGGGTCTATTACCGGCTGCCCGACAAGCAAGCTCCCGCCACGATCCGGGGTGCCTTGGCCTGGGTGAACAAGGCAATTGAAGCCGAGCCGCAAATTTTAGCCGACACCAAACAAATCAAACAAATCCTGAAAACCGACCTCGCCGAAATATGCAAACGACAATGCAAAAAATGAAACCCACCGTCCTCATCCTCTGCACTGGAAACTCGTGCCGCAGCCATCTGGCCGAAGGGATCCTGCGAGCGGTTGCGGGTGATTTTCTTAACGTGCAAAGCGCCGGCTCGAAACCGGCGGGCTATGTGCATCCTCTTGCCATCCAAGTGATGAAGGAGGTGGGGATTGATATTTCCGGACATCATTCCAAGCACATGGACGAATTCCTCAAACAGCCGGTCGAAACGGTCATCACCGTCTGCGGCAATGCTGACCAAGCCTGCCCAATGTTTCCCGGCCAGGTGAACCGGCATCATTGGGGCTTTTACGATCCGGCACACGCGACTGGCACGGATGAGGAAAAGCTGGCGGTATTCCGGCAGGTGCGCGACCAGATCAAGATGGTTTTTGAGGCGTATGCCGATGGCCGGCACGACCAGATGAAGTCCAAAGCGGCCTGACAGTTATGAAGAAGCAACACGTCCTGTTCCTTTGCACGCACAATGCCGCCCGCAGCCAGATGGCGGAAGCATTTTTGCGGAAGCATGGCGGGGAACGGTTTGACGTGGCGAGTGCAGGGCTGGAACCCACGGCGGTTCATCCGTTAACCGTGCGTGTGATGAATGAAGTCGGGTTGGACATCTCCGACCAGCAGGCCAAAGGGCTGGACGCATTTTTGGGAAAGACCACGATTCAAGTTGCCATAATTGTTTGCGAACAGGCGCAAAAGAATTGCCCGCGCATTTTTCCCTTTGCCATGCAACGCCTCTGCTGGCCGTTTGAAGACCCCGCCGCCTGCAACGGCACGGAAGCGGACCGGTTGAAAAAATTCCGCGACGTGCGCGACCAGATTGAAGCGAAGATTCTGGAATGGCTCAAAACCTCAACCACCACCTAACGATAATTTATGAAACTAACCACGCAAATTCTCCATGTGTTCGACCCTGCGATGTGCTGTTCAACCGGCGTATGCGGGCCGGACGTTGATGCCAAGCTCGTGCAATTCGCCGCCGATCTCGCCTGGCTGAAAACGCAGGACGTGATTGTCCAGCGGCATAACCTCTCGCAAAACCCGGCGGCGTTCGTGGAAAACGAACTGGTGAAAACCGCGCTGACAGAAAAGGGCGAAGCCGCGCTGCCGGTGATTTTGCTCAACGGCAAAGTTGCGACCACGGGACGCTATCCCGACCGCACTGAACTGGCCGGCTGGTTTGAACTGGAAGCCCCGGCGACGGCTGCCCCTGCGAAGTCGGATTGCTGCTGCGGCGGTGGCACCTGCTGAAATGAACATTCCCGCCGAACAAACGCTCGCCAGTTTTCTGGTGGCACCGACGCGCTTTTTGTTTTTCACCGGCAAGGGCGGTGTGGGCAAGACTTCGCTGGCGTGCGCCTCGGCCATTGCGCTGGCGGATGGCGGGCGCCGGGTGCTGCTCGTAAGCACTGACCCGGCCTCGAATTTGGATGAAGTGCTGGGTGTGCGGCTGACTTCCGCTGCGACGGAAATTCCAGCCGTGCCGCGACTGGCGGCGCTGAACATTGACCCGGCAGCGGCAGCCGCGACGTATCGGGAAAAACTGGTCGGGCCGTATCGCGGCAAGCTGCCCGACGCCATTGTGCGCGGGATGGAGGAACAACTATCGGGCGCCTGCACGATGGAGATTGCGGCCTTTGACGAATTTTCCCGCCTGCTCGGCCAGCCGGAAGCGACGGCGGATTTTGACCACGTTATTTTCGACACCGCGCCAACCGGCCACACGCTGCGGCTGATGACGCTGCCGACAGCCTGGACCGGCTTTCTGGACACGAATACCACCGGCAATTCCTGTCTCGGCCCGCTGGCTGGTTTGGAGAAGCAGCGGGTGATTTATGAAAATGCGGTGGCGGCGCTGGCCAATGGCGAACGCACGACGCTCGTGCTGGTGAGCCGAGCGCAAGGGGCGGCGCTGACGGAAGCGGAACGCACCAGCGATGAACTCGCGGCCATCGGCGTGCGCAATCAGCGTTTGATTTTGAATGGTTTGTTTCAAGCCGTGGATTCCGATCCGGTGGCGCGCGCGCTGCAAAAACGCGGCGCGGAGGCGCTGACGGAAGCGGGCGCGTTTCTGAACCGGATGCGGGTGAGCAAAGTCCCGTTGCTGTCGCACAATCTGGTGGGCATCCCGGCGCTGCGGGCGCTGGTGACGCTGGGGGAAATCGGAAAGCAAAAAGTGGAAAACAGAAACGAGCCATTGCCGGCGACGGAAACGCTGACGGATTTGGTGGATGACATTGCCCAAGCCGGCCGGGGCGTGATCATGACGATGGGGAAAGGCGGCGTGGGTAAGACGACGATTGCCGCCGCCATTGCGACGGAACTGGCGCGTCGCGGATTTCCGGTGCATTTGAGCACGACCGATCCAGCGGCGCACATTGCGGCGGCGGCGGGTAAAATTCCCGGAATGCGGGTCAGCCGGATTGATCCGCAAGTGGAGACGCGGGCTTACGTCGAACAGGTCATGGCGACGGCGGAAAAAAATCTCGACGCCAACGGCCGCGCCTTGCTGGAAGAAGATTTGCGGTCGCCCTGCACGGAAGAAATCGCCGTATTCCGGGCGTTTGCCCGCACCGTGGCGCAAGGCAAGGATGCGTTTGTGGTGCTGGACACCGCGCCGACGGGCCACACGCTGCTGCTGCTGGACGCCACGGAATCGTATCACCGTGAAATCGCGCGCAAAGCGAGCGACCTGCCCGAAGAAGTTTTGCAACTGCTGCCACGCTTGCGCGACGGAAATTATACCCGCGTGGTGGTGGTTACGCTGCCGGAAGCCACGCCAGTTCACGAGGCGGCCATGCTGCAAGCGGATTTGCGTCGGGCGCAAATCGAGCCGTTTGCGTGGGTGATCAACCAGAGCTTTGCCGAAAGCGGCTCGCGCGATCCGCTGCTGGTGGCGCGCGGACGCGGCGAAACTCAATTTCTCCGCGAAGTTGTCGAGCAACATTCCAAGCGCACGGCCATCGTTCCGTGGGTGACGGAAGAACCCGCCGGGCCGGAACGTCTGCAACAATTTTTCAAACCTTAACATTTGATTATGTCCAATCCCGATGTCGCCCCGAAACGCCTGGCCTTTTTTGAACGCTACCTCACCGTGTGGGTTTTACTCTGCATGGTGGTGGGTGTGGCGTTTGGCAAACTGCTGCCGGATGTTACCGCCACGTTGAGCAAGCTGGAATTCGGGCAAGGGTCACAGGTGAACGTGCCGATTGGCATTCTGCTCTGGCTGATGATTTATCCGATGATGCTCAAGGTTGATTTCAGCGCCATCGGCGGCATCGCCAAACGGCCAAAAGGTTTGATGGTGACGTTGTTCGTCAACTGGCTGGTAAAGCCGTTTAGCATGGCGCTGCTGGGCTGGTTTTTCATGCAGCATGTGTTCGCGCACTGGATTGACGCCGAGACGGCCAAGAATTACACCGCCGGTCTGATTATCCTAGCCGCCGCGCCCTGCACGGCGATGGTGTTTGTGTGGAGCTACCTCACCGATGGCGACCCGGTCTATACGCTGGTGCAAGTGGCGGTGAACGACTTGATCATGCTCGTGTTGTTCGCGCCGATTGTGATGTTCCTGTGCGGCGTGGCAAATGTAGTGGTGCCGCCGAAGGTGCTGATTACGTCGGTCGTTGTCTTCATCGTGGTGCCACTGACGGCGGGTTGGCTGACTCGGACGCTGCTGCTGAAATCGCACGGCAAGGAATGGTTTGAAAAGAATTTCCTGCCGAAATTTCATCCGGTGATGATGTGGGCGCTGCTGCTGACGCTGGTGCTGATTTTCGCGTTTCAAGCCGAGAACCTGACGACGAAATGGTTTGCGGTCATCCTGCTGGCGGTGCCAATTCTGATCCAGGTCTATTTCAACTCCAGCCTGACCTACCTGCTGATGCGCAAATTGAAAGTGCCGCACAACGTCGCCTCGCCGGGCGCGCTGATCGGAGCGAGTAACTTTTTTGAACTGGCTGTGGCCGTGGCCATCACGCTGTTCGGCCCCAGCTCGGGCGCGGCGCTTGCGTGCGTGGTGGGGGTTCTGGTGGAAGTGCCGGTGATGTTGTCCGTGTGCAAAGTGTGCAACCAGTCGCGCAGCTGGTATAAACGCGTTGAACTGCCAGCCTGACGGTCTGCCAAGAAGACGCGTAAAAAAGCTTCTCTTCCCGGGGCGTGCGTTAAGATGAAGGCGGGCCTGATGATCAATAGGCGAAGAAGTTGATGTAACGTCAAGACTTGAATGGAAACAATTCAAAAAGTTTTGTCGGCACGGTCGAAACCGTTTGCGGGGCGATGGTTATTCTTGGTTTGTTTACGCGCCCGGCTGCAATATTGCTATTCATTGACATCTCCGTGGCAATCTTCACCACAAAAATCCCTGTCCTACTCGGTCACGGTTTTCTTGGCTTTTCGTTGATGGAATTGCCCCATTATGGTTTTTTGAGCATGGTGCATGAGGCGCGCACGGATTTTTCCAGGTGGTTTGGCTTGCTGTTCCTGCTCATCACCGGGCCGGGAGCTGGCCCGCAGGCGTTTTAACCACCCGCACTTGAATGCGTGCAAGGGATCAAGACTTCAACTGCCATTGCTGAAGCGCTTTAAAATGAGAGGATGTGTTGATTCCAGGTTTGCAGTGATTACCAAGCGTTGGCGCGTTGCTCATAATTTTGCTTCGGCCTGCGGTTCGGCGAACGGGAAAGTGGAGCGGAGGCGGAGAGACGCAGGAATGCAGCCGGAGCGAAACGACCGTCGGCGAACCAAAGGCGGAAGCAGGCCGATTATTCGTTGCCAGACGATCCACGCTCGCGACGAGTGCGCTTTTTGCGAAACAGAACGGGCGTGGTCGGGAGGCAACAAGGCCGACCTTCAGCCCGTGAAGTGAAGCAATAAAGCGCGCTGGTCACGGCGAAAACAAACATCTGCTTTATAGGTGCTTCGCAATAGCTTTATTGATGTCCACCACAATCTGTTGGATGTAAGCTCTATTTTTGGAAGTGAGCGCATGAATTTCGCCTGACGCGCTCGAAAGGCCAACATGATATTTGGTCTTTGCACAACACATCCACAGAACTGCGCCGACAATCATCATGCCTGCAATGATGTAAACACCGGCTGGAGCAGGAGCGTTTTCGTTTATTGGCATGAAGGCGGCAAATAAAATCATCAGGCCAACAATGAGAAACAGGACCGGCTTTATGAGTCGTGGCGGCGTGAACTGCATTTCAACCGAAATAATGTTCCTTAAAGCATAGGTCGCTCCTCCTACAACCAGACGCACATTGGTAATGATCACCGAATTGTCGGAAAAGAATATTTCTTCCGTTGATTCCACGGGAACTGCGGTTAGCACCACGACCGTTTGTTGCGGCGCTCCACAGTAGGGGCAATCAACCGCCTCCGCGCTGACAGTTTCATTACATTCTTTGCATTTGACCAACGCCATAGCCCTTTAGTTGTTGGCTGCATTTTGAAGTGCGTCGGGCTCGAATTTTAGCCGTTCAGCCATCGCCCTTCGATGTTCATTTGCCAAGTGTCCATAAACTTTTCCAATTAAAACACCTCCGTCTTTGTGGCCCACCCATGCTGCAATCGTCATAAAGTCAATGCCGCTCATAACGCACATTGATATAAAATGATGCCGGCAATCGTGAAAACCAAAATTCAACAATTTTGCCCGCTCACGAACCAATTCCAACGATTCACGAAACGTTTTGGCAGGAACGTCTTTGTCGCCTCGCTGCGGCGATGGGAAAAGCCATTTCGACGCATTATGCGAACGAGCTTTCATCTCAGTCAAATGTGTCTTCAACTTGGGGTTAAAATCCACCACCCGAGCATCACGATTTTTCAGGTCTTCGATTCCACGTCTCGTAATTTGTCTGCGGATAAAAAGTTGGTTGTTTCCAAAATCAACATCATCCCATTGCAAACCGAGCGCTTCATTGCGACGTGCGCCGGAATAGGCCATCAGTTTGACATAATCCGCAAACTCTTGTGCATTCTCAGTGACTGGCACGTTTCCACCCTTTTTGTTCGTTTTGGTTTCAAACGCGGCGGCGCAAAGCGCATCCAAATTAGCCGCCGTGAACAAGGCGCGTTTTTCCGTGCTGGTCTTCAAGGGTCGCAGCCCCTCGGTCGGCAACCGCTGTATGAGTCCATCAGATATGGCGCGCTTGAGAACAACCCGCAGCCCGATTACGTCCAGGTTGATTGTGCGCGACGACACATTTTTTTTCATGCGAGACTCAATGAAGCGATTGACATGAACGGGTTTAATTTGATCGAGACGAAGTCCGCTCAAAAATTCAGTCCAGCGGTTAAGAATCGTTTTTTCTTTTTCCACGGTGCCCGGCTTTTTAGCTCCCTGCCCACTCCCGACAAAATCCAAATAACGTGCAGCGTAATCACCAAACTTCGGCGTCCGTGCGAGTGTCGGCAGCGCATTGTCCGACCGCTGCGTTTGCAACCGTTTCAATTCCGCCACGGCTTGCGGCACCGTCGCGACAGCATTGCCATCCTTGTCAATCAATGGCACGCGCCGCGTCTTTTTGACGCCGGTAATTGGGTTTTCAACACTCAACCGGGCGTAATAACGCGCGCCTCGTATCCACAAGCCACGAATCGGTTGCTTGCGCCCATCCAGAACTTTTGAGAAAGTGAGCGCATGGTTGTGACGTTTGATTTCACTCTTTTGCTGATTGCTTATGGCTGCATTCTCTTTCATGCCATAACAGTGGCACATTTAGTGGCACAAGTCAAGTTTCAAGCTATCAACAACTCATTTAATCGTTGTAAATACAGCATTGCCGGTGTGGCGAAATGGCAGACGCACAGGACTTAAAATCCTGGGACCTTAAACAGTCGTGTGGGTTCGAGTCCCACCACCGGCACCAAATTGCAAGACGTCAATAAATACGGCTATTTTAGAGGTTTCGGGCCAGAGATTAAGCCTTCGGGGTAACGTCACGGGGTAACGTGTCTGCCCGTGTTAATCGTGTTTGACAAACACCGCGAGTGAACACAGATTGTGTGCGTGCGGATTATTAAGGAAAGCACGCTGGCCGGTTTTGCCGTCAGTTACCCGCAGGCCGCAACGGGGTTGGCGGTCTGGCGGCGAATCATGCGGCAGGCGCAATTCCGGCATTTTGCCGACTTGCGCCAGTGTTTTCGTGCGGCGGATCAGGTGCGTGTGTCCAGCGGAAATCCGGTGGTGGTGTTCAATGTATGCGGCAACACCTATCGGCTGATTTGCGCCATACATTACGACACCGGCAAGGTGTTCCTGCTCCGCTTCCTGACGCACGCCGAATACAGCAAAGACCGATGGAAAGACGAATTATGAAAACATTGACGCAGCAACCAACCCGGCGGTTTGCCAGTCACGCGGACATTCCCAAGACCTACCGCGAATTGTGCCAGGCATACTTGCCGCGCCCGATTCACGACGACGCGCAGGACGAGGAAGCCACGGCCATGATGAACGCGCTCGCGGTTTTTACCCGGCTGAACGCGGAGCAACAGGACTATCTCGACGTGCTGACGAAATTTGTGGACGAATACGACAAGGGCAAGAAAATCCGCTGGCCGAAAGTCAGCGGCTTGGACTCGCTCAAACACCTGATGGAAGCAAATCACATGAGCGCGGCAGATTTGTCCCGGTTATTGGGTGCCAGCCGCAACTTGGGCGCGATGATTCTGCGCGGCGAACGGCAATTGACGCTGGCGCACGTCCGCACGCTGGCGAAGCATTTCAGCGTGTCAGCCGATTTGTTCCTGCCGTAAATCGCCGGTCTCATTCCGGCTGCGCTCCAAATTGACTCACCGCCCGGCTCCGGGGTTTTGCATCTAGGATTCCGCGCCCGGAGAACATTGTGACGGCTGCTAACAGCCGTGAAACAGCGGCAGTCGGTTTTGCGGTCGGTTCTGCGACTGTAGTTGTTTTTTCTCGTCCACACTGCCGCAATTCTTACTGTTCCGTCACTGTTTTCAGTGAACGGCTTGACCGCCTGTTTCGCGCCTGTTAGCAGGTGAAGCGGGAAAGAAAATGCCGCGCCATGATCGGGATTTGAACCCGATTCCGCCGTCACACCCAAGACGCCCTTCTCCGTAGCGACCGGACAGGCCGGGAATTGCCCTCTTTGGCTTTCGTTGCTGGCGTCGCTGCCAGCAGTGCGGACGGTGTCAGTTCCGGGCGCGGCGGGGACAATCTCACACCCTCGCCGCCGGCTGGCAACCGGAAAAACTCACAGGCGCGTTAATCACTTTGCGGGGGCGTTGGTTGGCTCTTTCGTAAGCGTCTTCAGGGGTGCATACTATCGGTAGCTGATGCAGGCTGGCACAATGGGGGAATGAATAGAGTTTTTCGACCTCGACGGAAGCGATTTTCTCGCCAGCAACAGCAACAGTGGGCGGCT
>JAKALA010000096.1 GCA_021813325.1 bacterium | reverse complement strand
ATGCCTCTGGCTGAACTGGCAACAAAAACCACACCGCAAAATAAAACACCCCGCTTACACAACTACTTGTCTCTCCATATGTTCTAACTGGATGACAGTGGAATAACACCGATTCCCTTGCGCATGAGGTCAGTAAGTTCCGCCACCGCTCAAGCCTTGGACGATGGCAATTCCTGAGGAAGTTCCCAGCCGGGTGGCCCCGGCCTCGATCATAGCCAGGGCGGTTTGAGCATCGCGCACGCCGCCGGAAGCTTTCACCCCAAATTTTGGCCCGACCGTTTCGCGCATTAATTTTACATCTGCAATCGTGGCGCCGGCGGTGCTGAATCCGGTGGAGGTTTTTACGAAATGAGCGCCGCTTTCCACCACCAGTTTGCAGGCGCGGACTTTTTCTTCATCGTTGAGCAGGCAGGTTTCCAGAATCACCTTCACGGCGCGTTCATCGGCGGCTTCCACCACATCAATCAACTCGCGCAAAACGTATTGGTCATCGCCGGCTTTCAAGCGGGCGATGTTCAAAACCACGTCGATCTCATGCGCGCCGTCATCAATGGCGCATTCGGTTTCAAAGCGCTTGGCGTCGCTGGTCATGGCCCCCAGCGGGAAACCAACCACGCTGGCGACTTTGACGTCAGTGTCCTCCAAGAAATGACGGGCAGCGGCGACCCAGGAACCGTTCACGCAAACCGAGAAAAAATGATGTTCCCGCGCTTCGGCACAAAGCTTTTCAATGTGCGCCGCCGAGGTATCCGGCTTGAGCAACGTGTGATCAATGTAAGCGGCGAGCTGGGCGGGTGACAAAGGCGAGGACATGTGATTTTACACTTTGAGCAGGCGGATTTGTTGATCTTCCTTGGCGGCGGCTTCGCCCAGGGTTTGCGTCAGTTTGCGGCGGCGTTCGATGATGTGTTTGTCCAGCAACGGATCGTATGGCACCGGATAATTGCCATCGTAACAAGCCATGCAAAACGCTTCTTTGGGTTGTCCGGTGGCCGCGACCATGCCGGCTTGCGAAAGGTAATGCAGTGAATCCGCATTCAAATACTTGCGAATTTCGTCCACGGTATTGTTCGCCGCCATCAGCTTGCTGCGATCCGGAAAATCAATGCCATAGACGCAGGGATGCTGATGCGGCGGACAGCTCACCGCCACGTGAACTTCCTTGGCCCCGGCGTCCTTGAGGGTTTTCACGCGCGAACGGCACGTGGTGCCACGCACGATGGAATCATCCACAATGATAACACGTTTGCCTTTGACCAGCGATTCGATGAGGTTGAGTTTCACGCGGACGTTGAAATCGCGGATGAGCTGGGAAGGCTGGAGAAAGCTGCGGCCCACGTAATGGTTGCGAATGAACGCCATCTCGTAAGGAATGCCGGCTTGCTCGGCGTAGCCCATGGCCGCACAGACGCCGCTATCCGGCACGGGAATGACCAGATCGGCCCTGACGTTGTGTTCGCGCGCGAGCTGGCGGCCCATTTCTTTGCGGACGTCATACACGGTCTGGCCGTTGATAAAGCTGTCCGGGCGCGCGAAGTAAACGTATTCAAAGATGCAGAACGCGCGTTTTTCGTGTTCCGGAAACGCCTGGATGCTGGTCACGCCGTTTTCGTTGATGATGACGATTTCGCCGGGCGCGACGTCGCGGACGAACTGCGCGTGGATCAGATCGAACGCCGTGCTTTCGCTGGAAAGAATCCACGCGCCGGTTTCGGTGCGACCAATGGACAACGGACGGAAGCCGTGCGGATCGCGCACACCGATCAATTCCCGTTCGGTCATGATGACCAGCGAATAGGCGCCTTCGATGCGGCGGATGGTCTGCACGAGCGAGTTGGTCACGCCGCCGATTTGTGGTTGCGCGAGCATCATGATGATGATCTCGCTGTCCACGGTGGTTTGAAAGACGAGGCCGCGATTTTCCAGTTCCTCGCGGAGCTGGGCGGCGTTGGTCAGGTTGCCGTTGTGGGCCACGGCGATCTGCCCGCGAACACAATCCACCGTCAGCGGCTGGGCGTTGCGCAATTGCGATGATCCCGTGGTGGAATAGCGCGTGTGGCCGACGGCCATGCTGCCCACGAGATCGTGCAGCACTTTGGGATCGTTAAAAATCTGCGGCACCAAGCCCATTCCGTGGTGTTTGTAGAATTTGCCGCCATCGCAGGTAACGATACCGGCGCTTTCCTGGCCCCGGTGTTGCAGGGCGTAAAGCCCGTAATAGGCGAGTTCCGCGGCGTTTGAGTGTCCGAAAACACCAAAAACGCCGCAATAATGCTTGGGATAATGGGTTGGTGGTTGCATCGCGCGCGGCGCTGAATTTGACCAGAGAAATTGGTTTCAGGCAAGCCGGAAGCAACCTGCTTGTCTCGACTCGATGAGAATGTCCCCCTAGAGACGGAGTTGCGGTAGCAACTCTGGCGACAATGGAGACATTAACAATGAGTCAAAAAGAACGGCGGCGAGTGGGGATCATGACCAGCGTCAAAGCTGGGGAGTTGAGTTTGGTGGAGGTTTCCGAAGTGCTGGGGTTGAGCTGCCGTCAGGCCAAGCGGATGTGGCAGCGGTATCGCAGTGATAGGGATGCGGGTGACGGCGGGCTGGCGGTGAAACCCGCCTCCAAACTGCCGACAGCGCTGGCGGCGAAGTTACGCAGTCATAAGTCTGAAATTATCACTCTGCTTGCTCTGCGCCGCGGCTGGCAGAGCATCCCGCCGCTCAACCTCGCGCTCGTCATGCTCAAGCCAAATCCAACGCCGGCAAACCGCGACTTGATCGTCGCCTATCTCGCCCGCCAATGCGCCCTCGGCAACGCGGAGTTGCGCGCCTGGCTGTCGCACCGTCGCGCCAGCTTTTGGAGGGGCACGCCGTTTGATTGCCTGGCCGCCTGGGCACAAGGCCGATGTGCGGCGGTAGTCAGTCCGGCCCTGCTGGCGGAATACCATGAAACCTTGGAAGAACTTCGGCTGGACTATCTCAAAATCAAACCGGTGGAATGGGTCGCCGCCTTGACCGAATCGTCGGAACTGGTTTTTCCAACCGACCGTGCTACGGGGGCGACGCCCAATCCAGCCGATGAAATGGTGTTGGAATGTGCGCTGGCGGGCGAAGCGGATTACATCGTGAGCGGCGACAAGAAACACCTGCTGCCGCTGCGGGAATTTCAAGGCATCCGCATTGTTAGCCCGGCGGAATTTTGCCGCCTGGCCTCCCTGCGATAGCCGTTGCTGGTTCGTGGTTTTAACCTGGGGGTTCGGCCCATGCTGAAAATGGTTTCCTCTGCGATCTCTGCGCCTCTGCAAGAGCAATTATTGGGCGGCCTTGATTTGGATCCGTTCCAACAATTTCTCCGCCGGCTCGTCGGCGGGATTTTGCGGCACCAGTTCGCCGCGAAAGGCTTTGGCCAGCAGCGACGGCGTTAATTTATCTACCTGCACCTGCGCTTTGGTAAACCGCGCCGCGATTTGGTCGGCCAGCGCAAACAACGCTTCCACCCGGCGCACGATTTCCTGCTGTTCGGCGAGCGAGACAACTGGAGTCTCAATCGGGCCGAGAATTTCTTGTGAGACGTATGGCTGACCAGTTCCGGCGCTCAATTGATTCAAATTTTGTGAGCGGAGAAAATAGGTGTAAAAAGCCGGTTCAACCTTGCGTTTGGCTTCGAGCGAGATTGCGTTGTCCGTTACCCAGACTTTGCCACTGATGAAATGAACATTTCCACATTGCGCGCCGACGCGGCCAATCACGATGACCTGACCTTCGGCATTTGCCGCGTTGTGATTTCCCATCAATCCATTGCCTCCAAAAACCGGAATGTTGCCGTCCTTCCGTTTGGCGACCGTCAGCGATTTTCCATTTCGCATCGCAAACAATTCTGAAAGCGGTTCAGTTGGCCATTCATCCTCGATTTGATTTCCCTCCCGCCAATCGGCGGTGAGGCGGCCGGAGCAGGCGGCGGCGAGGACGGATTGGCGAAAGCGTTTGAGCAGGACGGGAATCTTCGCCAGCCGCTGCTGGCACGCGTCCAGCCGGCCCAACAGCGTCTCCAGCTTCGCCACAATCCGCCGCTGCTCGGCCAGCGGGGGCAAAGGAATGGTCGTCTCACGTTGAGCTAGGCCAGTCTGAACAAACGGCTGTGCTGTCCCGCCTTTCGGCCAGAAATCTTCGTTGTTCAGCAGGTAGAAAAGATATTCGTAGTGGGCGTCGTCAGCCAAGTGTGGACGGATGACGGCCGTATTCGCAATAGCGGTCCACTGTCCGTCAGCCTTGAAGCACTTGCCGCATCGTGCGCCAACGGCGCTCAGCACGATGGCTTTGCCCTCATGTTCGTATTCATCAACTCGCCCGTCAGGCCCACTGCCGCTGAATGCAACGTATTTTCCGTCGGGCTTGTAGAACTTCTTTGTGAGCTTCGAGTTGCCTTGCTTGATTCGCACCACTTCACCAAGCAGCGGCATCGCCCACCCTTGCGGCAATTCGTCGCTCATGGCTGCGTGCCTCCGTTTCGTAGCGCCGACTGGCAGTCGGCTGTATCGCGGGCTGGCAGCCCGCCGTGCGCGGCCCATTCCAAATTCATCGCTTCGCCGATTACCAATCGGCGACACGGCAGATTAACAATCTGCGCTACGACTTGAGGCAATTCGTCGGTCATGGCTGCGCGTCTCCGTTTCGTAGCGCGGGCTGGCAGCCCGCAGATTGTGCCACGTCCCAACGCAATCGTCACCATGCCGATTGCCAATCGGCGACACAGCCGGTTAGCAACCGGCGCTACTTGCGCCACCCCGTTTTCAACTTTGCGAATCACGGAATGTTCCGATATTGTCTTTGCGGCGACCAGAGTGGGCCGGATGGTTCCGACTCCGCGATCAATTTCCTGGCCGCACCAATTTAAAGGTTCCGCCCCGGTGACAAGAACCCAAGGGGTTCTCTCGCAAGAGTAGCCGGGGCGGTTATTTTTTAGGGTTTTCACTTTTTGACCACGGATTTCGCGGATTTCACGGATTCAATTCCTTCCCATCCAAGTTATCCGTGTCATCCGTGTTTGATTCCTTTTCCTTGAATCCTCTCACCACGCGTTTCCAAGTGAGTGTGGATTCTTTGAAGTTGAGGAGCAAAGCCACCTCCAGGTCGGTAATATTCAGGTAGCCGAGCATCTGGGCAATGTGCGTGTCGTTAAACACGCTCACCACCTTCGGATCGGCGATGACCTTGCCGTCAACGATGAGGTCCGGCATCAGCTTGCCAATAAAATGCCCGCGATAGTGAACCGGAAACTCGCGCTGTTGCTCCACAGTGTGCCCGCGCGCCACCAGTTCAATGACCAGGGCGTTTTCATAAAGCTTCTCGTCCAATCCGGGTTTCAATTCATTTAATACGGCCATCGCCGCGCCAATAATGGCCTTGGTAATTTCTTCGTGCTTCATGGCTTTATCTTGAACACGGATTATGCGGATTTCACGGATTTTCCTTCCTTTTCTTTATCCGTGCCATCCGTGTCATCCGCGGTTCACTTTTCCACGCCTTCCTCTTTCTCGATGAGCGCCACAATTTCGCGCAGGTCGTCCACCACGGCTTCGAGTCCGGTGATGGCTTCGCCGGCGAGGTCCTGCGGTTCGGGCAGTTCGTCGCTGTCTTCCAGCGATTCGTCCTTGAGCCAGGTCACGTCGAGCTTGTAGCCGCGTTCTTTGATGTCGGAGATATGAAACTTGCGGAAGCGACCGGTCTCACCGGTATCAGTCCGGCGGCTCAAACCGTTGGGGTCTTTGCCGTAGGCCTTTTCAAACTCGGCGAAGTGTTGTGCGGTGAGCGGGCGGTCTTTTTTGGTGATGCCCGGCACGTTGGAGCGCGCGTCGAAAATCCAGACGTTTTCCGTGGGCGCACCTTTTTGGAAAAAGATGACGTTGGCTTTCACGCCCTGGCTGTAAGGCGTGAACGTGCCGCGCGGCAGGCGCAGGACGGTGTGCAGGTTGCAGTCCTGCATCAGGATTTCAAACACCTCGCCGGCCTTGCCTTCAAACAGGCAGTTGTCCGGCAGCACCATCGCGGCGCGTCCGCCCTTTTTGAGCGTGGTCATGACGTGCTGGACGAAGTTGAGTTGCTTGTTGCTGGTCTCGATGGTGAAATCGTCGCGGTCGGGCGCCTGACCCGCGCCTTTGGTGCCGAACGGTGGATTGGTGAGGATCACGTCATGCCGGTCGCCCCGGTCGGGATCGCCCACAGTGTCGCCCAGATAAATGTGCGGTTCGACGCCGTGGAGGAACAGGTTCATCAACGCGAGCCGGCGCGGACGCGGCACGAGGTCCTGGCCGTGATAAACTTTTTTGCGGATGAAATAATCCGAGCGATCAAACACGCCGCCCGAGACGGGCTTGGAGATGAGCCATTCCCAGGCGCAGACGAGAAAGCCGCCCGTGCCGCAGGCGGGATCGCAAATCGTGAAATCCGGCTGCCCGCGCGGATCGGGCTTCATCACGTTGCAGATGGTCTGGATGAGGGGGCGCGGGGTGAAGTATTGGCCCGCGCCTTTCTTGCCTTCGCTGGCGGCCTTTTCCAGCAGGCCCTCGAACGCCGCGCCTTTCACGTCCACATCCATCGCGGACCAATCCTCCTCGTCAATCATGGCGATGAGGCGCTTGAGGTTGACGGGATTGTTGAAGCGCGGCACGGACTGCGCGAAAATATCGGCCAACAATCCGCCGCCTTCGCGGAGTTTGCGCAGAATGTCGGCGTAATGATCCGTGAGGGCGGTGCCAGATTTATCCTTGAGGCTGGCCCAATCGCAATTTTTGGGCACGGCCACGCCGCGCTCCTCGGCCATTTTCAGGAACAGCAGGTAGGTGAGCTGTTCGATGTAATCGCCGTAATCCACGCCGTCATGGCGCAGCGTGTGGCAGAAGCCCCAGAGTTTTTGAACGATGTCAGACATGGTGAAGATCGCGCAGAGGCGCAGAGGGCGCAGAGATGAAAATCATAAAGTAAAATCTTTCGGCGGGGATGGCGGCTCAGGCAGGCCATTGACCACGCGCGTGATGCCATCTTTCATGGTTTCAAGGCCAAAGTTAAGCACTAAACCAAGCGGGAGCTTGGCCAGGACCAGATGAGTCCGCAGTTGCTTGGGATGGACGGGATGGTTTTTCTCAACGGATTTGAGTTCCACGATGACCATTTCTTCGACCAGCAGGTCGGCGCGAAATCCTTCGTCGAATTGAATGCCGTCGTATTCAATCGGGATCGGCACCTGCCGCCGCACGCGCAAGCCGCGTTTCTGGAGTTCATGCGATAGCGCAACTTCATAAACTGTTTCCAGCAGTCCCGGACCCAGCGAAACATGCAAATGGTAAGCGGCGTCCACGATCTGCCGGGTGATCTCGTTGGGCGGCAATGAGGGTTTTTCTCGCAGAGCCGCAGAGGGCCCAGAGAAGGAAGCATGCTTTTCCTCTGCGTTCTCTGCGTCTCTGCGTGAGCCGTCTTTGTTCATGCCGCCACCGCCTCATTGAGTTGCGCCACGAGCAGATTTAATTCACCAAAGACCCGCTTGGCCTTCGCCGCGCCGCCGCGACCTTGCAGCAGTGGTGTGTTGTCAAAATCATCCTCGTCAATCGTCAGGTTCTTGATGAGCTGCTCGCGGACGAGCGAGAGCCATTGCATCTGCTCGGTGGTGAATTGGTGCTTCACCACCAGCTTGTCCATCGCCTGATTCACGCGCTCCTCGGCGGTCAGCACGGGCGCCTGGGCCTGGGCCGCGTGCTTGACGATGGAGATGACGTCGGCCAGTGCCTTGTGGCTGGCAACCTGGTGAGCCTCCTGGAGCTTGCGCTCGTCGAACTGGTTTTGCGCCAGCGTGCGCCGGAGTTCTTCCAACGCCTTGGGTCGCCAGTCGCGCGGACGTTTCAACAGAATGCCCAAGGCGTCCACCTTGTCGGCGTTGTCCTTCACGAAACGGGCAAAGGCTTCCAGATAACCTTCGGCGGTTTCAAATTTGCCAAAGCGGTTCACTTTCGCCGAGGACACCGCGTCCTGCACTTCGTAGCCCACGAGAAACGGCGAGTAGGCGCGTTGGTATTCCAGCAACAGCTTTTGGAAGTCTGGATTCCGCAGCAGCTTCATGGTGCCGGTGAAATCGGTTTTGATTTTTCCCGCGAGCTGGCCGGCGAACGCGCCGATGTCGCCGTCGGGAATCCATTTGGCAAATTCCAGCCGCGCCGCGCCGCTCATGTCCTTTTCAATCCGTCGCAGCCGCTTGGCCAGGATGCGGACGTGGTAATCGCGATCTACGTTTTGCCAGATGTTTTCGATGACCTCCAGCAGCGTCAGCGGCGTCTTGGCTGGCGACTGGATTTCAAAGTCCGTGGTGTTCTTGAAATAATTGATCAGCGTGCCGTCAAAGCAATCGAAGACGGTGAATTTGGTCTTGTTGATCTCCGGGCATTTGCGCGTGCCGCGCCCGAGCATCTGCACCCAGAGGATGCGTGACTTGACCGGGCGCAGAAACACGATGAACTCCAGCGCCGGGATGTCCACGCCGGTAGAGAGCATGTCCACGGTGACGACCACCTTGGGATTCGGGCGGTTGCGGAACTCCCGAATCTTTTGGAGCGGGCGATCCACGTTCGGGTTGCCGGTGATTTTTTGGACGAAATCGTCGCCCTGGCCGAACACGGCGCGGCAGGTTTTGACCAGTTGATCGGCGTGCGACGTGTGGGCGATGTCGTTGACGGCGAAAATGAGAATCTTAGGGAAATGGCCGGTTTCTTTTTCGTGGGCGTAGGCGTATTGGGCGATTTCCTCAATGATCTTGCGGTTGCTGTCCGGCGCGGTGATGCGTTTCTCGATGTCCTCCGATGCGAATTGCCGTTCGTCTTCCAGTTCGTCGCGCTGCTCTTTGCCGGTAGTGGGGTCAATGATGCCGACTTCCTCGCCTTCCTTGAGAAACGCGCCATTCATGCGCACATCGGATTTGATGGCGACGGCTTCGTAATCCACGAGGTAGCCGTCGAGGATGGCCTGCTCGACGTCGTAACGGAACACCGGCTGGCCAAAGAGGGCGGTGGTGTGCGGCGCGGGCGTGGCGGTGAGGCCGATCTTGATGGCGTCAAAGTGATTGATGGTGTCCCGCCAGAGACTCGTCTCTTGCAACGTGTAGCCACGATGACATTCGTCCGCGATGATCAGGTCGAAGGCGTGGATGGGAATGTCGAGCTTGTCCACGTCTTGTTCCAATTCGGGGTCATTGACCGATTGGGCAAAAGTGTTTTCCCGTCCGAACAGGTTCCCCGCCATGCGCTGGATGGTGGAGACGTAAACAAAAGTGTGCGTCGGCTTGGGATCGGTCAGGTATTCATTCGGCAGCACCTTGGGATCGAACGGCTCGTCATCCCCGAAATCCTCCCGCTGAAACCGCTGGGAATAGACCTCGTATTCCTGGGTGAACTTGTTGCCCTGCGGCGTATCGAAAGCGTTGAAGGTGCGAACGGCTTGCGCGGCCAGCGCCTTGCGATCCACCAAAAATAGGATGCGGCGGAATTGTTTGCTCTCCAGCAGCCGGTAAATCTGTGCCACGGTGAGAAAGGTCTTGCCCGTGCCGGTGGCCATGGCGACGAGCAATTCATGTCGCCCGGCAAGGATGGCGCCCTCGGTGGCGACGATGGCTCGGACCTGATACGGACGGAGCCGGGTGATCCGTTCCGGCGGCGTGTCGAGCAGCCAGCGGCGGGCCGAGTCGAGATCAAGCGCGAGCATGGCTTCCATGGCCGGCCCGGTGTGGAAATTACTGAGCGTGCGGGACACCGATTTTTCGGCGCGCGCGTCGAGGTGCCAGATGATTTCGCCGTTGGTGGCGTAGAGGAACGGAACGCGGTAGCCGTGCCAGTGGCCGGGGCCAGTCGTGGCACCCTTGGCGTAACGCTTGGCCTGCTCCAGAACATTCTGCGGATTGACGGTGATTTTTTTGGCTTCAAGGATGCCCAGAAGAACGCCGTTCACAAACAGGGCATAATCAGCGGGACCATTTTCCGTGGGGAATTCCGTAACGGCATGGCAGGCGAGTTTGGAGGTGTCGAGACCTTCGCGCCAGGGGATGATTTGCCACGCTGGACTCATGGCACGAAGTTTCGTGTCAATCCGCGTCTTGCGTGTCAGCCATTCTGCTTCAGTTAGCATCCCAGTATGGCAATCCATCGTAAGACAGAGCCGGAAAGAGGCCAGTCAAAAACGAATCCAGCCCTTCGTCCAAACATCAGCTCGCTGCGCTCGATGGAATTTCAGTTCGCGCTGTGCAAGCTCGTCGCTCAACAGGTGAACACGAATGCGCGCAACCATTCACGGTTTCCATTCACGAATGTCTCCAGCCGCGTGCGCGGTGCCTGACACTCACCATCGCGGCTAATGCCGCTCGGTCGGGCCGCTCATCTGGTTCACGAACGTCACGCTCGCGGACCTTTCGCTGATACGTTCTCCACAGATATTCAGTAAGCGTCCGACTGGCTGCAGGGTTGACGCGGGCAGATTGGCGTGATCGAGGTTACTTGGCGGCGGGGCTCCAGCGACCGGGCAGGATACCCGCAACT
>JAKALA010000003.1 GCA_021813325.1 bacterium | reverse complement strand
TTGACTTGATGGGGCCTTACGAAGTTGAAGGCCAGGGTGAATTTCCACCTGCCAACGCCGTTTGGAACACATCGCCCAAATACCGGATTGAGCTGAAATATCCCCAAAACATCACCATGACCATAGCCGGCGGTTACGGCGATATCCGGAGCGGGATTAAATGGATCGGCACGGAAGGCTGGGTCTGGGTGGATCGCGGCGGATTCGACGCTTCCAATCCGGAATGGAAGAAGGGCAAAAACCTGCCCGAGAAACTCCGCAAAATAAAGCTTTACCAATCAACCAATCATCAACAGAACTTCCTGGAGTGCATCAAATCACGCCAGCCGACCATCACGCCGGCTGAGGTCGGGCATCACTCCACCATCCCCGGTCATTTGGGTTACATCTCCATGATCACCGGCCGGAAAATCCGTTGGGACAACGCCACGGAAACCATCATCGGCGATGCTGAAGCCAGCAAACTGTTGACGCGCGCCTATCGCGCCCCTTGGAAGATTTCCTAAAAATTGCGTTCAAAATCAATAAAGCCGCCTGGCCGCACGCCGGGCGGCTTTTTTGCGATCACAGCCTTGCCGGCAAAAATCCCGCTCGCCAAAATTCGCTGTTTCTGCGAGGCTAACGAGCTGAATTAACTTATGTTCACCGGCACCTATACCGCGATCGTCACTCCGTTCAAAAATGGCCAACTGGATGAGGCCGCCCTGGCGCGACTCATCAAAGGCCAGATCAAGGGCGGCGTGGAGGGCATTGTGCCCGTCGGCACCACCGGCGAATCCCCCACGGTCGATTGCGACGAGCACATTCACATCATTGAACTTTCCGTCAAACTGGCGGCCGGCAAAATCAAGGTCATGGCCGGAACCGGGGCCAATTCCACCACCGAAGCCATTTATCTGACCAAGGCGGCTGAAAAGGTCGGCGCCGACGGCTCGTTGCAGGTGGCACCCTATTACAACAAGCCCACGCAGGAAGGGCTTTATCAGCATTTCAAGGCCATTGCGAACAACACCAAACTCCCCATCGTGCTCTACAGCATCCCGGGGCGTTGTGGCATTGAAATCGCCGTGCCCACGGTCAAACGCCTGGCAGCCGATTGCAAAAATATCATCGGCATCAAGGAAGCGGGCGGCAATGCCGACCGCGTTTCGCAGCTTCGCGCTGCCTTAGGACCGAAGTTTGAAATTTTGTCGGGGGACGATTCCCTCACGCTCCCGTTCATGTCCGTCGGCGCTCAAGGCGTGATCAGCGTGGCGTCCAATGTCGCTCCGCGCGAGGTGGCAACGATGGTGCGTGCCTTTGCCAAGGGCGACGCCAAGAAGGCGTTGCAGATTCATCAAAAGCTTTACCCGCTGTTCAAGGATTTGTTCATCGAGACCAATCCGGTCCCCGTCAAAGCCGCGCTCGCCATGCTCGGCCAGATGGACGAGGAATACCGCCTGCCGCTGGTGCGGATGAGCGCCGCCAACCGCGCCGCGCTCAAGGCATCCATGAAAGCGGCGAGCATCTTGAAATAAGCAGTTGAAAGTTAGAAGCTGGGAGTTCGTAAAACCTTGAACTTGCACCCCCAACTTCCAACTGCCAACTTCCAACTCCTATGACTCGCATCATCATCACCGGCAGCAAAGGCCGCATGGGACAGGCGTTGACCAGTTGCGCCGCGCGCATCCCCGAACTCGAAGTTGTTGGCGCTGTTGACCAGGGCGATGACCTTAGCGGCATCATTGCCAAGTGTGACGTCGTGATCGATTTCAGTTTTCACAATGCCACGTTGGGCGTCGCGGAATTATGCGCCAAACACCAGAAGGCCGTTGTCATTGGCACCACCGGGCATAGCGCGGAGGAAAAAGCCAAAATCGTGGCGCTCAAATCGCATATCCCCATGGTCATGGCGACGAATTTTTCCACCGGAGTGAACACACTCTTCTGGCTCACGCGCAAGGCCGCCGAAATCCTCGGTCCCGCTTTTGACCTCGAAGTGGTGGAAATGCACCATCGTCTCAAGAAAGACGCGCCCAGCGGCACCGCCACCACGTTGCTGGAAATTCTTGGCGACGTTCGCAAGCTGCAACTCGACGAAGCGCTGCGCCACGGCCGAAAGGGTATTGTTGGCGAACGCACGCAAAACGAAATCGGCATCCACGCCATCCGCGGCGGCGATGTCGTGGGCGATCACACCGTCATTTTCGCCAACAACGGTGAGCGTGTGGAACTGACCCACAAAGCTTCCAGTCGCGATACCTTTGCCAACGGCGCGCTCCGCGCCGCGCAATGGCTCGTCCGGCAAAAGCCGGGACTTTACGACATGCAGGACGTGCTCGGGTTGAAATAGCCACAGGCACGTGATGAAATTTTCCGGGGGGGGGGGGGGGGACCTCCGTTTTTTTTCGCTTTACACACATCGCAGCGTTAGGCATAGCATTGCTATGCTTACTAAAGAACTTGCCGCCGCCTCGACTGTGCCGCTGGTTTTGTCCGTGCTGACGGAGGGTGAAAATTACGGCTACGCCCTCATCCAGCGCGTGCGCGAACTTTCCGGTGGCAAGATCGAATGGACTGAAGGCATGCTCTATCCCGTGCTACACTGGATGGAAAAGGAAGCAATGATCGAATCCGAGTGGCGCGCAGCCGAGACCGGTCGCAAGCGAAAATATTACCGGCTGCGCAAGGAAGGCCGCAAAGCGTTGCAGGAAGAAAAACTGCGATGGCTCACCGTCCACGAAACAATGGCAAAATTATGGAAACAAACCCCGCATTTAACCTGAACCAAGCCATTCAACAGTGGCGGGAATCGCTTAACCAGTCCGCCGTTTTTCGCACCGAGAATTTGGATGAGCTGGGAGCGCATCTCCGCGATTCAATCGAAAAACTGGAACAAAATGGACTTACCACAGAGGAAGCATTTTTTATTGCCCGCCGCCGATTGGGCGCAACTCCTTTGCTTACAGAAGAGTTTGGCAAAGTTAATTCGCGCAACATCTGGCTGAATCGCGTCTTGTGGATGTTGATTGGAGTTCAGGCGCTCGCCTTGGTGCAATCCGTGTCAACCATCGTGACGGTTGCGACGACAACTGCTTTTGTGCAATTTGGAAAATCAGTTCAAACTTCAAGCTGGATGCCTTGGCTGCTTGGTTTTCAAAGTGCCTGTGTGCGACTGCTGACATTTGGTTTCGCATTTATGCTTGTCTGGCGTTTTTTGGTTGGAAAATCGAAGTGGAAATCCGCCGGCTGTAACGCTGCCTCCCAAAGACCTGCACTCATGGTTGGATTGTGTCTCACCGCCTTGGTATTGACGCGCGTTGTATCCGGCGGCAGCACCGCGCTCATGGCTAGAACGTTAAACTGGGAGGTGTTTGAGCGTTTTCTTCCCGCCATCAGTTACGGCTCCATTGCGGCTAATTCGGCTGAAACCCTGGGGATGATCGTCGTCACCTTGCTGCTTGCACGGCGTGAAATCCTGGCCAAAACTACGGCGTGATGCTGGCCATTGTCGCCCTTGGATCCAATCTCGGTAATACCCGGGAGAACCTTTTTCGCGCGATTTTGCAATTGGGTGATTTGTCCGACGGCCCCGTGTTAAAATCTTCGCTGTGGCAGACAACGCCGGTGGATTGCCCGCCCGATTCGCCGAGTTTTCTAAATGCAGTTATCGGCCTGGTGCCGCAGAAAGGCGAAACCCCCGAAACCTTGTTTGCCAAACTACAGGAGCTGGAAAAAAAAAACGGCCGGCAACCCAAAAAAATCCTGAATGAAGCCCGGCCACTCGATTTGGACTTGATCGCGTTCGGCGACGAAATCCGTTCGTCTCCGCAGCTAACCTTGCCCCATCCGCGTGCGCATCAACGCCGTTTTGTGCTGGCGCCACTCGTCGAAATCGCACCGGGACTCATTTTGCCGGGACAGACGAAAACCGTCGCACAACTTTTGGCCGGCCTGGCAAGCCGGGAACAATGCGAAATATTTCACGACGCATAAACTTGATTCCGCTTCCAAAATTAGGGAATTTTTGCCATGAATTTGCCTCTAAAATCCGTGACGGTGCCGACGGCGGCCCTGCTTTTGATTTTTGCTGTCACCGGCTGTTTTTCATCGCATAACAAGGCGGTGGCGCCAAAGCCCACTCAGGCCAAGGTGGGAAAAATCATTACGCCCGACACGTCGCTGGCGGCGAAGGTGATGTCCGTGAACACGGTGGGCCGGTTCGTGGTTTTAAATTTCCCCGGCGGTTTGATGCCCAAAGTGGATCAGCCCCTGTTTCTTTATCGTGATGGGCTGAAAACCGCTGAATTACGCGTGACCGGTCCGCAATATGATAACAATATTGTGGCCGACCTGGTTTCCGGCGACGCCAAAGCCGGCGATTCGGTCCGGGATGAATAACTATTCGGCACCTTCCGGCGATTTTTCGACGAACGGCTGGACCGTCTTGGGCAAAGCGTCCTTTTTGTAGGGCGAGTGCAGGTTGAAGTAGATTCCGCAGAGCGGATATTCCGCATCGCCCTGGCTGAGAATAATCGTCACTTCCTTGTCCAAAGCAATCCCATGTCGCATTCCTGCGGGACGGGTCTCATAGGCGCGAATCGCCTTTTGGATCAATGACTGCAACGCGGCGCCAAACTCGTCCGGTGTCTTGTGCAGGCAGACAACGAAACGATCGTAGGCCGCCACCGCTTCCGCAATCTCGCGCTTAAAAGTATCTACAGTCATGCCTCAATTTAGACCATATCGGCCAATTAGTGAAATCATTTAGACCCAATTGCCCGGCGCCGCCAGTCAGTTTGCCGGCTTAAAGCGACTGATTCGCTCACCAAACAAGGCCGTGCCCACCCGGACAATCGTAGAGCCTTCCTCAATAGCCACTTCGAAATCGCCGCTCATGCCCATGCTCAACTCTGGCAATGGCGCCCCGAGCACCTGCTCGCAATCGTTCTTCAGGTCACGCAATTTTTGGAAATAAGGTCTTGCCCGCTCCGGCACGGGAGCATAGGGAGGAATCGCCATGAGTCCATGAATTTCAATTCGCGGCAGGGCATTCAACTCATTCAATTCGGAAAGCAGTTGGTCAGGCTTGTAGCCAAACTTGCTCCCCTCCCCGGCGACATTCATCTCGAGCAAGACAGGCAGGGTCTTGGACGCCTGTTCCGCCCGTTTGGAAATCTCTCTGGCAAGGTTCAGGCTGTCCACGCCTTGAATCATCTCAAATAATTCCACGGCGTCGCGCACCTTGTTCGACTGCAAATGGCCGATGAAATGCCAGCGCGCCTTTCCCGGGCAGAGCGGTATTTTCGCCCTGGCTTCTTGAATTTTATTTTCGCCAAAAAACAACTGACCGCAATTCACCGCTTCGCGAATGGATTCGGGCGGATGCGTCTTGGACACCGCCAGCAGGGCGACACTGCCGGGATCACGACCCGCCCGGTCACACGCCGCGTGAATCCGTTGTTGAATTGATGCAAGGTTTTCGGCAAAACTCACGGCGCCATCGTAAATCGCAAATTGGCAATCGTAAATTCTTTATGAACTACTGGCTGGTGAAATCCGAACCCGAAGCCTATTCGTGGGCACAACTGGTCAAGGATGGTTCGACCGCTTGGACCGGTGTCCGTAACTTTCAGGCGCGAAACAACCTGCGCGCCATGAAATCGGGCGACCACGTTTTTTTCTACCACAGCGTCAGCGACAAACAGGTGGTCGGACTGGCCAAGGTGACGAAAGAGTTTTATCCCGATGCCACCGCCAAGGAAGGCGACTGGTCCTGTGTGGATCTGGCTCCGGTCAAAGCATTCAAAAGCCCGGTAACTCTGGAAACGATCAAAGCCGATGCGGTTCTGCGGGAAATGCCGTTGGTCAAACAATCGCGCCTTTCCGTCACGCCTTTGACCAAAGTGCAGGCCGACCGGCTGCTCAAACTCGGGAACGCATGAACGTCAAACGATTCGCCGGCTTGAAACAACTGACTTTGTCCGCTTGACTTGAGCCTCGTTTGCAGGGGAAATGAGGCTATGATTACCCGCCGCGATCTCCTGGTAGCTGGCGTCACCTTGGTGTGCGCTTTCAGTGTGATGTCTCTGGCTCAATCCGCCAAAAAGCCAGTGATGCATTGTTCGGTGTTTCAATGGGCTGATCTGAAAGCGCTGCCAACAAAATCCGGCGAACGCCGCGGCGTATTTGATGCGCCAACCCCAACCCTGGCCACGCTCGAATGCCATGTCACCACGTTGAATCCCGGCGCCGAACCGCATCCGCCACACCAACACGCCGATGAGGAAATGATGATCATCAAAGAGGGCACCGTGGCGGCCTATCAGGTTGACCACACCAATCTCGTCACCGCTGGCGGCATCATTTTCGAGGCGGCGGGTGAACTGCACGGGCTGCGGAATGCCGGCACCAATCGCGCCACCTATTACGTCATCAAGTTTGTGCCGCATGATTTGGCCGCGGCCAAATAACCTGGACCAGATCAAAACGACCATGAAACTGCGTTTGCTCCGAATATTTTTGGGGTTCTCGGCCTTTGCCTGGGGCATTTCGATCGTTGGCGTATTTGCCCGATGGTCAAGTGCCGCGAAAATGCTACAGGGGCTTGGGGCCAAACCGATCGCCTATGATCCCATGCTGGATTACTGGCTGCGGATGGCGTCGGGTGCCTTCGCCTTGGTGGGTGTCTGGTTTCTCGTCATGACGGTCTGGCCACGTAAATTTTACGCAGCAATTCCATGGTTCGGGGCGTTCATGCTGGTCGAAGGACTGATCCTGCTCGTCCACGGCCTGAGATTATCGCTCCCGCCGTCTCCCCTTTACGGCGACGTATCGGCCTGTCTTTTGGGCGGCGCAGGAATTCTGGTTCTCGCGCGACAGGCCCGGCCATGAATCCCCGGACGGGGACCGAATCTTGTTCGTTTGAAGTTCTATCTTTCGCCTCAAAAACTGCTATGATGTGCCCATGAATGACCTGACCATCGGACTTTTGAGCGCACTGCTGGCCACCAATCAACCGGAAGCCGTCAGCAACGTCATTCGACATCAAACCGGCGTGTCCGTGCAATTAAGCGCCGATCCCATAAAACAGGAACTTCGCGAGGTGATGATTGCGGATGACGCAGCCCAGGATGAAGTCAATGACTGGATCAAAGCCTTTTCCGCCAGCGGCACCAATCAAACGCAGGAAGCCAAACAGGTTTTGAACCAGCGCATCCGGGACCGGTTTGATCAGGTGCGCAAAAAATACGACCAATTTCTCCGCAATCATCCAAATTACGCCGACGCTTACCTGGCTTATGGCAGTTTTCTCAATGACATCGGCGATCCAGATGAGGCCAAAGTTCAATACGAAAACGCCAAGCAGCTCGACCCCAAAAATCCGGCGGTTTGGAACAACCTGGCAAACTACTACGGCGAATTCAGCCCCGTCACCAACGCTTTCACCTACTACGCCGAAGCCATCCGGCTGAACCCGTCCGAGCCGGTCTATTACCAAAATTTTGCCACGACGGTTTATTTGTTCCGCAAGGATGCCCGGGAATTTTTCAACCTCAGCGAACAGCAAGTATTCGACAAGGCGCTGGGTCTTTATCAGGCGGCCATGAAACTCGCGCCCCACGATTTCGTGCTCGCCACGGATTACGCCGAAAGCTATTACGGCATCCGGCCACTGCGCACCAACGCCGCGCTCATGGCCTGGACGAACGCCATGAATGTGGCCGCCACCGACGCTGAACGGCAGGGCGTGGAACTGCATCTGGCCCGGATAAAAATCGCCGCAGGCAGATTTGATGAAGCCCGCGCACACATCAATGCCGTGACCAACACCGCTTATTTCGACTTAAAACAGCGGCTGATGCGCTCGCTGGAAGATCATGCACATCCCGCCGCTTCCACCGTGGACGCTGAGGGAAGTGCAACCAATCCGCCTGTCGCGCCGGCCGCCGTCTCCCATTCCGCCGCCGCGGGAAATTCCTCCCCGAACCAACCGCCACCCCAGCCGGCTCCGCCCGAAGCAAAGACCAGATGACATTGATCAATTTCCGCTTTGTTTGGCGGCCAAATTCTGATGAAATATTCCCATGAACTTTTTCGACAAATTGAAATTTGATGCGAACGGATTAATCCCCGCAATCATTCAGGAACAAAAGACCGGCCGCGTGGTCATGATGGCCTGGATGAACCGCGCTTCGCTGGAAGACACCATCAAAACCGGCAAAACGCATTTTTGGAGTCGTTCCCGTCAAAAATATTGGATGAAGGGCGAAGAAAGCGGCAACACGCAGTCCGTGAAAGACATCGCCTTCGATTGCGACGGCGACACCCTTTTGATCCAAGTGGAACAAAAAGGACCGGCTTGCCATGAAGGTTACAATTCCTGCTTCTTCCGCTCGATTGAGAAGGCTGGCGAAACGTTCAAGGTCACCGAATCGCGGATGCTCACGCCCGAGCAAATGTATGGGAAGAAAAAATAAACGTTTTCAAGGTCTATGAGCTTCTGGCGAAAACTGGCGATGGTTTTCGCCATTTTACTTCTGGCAATTGGCCTTTGGATTTCGGGTTACGACCTTTGGTTCATCCGGCATTTCGGGTTTGATTACAACGATGTCATCTACACCGGCGGAGAGGATTTCGCCGACTGGCCAACCGGCGAAAGACCTTTGTGGGCAGACTTGCCGCTGTATCTCTTCGTCATTCCAATCTTCATCGCCGGCTCTTTAATATTGCGGAGTCACCTGAAACCGCGCTACCGCTGGAACATACGCTTGGGAACCGAATAGCCAAGTTCGCCCTCCAAATAGTTTGTCTCTTCGCCGCGAATTCTTCATTCTGGCTGGCATGTATTCGCCAACGCTTGATGAATTTCAGAAGCTCGCCACGCAGGGCAATTTGATTCCAGTAGCCCGCCGTATTTTGGCGGATTTGGAAACCCCGCTCTCGGCCTACCGCAAAATCCGTGGCGAGGGCGAATCCTTCCTGTTTGAATCCGTGGAAGGCGGCGAACACGTTGGACGCTATTCCTTCGTTGGCTGCAACCCGCGAGCCGTCATCCGACAGGACGGCAGCCACGTGCAGGTGTTTGAGAATGGCCGCGTCACCGAAAGCGCCGTGGTCGGCAAAGACGTGAAGGACGGCCTCGAAATCGTCGAACGCGTCATGAAAAAATTCCAGGCCGTGGCCACGCCCGGTTTGCCGCGCTTTACCGGCGGCGCCATCGGCTTCATCGGTTACGAATTCATCCATGACGTGGAACCCGTCGTGCCTCGCCCGCCGCAAGATGAACTGGGCACGCCGGTCATGTATTTTCTCATTGCCGATCAACTGCTGACATTTGACCGGGCGCAACAGACCATCACCATCCTGGTGAATGTCGTTTTGACCGACGGCGAAAATCCCGCCGACGCCTACGAAAGCGCCACCGACGAAATTGACCGCATTCTTTCGCTGCTCGAACAACCGAGTGAACATCAGCCGGTCACCTTGCCGGACGACGTGGTCCCAATGGCCTTTGAATCCAACCAGTCGAAGGAAAAGTTCGTTGCGAATGTCGAAGCGTCCAAGAAATATATCACAGCGGGCGACATCATTCAGGTCGTCGGATCACAGCGCTTTTCGGCGCCGGTGACCGCTTCGCCCGTGGATGTTTACCGGGCCGTCCGCAGCGTGAATCCCTCGCCCTACATGTTTTTGCTGGAACTGGATGGCTTGGCGCTCGTTGGCGCCTCGCCGGAACTGCATGTTCGCTGCGAGGAAGGCAAGGTGGAAATTCGCCCGATCGCCGGCACTCGCAAGCGTGGCAAGACCGGTGAAGAAGACGCCGCGCTGGAAAAAGAACTGCTCGCCGACCCAAAAGAGTGCGCCGAACACGTCATGCTGGTGGATCTCGCCCGCAACGACATTGGCCGTGTCTGCGATTTTGGCAGCGTGCAGGTCAAAGATTTGATGATCATTGAGCGCTACAGCCATGTCATGCACATCGTGTCGCAAGTCGAAGGCAAATTGTCCGCCGACAAATCGCCATACGATTTGATGCGGGCGACGTTCCCCGCCGGCACCTTGAGCGGCGCGCCGAAAATTCGCGCCATGCAAATCATCTCCGAACTCGAACAGACGGCCCGCGGACCCTATGGCGGCTGCGTCGGTTATTTTTCGTTTAACGGCAATCTGGACACTTGCATCACCATCCGCACTGCACTCATCAAAGATGGCAAGGCTTACGTGCAGGCGGGCGGCGGCTGGGTGAATGATTCCACGCCGGAAGGCGAGTTTCAGGAAACGGTCAACAAGTCCATGGCCATGCGCAAGGCGATTGCGATGGCCGAAGGATTTGGCAAAGTGTGAATCTGCAACCCAAATCCAATCCCATCGAAGCATCGGGCTGCGAACGTTGCGGCAGCTTTGATTCAATGGAATTCGCCGGAAAAGCGCTCTGTGCCGAATGTATTGCGCCGGCCATAGCGACGATGAAGTGTGATCAGTAACTCATCCGGTCCAGCTTCACCTTGCCCCGGAATATCCAGTAGATACATACCGTGTAGGCGATGACCACCGGCACGCCTATGCCGGCGATGACCAGCATGATTTCCAGCGTTTTGGGCGAGGACGCCGCGTTGTAAATCGTCAGGCTGTTTTCGGGATTGGGCAGGCTGTAAATCATGTTCGGGAAGCTGTTCAATGCAAACAGCGCCATGAGGGTGATGATGGTGGCGCAGGACGAGAGAAATGCCCGTCCGTCCCGACCGTGATGAAATTCCCGGGGAATGTTGGCAATGGCCAGCATGTTGAGGAGCGCCACGCTGAACAGCCACGGCGTTTCCCGCACGCGCGCCGCCATGTGCGGCACGTAGAGCAGCGTGGCCATGGTCAGCGTCACCGCCGAAATCACGAAGAAAATAATGCAGCGCATGGCCCAGACGCGCAGTTTGTCGTGCAGTTCCCCCTCCGTTTTCAACACGCCATAAATCGCGCCGTGCATCATAAACAGCGCCACCGTGGTGATGCCCACCAGCAATGGATACGGCGTGAGCAGGCTCAGAAAACTGCCGGCATATTCGCCGTGCGCATCAATCGGCACGCCCCAGGCAATGTTGCCCAACGCCGTGCCAATCAGCAGCGCCGACACCAGACTGCCGATGGAAAAGCTGACATCCCACATTTGCCGCCACCAGCGTTCGGGGCGTTTGCTGCGGAACTCAATCGCCACCGCCCGGAAAATCAGCGCTGCCAGCAACAACATCAGGGCCAGGTAGAATCCCGAAAACGCCGTGGCGTAAACATTGGGAAAGGCGGCAAACAAGGCACCGCCGCCAGTCACGAGCCAGACTTCGTTGCCGTCCCAAACCGGCCCGATGGAATTCAGCATGACGCGGCGTTCTTCGTCTTTGTTGGCAAACAGGTGCAGCGCGCCGATGCCGAGATCAAATCCGTCCAGCACGGCATAACCCGTGAGCAGGACGCCGACGAGAATGAACCAGATGGTATTGAGGTCGAGGTGCATGGTGAAAATTAGTTTTTGGTGGGCAGCGCCAGTTTGCCGGACGGAATCAAGTCATCTTCGTGCGGCCCGTGCTGGATCTTGTCGTTCAGCAAATAAATGAACACGGCAAACAGCAGAAAATAGATAAACGTAAACATGATCAGCGACGTGAGCACGACGTTCGCCTTGACGGCCGCCGACAAGCCTTCCGGCGTGCGCATCAGTCCATAGACCAGCCACGGCTGCCGGCCTACTTCAGCGGCGAACCAGCCGAGTTGATTGGCAATTTGCGGTCCCAGCACCGAGAAGACCAGAAGCCACAACAGCCAGCGGCGTTGGTGCAAGGTGCCCTTGCGGAAATAGAGGAAACCCAGCGCCGCGACAGCAATCAGTGTGAAGCCGATGCCCACCATGCCGTGAAAGAATAGGAAGGATGGCGTCACCGGTGGACGATCTTCGGGTTTGAATTTATCCAGCCCGGTGACCTCGGCGTGAAAATCATTGTGCGCCAGGAAACTCAACAATCCGGGCACCTCAATGCCGACCACTTTCTGGTTTTTCTCATCCACATAACCCGCCAGCACGAGCGGCGCGTTGGAACAGGTTTGATAAAGTCCTTCGAACGCCGCCAATTTGGCCGGCTGATTTTTGGCGACGCTTTGCGCGCTGGTATGACCGGTTACAGCTTGCAGCAGCGAAGCGACCAACGCGACGATCAGGCCCAGTTTCAACGATTTCCGGGTAAATTCAACGTGTTTGCCCTTCAGCAAATACCACGCGCTGACGCTCACTACCAAAAACGCCCCGGTGCACCATGCGCCGCTGACGGTATGGCACAGCCGGTCCACCGTGGAAGGATTGAAAACCAGCTTCCAAAAATCCGTGATTTCGGCGCGCATCACCCCATTGTGTTCAACCAGTTTGTAACCGGCGGGCGTCTGCATCCACGAATTGGCCACGATGATCCACAAGGCGCTGAAGTGCGCGCCCAGCGCCACCATGCAGGTGGAAAAGAAGTGAACTTTGCGGCCTACTTTGTCCCAGCCAAACAGCAGCACTGCCAGAAACCCTGATTCCAGGAAAAATGCGAAAATGCCTTCCGCCGCCAGCGCGCTGCCAAAGACGTCGCCGACAAAGCGTGAATAGGTGGCCCAGTTCGTGCCGAATTCAAACTCCATCACAATCCCCGTGGCCACGCCGATGGCGAAGGTGAGCGCAAACACCTTGGTCCAGAATCGCGCCATTTGATGATAGATGGCGTTGCCAGTTTTGAGCCAGGCCCCCTCCATCAAGACCAGCATGATGCCCAGACCGATGCTCAGGGGAGGATAGATATAGTGAAACGCGATCGTCGCGCCAAACTGGATTCGAGAAAGAGTCAGGATATCCATAATGTCAGGGATTACAATTCAATGAAAACGCCTCATTGCCAAACGTTTTTTTACTGGCCGGATAAGTTATTGGTTTTACTTAATTTCACTAGCAGCCATAGATTTTAGCCAAACCTCAGGAACTCAAATGCCAACCGCAAATGGCCAGCAACGAACCCGCGCTGATGAACAGCCACAAGGCCAAGCCCACCGCCACCGTTCGCCAGCCCACCACCCGCAACGCCCGCACAGAAAGCGAGGTGCCAATCAAAAAAAGCACTAGGACCATCCCGCGCCGGGCCACCGCCGAGATATCCGGCGACCACACGGCAATGACGGGAACATAGCTGCGCAACAGCGAGGCCAGCAAAAACAAACCGATAAACCAGGGAACGGTAATTTTGAGACGCTTTGCGCGCGGCGCCGCCTCCTGCTTATCGTCCGGCTGATTCCGACGCCGTTGCCCTAAATGCAACGCCAGCGCCAGCGTCAACGGCACGATCCACAAAGTGCGCGACAATTTTACCGCCGTGGCCGTGCTCAAGGCATCGGGGCCGTAACTCAACCCCGCTCCCACCACCGATGAAATATCATGAATGGCGATGCCGGCCCATAAACCAAATTGTCCCTGACTCAAGTGCAGCAGATGCCCGGCGATGGGGAAAAAATACAACGCCACAGCGTTCAGCAAAAAGACCGTGCCGATGGACACCGCAATTTCCGCATCCGATGCGGCGATGACCGAACTGACCGCCGCGATGGCCGAGCCGCCGCAAATCGCCGTGCCGGCTGAAATCAACGTGCTGGTGTTGCGGTCCAAACCGGCCCGTTTTCCCAGCCAGTAGCCCAGCCCCAAAGTCGCGGCAATGGATACGGCGGCAAACAACGATCCGTGCAAACCCAACCGCAGCACTTCCGGCAGGTTCATGCCAAAACCGAGCAGAACAACACAAAACTGAAGCAGCCATTTGCTCAAGCGGTGGCCCTTGCCCGCCAGCGGCTGGCCAATCAACAGGGCGAAACCGATGCCCGCCAGCAACGCGACCGGCGGCGACCCCCACAGCAGCAACGCGCCGGCCGTGATGACAAGTAATGTTTTTTGCGCGCTTTCAGGCAGCGGAAATCCGGTATTCCCGGAAAGATGAGATGTGGTCACATTCATGATGCCTCCATCATCGGCGGTTTTAAACATTCCACAAAGACATTGTTTCTATGCCTGCCATAGTCTAAGGTTATGGCATGAACCGGAATCATCTCGCCTTGTTTCAAGCGGTGGCCCAGGCCGGCAGCATCAGCCGGGGCGCGACGTCGGCGCGGGTCAGCCAGCCGGCGGTTTCCAAGCAGATTGCGGAATTGGAGGGCGCGTTGGGCGTGCAATTGCTCGAACGGCTGCCGCGCGGCTGCCGCCTGACCGAGGCGGGCAGAATCCTTGCGGACTACGCCCACCGCTGGCGGGCGCTGGAGCGGGACGCCGTGCGGGCGATTGAAGAATTCCGGGGCTTGAAACGCGGGCGGCTGGCCATCGGGGCGAGCCTGACGATTGGCGGCTATCTGCTGCCAACAGTGGTGGCGGAATTTCACCGGCAATTTCCGGACATTGAATTGCAATTGGAGATCGCCAACACGCACCGCATTCAACGCGCCCTGCTGGAAGGCGCCATCGAAGTCGGCTTGACGGAAGGCCCATTGGAATCGGAGGAGCTGGAGTCCGAAGTGTTTTTCCGCGATGAACTGGTGCCCATTGCGCCCACGGGCCATCCGCTGTTGCAAAAGAAAATTGTGACGCTGCGGGAGTTTTGCCGCGAACCGATGCTGTTGCGCGAGGAAGGTTCGGGCACACGCGCCGTGGTGGAAAAAGCGTTGCGACGACAGGGCTTCAAAATCAAGCCGCTGTTGTCGCTGGCCAGTCCGGAAGCCATCAAAAATCTGGTCGCCACCGGAATGGGTCTGGCGATCGTTTCGCGCCTGATCATCGGGCTGGAAATTTCCACCGGCTCGTTGGGAATCATTTCCCTGAAAGACCTGACCATTCGCCGTCCGCTCCATCTGCAACGTCTCCGGGGCCGCAGTGCCAGCCCCGCGCAGGCCGAATTTTTGAAGGTGTTGACGGCGCAATGCGCTCATGGGGCAGCGGCCTCGGCTTGAGGCTTCAGGGAAAACACCTGCGCCAGTCGCTCGCCCAAAAACGTTTCGTCCACCACGCCAATCGAACTGCCCACCGCCTCGCCCTGCCGCACAAAAATCAGGGCGGGAATGCCTTCGACCTGGAACTGTCTGGCCAGATTGGGCGATTCATCCACATTCACTTTGACAAATTTGATTTTTCCCGCGAAATGATCGGCCAATCGCTCGGTGATAGGCGCCATTTGCCGGCAAGGCCCGCACCAGGTTGCGTAAAAATCAATGACTACCGGCACGGGAGATTGCGTGACTTCCGAAGCGAATTCGGACTCGGTAATGTGTTTCACGTTGGCGGTGGAACGGTTCATGGCCGGATCATTGCCCCGACCGGCCACCACATAGAAAGCCAGACTGAGGGCCGCGCCATACAAAGCCCCGCGCCGCCAGTTCGCCGTCAGCGGACAGGCTCCGGATTTGCAGCGGTTGAAGTGCCCGACCGCCGCGCCAATCCCGGCCCCCGCCAGCAGATAAATGAGCAAGGAAAGCGTCATGCGGCCATCGAAGTGGTTTCGCCAGCCGCCGAAGCCAACAAATCGGCGGCGTGAGCTACACACACGTCACAAGGATTTTTCCCCGCGCGCCGCAATTCGCGGCAATACAACGAACCCACGCGCGCGGCGAACGCCGTCTTCAAGGCATCGGCCCGATCCGGTGCAATCAAACAAGCGGCATGCAACGCGCCGCATAATCCTTCCGGCGCGCGCCCGCCACCAAACGGTTTCAGATCGGCGACGGCCAGCGATGCTTTCCCGGAAACCTCGCGCCAGGCATGGAGCACGGATTGCGCACAGTTCAGCCGCTCCGGCGGCTGACGAAACACTTTGAGGGCGGTTTGTTTCATTAATTTATTCGTTCAAGGCGTGGGCAATTTGGCCGGCGTCCGCGGATCAAAATGCGCGCGAATGCCGCCGGTCAGCGTGGACACGTTAAATCCGTTTTGAGCCAATATCCGCGCGGCGAAATAGGCGGTCTTGCCGAAGGCGCAAACCGTGACTACGGGACGATTCCGGTCCAGTTCACCGAGTCGTTGTCGCAGAGCCGCCAGCGGGATATTGATGGCCCGCACTTGGGTCAACGGATGCGCCTGCGCAAGCGGGGCGGGACGCGTATCCACCACTTGAATGCTCGGATCATCGGGAATCGCGTCAACCGGAGTCACCAAACCATCCCGCGCGTTGATGGCGGTAAACGCGGCAAGATTAACGATGTCCTTGGCCGAACCAAATGGCGGCGCATAGGACAACTCCAGTTGTGCCAGATCATCAATCGTCATGCCGCCGGCAATCGCCGTGGCCAGCACATCGAGCCGTTTGTCCACGCCGAGAAAACCGGTGGCCTGCGCGCCGAGCACCCGGCCCGTGGCCGGTTCCCAAAGCAATTTGAGCAACATGGGCTTCGCGCCCGGATAATAGCCCGCATGATGATTGTCATTCACCGTCACGGTGCGATAGGCGCGCTTCGCGGCTTGGAGCCGCTTTTCCGACCAGCCGGTCAGTCCGGCGGCAATGTCGAAAGCCCGCACAATGGCCGTGCCCAGCGCGCCGGTGTAGGGCTGGGTTTGCTCGGGATGAAAAATATGATCAGCCGCCAGACGTCCCTGACGATTGGCGGGGCCGCCCAGCGGAACCGCCGTTGGTTCGCCGGTCAACAAATCTTTCACTTCCACGGCATCGCCGGCGGCGTAAATTTCCGGATCGCTGGTTTGCATGAAACCATTCACGCGAATGTGACCGCGCGGGCCGAGTTCCAGCCCGGCCGCCTTGGCCAGCGCCGTGTCCGGCCGCACGCCGATGCTCAACACCACCAAATCCGCCGACACTGTGCGGCCTGATTTCAGCCGGCATGTCAAAGTATTTTCGGCGGCAAAACTTTCAATGCCGTCGTTCACGATCAATTCCACGCCGCGTCGTTTAAGCTCGTCTTCCATCAGCATCGTCATGGGCCGGTCGAGCGGCGGCAAAATTTGATTCAGCATTTCAATCAAAGCGACCTGCTTGCCGAGATGCACAAATTGTTCGGCCATTTCCAAACCGATGAAGCCCGCGCCGATCACGGCAATGCGCCGGGCGCTGGCCGCCGCCGCTTTAATCCGGTCCATGTCCGCCAAGGAACGCAGCGTGAAAATGCGCGGATCATCAATGCCCGGCAGCGGTGGCCGCACCGGCACGGCTCCCGGCGCCAGAATCAAACGGTCATACGCCAGCCAGGCTTCAGTGCCGCTGGCGAGCGAACGGATATGCACCCGTTTGCCGGCACGATCTATCGCCATCGCTTCGGTGCTCGTGCGCACGTCCAAGGCGAGCATCGCTTTGAGCGTCTGCGGTGTCTGCACCGCGAGCGCCTCGCGCTGCTTGATCTCGCCGCCGATGAAATACGGCAGACCGCAGTTCGCGAAAGACACATCCGGTCCGCGCTCAATCAGCACAATTTCAGCGGCTTCCGACCGGCGACGGGCGCGGGCGGCGGCACTGGCGCCCGCCGCGACCCCGCCAACAATGACAATTCGTTTTCGTTCCATGGCAAAATCCATTCGTTGGTAATCAAACTGAGACTTGAAGCGGGAAAAAGTTACAATCTTTCCCCGCGATGGCGGCGCTCATTGCCGATCGCAAGCTGGCATGAGGTTCGGCAGAATGCTCAGGTTCGGCATGGCCAAATCGGGTGATCAACACGGCCAGGGCCAGCCCAAGCAACAAAGCGAGCGAAAGTTTGATCCGGTCATGCCGGTGAAATTGCAGTTCCGGCAGCAGATCGGCGCAGGCAATGCAAAGAAAAGTTCCCGCGCATCCGGCCAAAGCGTAGGCCAGCCAAGCGGGATGTTCAAAAGCCCAGGATTCCGCCCCGAGGTAAAACAGCAAGGCGCCCACCGGCGTCACCAGGGCAAACGCCAAGTTGACCAGCCACTGCGCGGAACGCGATGAGCCGCTGGAAGCCATCAGCGTGACAATGGCCAGGGCGCCAAACGGCTTGTGCAAAATGACCGCCAAGGCCGCGCCCAAGCCGAGTGAGCCGCCCGGATGATGCGCGTCAGACGAAACCGCCGCCGCCATGGCCAGACCATCAAAAATGGAATGCAGCGAAAACCCCGCCGCCACACCCAGCCAGCTCAGTCCCCGCGCCGAGCGTTCGGCCAGCGAGTGCGTGTGGCCGCAGGGTTCCACCGGGCTGCCCTCGGCGACATCGTGGTGATGAAAAGGCAGAAATCGCTGGAGAAAAAACATCAACAGAAACCCCAGCAACAACCAGGTGGTGGCGGTTTGAGCGGAAGGCAGTTCGCGAGCGGCATGGGGCAAGAAGCCCAGCAGAGCCAGCCCCAACATTAGACCGGCGACAAAGCTGATGGCGATTTGCAGCCGCGCGTGCGTCAGCTTGATTACTGTGGGCAGAGCGCCACCTGCCAATGCCGCCACCAAGGCCAACATACAGTAAACGATCAGCCAACTAATGGAAGAAGGCGGCGGAGTATTCATGTTCGAACTCGTTGGCCAAAATCAACCTGGCCCCCACCGGTTCAATGATCATGCGGGGCGCAGTGGTCGTGGTTATGTTCATGTTCGTGGTCATGCTGCTGTCCGTGATGGGCGCACGCCACTGGAGATCCGGTCAGCATTCCAGCTAAATAGGCCGCCACCAGCACTTCCACCCGGGCATTCACCTCGCCAGCCACGACGACGATGCCGTGCAGTGTAAAAATGTCGAGCGCACGCCGGCCAATGCCACCGGCAATGACCACCCGCGCGCCTTGCTCCCGCAGCCACTTGGGAAACGCTCCGGGGGTATGCGCAGGCGCGGGCAAAGTCTGCGTGGCCGAAACCGTCAGACTCTGCGTGTCTGCATCCACCAGCATGAACTCGCGGCAACCCCCGAAGTGCCCATGCAAACGACCATTCGAAACGGGGATGGCAATGCGAACAGTATTTATCTCAGTCTTTGAATGCGGGCCAGTCGTGGTCATGGTTTTGATGAGGATGTGGTTTTATTAAAATTCGCTTTAAGCACATGCGCGGAGCGGCGGTGACAGACCTTGGTTCCCCGGTGGTTTTTCCGGCAACCGGGCATGCGGAATTCCGGCTGATCCAGTTGATTATGACAGAGCGCCGTTAAAATGGCTTCCGTATCCCCGCACAGGTGCGGGCGAAGGCGCACTCCCACGTGTTCCAGCGCGTGGCGGAGTTCGAGCGAGAGCGCGGCGCACAGGAGCATGTCCACGCCGAGTTCAACGATTCGGCGGGCAAATTCTTCCGGCGCGGCCGGACTCAATCCGACTTCTCGCCGGCTGGCTTCCCGGCCGTCGCGGCAGGTGACCACCAGCAAACGCGCCGCCGTGTCGAGGACGGGCGACACGCGTTGCTGCCAAATGGGAATAGCTACCGTCACGCCGAGGCTGAACGCAACGAACGTGCCAGCCGCGAGAAAATGCGAGCGAACGGCAAATTCCGCTGATAAACAACGGATTTAGCCCAATAAATACCGGACGGCATGGCGCCAGCGCATGGCGAAACGCCAGCGGACCACCGGCCGGCATGGCAAACTGCCATGGTCAACGCCAGCGGCGCAAACGAAAACCCCGGGCTCCTTGCGGCGGAGACCCGGGGTGGTGGCTGTTGGGTTAACAGCAACAACAAAGGCTACAAAGGCTGCCTATGGCGTGGTTTCCATGACGCGGAAGAACCGTTGCGGTTCGGCCCCCAGTTGATTTGGTGGAACCACAGTTTCCATTTGCAAGGTGCTCGCCGGCACGTTCGTGGTCACCGCCTCCCACAATCCGCCTTGCAGGTTGGTGCAGGTCTGCACCTGATAATTGCGACCGGGTATGGTGGCCCAATTCAGCTTGAGTCCGGAGGCGGTCATCTGGCTGGTCAACAATTGCACATTATTCAGCAGAGTTTCCAGGTAGGCCGTTTGCGCTGGCGAGTAGTTCAGCGCCTTGAAGTTGAGCACGCTGGCCGTCGAATGACAATCCGCACAGGTCAGTGCGCCTTGCAGTTTGACGGCATGGCTCAAACTAATAAACGAGCCGGTGGCCTGCGTGGGGGGCGCTGCGGGATCATACGTCGGATCCGCCGGGTTGTTGGGCATGTCCAAGCCAAGCACCTCGCCGCTCCAGAAATTGGCGCCGACCACGCTGAGCTGGCCGCTGCTCATGGCGGACGGGTCGCCGCCCGACATCATCACCGCTTGACGGCCCAAACCAATGTTGACCGCTTCCTTGATGTCGCCGGTATGAAGATACGTTTCCTCGTCGAAGTTGAGCAGATTCGGATATTGCGCCAGGGCCGCGCGTTCCGGCGGAGTCAAGCCGCTGGCCCGCATGAAGCCCATCTGTTTGAGCGGACCCGCCATCGCATCCATCGCCGCCAGCATGGTGAAGTTGGTGTTGAAATTCGGAGCATAACCGAAACCCCGGCGATCCAAAATCATGCCGTTGACAATCGAGCGGAACGGGAAAATTTTCGCGCCGGGCGAACTCTTCGTGGCAATCTGCCCGTCCCAGGCGGTCACGTTGTTGACGGGTTCGGCCAGCATGCTTTCGTTGCCGCCATACCAGCGATACACCGGCCGCAAAGTGTATTCGCCGCTGTAAACGCTGTAAGGCTCGTATGTCTCGGTGGTGGCGTTCCAAGCGGGAATGTTCGCCTCGGGACCATCGGTGACACCGTAGGTGGGCGCCCAAATGCGGCGCAGCGCGCCGGAAGTCCACGGAATGTGACAGGTTTCGCACGCGATGGTGGAGAGATGTTGATTATACATGGCCAGCTTCGGGTCGGTGTGCGGCGCGGTGGCGCTGTGGCAGTTCACACAGGTAACCTCCACGTTCTGCCGTTCCCAAGCATGCATGTCCGTGACCCGCGAACCACGGGCGATCTTGTGATGATCCACCTTGTGGCAATCGGTGCATTTCAAGCCCGCCGCCGCATGCACGTCGTGCGCCGGATCAAACGGGGTGCCCCGCTTGTAATCCGCCGCCGCCTGGCCGTGTTCATGGCAACGCAGACACTGCGCGGCGCCCACCGGTTGGCCGACACTTTCGGCGGCGCGCAAAGAATGGTCCTGGAACCACTCGCGGCGGCCGGTCACGGAGTTGGTCAAGAGCGCGCGATTGGCGGCATTCTCGTCGTCGGTCGTGTAAAGGCCGTCGCCGTTCATGTCGTAATTGCCGGCCGAGGCGTGGCAGATCAAGCAGTCCAAGCCGTTGGTCTGCGCTTGCGTAAATTGTCCCGTCGCCGGGCTGGGCAGCGGCAGGGAATCGCCCACATGACATTTACCGCAAGCCGCCGAAGTTTTGTGCCCGCCAAAGTCGGCGAAATAATTGACCATCGAACTGGAGCCGACCAGGCCGCAGAACCGGTCCAACATGCCGTGCGAACCGCCGCCGGGATAGGCCAGGTGCGGATTGGTCGTGCGCCAGAGGTAATGCACGCTGCCCATGACTTCGGACGCCTGGTTCGGGTGGCAATCCAGACACGCGGCCGACCCCGCGAAATTGGTGCCGAAACGCCCCGTGTGATCCAACCCGATGATCATGTTGAGATTGGTCAACTGGGCGACGCGATTGGCGGCGTAGCCAAGTTTGGCGAACGGAATCCGTCCGTTGGGCGAATGACAATCCAGACAGGTGAGCGCTTCTTCCTTCGGCGCGACCATGTGATTTTCCACCCAATACATTTCGGTGTTCACCCAGCCCATCTGGCCGCTGAAGGTCTGCCCCACGGAGGCCATGCCGGCGTTGATGGCGTTGGTCCAATTGTAACCTTTCCAGTAGGCGGCCGTGTCCGTGGCGTTGGTTGGAAACAAATGCGGGATGACCAGAACATTTTTCCCGGCGTCGTAAGGCTGCACGGCGGTGAAGCGTTTGACCGGCATGATCCGCGCCTGGGTCTCGCTGATGCTGCCTTGCAGCGCATTCAGCGTCACCATCCGCGTGGGATCAATCTGGTTAGTCAGTTCCATCCAAATGACATTGCCATCGAACCAGACGTAATCCGGCGTGACATTTTGCGCCCAGGTAAACGTGCCTTTCATGGTGTCGTAAGTGACATTGCCATCCGCGTCCTTGATGGTCAGCGCCGCGCCATTGGTATCCTTGCGGCCCGCCGTGGACCAGTCCCAACTCATCTTCGTGGGTTTGCCGCCGCGGGCGAAATAGGGCACGTGACAGGTCTGGCAGGCGACGCGACTCGCATGGCCGTCATAATAAATGCCGTTGTTCACATTCACGTGCGGCGTGGAGGAGTGACAATCTTCGCACAGCCAGTTGTCCGGGTGTGCCTTGGAATAACGCGAGCCGACCAAATCATGCGCGCTGGCGCCCGGTTCCGTGGATTGGTGACAATTGGCACAGGTCATGTTCGCGCCGTCCACGCCCATGTGAACATCCAGATCGCGCGTCGGATTCGTGAGGCTGGAATCGAGGTCGCCGTGTTTCACCCCGTCGCCGCCGCCTCCATAAAAGTGGCAGGAACCGCACGAAGCCCGGCTGGTTTTGCCGACGTGCTTGGCCACATTGATCAAATTCACACTGGGATCAGGCAAGCCGGCGCCGGTCGGCGTCTTTTTGTAGGCACCGGTGGTGTCGTGACAAACCAGACAGTCAATGTTGGTGGGATTGTGAAAATCGAACGTGTTGTCGCGCCAGCCGAGGCCGATGTGGCAACTCGTGCAGCGCGGCTCGTTGGAGGGCACGGCAATGCAGTAATTGTTGATGATATTCCGCTTGCCCATCACCTGCGACGCCTGTCCTGTGGGTGTGTTGGTATGAACCCAGGTCCAATGCACCCCCGACATGACTTCCGCCGCCCGATCCGGCCCGATGATCAATCCGCCGGCGCCGTGGCATTGCAGGCAGGTGGCTGTGCCGGTGTAATTGTTGGTGTCAATCAGCGTGTGGAGATTGTATTGCGCAAGCGCCGCCGGCACCTGGACCAAAAGAAATCCCGCCATGGCGAGCAAGGCCGTCCTGGGCCGGAAGTGATGGTTTTTCATGAGTTTCAGGTTCTGAATGGACCGCAGTTTGGGTTGTGAACCGCGGAGATTATCGACCGGGAAGCAGGCCGTGTTCCAAATTCAAATCCGGCCGCGAAAAAACGAAAAACGCGGCATAAATTAACCTTTAATGAAGATCCGGGAAATAAGCCTTTTACTAACGGGTATAGAGGCATGGCAAAATGCCGCACGCCCGGTGTCGCACCGTGGCAAAACACGTCACTCAACACCGATCCTCGCCGCCGTCCGGAATCATCGGCGCCGCGGACGTCTCCGACTCGAACACCCCCGCTTGGGCGGACGGGCAACAAAAAACGGCTCGGAAGGCGAGGCCGGCCCAACGCTGATCAGATTCGGAAGACAATGGAGACCGGGCGCGATGCCGGTCCTGCGGGCTGCGGGCTGCCGTTGGCGCGGTTATAAACGGAATCGTTCAGACCATCAGAGGCTTATCTCAGGTGTCGGTTTGGCGAGTTTGAGCGACTTGATCTTGCGGAACAGCGTGCTGGGGTCCATGCCCAGTTCCCGGGCGGCGGCAGCCCGGTTGCCTTGATGCCGTTTCAACGCGTCCTGAATCAGCAATTTTTCCATGACTGCAAGCGTCATTCCTCCCGGCAAATGCGAGGGCAAGCCGCCGCTTTCGCCGCGCAATTGCGGCGGCAAATGAAGCGGCTCAATCAATCCTCCCCGACAAAGCACAAAGGCATGTTCGATGATGTTTTCCAATTCGCGCACGTTGCCGGGAAAATCATATTCCATCAACCGCGCCAACGCCGCATCCGACAGGCCGGCAATATCGCGTCCCTTGAGCCGGTTGAAGCGCGTCACGAAATGCTCCACCAGCGGCGGGAGATCCTCCCGCCGGGACCGCAACGGCGGCAATTCCAGCCGCACCACATGCACACGGTAATACAGGTCTTCGCGAAATTTTCCCGCCCGCACCAACGAAGTCAGCGATCTGTTGGTGGCCGCGATCACCCGCACATCACAACGCACCGGCACCACGCTGCCGAGCGGTTCATAAACCCGTTCCTGCAAGACCCGCAGCAACCGCGTCTGCATGGCGGGCGAAATATCGCCGATTTCATCCAGCAAAATGGTGCCGCCTTCGGCCAGCGCAAAACGGCCCGGCTTGTCCTTGCGCGCGTCGGTGAACGCCCCGGCTTTGTAGCCAAACAATTCGCTTTCCAACAGCGTGTCGGGCAGCGCGCCACAGTTGATGGCCACAAACGGCTGTTGCTGCCGGCGCGAAAGCTGGTGCAGCGCCCGGGCGAACAGTTCCTTGCCCGTGCCGCTCGGACCTTCGATCAACACGGTGCTGTCGCTCTCCGCCACCAGCGGCATCAAATCAAACAACTGCCGCATGGCGGCGCTGCGCCCGATGATGTCGGAAAAGGAATCCTGCTGTTCGGCCTGCTGCCGCAATTCGTTGACCAGCCGCAAATCGCGAAAACTTTCCACCCCGCCAACCACGCGGCCCCGGGCATCCTTGAGCGGCGCCGTGGAAATGCTGATGGGAATGCGCTCTCCTTGGGCGTTGACAATGTAAACCACCTTGTTGCTGACCTGCCGGCGGGTTGTCAGGGTCTGTTTGAGCGCGCAGGCGCTTTCGCAAATGGACGCGCGAAAAACCTCGCAGCAGCGGCGCCCCAGCGCTTCGTTCCGGCGAATCCCGGTGATCCGTTCCGCCGCCTGGTTGAAGAACGTGACGCGCCAATCGGCGTCCACGGTGAACACGCCGTCCGGCACCGAATCCAACAATTGATTTTGAAAATTCTCGGGCGTCATCGTCTGCGATCAACTCGCACATCATCCGTGCATTCTTCCGCGGGCGCAATGGCATTTTGCCGCGACGGCGGAAATCAACATGGATTTTTGCCGGGGTTTAAAAAATGACCCGCGGCCAAACCCCATAATTTTCCATAAATCATGCAACGGCCTCTTGGCATTGCTGGTGCTATGTGAATGCCCATGTCAATTTCGTCTCTTCCCCAAGCCACGCCGTTGCAACTGTTGAACAATCAGATGGAGGCGCACCCATTTTGCTTTGTGTGCAGCAGTTCCAATCCCATGGGTCTGGCGCTCCATTACGAAGCCCAGCCGGACGGCAGCATTTGCGCCCGTTTCCTCGGCCATAGTGCGTTGGAAGGCTACACCGGATTGTTGCATGGCGGACTGATCGCGGCGTTGCTGGACGGGGCCATGACGCATTGTCTGTTTGCGCGGGGTCTGCGGGCGTTGACCGCTGAATTGAACGTGCGTTATCATCAGCCCGTCAGCGCTTCGGAAGAAATGCAAATTCAAGCCCAACTGGATCAGGCTGCCCACGGGTTGTTTGAATTGCAGGCCGAACTGACTCAGGCAGGCAGTGTCAAAGCCAGCGCCAACGGAAAATTTATGCAGACCCATGAGTGAAATGATCCGCATCACCGTGCTCGTGGAAAATAGTGTTCATCGCCAGGGATTGGTGGCCGAACACGGGCTTTGCTTTCACATTCAATCCGGTTCACACCAGTTGCTGTTTGACACGGGCCAGTCGGATTTGGCGGTCATCAACGCGGCAACGCTGCGTTTGCCGCTCGACCCAATCGAAGCCTTGGTCCTCAGCCACGGGCATTACGACCACACCGGCGGCGTGCCCACGGTTTTGGAAATGGCGCCGGAAGCGAAATGTTTTGTTCATCCCGCTGCTTTTGAACCGAAATATAGTCGAAATGCCGAAGGCCACATCCGGCAAATCGGCATGAGCGATGTCACGTTGCAAGCGCTGAACCGCAGGGGGCTGCATCTGGTGGAAACGCGGGCGCAAACCGAAGTGCTGCCCGGAGTGTTTGCCACCGGCGAAATTCCTCGGCTCACCCCTTACGAAGACACCGGCGGCGCATTTTATCTGGATACCGCCGGCACCCGGCCGGACCCGCTCCTGGATGATCAGGCGCTGATCATTGACTTGGGCCGCAGCGTGATGCTGTTGCTGGGGTGCGCCCACTCGGGTTTGGTGAACTCGCTGAATCACGTTCAACACTTGACCGGCGGCAAACCCGTCAGCGCCGTGATTGGCGGATTTCATCTGGGATCGGCCAGCGCCGCCCGCCTGCAATTCACGTTGGAACGGCTGCGCGCCGCCGAATTGAACTGTCTGGCTGCGGCCCATTGCACCGGCCAGCTGGCCACGGCCCGCTTGTGGCAGACGTTTCCCAAGATCTGTCGTCCCGCCAGCGTCGGCTCAGTCTTTGAATTTGAGCGCGGCTGAGACGTTTATGGTTTGCTGAAGAACGTCACGTAATGATTTCCCAAAGAATCGTCGTAGGTCATGTTAATGGTGGAAACGTTGGTCCAGTTAACCATGGAACTTAGGACATGACGGGTGATGTCCGGCGTCAATGTTGGCGAATTGTAGATGCGTCCGCCCACAAGGCCATCGATTTCCACCTTGACGTCGGTTACATAAGCCGGCGCACTGCTCAAGGCGGCTCCGGAGGTGGCATCGTGATAAACCCAACTGACACTCTGCACCACATCGCCGGAAACCGATACCGTGGGCAAAGGCACCACCAGCCGACTGGCCGCTTGCGGGTCGGGCAGGTTAAAGGTCAGGTTCGTGCCCTTGTAATTGACCGTCCAAATCCCGCCCGGCCCGGCGGCAGGAGCACTAACCGCCGATGTTTGATAAAACGCGTCCGTGGCATTGATGTTGGAGTTGTTCGGATTGGCCGGCGCGGCGGTCAGGCCGGAACCGGCCGGGCCGGTGAAAAACACATTGGTCGCGGCGGGAAATACGAGTTCGAACCGCACATCCAACCCCGCGGAATAGGCATTCAAAGTCACTGGATAAGAAACCATGGGCGTAACTCCGCTGTTAAACTGGCCCGCGTTGGCAAACTCCAAGAGATGCAGATCAAACGTGGCCCCCACCAGATTTCCGACGGCCGCCCGGTAAAACATCCGGCCGCTCTCCGCCACCGCGTTGGGATCCATCAAGTCAATCCGTTCCGCGCCATCGCTGCTCATGGTTCCCCGGGCGATCCAGATTTCGAGATTCGTGGACGTTTCAATCGTGTAAGTTTGTCCGGGCACCACCTTCAACTGCCCTTGGAAAAATCCGTTGCTAACCGCGCCATTCGCAAACACCGGCAGTTGGGTGCTCGGTGGTAAAAAACGGCCATACACATCGCCCCCGGCAAATCCCATCAGATCGCCTTGCGAAGACATCACAAATGAACCATATGTGGCCGTCAGCAGAAATTGGTGGCCATCAAACAACACACCGCCCAATGGCAGCAACGGCGGGTTCGTTCCGGCAGCGGAAAATGGCGTGAAAACCGGGCCAATGAGATTGGCGTTGGCATCGACAAACCGGGCATGAACGGTTTTGTCGCCATTCGTGGTGGCAGTGTCAAAGCCCCAGGCGACCAGATAATTGACACCATCAAATGCCAGCGCCGGGAACGTGGCCGATTCCGCAGCCAAAACCATCTCATTCCCCACCGCCATTCCTGTGGTGGCGACTATCCGGCCAAACAACTGCCAGTTTTCCTGGCCCGACAAGCTGGTTTGCGTGCTGCAACTCCAGACTACCAAAAAATTGGCGCCGTCAAACGCCAGCGCCACCGGGTCATTGGCCACCGAGGACGTGGCATTGATCTGGACCGGGCTGCCCGCCACGCCACTTGGCGAAATCGTCATGACGTAGGTCTGGTCGGCGACATTTCCACCCCCCTGCCAAGCCAGCAAATAAGTTCCCCCGCCATAACCCAAAGCAATGTTCCGGCCTCCGACACCTTGCACGGAGGCGTTAAACAGAAAAAACTCCGCGCCGGCCAAGCTGCCCGAGGCGGTGATCCGCTGGCCATAAAAACTGCCGCTGACCGCATCCTGCCAGACCACCAAAAAGTTGGTGCCGTCCGAAGCGGCGGCCTGGGCAAATTGAAAACCATGGCTGCCCACGCTGGCCAGCAAGGGAAATTTTGTCCCGGCCAGCGGGCCGGTCGTGGCCAGCAACTGGCCAAACATTGTCACCCCCGAACTCAGCGACTGATCCGACCACGCCACCAGTCCATTCGTCCTGGCCCCCGCCGCGGCCACCGCCGGGGGAAAACCGGGATTGGCCCCCATCGTCACCGGCGAGCCAATCAATTGCCCGCTGCCGGAAACTGGCTGCACCACAACATTGGTGCCGGACACAAATCCCACCAGATAATTGGAGCCGACCTTGAAGGCGCCGCCCGAAAACTCCACCTGCGCCGAATTCGTGGCCACGGGAAACACACCTGCGTTCACCTGATGTGCCGACGTGATGACGCCAAGAACAACCGCAAAAAGAGCTGAAGGAAGAGACAGTTTCATGTTTTGAAGGTTAATGTAATTAGAATCCATCCACAAGTTTGCGTCAAGCGGCGGAACGCGTATTTCGCTCAGATGGGTTGTTCCAAGGCAGCCCGCCATGCAACATTTTACTCTGGACGCGCCGGTCGGCCGGATTTTCATTTAAAATGGCCAACGGCCTCTGGAAAGAATCCGGGCATTGACGCCTTCTGCTTGACCCGGGCGAAGAATAACATTTTGCTTGTGGCAGAAATGAATGAAGCAACCGAGCATCCCGAAGGCGCCTGGGGAAAATTTATTCTCCAGGCCAGCCGCTGGTTGCCGGTCTTTGGCGAATTCAAAAGCTATTCCTGGGCGCGACTGCGCCGCGACTTAATCGCCGGTTCCACGCTGACGCTGGTTTCCATTCCCCAAGCGATCGGTTTTTCGCTCATTCTTGGCCTGCCGCCCATGTCGGTCATTGTTTCCATTGTCATCGGCGGGTTTGTCAGCGCGTTGTTTTTCTCATCCTACCACCACGTCTTCGGGCCAAGCACCTCGGTTTGTTTGATTACCGCCGCCACGGTGGTGGCCAGCAGCCATCTGGGCCTGAGTCCGATGCAATTAGCCGCGTATCTGGCGTTTTTAATTGGCATCATTCAATTCATTGCGGGGCTTTTTCATTTTGGCGAAATCACCAAATTCATTTCCCGGTCCGTGGTGGTGGGCTATACCGCCGCCATTGGCCTGCTGCTTATGTCCAGCCAACTGGGCAACAGCCTGGGCTTCTCCATTCACGCCGGCGGCAACCTGCTGAAATCATTCCAAGAAATTTTGCATGGCATCGACGCGGGCAGATGTTCCCTGTGGGCGATCGGGATTGCCGTTTTGACGCTGGCGATTTTCGAAGGCGTGAACCGCTGGCGTCCGCATTGGCCGGAAGCGTTGCTGGGGCTGGCGTCACTGGGGATTGCCGCGCGCGTTTTTTGCATTTATCACCCGGAGGCGCCTTTCATGATGGTAAAAGATGAAGGGGCCTTGTCCGCCATCTTGCCGGCGTTGAGCCACCTGCCTTCCTGGCAGGAACAAGCGCTGATCCTGCCCCATTTGATCAACACCGCCCTTGCCATTGCCATCATTGGCATGTTGGAAGCCACCGCCATCACCAAATCCATCGCGGCGAAAAGCGGACAACACCTGAATCCCAATCAAGAGCTGGTCGGCATGGGGGCCGGCAACGTTGCGGCCGGATTGTTTGGCGTGCCGCCCGGATCGTCTTCCTTCACGCGTTCGGCGGTCAATTACCAGAGCGGCGCGACCTCGCAACTTTCCTCGATGCTCAGCAGCGTGGCCGTGCTGTTCATCCTGTTTTTTGTGACGCCGATCTTCAACTACATCCCCATCGCCGCGCTGGCGGCGCACCTGATGCGGGTTGGCTACAAACTCATCAACAAACCGCAAATCCGCGTGGCCATTTTTTCCACCCGCTCGGACGCCATGGTGTTTTTTGCCACGCTGGCCGTCGGGCTGTTTTTCCAGTTGGAGACCGCCATTTATGCCGGCATCAGCCTTTCGTTGATTTTGTTTCTGCGCAAAACCAGCACGCCGATTCTGGCCGAATACACCTTCAACCAAAGCGGTTTTCTGGCGGAACTGCCGGACAAACAGCAGCGTCTGCACCCGCAAATCGCCATCATCCACGTCGAGGGCGAATTGTTCTTTGGCGCGGCGGATCTCTTCCAGGAACAGGTGCGCCAGCAGGCGGAAGATGAAAACATACGCGTGTTCATTCTTCGCATGAAAAACGCGCGGCATCTCGACGCGTCCACCGTGATGTCGCTGGAAGCGTTGCTGGATTATTTGCGGCAGACCGGGCGTCACCTGATCATCAGCGGTTGCACCAGCGACGTTTACCGGGTGCTGCGCAACAGCGGATTGCTGAAGCAAATTGGCGAAGATAACTTGTTCCCGGTCGAGTCCAACCCCACGATTTCCACCCGCAAAGCTTTATTACGCGCCCAGGTCTTGCTGTCGGATAAAGGTGAAATCCGCCTCTTTTATCCCAACCTGCCGGCACCGGGCATTCCCAGCCAAGCCGAAGTTGACGATTACGTCATTTGAGCGAAGCGGCCCTTGCCGGGCCAGGCGCTGATAAGTTTCCTTTGCACCGGCGAAGCCTTTTGTTAGGTTAATAGTGAAGCGAGACTTTATGAAACGATTTGGCTTCATAGTGTTGACGGCGCTGTTCCTCGGCCTGTCGGCCCCAGCCGCGCAGATTGGCTTGATCAAAATCGACGGCCCGATCGGTCCCGCCACGGCCAGCTACATTGCCCGCGCCCTCAATCTCTCTACGGCTCAAGACGACGAATGCCTCGTCATTCAACTGGATACGCCCGGCGGCCTGTTGGAATCCACCAAAAACATCGTCCAAAGTTTTTATACGGCAAAAGTGCCGGTGGTGGTTTATGTGGCTCCTTCCGGAGCCTGTGCGGGCAGCGCCGGGGTTTTCATTACGCTGGCGGCGGACATTGCCGCCATGGCACCGCATTCCAGCTTGGGCGCGGCGCATCCGGTGGAAATCAGCACCGGCGGCAACGTGGAAAAAATGGACGATGTCATGAAGCAAAAAGTGGAGAACTACGCCTCCACTTTCATTGAAACGATTGCTGACAAACGCCATCGCAATGTGGAATGGGCCAAATCTGCCGTCCTCAAAAGCGAAGCCACCACTGCGGAAAAGGCGCTGGACGCCAATGTCATTGATCTCATTGCCAAAGACATGCCCGACCTGCTGAAACAAATCGATGGCCGCAAAATCAACGGCAAAATCCTGCACACAGACGGAGCCGCCATCGTCGAAATTCCCCAAAGCACGAGCGAAAAATGGTTTCAACTCTTGTGGCGGCCCGAGGTGATGATGCTGCTGATGTTGATCGCGATTTACGGCATCATCGGCGAGTTGAGCAACCCGGGCGCCATCCTGCCCGGCGTCGCGGGGGCCATCGCGCTGGTGCTGTTGCTTTACATGGCATCCATTTTGCCGGTGAACCTGACCGGATTGGCGCTGATTGTTCTGGCCTTGTTGCTGTTCATCATTGATGTTTTCGCGCCGACCCACGGCATTCTCACCGCCGGAGGTATTGTGGCGTTTTTCCTGGGATCGTTGCTGCTGTTTAACGGCGCAGGTCCAGGCTTTAAACTGGCTTGGGGATGGATTATTTCATCCACGGCAATAACCGCCGCGTTCTTTATCTTTGTGGTGGGCAAAGGTGTCCGCGCCCAATTCAAACCTGTCCGTGCCGGCGCGGAAACCATGTTGGGTCAAACCGTCAGCGCGCTCTCGCGGATTGATGCCACAGGCGGCAAGGTTTTTATTGAAGGCGAAACGTGGAATGCCGTAAGCCCGGTGCCGGTGGAAAGCGGCCAGCCGGTGACTGTGACCGGCATCAGTGGACTGACACTACAAGTAAAACCAAAAAATTAAACTGACATCATTATGGACCAAATCATTAATCTTGCCATCAAACTCGGCGGCATTCCGGTCGTCATCATTGCCGTGCTGGCCATTTTCATTTTGCCGCAGGCCATCCGCATCCTGCGGGAATACGAGCGGGGCGTGATTTTCCGGCTCGGCAAATTACAAGGAGCCAAGGGACCGGGCTTGATTTTCCTTTGGCCGGTGATTGATCGGATGGTGAAGATGGACCTGCGCGTGGTGACAATTGATGTCGCCAAACAGGAAATCATGACGCGCGACAACGTGCCGGTCACCGTGGATGCCGTGGTGTATTTCCGGGTCATTGATCCGAATGCGGCCGTGGTGAAAGTGGAAAATTACTGGAAGGCGACGAGTCTTATCGCGCAGACCACGCTGCGCAGCGTTCTTGGCCAGGCCGAAATGGACGAGCTGCTTGCGCAACGGGAAAAAATCAATCATACCTTGCAGGAAATCATCGACCGCCAAACCGATCCGTGGGGCATCAAAGTGACCGCCGTGGAAGTCAAGGACGTGGCCCTGCCCGACAGCATGAAACGCGCGATGGCCAAACAAGCCGAAGCCGAACGCGAGCGCCGCGCCAAGGTGGTGAACGCCGAAGGCGAATTTCAGGCGGCCGAAAAAATGGTGCGGGCGGCTGAGTTGATCGCCAAGGAACCCATCGCCCTGCAACTGCGCTATCTCCAAACCATGCGCGAAATGGCCAGCGAACATAACACGACTACGTTCCTGCCGTTGCCGATTGATCTGCTTTCGATTTTTCAAAAGAAATAACCCGAGGCGACTCGCTTGCGGAGAGTGTCGTTCGCTGGTTTTCCGACCGGCTTGGAATCGAAACCAAGATTTGAAAAGTCGCGGAACAAAACCCGGCACGCCGTCACTTCATGAAATTTTCGGGAACTGTGAACTTGAACGTTTGCTTGTTTGCGCCGCGTTGCACGGTGATTTCCACTTTGTGCCCGGCAGAATTTCTGAGGAGCTGCCGAAGCTCCGCCAGTTCGCATTCATCCGGGGTGCGACTGGTTGATTCCACTTCAAACCGGGCGAGTTGGGATTGTCCACGCATGGATTTGTGATGCTTCAGTTGAGACCAGGGAATCGGGTCGGCATGGGAATTCAGCTTTAGCAAACAACTCGCTGGCGTTGCAAAATTAAGGTTTTGAGCATCCTTTTGGCTCCAAGTGACAACACCAACGACTTCGCCGGCGCTGTTCAACAACGGGCCGCCACTGTTGCCCGGGGAGATGGGACACGAAAACTGATCCTGCGTGAAGCCGTCAATGTATTGATTCTGGCTGATCAATCCTTCGCTGATGCTGAACTCGTATCCTTTCGGCGCGCCCACCGCATAAGCCCGCGCGCCAATCGGCGGGTTGGTCGCCGCCAACGCGGCGAGCGGATGGTTCGTTGCCGTCAACCGAACCAAGGCCACGTCACGAGTCTCGTCAAAATCGATCACCCCGGAAACTTCTACCAAAGATCCGTCCGCAAAACGGGCCGAAACGTGGCGGGCGTCTGAGAGCAAATGCCAGGCTGTCACCGCCACGCCGTCGTGCATGGCCAGGAAACCAGCTCCAATCAACTTTTCGTCATCACGCGTCTTGACTTCGATGGTTGCCAAACTGGGCAGGGTCTGGCGGTAAATCGTTTCCGGCTCAAGCGCCCCCGCCATCAGGGGGAAATTAGAAATCAAGAATCCTGCCAGGCAACCAGTCCGAAGCCAGCGCCACGGATCAAGATTACTATGGCGTGCCGCGCGACCGGATTTGATGGAATCGAAAGTGGCCAACATGCTTCGCATTGGCTGTCCCGTTTCATGATTATCGCCGGACAACCAGCTTAATATCGGCCCAAAACCCCAATGCTTTAGCCGCCCACAACCAGCTACACTGCAAATAGATACAAATTGGCTTAATACATCCGACAAGAAATTATAATTTCACTCTTGTCATCCAATGAAATTGGGCGAGTATCAAAATGAACCCAATTCCTATGAAAAAGATCATTTTAACACTTACTTTTTGTTTTGGATTGGCTTTGTTGAACGGCTGCGCGACGCATTCGGCGAGCCATGACTCTTCGCGGATGCGCACCGCTTATGTTGTTCCGGCACCGGCCAATGTCAGCAGCCAGATGGTTGGCTTGAACTGGCCATTGAGTCCAGTAATTGATCCGTAACCCTGAGTTCGGCCAACAATTTGCCTTCATTAAACGCTGACAACAGCGGGCTTTGATCATTTGTAAAAATTGGTTGGAGCAGGGAAGATTTTTCGTTTCCGGGCGGGTTTACTCGCCCTTTTCTTTTATCCACATCCGGTGACCGCCTCGCATAAAATTTTAAATATTTGTCGTCTTGGCAGATCACCTGATAAACTGGTTTGGTAACGTGATATGCCTCTTTACGAATACGAAATTTGCGAGGGAGAATGCAACATCTGCGGCGGGTCTTTTACGCTCCACCGCCCCTTGTCGGCGCCACCGTTGACGAAATGTCCGGCCTGCAAAAAACCGGTGCGCAAAATCATTTCCGGCTTCAGCACTCCGCACAAACTCAAGCCCTTGTCGGTTTCTGACGCCAAAAAGGCCGGGTTCCAAGTTTATAAACGGCTCGGCAAAGGCGAATACGAGAAACAATAGGAAAACGCAACGCCTTCGTTTGCAGGTTTTTAAATTAATCCACTTTGAGGCGGAACAAAATAATTCAACTTCTTTTGAGTTCTTTTTTGACGGCGACGCTCTATTACTCTAGCGTGGCAGGATTAAATGAGTTTTGGTCCGTTCCAGAAAGTCGGCAGACTGGCAATGTTATTTGTTGCTGCGGGAGTGATTCAGGCAGCAGCGCAGGAGAGCATTATTTTCTCAAAACCCGCTGACGGCACTGGCAACTCGGCCCTTCCAATTCAGAGTGATTCGGACCGGCCATCCAGCGCGTCAGATTACTCCGCCCCGCGTCAGCCAAGCAGTGCCCCCCCCAGTTTGCCGCCTTCAAGTGTTCGTTATCAGACGATTAATCCTTCTGTCTTGGATGCCCTGAACAAGCGCAAGAATTGGACCATTTCAACACCCGAACAAATATTGGGCATCCCCACCCCGGAAAGCATCCTTGGATTGCCGGATAAAGTTGATAACGGGAATAACCTATCCATGGAAGAGAAGTTTTTTCTGAGAAACCAGAAAGCGCACATGGCCGCCGCGTCCGGCAACGATTCATCATTTGGTGCATCCCCAAAAAATTCCAATGGCACGCCGGATGCCAATGACAACAATAATGCCTCGCCGTTCGCCCGGACGCTATTTTCCCAGCCAGATGACACTTCTTTGAGCACAGCCGACGGCAGCAGACAATCCGATTTGTTTAGTAATGCCAAGGCTGTGGGCAGGTCCGTCCGGGGTGAAAAGAAAAAAAATTCCGCGTGGAGCAGCGTGTTTGCCCAACCTTCGCCGGTAGCCAAGCAAACGGAAGCACAACTGGCCAGCATGAGGAATTTTCAAGAAATGTTGCAACCCGTTACCCCGCCAGACAAAGATAATCCGGCTTTTAACACCCGTATTTCCTTGAAGTCTGAGAGCAGCAGTGACAGCGCGACGAGCACTTCATTTCAACAACCGCTGTCTTTCTTCAACGGCTTCAACAACAATAACAGCGGCTTCACCCCAGCGGGTTCGTTTGCGGACTTGAATAAGAACATTGCCCGTCCCAACACGGCTAAACCCTTGCCAACCCTCACGACTCCGGTGGATACCAAGCCCGAAACCCGTCCGGAGTGGCAGGCCCAATTGCCGCCCTGGCTTCAGGACGGCCCCCAAGCGCGCAACTTAACCCAGCGGTTTTAGTAAGACGAGGTGACCAACATCACCTGCTCCAAAGTGGACAGCCCCTCGCGGGCACGGTCCAAAGCCACCATCCGCAAAGTCCGCATTCCTTGATTAATGGCCAGCTTGGCCATTTCGCGGGTGCTGGCACGGGCGATAATCAGCTTGCGAATCTGATCGCTGATCGTCATCGCCTCAATAATGGCCATACGACCAACGTAACCGGAATTCTTGCAGCGATCACACCCGCGCCCCCGGAACAACTGCACCCCTTCGAACATGATCGGATCAATCCCCAAATCTTCGAACATCTTCACCGGATACGTCACCGGCTCTTTGCAGTGCGAGCAAATGCGGCGCATGAGCCGCTGGGCGCAAGAAAGGATGACCGAAGACGAAATTAAAAATGGCGCGATGCCCATGTCGTCCAAACGCGCGATGGCGCCGGGCGCATCGTTACAGTGCATCGTGGAAAGCACTTGATGGCCCGTCAAGGCGGCCTCAATCGCAATTTCCGCCGTTTCCGTATCGCGGATTTCCCCGATCATGATGATGTCCGGGTCTTGACGCAGAATGGAGCGCAAGGCGTTGGCAAAGGAAAGTCCGATTTCCTTCTTGGTGGGCACCTGGTTAATGCCGGGAATCTGGAATTCCACCGGATCTTCCACCGTGATGATGTTCCACGTTGGATTGTTCAGCTCGTTGAGGGCGGAATACAGCGTGGTGGTTTTGCCGGAACCCGTCGGTCCGGTCACCAAAATCAACCCGTGCGGCGCGTCAATGGCGCTCTTGAATTGTTTGAAAGTTCCCTCGTCCAGGCCGATTTTATCCAGGCTCGCGGACAGATTGGACTTGTCCAACACGCGCAACACGATCTTTTCGCCATGGACGGTGGGCAGGACCGAGACGCGCAAATCGTAATCTTTGCCGCTGACTTTCACGCGCATGCGGCCGTCCTGCGGCAGACGGCGTTCGGCAATGTCGAGATTCGACATGATTTTGAAACGCGAAGCCAGCGCGAGCTGCATCTGTTTCGGCGGCGGCGTGGCGTCCAGCAGCACACCGTCCACGCGATACCGCAACCGCATGACTTTCTCGAACGGTTCCAGGTGAATGTCACTCGCGCGGTCCTTGATGGCTTGGAGCACGATCAAGTTGGCCAGCTTGATCACCGGTGCCTCTTCGCTGGATGCGGCCAGTTGGTCAAGATTGACCTCTTCCGTGGTTTCCCGGACTGACTCGATGGTTTCCGTTTCCCCTTCCGCCTCGCTCCGCTTTTGCGCATCCTGAATGATGTCTTCCATGGAGCCGCTCTTGGCGGCATCCAAAGCATTCAGCTTGTCCGCAATGGCTTTCTCCGAGGCGATGAGCGGGGAAATTTCGAGCTTGGTGATGCGCTTGATGTCGTCCAACGCCAGGACGTTGAGCGGATCGGCCATCGCCAGAAACAAGCGATTTTCCAGCCGGCTGACCGGCACGACGCGGTGGTTATGGACCACATCCCGCGGCACCAATTCCGCCACTTCCGGCGTAATGTTGATGCGGTTGAGATTGATCGGAGCCACGTTGAGCACGCGGCCCATGCAAACGGCCAGGTCATCAATGCTGACGTATTGTTTGTCCTTGTCGATGAGCAGTTTTACCAGCCGGGCGCCTTCCTTCTTTTGGCGTTCGAGCAATTCCTCGATCTGGTTGGCGCTCAACAGGCCGTCCTCGATCAGAGCGTCGGCGATTCGTTCAGCGAATGACTTGATTTTGGCCATGGTTAACGAAACGCTTTGCGCAAATTGGAAATCAGTTCATTGGGCATGGCGAGATACCACAACAAACGGTGCGTGGTGGCCTCGGAAAGTTCCTTGGCCGCTTGTTGATTAAACGGGTTGGCGGTGGCCACCAGAATCGCCTTGCTCATCCGATCAAACGGCAGCACACACCAGCGGCGGCAAACTTCGGCGGGAAACCCGCGGGTCAAATCCATGTCCACGTCGTAACGGTCCAGAGGCAGATAGGACACGCGGGATTTGTCCGAAATCAACCGCAACGCCTTTTCCGTCTGCATGATGCCTTTTTCGTGCAGTTTCTGCACAAACGGCTCCACCGGATCCGCGGGTGCTTGCAGCAAATCCACCGTCCGCCAGCACAAGTCAAAGTCGCCGGCGGTGATCAAACGGCTTTCCACAAAAATGCGGAACATCGTCTTTCGCCCGTCATCCATGTTCTCCGCAGCCTGCGACCGGGCTTTGCGCCGCATGAGGGTGGTATCCGATGCCGCTGTCATCGTCACCGTGTCAGAGGGCGGCTGGATGACCGCACTGCTGGCCTTGTCCTCGATTTGTTTGAGGGCGGCCCGGACGTCGGCGTCATCGGGCTGCCGCTGTAAAATTGTTTCGTATTCCAAAATCGCGGATGAAAGCTGCCCCTGTTGCAGATAGGCTTGGGCGATGCGCTTGGAGGTATTCACGACATCCGGCTCGCGTCCGAGCTTGGAATAAGCCTCCTTCAAGATTTCCAGCGATTGCGTATCGCTGGGCTGCGACTGCACAATAACCTCAAACATCTCAATTGTTTGGGCTAATTGAGCTTCTTCACTCGGGCTTAAAGTTCCTGCGACCATGACGCGATAAAATTCAGCAAACGCAATGCCAAAGTAATTATCCGCCCGCTCCAGCGCAATCCTAAGTCAAAGCAATTTCGCTTTTTCCTTTTCGCCGGATGTCACTTCCTGATAACTCTTTTTCAAGGTGGAACAACTCAGACCAACCATGTCACCCGTGCCCGGCGAACGCCTGGCGCGCTTCGTCGGCGACAAGCTTCAATTCACCCTGCAAGCCGGCCAGCTTCCCGGCCCCGACAAACAATGGTCCGCGCGCCTGCGCACCAATCTCGGCCGGGCCGCCGCCCGGCGGCGCGAAATCATCGCCGCTCACGCCGGAGGCGCCGCCACGGCCGGCGCTTCGTGGCGTGATCTACCAATGCAAGAAACCGGCCACGGCTGGCAAATCGAACTGCCGCTGGCGGAGGTCGGCTTCTTCAAAGCCAAACCCTATCTGCTGGATGAAAAAGGCTGGCAACACTGGCCCGATGGATCGGACGTCGGCATCTCTGTTCATCCCAATTTCACCCGCACGGCCAACACCATTTATTGCGCCTTCACCCGCTTGTTTGGCTCCACCAAAAATCTGGCCACCACGGAAGATCGGAAATTGGAAGCCCAATTAAAATCACTCGAAGCGCTCGGCTACGCCACCCTGCCGCCCAGCGGCAAATTCCGCGATCTCACCCGCCAATTGCCGCACATCATTCAACGGCTTGGATGCCGCATCATTCATTTGCTGCCCGTGCATCCGACGCCGACCACCTACGCCCGGTTCGGCCGCTTTGGCAGCCCCTACGCCGCGCTCGATTTAACCGCCGTGGATCCCGCGTTAATTGACTTCGATCAACGCGCCACCGGCATCGACCAGTTCTGCGAACTCACCCGGGAAGCCCATTCACTGGGGGCGCGCGTGTTCATTGACATCGTCATCAACCACACCGGCTGGGGTTCAACCTTGCAGGAGCAATATCCGCAATTTTTTCTGAAGAAACCTGATGGTGCCTTCGCCAGTCCCGGCGCGTGGGGAACCGTCTGGGAAGATTTGGTGGAACTGGAGCAACACGACGTCCAGCTCTGGGATATCATCGCCGATTCGCTGCTCATTTGGTGCCGGCGCGGAGTTGATGGGTTTCGCTGCGATGCCGGCTACAAAATTCCCACCACCGCCTGGCAATACATCATCGCCCGCGTTCAGGAAGAATTCCCCGAAACGATTTTTCTGCTCGAAGGCCTGGGCGGCTCCTGGGCGGCCACCGAAAGTTTGCTCACCGAAGGCGGCCTGCAATGGGCCTATTCCGAGTTGTTTCAAAATTATTCCGGACGCGACGTCGCCGGCTATCTTGACTACGCCAATCAGCAAAGCCTGCATGTCGGCAGCTACGTTCATTACTCGGAAACGCACGACAATGACCGGCTGGCCAAGAAAGGTCGCACCTGGTCGCTGCTGCGAAATCAGCTCTGCGCCTTGGCCAGCCCCAGCGGCGGATTTGGCTTCACCTGCGGCGTGGAATGGCTGGCCACCGAGAAGATCCGCGTGCATGGCCATACCGGCTTGAATTGGGGAAATCCGGACAATCTCGTGGCCGAACTGGCGCGTCTGAACCGTCTGGTTTCCGATCACCCCTGTTTTTTTGACGGGGCCCGGCTAACCCGCGTGAGTGCGTCTGACTCCCCCGTTTACGCTTTGCTCCGCGAATCCGCCGAAGGCAAGGATTCCGTGCTGATGCTGGCCAACACCGTCATTGACCAGGAGCACACCCTTTCGATTTCCAAGGCGGCCTTCCCAAATCTGCCCACCGCCGTTGACTTGCTCGGCCAACCATTGCCCCAAATTACCAACGAAAAAGAGCAGATGACGTTCGCGCTCGCCGCGGGTGCGGTTTATTGCCTGGCTGAAACCGCCAACCCCGCCGGCCTCGGCGGCGATCAATACCGTCGGGCGCGCGCCCAGGCGGCATTTGCCATTGAAGCCTTGAGCAAAATCATCCCGATTGAAACCGTCGATGGTCTGGACTGGCTTTGGCTCGCGCAACAGGTGGAACGTTCGCCCCAAAATTTCCTCGCCGCCGCCAGCGAATACGCCATCGGGAAAACCCAAGCCACCTTGTCCGCGCTGCTCACCGTCTCTGAATTGAAATTTTATCCGCGCGTCGTCACTTGGAATTTGCCGGATGCCCGCCGGATCAGTCTTGTGCCGCCGGATCACTGGCTCCTCATTCAGGATGAAACACCTTTCCGCGCAACCTTGGATCTAACGAGCGCCAACGAAAATCATTGTGATGGCAAGGTTCCGCCGGTGCATGTGCAATCCATTCCCGCCGGCAAGAGGCATGTCGCCTGTTTCGCTCCCCGGGCCGCTGGCGGCGATGCAACCTTGTCTTTGGAACGGCATGGAGCGTTGCCCCAAACCGTTTCGGCGACCGTCCGTTTCTTGACCGCCGAACCCCATTATCCCGAATTCCACGCCTCGTTGCCGCCGGCTGACTCGCTCGTTTTGCTGACGAATCATCGCGGCGGCATGGCGCGCCTGGCCGTGGATTTTGGCCGTGTTCAATCAAAATACGATTGCGCGCTGGGCGCGAATCTCCATCCAAGTGTGCCCGTGGATCGGCACGTATTTATCAAACGCCTTCGGGTTTGGGTCAATGCCGACGGTTTTCTTTCGCCGCTGGATTTTAAAAATTTGAAGGCGTTCCAGGCCGGTCCGGCTCCGGTTTGGCAATTTGTGGCCAATGCCGGCGACGGCCACACGGTCGAGATCGAACTGCGGGCCGAAATGATTGAAAATCAAAACACGGTCGTTTTTCAGTTTAACCGGCCCAGCGAAAAGAAAGCCGTGGGCAAACAATTGCCGGCGCATGCCGATGTGCGGCTGACGGTGCGCGTGGACATTGAAGATCGAAATTTTCACTGCGAAACCAAACGCAACGGCGGCGCGGACTTTCATTTTTCCTCCAACATGCACTTGCTGGATGGCCGGAGCGGTTTTGCCTTCACGCCGGCCAGTGATCGTCAATTGCGCGTGTTTGCCAACCACGGTGTGTATCATCCGCAGCCGGAATGGTGCGAGAACATTGGCCATCCCGTCGAACAAACACGCGGCCAGGAAGGCCACGGCGACGCCTACAGCCCGGGCTGGTTTGAATTGCCCCTGGCCAAAGGCCGGCAGGCAAGGCTCGTCGCCACGGCGGAAACCAACGCGCATTCGCTTGAATTTCCGGCCAAAACGGCGCACAAACATTCCCCGGAGACGCCGCACACCTTTGCCGCACAACTGGAGTTCGCCGCCCGCCAATTCGTGGTGCGCCGGGATGATTTCAAAACCGTCATCGCCGGCTATCCGTGGTTTCTGGACTGGGGCCGCGACTCGCTCATCTGCGCCCGCGGCCTGCTCGCCGCCGGTCTGGTGGATGAGATAAAACAGATTCTGCTGACGTTCGCCCGGTTTGAAAAGGACGGCACGCTGCCAAACACGATCAACGGCAACGACGTTTCCAACCGCGATACGACGGATGCGCCGCTCTGGTTCGCCGTGGTGTGCGAGGATCTGGCCGACCAGAAATTTTACGAGGTCGCCGTGGATGAATCCGGCCGCACCATTCGCGACGTGCTGGCAAGCATCGCGAAAAATTATTCCCAAGGCACGCCCAACGGCATTCAGATGGATGCCGACTCCGCGCTGATCTGGAGCCCGAGCCACTTCACCTGGATGGACACAAATTATCCCGCCGGCACGCCGCGCGAAGGGTATCCCGTCGAGATCCAGGTGTTGTGGATCCGGCTGTTGCGCCAGCTTGAGAAGATTTCCGCGCCCGGCGAAAAGGCCGCCTGGCGCGGCCTCGCCGAACACGCGTTCACCTCGTTTGAAAAACTGTTCTGGCTCGAGGACAAAGGCTGGTTTGCCGACGAGTTGATCGCCACGCCTCGCGTCATCGCCCGCGCCGCCACGCCCAGCGACGCGCTGCGGAGCAACTGCCTATTCGCCATCAGTCTCGGACTGGTGACCGGTGAACGTGCGCAACGCTGCGTCGCCGCCGCCCAAAAACATCTGGTCATCCCGGGCGCGTTACGCTCGCTCGCCCCCCTGCCCTTGGCCGTGCCCCAGCCAATCTGGCGCGACGGACATTTGCTCAACAATCCGTCGGAACCGTATTGTCCGCGCTATGAAGGCGATGAAGACACGCGCCGCAAACCGGCCTATCACAATGGCACCGCCTGGACCTGGACCTTCCCGACGTTTTGTGAAGCGCTCGTTCAGGCGTGGAACGGTTCACCGGCAGCCGTCGCGGCGGCAAAAAGTTATCTGGGCAGTGCTGAAATCCTTCTCAACAAAGGCTGCCTTGGCCAGCTTCCCGAAATCCTTGATGGCGATGCGCCGCACACGCAGCGCGGCTGCGACGCGCAGGCCTGGGGCGCCACCGAGGTGTTGCGGGTATGGAGATTGTTAAACCAATAGGTCACCCTGCCTTTACTTGACGCCTTCTTCACGTTACGCGGAAAAGTTATCCAGTAAAATCTGACGCGGCGCTATTGAACCACGGCCCGATAGAAAAGCGCCTTTTGCCTCGCCTGAATGGAAGGGTCAAATTGAACGATGCCGTTGGTGCATTCGATCTGTGACACTGTCGCCCAATTCACCAGGTTGCTTGAACTTTGGAACGACACCGTTACCCCCTGCTCGACAAAGCTCATCAGGTCCAGAAGGTTGCTCCGCGTCAAGGGAGTTGCCGTATCCACTTGGAATGCCGGCGTCTGTCCGACCGGCAAGATTCTTACAGTGGCATAAGCCGTGACGGGATTGGTGGCGTCGATCGTGCCATCTGCTTCCACAGTAAAGCTGAGCGGCGAATAGAGGTTGGTGGTATCGAGCAACGGAATGGAAAACGAAACCGAGCCGGGCTGTCCAGGATTCCAGGTGACCGGCGTGGTATTGGTGATGCCCTGATAATCTTGTCCCGCCACGGCAAAGTAGTCCGAAGTCATGACATTCGTCAGGACCATCGTCCCATCCAAGGGATAACCGCGGGTCAAGGTTACCACGACATTCGTGGTGCCGGCCTGAACATCATATGCGTCATACAAATCAGGCGAAACATTGGTGAAATCAAACGTCTCACTGTAATCAGTGCTGTAAATCTGCATTGCGGCATGGTTCAGCCCGATTTGCGCGCCGGTCACGTTGCTGAGGTTGAGGTAGAACGTCTTGCCATTATATCCCATGTAAGTGTAATTGTTCGTCACCAATGGGATGGTAACAGTCTTGGCCCCATTCTCACCCGCATTCCAAGTCAGCGTTCCGCTGTTCGCGATGTAGTCCTGACCGGAAACGGCATCGCCGTCAGCGGTGGCATATTGAATCGTAACCGGGCCGGTATAACCATCGGCGCGGATCAATTCAACATTGGCGGTCATGGAGCCGCTGGCCCTGTCCGCCGTGAACGTGTCACCGTCGGAGAATTGAACGAGGCCGTCGTTGATCGTTTGATAGACCAGCACGGCTTCATACTTTGTTTCGTTTGGGTTATAGATGTCGCCAAAGTAATGCAAAGCGACATCATGATTATCATTGATGGCGATATCGTAAGAGTTGGGTTGGACGATGGTAGTCCCGTAACGCAACGAGGAAAAGCCGGGTTGAGTCAAAAATAGGCTGTCCAAGTCATAAGCCTGGTGAACGCCTCCCTCTTTTTTCCAGAGCGTATAGTAGAAATCCGCGCCTGAGTTATAATTAAAATTGGTGTAAAACGAACCGTCATTGTTCGTATAAATGTAGCCGCCGATACTACTAAACCCGGCGATGTCGCCATTGGTGGCGATTGAGTCAGCTTCGCTATTTTGATTCCCGTAAATCATCCCGGCTGGCGACGGTAGCAATGTTATCTCTGCGTCACCGCGATTCCAGGCAAAGGGCAATTCTTCAGGACTGTTGGTGCCAAAATACGCCCGACCAACAACGGTTGGACCGGCCATCGCAAAAGCATACACTTCCGTCCAAGGACCGTATCCCAAGTCGTTCGTCCCGCCGGCCGGCAATTCGGTTGGACTACCCCCGAAAAGCAGGGCCGCACCTGAATAGGAATAAGGTGTGAAGATCGTTCCGAAACCGCCATTGACCAAAACGACTCCTTGATTGTCCACTGCCAGAGCGGTGGTGGCGTTCAAACTCCAATACGACGGCTCGGTCATGTAGGGCGGCGACCAGTTCAGCGCTTCAAAGGCATTATACGAGTTTCCGTCGCCGACGACGTCGCCGGAATCGTTGATGGCGTTGGCCTCGCCGTAGCCTTGCTCGCCCGGGGCCACGCTGTTGGTATCCAGAACCCGGTTGGTCAGCACGATAAAGCTCGATATGGCTCCACTCGAAGCCACGGTCCAAATGGCCCCGCGCTGGAAACCGTCGGCCTGCTGCACCGAGCCGACGATTTGCAAAGAGCCGTCGGCGCGGCGTTGGGTCAGATTGTTGGCGTAAGCGTTTGTGACTGCGGGCGTGACGCCGCGCGGAAACAAATCATAAACGACGCCGTTGGTTCGCATCAGATAAACGGAACTAACCGGGCTCAAGGAGTTGTCGAGGGCGTTGGTAGTGATAAATGTGCCACAAACGTCGCCGTCGTCATTGAGTCCCGCCACGGCGCGATTGCCGAACGTGCCGTTGGCGGTTGGGTAGTTGGTGAAGGCATACCGAAGCACGTAGATCGGCGCAGCGTGAAGCAGCGGGATGGAGAGGAAACCGACAGCGGCGACGATCAACAGCACAAGCCGGCTCCGCCAAACGGCGTGGGCGAAGCCATTTCTTGGAGGCAAATTTGCACTGTTGGATGAGGAATTGAATTGAATGGGGTCCAGCAACAAGGTGCCTGGCGATGGGTGCTTTGGGGATAACACGCTTTGGTGAGGTTGAGAGTTAAACATCAGCTCATGCAACTAACCGGGCACCAGCCCTTTTGCATCAGTCTTTTAGATGATCATAATAAGAACCGCACTGAGTCGGCAAGCCCCATTCCACAGGTCGCTGTCAGCGACCTCCGGCCGTGACATGTCCCCGGATTATTTTTGACCAGTTTTCTTTTCTTCGTGTCTATTGGTCTGAATTCGTGGTTTAATTTACCAAAATGAAACTGTCATTGTTGACCATTTTGCTGGGTGCGGGCATGAGCGTGCCGCAGATTTACGGTCTGGCATGTCCCAAGAATTTTACCGTCACGGCGCGTAAATTTCCCCGCAACTACGCCGTGGGCGTCGTCCTCATGCTGCTAGCGACCGGCTGGTTTTTATGGCTGGTGAACAACGAGCCGATCGCCGATTTTGCCGCCTTTAAAAAGCCCATGTTGATTGGTTTTGCCGCCGTGGGCATTGGCGCCTGCGTTTTTGTGCGGGATTTTCTGGCGGTGCGCGGACTGGCCGTGGTTTTGCTGTTGCTGGCCAAATTGATGGTGGATACCGGACGCCCGCATCTGGGCCAGTCGCCATTCGTCCTCGTCATCCAGGTTTGGGCCTACGTCCTGGTGCTGGCGGGTATTTGGTTCACGATTACCCCCTGGCGCCTGCGCGATTTGATCGCTTTGGCCACGGCCAATGAATCCCGCGTGCGCCTGACCAGCGGCATTCGCCTGGCGTTTGCGCTGTTCATCTTGCTGCTGGGCCTGACGGCGTTCCGGGGAATGTGAAATGAACCTGAGCGACTTTCGCGAGGATTACCGGCGCGGCGATCTGGATCGCGCGGCGTTGAACGCCAGCCCGTTCACGCAGTTTGAGCAGTGGTTTCGCGAAGCCATCGGCGCCTCGTCCCAAAGTCGTTGGCGAAAAATCGGCATCGCCCTTTACCATCTCTGGAGCGCAATCCGCAACCATCGCCCGGCCGACATGAATGCCATGACCCTGGCAACCGTGGACGCCGATGGCAAACCTTCCACCCGGACGGTGCTGTTGAAATCTGTGGACGCACGCGGTTTTATTTTCTTCACGAATTATGACAGCCGCAAAGGCCGTGAACTCGCCCGGAATCCCCATGCCGCACTAACCTTCTTTTGGTCGGCGCTGGAACGCCAGGTTTGCGTGGCCGGCACCGTGACAAAATTGCCGGTGACAGAATCGGAGGCCTACTTCAAAAGCCGTCCGCGCGGCAGCCAGATTGGCGCGTGGGCTTCGAACCAAAGCGAAATCGTTCAAAATCGCGGGATTTTGGAAAACAAATGGCGTGAATTGGAACAAAAATTTTCCAACGAAGTGCCGCTGCCGCCGAATTGGGGCGGGTTTATCTTGAACCCGGAACGGATTGAATTTTGGCAGGGACGTCCCAGCCGCTTGCACGATCGGTTTTGTTATTACCGCCAATCGGATGGGTCTTGGAAAATTGAGCGGCTATCTCCCTAGCGCCCAGGATTGAAGTTGCAGCCACTGCTCTCGACGCTCTCACCAATATAATTCAGCCACAGAATCGCTTGGCCGGAACGATGTAGTTGAAAAGGAGCCACCGCTTGGGGATTGATTGGTGGTAGATGAAAACAACCCGATCGTCGGGCGCGCACCCGGTTCACCAAACGGTGGCTGGGACAAAAATGAATGCCGCCTTTCGTGGTGCTGCGGACTTCTCATTTGCGGCCTTGTAAATCAATTAAGTCGAATCCCGCACCTTCGCTTTGAGCCAATTTGCCTTTCTCGACTTCATATGCCAAACGTCTTTCCAAGAGAAAGCTCACACGCCGCCCGTCCGTGAAATACTCCCGAACATCGTCGGTTCCAATGCTTACCGCGTTGGAAATCTCGTTGATGTTCCAAGTTAAAAGTCCGTTGGGTTTAGCGCTCATATTTGACAATTTTTGCCTGTTTTCATTTTTACGGCACCGGCACGGCGTTGAACACTTTTTTGATGATCGCGTCGGTCGTCACGGCCTGCGCTTCGGCTTCGTAGGTCAGGATGATCCGGTGGCGCAGCACGTCGGGGCCGATGTTTTTCACATCTTCGGGAATCACGTAGTCGCGGCCTTGCAGCAGCGCCCACGCCTTGGCGGCCAGCGTCAGGTAAATCGTCGCGCGCGGCGAGGCGCCGAACTGGATGAAATGCGTCACGTCCAGCTTGAAATCCGCCGGCTTGCGCGTGGCGAACACGATCTTCACGATGTAATCGCGCACCTTTTCGTCCACGTGAATCTGGTCCACCAGCTTGCGCGTTGCCAAAATCTCTTCGAGCGACACGACGGGTTTCACCGGCGTTTCGGGACTGGTGAACGCCATGCGGTCGAGAATTTTCCGCTCCTCCGCCTCGTTCGGATAATCGAGCAGCACCTTGAACATGAAACGATCCACTTGTGCCTCGGGCAGCGGATAGGTGCCTTCCTGGTCAATCGGGTTTTCCGTGGCGAGCACGAGAAACGGAGACGGCAGTTTCATCGTCTCGCCGCCGAGCGTGACCTGCCGTTCTTGCATGGCTTCGAGCAACGCGCTTTGCACCTTGGCCGGAGCGCGATTGATTTCATCGGCGAGGACGAAATTCGCGAAGATCGGGCCGCGCGTGGCGTGATATTTGCCGTCCTGCGGATTGTAAATGAGCGTGCCCACGATGTCCGCTGGCAGCAAATCGGGCGTGAACTGAATGCGATTAAACTTCGCCTGCACAGCGGTCGCGAGCGTGCGGACGGAGAGCGTCTTGGCCAGACCGGGAACGCCTTCGAGCAACACGTGGCCGTTGGCGAGCAGGCCGACCAGAAGCCGGTCCACGAGGGCTTCCTGCCCAACGATCACTTGAGAAATTTCCTGGCGCAGACTGCGAATCCACGCGGTGGTTTGCGCGACTTGTTCTTTCAACGATTGGCTCATGTGGCGGCAATCTAAAGGGCCGAGTCCGATGACTCAAGCGCGCTTGTGAAAATGTTGTGGCCTGCGTTTCAGCGGCGGAAATTCCGCCGGACTCGCTGGGATTTCGGTCGCAACCAGACGACGCCGGCGCGATTCTTGTCGTGCCTGCGAAGCAGGCTGAAAACGCAAATTTTAAACTGCAATATCCGTCGGGGGCGGCGGGGATTGGCGCTTTTTCAAAGCAATGACAGCCACCACGCAGCCTGTCCACGTCGGCAACATGTCCGCGACCGGAATGAGTTCAATTACAAACGAGGGAAGCAGCAGCGGATGAAATCCCAAAATGGCCATGGTCAGGGCCATGGCCAGCACGTCAATGGCCTGGTCAATGAAGATCCAACCGAGCGGACCGACGAGAAGTTGCCCGGCATCCGCGGCGGCGGCCACCGCCAAGGCTAGCGCAATTCGCCAGCGTGTCAGCACTGGTCCCAGCAGCAGATGTGGCATGCGCGCCGGTAATTTCACAATGCCAACTTAAGCACAAACCGCTGGCGAAAACAAATAGGGAAGTTTGAAAGCGTTGCGATGAGGCGTCGTCCAGAGCGCCCGCCCTATCAGGTGAAGGAACGCTTTCCTGGCGTGCGGACGGCGGCTGACTGTGTCAGAATACGCCCGCTAACGTTATGAGGTGGTGGCAAAAGACCGGAGAATTCCTGGCGCTGCGGCGAAATATTTCAATGCTGCTGGTGGCCTTGATTTTGGCGGGAACCGGCGAAAAGTTATGGCTCGGTTTTGCGCCCAAATACATCGAAACCCTGGACGGTTCCGTGCTGGTCATCGGCCTGTTTGATGCCTTGCAAACATTGCTCGGGGCGCTTTACGCGTATCCCGGCGGCTGGCTGACTGATCATTGGGGACAGCGGAAATCCATGTTGCTATTCAGTGGCATTTCGCTCGCGGGATATGTTCTGGTTCTGGTCTGGCCGCATTGGCTGGCGCTGCTGCTTGGTTCATTCTTGTTTCTGGCCTGGAGCGCGCTGTCACTGCCGGCGACTTTCTCGATCATTGCCACATCCCTTCAAAGTCATCGCCACACGATGGGCGTCGGCGTGCAGTCGATGATTCGCCGCGTGCCGATGATGCTGGGACCGCTCATCGGGGGATGGTTGCTGACGCGGTTTGGCTGGTCAGCGGGCTTGCGTTATGCCTTGCTGCTTTGCATCGGGCTGAATCTGCTCACGGCCCTTTTCCAATGGCTCATGCTGGAGCCGGCGGTTCCAGCGAATGAAAAGATCCCCGTCCAAGGTGAATCATCCAACCGTCCCGGTTTTGGGGCGGTGGTCCGTTCCTTCACGCCCGGCTTAAGGGAACTGCTGGTCAGCGATATTCTCATCCGGTTTTGCGAGCGCCTGCCTTATGCGTTTGTGATTTTATGGGCAATGGATTTTGGTGGGGTTACGGCACAGCAATACGGCTATCTGGTCACCTTTGAAATGGTGGCGGCCATGCTCTGCTACATTCCGGTGGCGCATTGGGCGGATAAATATGGTCGTCGTCCGTTTGTTTTAATTACGTTTGGGTTCTTCACGCTTTTTCCGTTGACCCTGCTGGTGGCGCACGATTTTAAATGGCTGGCGGCGGCTTTCGTGGTGCGCGGGCTGAAGGAATTTGGCGAACCGGCGCGAAAATCGTTGATTATCGGCGAGGCCCGCCCCGAACTCCGCGCCCGGACGTATGGGGCGTATTATCTGATCCGTGATTGCACGGTGACGACCGGGTCGATTCTCGGGGCCTGGCTGTGGCATGTCAGTCCCCAAGCGAATTTCATTGGCGCCGCCTTGTGTGGGCTTGCGGGAACCGTCTGGTTCTGGTGGTTTATTTTCCGAAAGGGGAAACCACAGGCCAAGCACGGTGGCGGGGCATAAAAAAACGCCAGCGATGGCCGGCGGTTCTCTGGAATTATTTTGGGTTAATCAACGACCTGCATTTTGCCCTTCCGCAAAATTCGCAGGGTGCTGATGCCAAATGGAATCAACTTCATGGCGCCCGCCAGGATGGTTGAAGGCTCCGGAACACAGGTTCGCTGGCAAATTTTTATCTCGTTGCAATCGTCGGGAGTCTGGTTGGAGCAATCGATACAATCTTTTCCATTCCAATTATCCACATTGCAATAATAAGATTTGCCATCCTTGCATTCATACACCACGGTGCATGAACCGTGATACATGTTTTGGTCGTTTTGGCAACTGATCTGAATGCCGCCGGACGTTTTGCTGCAATCGTAAAAATGGTTGTAATCGCCACCGGTATTCCCGGTTTGAAAATCGCCCGAATATACATCTTTTCCGGTCGTTGTGCCGCTCTGCCAATTGCTGCAACTGATGCCTGCTTTCGCGGAGACGGTCATCATTCCAACTTTAGAATGGTTAACTATTAACATTAATATATTAAAACGCCCCGTTAAGCCATCCAAGAATGAGACGCGTTCGCTCATATTTGGGACCAGCCAGGCCGGGTGGACATTGGTGAGATTTGCCGTAACTCCGGCTGACTGCGGATTGGAAGATCAGACCGTCGAACTTGTTCTAAAAATGCAATTCGAAACGTGCCATTTGTAAAAAATCGTGTCAGTTTTCCAGAGTCATGACGACAGCCAATAAAATTACGATTGTGCGGATCGTGCTGATTCCACTGTTTGTGGTTGAAATGTTGTATTACGTCGAAACGGGGAACGAAATCCATCGGCTCGCGGCGCTGTTGAGTTTTGTGGTCGCGGCGATTTTGGACGGGGTTGACGGTTATGTGGCGCGTCGTTATCACCAGTGGAGCGAACTGGGCACGGTGCTTGATCCGCTCGCCGACAAATTGCTGCTGGTGTCCGCCATTGTTCTGTTGAGCTTTGAGCATCCCGGACGATTCGGCCAGATTCCATTGTGGCTCACGGGCATCATCATAGGCCGCGACCTGCTGCTGGGAATTGGCGCGCTGGTGGTGCGTTCCGTGGTGGGCAACATCACGGTGCGCCCGCGGCTCACCGGCAAGCTGGCCACCATTTTCCAGATGCTCGTGGTGAGCTGGATATTGTTGCGCTGGGATCTTTTGTTTCACGGCTACATGCTGAAAGTGTGGCTCATTGGAGCGGGCTTGTTTACCGCGTTTTCCGGCTGGTTTTATATTTGGGATGGAACCAAACAGCTCGGGGCGCATCCTTCCAGTTCCGCGCGCCAGAAGTCCAACCATCCGGGGCCACCAGCCTGAGCTAAATTCAATTTGCAACCTCAGCCAACTCGCATTATTCGTTTAGCAATTTATGGCCAAAGAAATTCAACTCAATCTCAAGGAAGGCGACAAAGCCCCTGCCTTTACGGCTGAGACGAGCGGTGGTGGCAAAGTCTCGCTGGCTGATTTCAAGGGGCAAAATGTGATTCTTTATTTTTACCCGAAGGATGACACGCCCGGTTGCACCAAGGAGGCCTGCGCGTTTCGCGATCATTTTGCCGACTTCAAGAAAAAGGGCGCCGTGGTTCTCGGGGTCAGCCCCGATCCAGTCAAATCCCATGACAAGTTTGTGGAGAAATTCAAATTGCCCTTCACATTGCTGGCGGATACGGACAAAAAGATCGTTGAAGCCTATGGTGTGTGGGGCCAGAAAACCTTCATGGGCCGCAAATACATGGGCACATTCCGCGTGACCTTCCTGATCGGCCCGGATGGCAAAATCAAAAAAATCTGGCCGGCGGTGAAACCGGAAGAACACGCGGCCGAAGTCCTGGCGGCGTTGTGAAACTTCTTTTTCAAATTAGTTTAATTCTAAACAGGTTTGACAGATGCCGCTTGAATTTCCAAGATGCAATCCAATCGTTTTAACAACTAAATCGCAACCAAACAATCCAAGGAACAAATACTATGGCAATTCCCGTTGGCTCCCAGGCCCCTGATTTCACCCTCAAATCCAAGAACGCTTCCGGCGTGGTGGATGTCAAACTCAGCGCCAACTTTGGCAGCAAGAACACGGTGTTGTTGTTTTTCCCCCTGGCGTTCACCGGCGTGTGCACCAGCGAAATGTGTGATGTCACCTCCGGCCTGAGCGCCTATGCCGATCTGGGCGCGCAGGTGATCGCCGTGAGCGTGGACAGTCCGTTCGCCCAGGAAGCCTGGGCCAAGCAGAATAACATTGGCATCACGCTGGCCAGCGACCTGAACAAAACCGTCACCAAAGCCTACGACGTGGTGTTCCCGATGCTCGCCGGCGTGGGCGACACCTCGGCGCGCGCCGCGTTTGTGATCGATAAAAACGGCGTGGTCCAATACAGCGAGCAAACGCCGACGCCCAAAGATTTGCCCAACTTTGAAGCCATCAAAGCCACGCTGGCCAAGTTGAAGTAAAATCCATGATTTAGGAAAGCGTTGCCGCCGTTGTGATTTCATGTCATAACGGCGGCATTCTTATGAAAATCTTGGGGCGAATTTGTGGTTTGGTCTATTTCCTTGTTTTGGTATCTTCGGCGCTGGCAGACGTCGTGACAAACAACCAAGAGGCAGTTCCCAAGATAGATCAGGAGCGGCAGGCTATTGTCAGAAGATTGGACCGCATACAACTGCCCGAGGTCCAATTTAACAGCCTCAGTTTGGAGGAGGTTGTCCGCCAGCTTAATCAGGTGGCAAAGCAGTATGATCCGGAAAAAGAAGGCGTGGTCATTACGATTGCCACCAATGAAATGTGTAGTTCCCTTGGGGATGTAGATTCGACGGTTGTTAATATACCGCAACTCTCGGATGTCAGGCTATGGGATGTCTTGGACGCAATTCTCCTTGTTGCAAACCGACCGCTCAAATACCACATTCAATCCGACGGCGTTGTCTTTTCAGCGAAGGCTGCCATTCCTCAATTGTATTCCCGGGTTTTCAAAGTTGATCCGGGTATTTTTAATTCAAATTTAGTGAAGCGTGCGACGTTGGATTCATATCCACAGCCAGGCTCGTTTTCATCTATCGTGGTGACGTCTTCGTCTGTTACCATGGCGCTGAAAAGGGATCTCACCGGGCTAGGCGTGAACTTTGAATCCCCTCCGGGTAAATCCATTTTTTATAACGACCGGGTTGGCAGAATTTATGTCAGGGCTACGGAGGCTGATTTGGAAATAATAGAAAAAGCTGTTTTTGAATATCAAAAAGACGGGAGCGCGGCTGTTCACATCAAGGCACGGTTTGTGGAGGTGCCAAAAGAAATGTTGGCAGGTTTTAGCCAGATCCAGAGGCTTGATCGAAGAGTCACTAATCTTGCTTCTTTGGGTGCCATGATCGGGATTCTCAATGCGGAGAATTTTAAGACGGTTATGCGCGCTTTGGAGATGGGCAAGGGAGTAAACTTTTTGGCTGAACCGGAAACCACGACATCAAGCGGAAGGCAGACGCAAATGCGGGCCACATCTATTCGAAACCTTGATTCAAATGATACCAAGCTGGGGGCAATCTCTGGTCCAGCTCAGATTTGGCCTGAACCGGCGCACGAGCTTGTGGAAACAGGGCCGATCCTGGATGTGCTGCCGAAAGTGTTGTCAGATAACTACACGATTAATTTGACGCTTATTCCTTCATTACTTCAGTATGTAGATAGCCACGCAACAACCAATGCAACGGTGGTTCGGACGAAGGTTGGGCCAAAAAATGTTCTGCCGGAAAATTCGCCAAGGTTTCCCATTGGCCAGAGACCGATCAAACTAAATATTTGGGACGGACAAACGGCTGTGATTGGCGTTTTGCCGGAAAATAATGCCCTTGGAGGGAAAGAAACTTCCCGCCAAGCGAATCAGAACAGCAAGGAATTGATGATTTTCGTCACAGCCACTCTGGTTGACTCTTCAGGCAACCGGGTGCGTTCCGATGCCGACCACCCGCCAAATGGAAAGAGCATTCCTCCGCAGCCGCTCTCGGAAGACGGCAACTGATCACGGTAAAATCTACAATTGTAGAGAATGCGCTTGATTATCTTTACATTTGTAGAGATAGTCGCTCCATGACCACGCAATCCATCGAACTGACCGAGGCGGAATGGTCCATTATCAAAACCGTTTGGGATTCCGAGCCCTGCACGGCGCCGGCCATTCAGGAAAAACTTTTTAAATCCACCGGCTGGCATTATTCCACCGTGCGCACCCTCATGGATCGCATGGCGGCCAAGGGTGCGCTCAAGGCCAAAAAGGAAGGCAAGCTGACCATTTACAGTTCTGCCGTGACGCGCAATGAGGCCCAGCGCAGCGAACTGGTTTACGCGCTCAAGCATGCTTTCAATGGCGCGCTCACGCCCATGGTTCAGTGCCTGTTGGACAACAACGATCTGAATGAAGCAGAGCTGGCCGGGCTGGAATCACTCATCAAAGCCAAAAAGAAATCGGTCAAAAAGTAATCGGAATCGGAACGGGAAACCATGAATACCATCATTGAAAACTTGAACGGAGCGGGCGAACGACTGCTGCGTGTTGGCTGGCCGGTTTTGTGGCAATCCAGCCGGCTCATGATCATCGTCTTCTGCCTGGATTTTTTGCTGGCCAAAGAAATCCGGGCGGCCGGGCGTTACGCCCTTTGGCTAGTCGTGCTGGCAAAATTGCTCCTGCCGCCAACGCTCGCTTTGTCCACCGGCGCCGCATGGTGGCTGATACCCGCCAAAGAGGTCGCTCCTCAGCCGGTTTTGAAACAATACTCCGTCAGCTATGGTGAAACCCTGCCGCCAGCCGACTTTGAAGTTTCAAGTGTTCCATTGCCTCCGCCACCGCCGCCCCGATTGGAACGAACCGGCTGGCTGTTGCTGACGGCTTCAACGGTGAGCGCAATGTTGCTGCTGTGGATGACCGTTCGCTGGTGGCAGGTGGCCCGGATGGTGTGGAAGGCAAAGCCGGTGGAAACCGATTCGGGCGCGCTGGCCGCCGCTCAAACTTTTGCCAAGTGGCGTTCACCTGTCCGGCTCAAAATGGTCGAGGGCCGGATGTCACCGGCGGTTTGCGGTTTGTTTCGTCCAGTCATACTGCTGCCGCGCGAATTGGCGGAGAAACTTTCGAGTGAACAGCTTCGCGCCGTGTTGCTGCATGAGTTGTTTCATCTGCGCCGCGGTGATGTTTGGGTGAACTGCGCGCGAGCCTTGATTCAGATCGTTTATTGGTGGCATCCGCTGCTCTGGCTGGCCAATGCGCGCATCCGCCGCCTGCGTGAAGAAGCGGTGGACGACGCGGTGATGCTGGCCTTGCGCGACGAGGCGGATGGCTACGCGCCGGCGCTGCTGGCAGTGGCGAAACTGGCGTTTCGCCGTCCGTTGTTGAGTCTCGGTTTGGTTGGAATCATGGAATCGCGCAGTGCGTTGCGGCAGCGCATTGAGCGATTGGTGGATTTCCGCGCGCCGCGCAAGGCCGGCTTAACCTTCGCCTCGCTGCTCGCAATTTGCGCCTTCAGCGCCGTGGCGTTGCCGATGGGCGAGGCACCGCAATCCGAACCGAAAACTATTGACGCGATGGCAAAGCCATTAATGCTCTTGGCGTCTCAATCAATTTAAATGACCACCACCGGGAAATTTGTCATCCTGCGCTCATTGAATCCCATGAAATTCCTCCTCCTGCTTCTTTTGGCCTCCCTGCCGCTGTCCGCCGCCGAAACCAGCGCCCAACTCTGGCTCACGAAAAGCGACCGGTCCGCGCTATTTGCTCTTCAGCCGGATAAACTGATCTTTACCACCAACACCAGCTTGGAGTCCGTCATTACTGTGGATGACAAGCAAACATTCCAAACGATGGACGGTTTTGGTTTTGCGCTGACCGGCGGGAGCGCCATGCACATTATTCGCATGGAACCGGCCAAGCGCGCGGCCTTGCTACAGGAGTTGTTTGGCACGGGCGACGGCGATATTGGCATCAGCTATCTGCGGGTCAGCATTGGCGCATCCGATTTGAACAGTTTCGTCTATACCTACGACGACGTGGAACCTAGCCAGAGCGATCCCGAATTGAAACGTTTCAGTTTGGGACCCGATCAAGGCGACGTCATCCCGGTGCTCAAACAAATTATGGCCATCAACCCGCAAATCAAGATTCTCGGTTCTCCGTGGACGGCCCCCAACTGGATGAAAACCAATGGCAAGGTCAAGAGCGGACGGCTCAAGCCCGAGTGTTACGACGTCTATGCGCGTTATTTCGTAAAATACCTTCAAGGCATGCAGCAGGAAGGCATTCACATCGACGCCATCACCATTCAGAACGAGCCTTTCAACGACGGCAATACTCCCAGCATGCAAATGTCAGCGGCGGAGGAAGCCCGGTTCATCAAGGAAAACCTGGGGCCGGCGTTGGCCGCCCAACATCTCGACACCAAAATCATTCTCTGGGACCACAACTGCGACGTGCCCGAATATCCGATTTCGATTTTGCGCGATCCGGAAGCCGCGCGCTATGTGGACGGCTCCGGATTTCATCTATACGCCGGGAAAATCGAGGCCATGAGCCAGGTGCATGATGCATTTCCGGGGAAAAATTTATATTTCACCGAGCAAATGACCATTGAACGCGGCCATCATCCGGGCATCGACATCGCCGGGCCGGTGAGCCGGCTGATCGTGGGCGCGCCGCGCAACTGGTCGCGCAACGTGCTGCTGTGGAACCTCGCGGCGGATCCGAACAACGAACCGCACACCCGCGACGGCGGCTGCGGCATTTGTCAGGGAGCGATCACCATCGATGGCAACAAAGTCACACGCAACCTCGCATATTATGTCGTGGCCCATGCCTCCAAATTTGTCCGGCCAGGCTCCGTCCGCGTGGCCTCCAACCTGCCGGATTCATTGCCCAACGTGGCGTTCAAAACGCCTGCGGGCATGGTGTTGATCGTGGCCAATCACAGCCCGCAACGCCAAACGTTTGCGGTGCGCTTTCACGACCAGGCTTTCGCCGCAGTCCTCGACGGCGGCTCGGTCGGCACCTATGTCTGGTGAATTACCGCTTGCACCGAAACCCGGTTCAAATCGGCTTAATTTTGCTGACGGACCCGGTAAAAAGCCGTTGAACTGGTCAACTCGGCATCGGACACCAAGGTGTTTCCCTGGCTGTTTGTCAAGGTCAGCCACGAACTCCAGTGCTCAAGGTCTGATGATTTTTCAATGGTATAAATGCCGCCCGCACCCGCGTTGAGCTTGAATTCAAACGCGCCCTGGGAGTTCAAATTGGACGCCGTCAATGTGGGCGCCGCGTAGATCACTCCGGCAACATCGACGGTAAAATCCGGCAACGACAGCGTCAGCGCGCCCTGGTTGGCCACAGCCTGGGCCGTGCCCCAATTGCTTCCCGTGGCCGGGTCATACCAGCGGGCGAAATAATGGCCGTCGGGCCAGTTGTTGAGCGTGACAGCTTGCGCATGTTGCAATGGCAGAGCGCTATTGGTCGCGCCGCCCGGGAAATCGGCGTCGGCCGCCACCACGTATATTAGCGATTGCAACACGCCTTTGATGCCGATGGCGTCAACTGTGGGGCTGGATTGAAAACCGATGCTGGCCCACGCGCCTTTTCCCCAGTCGGTTTGGCCGAGAATTTGGTTCATGGTCGAATACGCCGAGTAATCCGGAAAGTGATCCCACCACCAGGCCATGGAACTGCCGGCGGAACCGCCCAGCGCGCCAGCCCACAAACCCTGGCGGTAACCCCGCAGGTAAGGATCGCTGTTGTTGTAATTCCAACCGCGCCAGTCCGTGCCGAACTCACCAATGACAACGGGCTTGCCAAAGGTTTGCTGAAAATATCGCGCATCGCCGGCAACGCTCAACGGCGAAGCCGACATCGTGTAAGCGTGCTCCGAGGAAAAATCGAGCGTGGACACGTTCCACATTTCCGGATGCGACTTAGCCGAGGTCAAACTCGTGGTGACCAGATGGCGATTGCTGTCGTTGAGATGGAGCCAGTTGGCCAATACGCCATGCCAGTTGGCCACAGCGGTGGGGTTCAGATACGCGTATTCGTTGTCGATTTCATTGAACAATTCCCACGCGAACAAATTCTGGCTGTAACCGTAGCGGCCAATCAGATAGCGCAGCCGTTTTTGATAGGTAACGATCGCCGTCGAGTTGGTGAAGAACGCCATTTGATTCACGCACGGGCCGCCGTTGGTGGCGTTGTAGGGATTTTGCGGCCAGTAATTGCCGCCGCCCCAGTAGTCCGGCTTCACCTCAAACATGCCGTGATACATGAGCGTGAGTTGCAGATAAATTCCATTGGCCTCGGCCTGTTGCAACACATGGTCCAACTGCCAGGCCGGCAGCAAGGAATAATTCGTCAACGTGCCGGGCGCGTCTTCAATGCCGAAACTCCAGGGACACATCCAGACGCGGACAAAATTTTCGCCAGCGACGCGCATGGCACTGAAATAATTGTCGTAATCGTAAGTCTTCCGGCTGTTGGGCCACGCGACATTCTCCCCGATCAACGGTAAAGCGCGTCCGTCTCCAGTTTGAAAATACTGCTTCCCCGGCGCCACGCTGACATAGCCAAATCGCGCGGGAGCGATATTGGAAACCACATTAAAATTGGTGGCGACCGTCGCCATCAGCCATCCGTTGGTGCGGATCGTCAGGGAAAGCGAATAATCGCCCGGCTCCGAAGGGGTCATGCGCAAGCGCCACTGCGGCGGACCATTTTCCGCGTCCAGCTCGGTGCCGCCAGACAGACTGCGCGTGTAGTCCTGATACCAGAACGCCGGCGCTGACTGCGTCTTGCCCGATGGCAGAGTGAACGTGGCATCCAGCCGGATGCTCTCCGGATCAAAGGGATTGGCGCCGGTGGGAACATTGGTGACGGCAAACTCCAACCGCTGCCACGTCCGGGCTGCATTCAATTGAACCAATTGCGGCGCGGCGAATTCACCCGGCGCGGGCAGGCCATCAAAAACCAGATTGTCGATCCAGAAGGTGGTCGTCCCGTTGAGATTGGACCCGGTGCGGGCCTGCTGGAGTTTAAGCCCGATGCCGGTGACCGCCGTCAACTTCGACTGGCCGGAAACATTCAAGGGCAATTGCACGTGAACCCAATTTGTTCCGCCCGCTGCGGATGCGGTGAAGCTGCCCAAAGCCGTGGAAGGCCAGCCGTCGCTCTGCGGCACGGCATCCATTTCCAGCGCGCCAAAACGGCCAGCCCCGTCCGTGGCGGAATTCGCCGCGAAGCGCAGATCGAAGCTTGCGTTCGCGTATTGGTTTAAATCCAGCACCGTGCCGTTGTCCAAGGCGCGGGTCGCCTCGATTTGATCATTGGTGGTGGGCCAGGAAATCTGCCACCGCGCCGAACCCGAGGTGTGATTGGTGCTGGCATCATTCGCGTTGTCCCAAGTGATGGCTGGCTGGGCGGTGCCCCAGCGCTGATCGACGTAGTTCGCCGTGGTGTCGGCATCAAACCGATCCACCACAAAACTGGAAGCGCCGGCGGCAGCGGCTCCCGCCCACAGGAGCGCCGGCAGGAGGAGAAGTCTGGCTTTGCGTGGCATGGCCCAACGCTACAATGTCTGCAACCGTTCGGCCATCCCTCAAAGCGCGTAATCCTGGTTCGCGAGTTTGGGCCGCCGGATGACGGCCATGAAATTACGCCGTTCGGGGGATACCGTAAATTTCGGCGGCTGCTAAGGTCGTTGCATGATCCACAGAAATCCGCTGCGCTCACTGGTATGGTCCAGCGAAGCCGGATCAAAATTGCTGCCACGTTTGGTCCGGCTGCCGGCACCTGTTTCATGCCGAAGCATTTCTTCCGATCCGTCCGCCAGGTTCCCCCTGGCGGATGCCCCCCATGAATAGACGCGCATCGCCACCCCATCCAAATCAACCTCAAACCCGATCATCGACATGAAATTCAACCCACTCAAACGCCGCTGGTCCGTTCTGGCTGTCACCAGTTTTCTCTGGGGCGCCACCGTGCTGGTCAGTCAGGCTCAACCTTACCCCAATTATGCGGCCGACCAGTTCGACACCGACACCACGAGCAGCCTGGTCAATCAGGGTTGGGGCAGCGCTTATCCTTCCATCGTATGGGACACCCAAAATGCCACCACGACGCTCACCAACAACACGCCCGGCTCCGGTTCGGCGTTGTGGAACATCACCTGGCCCAATGCGTCCGGCGATCAAGTCATGGTGGCGCGCTGGTTCAGCGGCAGCGCCACGCTGAATCTCAACCATTACACCAACGTTTCCTTCGACATCAGGTTCGATCCGAACTGCGGCACCGACGGCGCCAACAGCTACGGGGCGATTGAAATCGGCTGCATTCCGCAGTCCGACGGCTGGCCCTCCACTTCCCTCGGCATCTACACGTCCGCCATCACCAACGGCAACGGCTGGATTCACGTCAGCCTGCCCATCAACGCGGCCAGCAATCCCAAGTTGAGCGCCGTCATCGGTTATTACGTCAAGATCCAGCAAAGCCGCACCGGCGGCAATCTGGCCAGCACCAGCTTCTGGCTGGACAACGTCATTTTCGGAGGGAACAACACCCCGCCGCCGCCGCCCACACTGGCGCTCACCCGCAACACTTCCCCCCCGGGCCTGATGATTGTGTGTGGCGGCCTTGGCGGCACTTACACCCGCGGCATTCGCATGGCGTTTGATGTGGCCAACAGCGCGCGCAATTATTCGTGGGTTGGGCAAGGATCCACCCCGGTGACCTACTCCAAAACGATCGTCGCCTATCCGGACACCAACCATCCGATTCAGGATGTGATCTTCCTCGTGCAAAATGGCCAGTATGGCGATCCCGGAGTGGACTACGATGCGGCCAACGTGGCCCAGCTTTCCATGTATGGCAACGCCGACGGCACCGCCACCGCTAATTTTCAATACAAGACCAATCAGCCGACCGGCAATTCCCAGTTCGGCGCCAACACGCTGGTCTCCCTGACCGCGCCCAGTCCACTGGGAACGTGGAGTGTGACCTTCCTCAATGACACCAACGTCACCATCAATTACGTTCCGCTGGATGGCGGCACGCCTCTCAGCGCCTCCGGCAATTTCCCGGATGACATCGCCGTCCAGACCTACTTCTCCAATCCGTTGAGCGTTTATATGGGCAATCAGCAAAATGCGGACGCGAATGCCGGACAATCCTCCACCTACTCCGAATTTAAAATCAGCGGCGTGACTTCGGCTTCACCACTGGACACCGTTTGGAGCAGCCAGACTTCGCTGGACACTACCAACTGGGGGGCGCCAGCCTACGCCAACGATCAAGTGCTCGTGCATTCCAACGATACGTATTGGGTGAACTGGACACTGCCGGATTCAGGATTCACCTTGTCGGTCAGCACCAATCTGGCCTCACCTCTATGGACTGATTTAACCCCATCGCCCATCGTGAGCACGACTTCCGGAAATCGCGTGCTCGTGCCGGGCGGGGCCGGCGACACTTATCCCACCGGGGCGAATCCCGTATTTTTCAGTCTCATCAAGCGGTCGGCGACGCAATTGCAGGTGTTGCTGCCCGGCGAGACGAATGCGCCGAACACGGTGACCGGCAAGGTGGGCGTGCCCGCGCCCGTGGCCGCCTTTACGCCGGTGGTGGCCACCATCAACGCGGTGGATGCCACCTTCCATATGGTCAGCAGCACCGATGCCCTTAATGTGACCACCGGTGATCCCGGGGCCTACTTCACCACCCCGGCCACGCCCTCGCTGGTCAACGGCACCGCCACGGTCGAAATCTATTTCGGCACCCCGGGCAGTTGGACGGTCGGTGCCGCGGACACCACCAGCACCAACCTCACTTCCGGCACCAGTTCACCCATCACCATTCAGTGACGCAGCGGTGCCCGCGTGAAGCTGCGCGGCAGCAGGTTAATATTTCCAAACAGGCATGGTGCATCAATGGAAAAGCCGCCCCTCCGGCTTAAGATGAGGAACACTGACCGCGACGGCGCTCCTTTCCCAAGAGGAGCGCCGTTTGGCGTGTTCCACCCCGATTGATTTGGTTGGTGCCATCTTGCTTTTAAATTTATGTTTTTGGCCATGCCCATCCTGTCGTCAAACCACCGGTCCCGGTTGCCGGCAGCGTTTTTGTTGGCCATGGGATTTTTGATGCTGGTGATGACCGTAAAGGGCCGGGCCAACGCGGCCAATGATGAGTTGAATCTGCTCCAATTGCAGCAACTCGCCCGGGAGGGGCAAACCAACGACCGGCCGCTGAAATTGCGCGGCACCATCGGTTACGCCAATGCCGGCACAAAATTGATCGTGCTGCAAGATGCCTCCGCAGCGGCCCTGCTGGAATGTGAGCCTTTCCCGGAGAATGCCAAACCCGGCCAGCAGGTCCGCCTGACCGGAAAATTTATCGCCGACAAATACGTTGCCACCCTGTCCCTTGGCGGAGAGCAGCTTTGCGTGGGACCAGCCTGCGGCATGAACGGAAAAACCGTCACGCTGAACCTGACCGCCGGTTATTATCCCTTCACGGTCACTTGTTTTAATCCGAACAATCTGACAGATCTTGGGATTTACTACGCGCCATCCGGCGCGGTTCGCCAGCGATTGCCGGCTTCAGCTTTGTTTCATGCGGAAGCGGACGCCGCCACCCATCGCACCAACTGGCTGCCGGGAATCAATTATCGGGTTTTTGAAACCACCGGAGAGACGTTGCCGGACTTGACGCTGCTTAAACCGGCCAAATCCGGGCTGACTGCCAATTTCGATCTCAACTTGAGAACCCGCCTTCGTAACTTCGCCATGGAATTCACCGGCTTCATCAAGATTCCTCGCGACGGCTCCAACAGTTTCTACCTGGACCCCATCAATGCCGGCGATTTGTTGGTGCAACCGGACCATTTTGAAATCGAGGATGGGTCCGCCGCCCCCCCGCCCCGCACGCTGACCTTGGGACAGATTTTGCCGGCAACGGATTCATCCATTTGGGCGCAAATTGAGGGCACGGTTACTTTTTGCGGACGTGGCCAATCCGGCCGGCCGCTGCTTCAGATTCATTCCGGCACGGGAAACATTGAAGCCGAGGTCTGGGGCGGACTGGAACTGCCCGCGTCGCTTTTGAATGATGCCCGAGTTCGTCTGACGGGCGTTTGCCAAGGCGCCGACACCTTGGACAACAAACTGGTGCCGGGACGGCTTTCGGTGCCGGGTAATGATGGCATCGAGGTGCTGGAAATTTCGCCGGAAGTGTGGAAGTCAATGGCGGCGACGCCCGTTGCCAGTGCCGCCATCACCAACCACGCGGGCGGAGGTCTGGTGCATGTTTCCGGAAAAATCACGGCACTCCATGCCAAGGGATTGGCCCGGCTCGAAGATGCCACGGGCGCGACGTGGATTCGCTTTGGTCAAACAACGCCGCCGCCATTGGAAACAAACCTCGATGTATTGGCGGTGGCCAGTCGCAACGGAGACGCGCCGTTGCTCCAGTGCGGCGTCTGGCGTCTGTCTGCGACGGCTGCGGGCGAAACCAATGGCCTGCCGGTGTTGACTGCGGTGGCCCAGATCAAACGGCTCAGTCGCGAGGACGCCGTTCGCGGTTATCCGGTCAACATCACTGGCGTGGTTACTTGGAGCGAACAGAATGCCGTGGTGATTCAAGACGCCAGCGGCAGCGTTTTCGTGGACACCATGCCGACCGAATATTCGCATCAGAAGCGCGTGGGCGAATTGTGGAAGGTCACCGGCCAAACCACCGCGCGTTTTTCGCCGATGGTTTTGTGCCATGGAGCCGAGCGTCTCGGATTGGGGATCATGCCTGAACCCATCCATGCCAGCGGCGATCAACTCAAGAATGGCACCCTCGACACAGAGTATGTGGAAATCGAAGGTGCGGTCATTTCCATCCAGCAAAAAACCATCGTGCTGCTCACCCACAACGGCCGAATCAAAGTCAATTTGCCGGATGCGGATGAAAGCTACCTGTCCCGCTATCAGGGCGCTGTCATCCGTATTCGCGGCTGTCTCTGGGCGGTCAAGGATGAGGTGACGCATTTTTTCGAAGTCTCCGAAGTGCAAATCCACAACGCGTCCATCAGCCTGGACCATCCCGCTCCGGAAGATCCTTTTTCGGTGCAGGCCAAGCGGGTCCGGCAGTTGCTGCTGTATGACGCGAATGCCCGCGCTTTTCAACCGGTCAAAATTGCGGGCCAGATCGTGCATGTCGGGAACGGCCAATATTTTCTCATGGACGGAACCAACGGCTTGCGCTTCAGCCTGCGCACCAACCAGCCGGTCAGTCTGGGCGACCTGGTTGAAGTGGTGGGCTATCCCGATCTGGGCGGCATTTCTCCCGTGTTGCATGACGCGCTCCTCCGCACAACCGGCCACGCGCCATTGCCCAAGCCCCGCGCTCTGGACACCCAAACCATCGTCCCGCCCGAATTTGATTCCACTCTGGTTCGGCTGTCCGGGAAGCTGGCGAACTTGAGCCTGGAATCCGACGCGATTCTCACCTTGCAGACCGGATCACGATTTTTCCGGGCGCATTGCGACCGCAAATTCGCCGGTCAACTCGCCATTCCAATCGGCAGTCATCTGGAGTTAACCGGCGTAATGGCCGGCCAGGGTGGAAGCATCCTTAATGGCCGAAACGTCGATGGATTTGAACTGCTCCTGAACTCCCCCGCTGACATCCAGGTGATCACCTTCCCGCCGTGGTGGACGTTGAAACGGGTGCTCATGCTCGTGCTGGTGCTGACAGGCATACTCGCGCTGTCGCTTTTGTGGATCGCCGTGCTCCATCGCCAAGTGGATGAACGCACGGAACAACTCAGAATTGAAATTCAGGCCCGGCAGGCGTCGGAATTTAAAAACGCCATTGAAAGCGAGCGTTCCCGCATCGCCCGCGATTTGCATGATGAACTCGGCTCCAGTGTCACGGAAATTTCCATGGTGGCCGATGCCGGAGCCGGAGCCACGCTGGCGCCCGAGAGATCGAAGGAGCGATTCAATGTGATCGCCCAAAAATCGCGTGACATGGTCCGGGCATTGGACACGATTGTCTGGCTGGTGAACCCGCGAAAAGATTTGCTGCCACATTTCGCGGCTTACCTCGGCAGCTTTGCCCAGGAATTTCTTGGCGAAGCGGGCATTGCCTGTCGTCAGGCGTTTCAACCGGACATTCCCACAATTCCATTGAACACCGAGTTGCGACACAACCTGTTTCTCGCCACCAAGGAAGCGCTTACCAATGTGGTGCGCCACGCCAAAGCCACCCGCGTGGAACTCGGCTTGCTCGTCACCGATCAGACACTGCAAATTTCCGTGGAGGATGACGGCCAGGGCTTTGATTTGAGCCGTCCAAACGACCGCAACGGACTTGTCAATTTGCAGAGCCGTCTGGAAAGCATCGGCGGGCATTGCGCAATCGACTCCGGCCCGGGCCTGGGCACAAAAATCTGTTTGTCGCTGCCGTTGCCCGGCGCAGGCAAATCCGCAAACATGTGCTTATGATCACCGTAGGACTGGTTGAAGACAACGCCACCGTGCGCCAATCGTTGCAGGAAATGATCGAAGCGGCGCCCGGCTTGCGTTGTGTGTGCGCCTGCGCCACCGCCAAGGAATCCATGACGGTCATTCCGCGGCTGCGGCCGGAAGTGGTGTTGATGGATCTTCATCTGGCGGGTGAATCCGGCGTCACCGCCACCGAGCGGTTGCTGGAAAAACTGCCGGATTTGCATGTGCTCATCCTCACGGTTTACAAAGACCCGGAAGAAATTTTCAAAGCGTTGAAAGCGGGCGCCAAGGGATATTTGCTCAAACGCGCCAGGCCGCAACAGATTTTGGACGCCATCACGGAGGTGTGTTCCGGCGGCGCGCCGATGAGCAGTGAAATCGCCCGGCTTGTGGTGCAATCGTTCCGCACTTCCGCCACCGCTGGCAACGTGCGCGAGGAACACGGCCTGTCGCATCGCGAAAGTGAAATTCTCGCCCTGCTTTCCGAGGGGTTGACCAACCGCGACATCGCGGCCCGGCTGGGAATCAGCTTTGAAACGGTGCGCTCACATCTGGGGCATGTTTACGAGAAGCTCCGCGTCAAATCCCGCACGGAGGCGGTTTCCAAATATTTGAAGAGCGGTTCGCCCGCGTGATAAAGCCTAAACCGGACCCTCCAGCCGAAGGCCATAATTTTTGAGATTACGCCTTTTGGGGGATGGCGGTAGCCGGCGATTTTGGCGAAAATGATCCAGCCCAGTTTACCGTCACGTTGAATTGAATATGCCGCTATTTTCAGATTTCCCTCGCTGGAGCAAACGCTTTAAAAGCGGATTGCTTTGTTGGCTGTTTGCCGCCGTCGCCACGTTTCCCGCACTCAACGGGCAGGCCGAAGTGCCCGGTGAGGCGCGGCCCCAGCCGGTGTTGCATCCGACGGAAAAAGTCGGCGCCCGGGGGGTAGCCGTGCAACCGGCGGATGAATTTCCCGTCTCCCGCGCGTCCGCCACGGAAACCGCAAACCGTCCGCCCCAGCCGGCCAAGGACAAACCCACGTGGCACGGCAGTGACTTGGTGCTCAACGCCGGCTGGAAATTGATCGAAGCCCCGAAAATCTCGCTTGATGGTCAGACACTGTCGCAACCAGGCGTGAATGCCAAAGGCTGGTATGACGCCACGGTTCCCGGCACCGTGTTGGGCACACTTGTGGATCAGGGCGTTTATCCTGATCCATATTTTGGACTGAACAATCTCAAAATTCCCGAGAGCCTCTGCCGGCAGGATTATTGGTATCGCACCGAATTCACTCTGCCGGCCCAATGGTCTGGTCGCCAGGTCCGGCTGGAATTTAAAGGCATTAATTATTACGCCGAGGTCTGGCTCAACGGCCACTATCTGGGCCACATCACCGGCGCTTTCATTCGCGGCGAATTCGATGCCACGCCCTGGTTGAAACCTTCCGCAACGAACGTGCTGGCCGTGCTCATGGCGCCTCCGCCCGATCCCGGCCGGCCCACGGAACAATCGGTGAAGTTCGGTCCCGGCGACAACGGCGGCACGCTGTGTCTGGACGGTCCCACGTTCATTTGCACGGAAGGCTGGGATTGGATTCCGGCCATACGCGATCGCTGCACCGGCTTGTGGCAGGATGTCGTGCTCCACGCGAGCGGACCGGTCACGCTGGCCGATCCGCAGGTGATGACCAAATTGCCCTTGCCCGACACTTCCAAGGCGGATGTCTCCATCGCCGTCTCCGCCCGCAATCTCACCGATACGCCTCAAAACGGTGTGCTCCAAGCCAGCTTCGAAGGCGTGCAGCTTGAACAACCCGTGGAATTACAGGCGGGCGAAACAAAAACCGTTCGCTTCACTCCGGAACAATTTCCGCAACTGGTGGTGCATCAGCCCCGCCTCTGGTGGCCCAACGGCTATGGCAAACCGGAACTTTACCATTTGCGACTCGCATTTCTCGATGAACAGAAAAAAATTTTCGACACCGCTTCAACGCCATTTGGCATCCGCGAATTGAGTTACGAATTGGCGGTAAAAATGCCCGACGCCTCCACCAAGCGCGTCGAGTTTCGCCCCACGCTGGCAGCGGCGGACCCGAACCCGGTCATCAATGTCAACCGCAAGGACATTGGCTGGGATCCGCATCATTACAACGTCATCACGGTGGCGGTGAATCCGGGCCAGGAAAAATCCCCGGCCCTCAAAGTGGTGAACGATCCGGCCATGGGACCGTTTCTGATCATCAAAGTGAACGGCCAGCGGATTGAGTGCCTCGGCGGAAATTGGGGCATGGATGACGCGCTCAAACGCATTTCGCGCGAGCGCCTGGAACCTTACGTTCGCCTGCATCGCGATGCGCATCTTACCATGATCCGCAACTGGAGCGGCCAGAGCACGTCCGAAGCTTTTTACGACTTGTGCGACGAATACGGGCTTCTGGTTTGGAACGATTTCTGGATCGGCACCGAGACCTGGAATTACATGCCGGCGGATCACCAGTTATTCCTCCAAAATGTGGCGGATACTGTGAAGCGCTATCGCAACCATCCCTGCATCGCTTTGTGGTGCGCGCAGAACGAAGGCATCCCGCCCGAGGACATCAATGAAGGCGATCAACGGCTGATTCAGGAACTGGACGGCACGCGGTATTATCAGCCCAATTCGCGCCTGGTGAACCTGCGTTCCAGCGGGCCGTGGTCCAACGAATCGCTGGATAAATATTTCACTGAACTCAATCACGGCTTCAGCACCGAGCTCGGAGCCAGCTCCATTCCCTCCGCCGAAGTCATGCGCACCATGATGGCGCCGGAAGATTTATGGCCGCCGGGCGATGTCTGGGCCTACCACGATTTCCACAGCAAAGGCGCGGGCAGCCGCGACGCGCTGATGAAGCAACTCACCGAGCGTTATGGTGAAGTGCAAAATCTGGACGACTTGTGCCGCAAGGCGCAGATGGTGAATTACGAAACCTACCGGGCCATCTATGAAGGCTTCAACAGCCGGCTCTGGCGCGATTGCAGCGGTGTGCTCGTGTGGATGAGTCATCCTTCGTGGCCCAGCGTGGTGTGGCAATTTTACAGCTGGGATTACGATCCCAATGGCTCTTACTTCGGCGCCAAGAAGGCCGCCGAACCGATCCACATTCAGCTCAATCCGGTAACCGATGAAATCAGCGTGGTCAACCACCATGCGACGGAGCTGTCGTCCATCACCGCCCGCGCCCGGGTGTTTGACTTGCAAGGCAAGGAGCTTTTCCAGCAAATCACCCAAACGAACGTGCCGACCGATGCCTGCGCCGTGATCGACAAGCTTACGCTGCCAACAAACGGCGTTTCGCTGGTCAAGTTGGAATTGACGCGGGCCAACGGCGATTTGCTGTCCGAAAATTTTTACTGGGAAGCGCCGCAGCCCAATCAGTTGCAGGCGCTCGGCGATTTGAAATCGGTGGAATTAAAAGGCGATTTGCAAATGGTGCCCACGGGCACCGTGGCCGTGACCGTTTCCAATTCATTGGCGATTCCCGCGCTGGCCATCCGCCTGACATTGCGCGATGCGAAAACGGGACGGCGCGTGTTGCCGGTTTATTACGAGGACAATTACATTTCACTCCTGCCAGGCGAATCCCGGGTCATTCACATTGACGGCCTGCCCGCGCAGGTCACGCCGCAAGTGGATTTTTCCGGCTGGAACATTACGCCCTCAAGTTTGCGAACCGGCTCCACCCCGGCGGCTCACTGATCCCCGCAGCGCCTTTGCGGCGATGAAAACTGTATTCTGATTTGCTTGCTTGCCCGGCAGGATTATTCGAATCTGCCGGCCCAGCACCATGAAAGTTTATTTTCACCTGAATTGTTTGCTCGCCTTGGCGGCGACTTGTTTGGCCGCCACGAGCGGTGCCGTCGCCGATGTGGCGGGGGCCGGAAACAACGCGGCGGCGGGGTTGATGTATACCAACCCCATCATCCCGCGCTATCTTGCCGATCCGTGCATGGTGCTTGATGGCGATTATTATTATCTGATCGCCACCGGCAAGGCGGATGACGGACGATTTTTGCCGATCTACCGCTCCAAGAATTTAAGCAATTGGGAATTTGTGCGCGGCGCCGTCACCAACGGCAGTCGGACCGATTGGAATTTTAAACATTTTTGGGCGCCGGAAATCGTGAAGATCGGCGGGCTTTATCATCTTTACTACACGGCTTCGCCGGAACTGTCGCCCGCCAATGCCGGCAACCGGGTCGGGCTGGCGGTGGCCAAAAACATTGAAGGTCCGTATGAAAATGTCGGGGTTGTGATCCGGCACGCCTCCATTGACGGCCATCCGTTCATCGACCGCGACGGCGCGCTTTACCTGCTCTACACGATTGAGCACGGCAACGCCGATGGTTTGACCGCCGGACAAATTTACATGGATCGGATGCTCACGCCCCGGCAGTCGGCTGGAAAACCCATCCCGCTGATCACGCATCACACCTGGCAGGAAGGTCCCTGGCTGCAAATTCACGACGGCAAATATTTTCTCACCTACAGTTGCGGTAACTGGATGGATGCCACGTATCATGTGCGTTATGCCGTTGCGGATTCGGTCACTGGTCCCTATGTGGAACAACCCGACAATATTCTTCAAAGCACGGATCAAGTGAAAGGCCCCGGGCATCACGCCATGTTCGTGGATCGCGCGGGGAAAGATTGGATTGTTTACCACGGTTGGGATCCGGCCTTCAAAGCGCGTTATCCCCGGATCGAGCGGATTTTTTTCAACGGCACGAAGATTACTTCGGACGGCCCCACTTCCACGCCGCAACGGGTGGACAAGTGAGGCGTTTCGCGAACGGGCGCTTCCACTTCGGAAAACCGTGATGCCCATGCGGTTGAAGCTTTTGGCCGGCCCCGGCATGTTGGAAGTCCCAGCCGTCCCGGCCGCCGCCCCCCAGCATCCCATTGAGCCGGCACCGCGTCGCGCCTTTCCGTCATTCCCAGGCCGAAAATAAACCGGATTTTGACGTGCTTTTAGGCATGGGAATTATTTATAATGAGCATTAAATATCTGACATGATGGAGACGCAAAGCCTGTATTCCCGCACCAAAGCCTTTGTCGGTGACGCCGCCGCCAGAAGCTGGTGGTGCATCCTGTCCACCTCGTTCCTGTTGCTGGCGGCGATGGCGGGGGCGTTTTTTGAACTGCCGATGCCCGTGCGCGCGGGTTGCAGCGGCTTGGCCGGGTTGCTGATTGTGCGGCTGTTTGTCATTTATCACGACCAGCAGCATCGGGCCATCCTCTCCAAGTCGCGGCTGGCCGATGTTTATATGAGAAGCTTCGGCATCCTGGTGTTGTGTCCGAGCAGCATTTGGCGCAGCTCCCATGATCATCACCACGCCCACAACTCCAAATTGTTCGGCTCGCACATCGGGTCATATCCCGTGATGACCAAGGAGCAGTTCTGCAAGTCCACGGGGAGGGAGCGGTTTCGGTATCTGTTTACCCGCCATCCGCTGACCATTCTGTTTGGCTACTTTTTCGTGTTTCTGCTGGGCATGACCATTCTGCCGGCGCTCCGCTCGCCCCGCAAACATCCGGATTGCGTGCTCGCCCTGTTGCTGCACGGCGGCCTGATCGCGGGGATCACCGGCTTGTTTGGCTGGCTGACGATGCTTCTGGCCTTGATCCTGCCGCTGTTTATCGCCTCCGCCATGGGCACCTATCTGTTCTACGCGCAGCACAATTTCCCCGGGGTCGTCTTCAAGGACAAAGCCGGGTGGACCTATGAAGGGGCGGCCTTGGAATCCTCCAGTTTCCTGAAAACCAATTTTCTCATGGCCTGGTTTACCGGCAACATCGGCTATCACCACATCCATCACTTGAACCACCGCATCCCGTTTTACCGGCTGCCCGAGGTTTACCGCGCCATTCCCGAGCTGCGCGCGGTAAAGACGACCTCGCTGCATCCGCTGGAAGTCCTCCGTTGTTTGCGGCTGAAAATCTGGTGTGTGGAAAGCCAGCGGATGGTCGGCGTCCGGGGATTGTAAGCCGGCGGGATGGCCTCACTAATCCGCCGGCCCGGTTTTTCAACGGTAATTCAATTTCAAAAAGGGCTTCGCCTGCGCGCCGATGAAGACGAGGTTGAAGCGCTCGATGCCCGCATGGCTGGCCGCCTTCAACGCGCCGATGATGGACGTAAACACCTTGCCTTCCAGCGGATCGTTGGACCACGAGCCAGCGACGGTCAACAGTTCATGGGGCGGGCCATTTTCAATGAGGATGCGCATCGGAGGTCTGAGGGTTCGCTGTCAGCAACCGGCTCACCACCTCGGCCGCCGAATAGGTTTCCCGTCCGGGCGCCAGAAAATCGGCGACATTGGCCACATCATTCCCGGCGGTGATCAGCGGCAATTCATGAGTTCCGCCACCCCGCGGTTGCGCCATGCCAATGGTGGCCACCAGCCCGTTGCAGACGCACAGCCGCCCTTTGGCCTCGGCCAGCAAACCGCCTTTGCGGACATAATCTTCCACCGGTTCGGCCGGACACCGGTAACCGAGGCGGCCATCCGGGGTGCGATACGCGTGCCGAAGAAAGCCAAGATCGCACAGACGCATCCGCTGTTCGCCGGCGCCGGCATCCGACTGGGTGCCGGACAATTGCAGCACCTTGAACGGAAACCCCGTCGGCGAAGCGAAAGGATCGGTGAAAACCTTGGCCTGCCGGGCGCGGCTGAGTTGGATGACCTGGTGCTTGAGATCCGGGCTGATGCCGGACTCCTCGCAAAAGGCAAACGCCGTGCCGACTTGAATGCCTGACGCGCCCAGCCGCATGGCCTCGTCCAATTTGCCCGGCTGGCCATAGGAACCCGCCAGCCAGAACGGCAGGCCCAACTCGCGAATTTTTGCCAGATCCGGCACATCGCGCGGACCATAAATGGGTTCGCCCGCCTCATTGAGCTGCGCTGCCCCTCGGGGCGGGGCATTGTGTCCGCCGGCTGTTTCGCCTTCGACCACCAAACCATCCACGCGGCCGGTGGATTTGCGGGCCAGCGTCATGGCCAGCGTGGCGGAAGCGACGATGCCGATGAATGCCGGACGTTTCAGCTTGGGCGCCGTGCCGCCACAAAACATTGCCGGATCAAAAACGGAATGAAATTCTTCGCCCGGCCCGGCATCCACCACATCCATTTTCAGTTGGACCTGTTCGCCCTGGGCCAGTTTGTCCAACACCCCCGGAATCGCCCGCGGGATGCCGGCTCCCATCAGCACATAATCCACGCCGGCCAGCATGGCGCCAAAAAGCGAGGGCAGGGTGGGAAGCTGGATCTTCTCAAGATAATTGATGCCGATCAGGCCTTGATGCCCTGCTTTGGCGAGGTGAACCTCCGCGAAATTGGCCAGCACGGTCAGGGCCACGCATTCGGGGCGGGGATTCAAACTGGGCAAAGGGGCCAATTTAAAGGGTGCATCCGGCTTTTTGCCGCCGGGAATGAAATAGTCGGCCAACACCTTTTGCGCCACGCCTGGAATGGGAAAGGCTTCCATCGCCTGTCGCATGTGGCCGCCGGGATCGCCGGTCTGCAAGCGCCGCGCCAGGATGGAACCCAAGGCCGTGCCGGAAACCACGCCGAGCTGTCCGGCCAGCGCCACCGCCTTGGCCAATCGCCAATTCGAAACGCCGGCGCCCATGCCGCCTTGAATAATTCTGGGATGCAACATAATGGTCTGCCGCTGATTTTCATCCTCAAATGAGGTTCTCGCAAGTCGCGATCAGGGCAGACAAGTCAAGGCAATGAAACGTCATGCCGGCTGGAAAGTCCTACGAAATCGCTGCCATCGTAAGTTGCGGCGAAGGCGAGAGCAAGGCGCATCCGATTGGAATTGCAGATAATCTTTCGGCGGTCCGGCGTTTTACTTTCAGGTTGAAACCTGGATATCCCTACAGCCCGCCCCCCAATCCGGTTATCGATGGGGAAGATTTCACCACAAAAAAATCCAGTTTAAAGATTGCTATTCAGGCGATGCTTGCCAGTATTGAAAGGTCTAGTAGATCATTCTAGCTTTCAGGCATGGTAAATCATTCAGGTGAACTTGCTTCAGTGATGATTTGAAATCCGATTTCCGGAAACAGTCTCGGTAAAGTCAGTTCAGTCTAGGACAGTAAATAATCACATGAGCAATAAATTATTCGTTGGCAACCTTTCGTTCCAAACCACCGAAAACGATCTCCAAGACGCCTTTGCGGCGTATGGCACGGTCACCGAAGCCAATTTGATGATGGACCGCATGACCAACCGCCCGCGCGGCTTCGGTTTTGTCACCATGGCCACCGCCGAAGAAGCGCAAGCCGCCATCGCCGGCCTCAACGGCCAGAACTTCGGCGGACGCGCCATCACCGTCAATGTCGCCCGCCCGCGCGAAGAACGCCCGGCCGGCGGTCGTCGTGAGTTCGGTGGCGGACGCAACCGTTATTGATCCGATCCTTTGCACGGAAATCCAGACGGCGGGGTTCGGGCAAACCGGACGCCGCCGTCTTCTTTTCCGCCCTTAACTTATGACCGAAAAAGAAAGCCATATCGAAGTCGAAGGCCGGATTACCACGGTGCTGCCCGGCACCATGTATCGGGTTGAACTGGACAACAAGCATTTGGTGCTGGCCACCATTTGCGGCAAAATGCGCAAACGTTGGGTGCGACTCACTGCCGGAGATCGCGTGAAAATGGAAATGTCACCCTACGATTTGAACAAGGGGCGGATCACCTGGCGCTTGAAATAAGTTCGTCGTGAAAACTCGCTTGGCGCCCCCGTGCCCGGGGCGAGAACTCTCGGTTAATCGTTCGATCACTTGGAACGTAATGGATAAAGTGAACGCTTTAGATTCCGCCTTTCATGGCTGAAGAGTCGGCCAGCGTGGCTAAACCGTTTTCCTGGTTTTCAGTTGGCTTGCTTGGATTCGGGCAGGTGAGTGCTTGGCGGAGCATCCAAATCCGTCCGTTCGCGAAGGACTTCCAGATGATCCCCCCGGTCCGCCGTTTCATAAAGTTTGCCGCGCGCATTGTTGAAAGGCCGATGCAAGATCAGCATCAACTGTCCGTCAAACGTGCGAAACAACATGCCGTGACCGGAGTCGCCCTTGACCAACGGCGCCAGTTGTTGCCAAGGCCCGGCCAGTTTTCCACTCGCGGACCGCGCCACCGTCTGAACGTAAGAGCCATTTTCGTAGCTGGACCAGAGCATGAGCAAATGACCATCACGTGTCTGGTAAAGTTCCGGTCCATCGGTGACATAACTCAACTGGCCCGCATCCGGATGAATGGCGGCATTCAGCCACGGCGCGTCCGAACCTTTGAACAAATGAATGGGCGGACCGGAAGCCGACGACAAATCCAACTTCAGCGGCACAGCCTCCATGGTGCCGTCAATTTTCTGCAGCCATTCATGGGCATAGACCATCCAAGGCTGCCCGGCGGGGTCCACGTAAAGCGTGCCATCCAGCGTCATGAAATCCGCCGGCGGCACCGGATGCTGCGGATCGAGCAGGTGGAACGGACCATCCGGCGAATCACTCACCGCCGCGAACGTTCCGCGCAGATAAGTCTGATGCCAGAACTTCGGTTGCGGTTCCAGCAATTTACTCTCGTCATGCAAAGTCGTGAAAAGATAAAAGCGACCGCGATATTCATGCACCTCCGGCGCCCAGCCGCCTTTCTGTGCAATGGCATTGGTCGGCACCAAAAACACCGCTTTTGGCGCGGTCCAATGTAAAAGGTCCGGCGATTTGTAAACCATCGTCCCGACGCCTTCGGTGCCGCTCAACCGCCCGTGATTGGCGGTGTAGAGGTAATAAGTATGCGTCGGTTGATACGCGAGCATGAAGGGATCGTGCAAGGGCATCTCCGGCAACTGCAACGAGGCCGCCTCGCCAGTAAACCCGTTTGACATCAGAGTCCAAACAAAGACCGACAGTAAATAAAAAAATTTCACGGTAATTAAACTTATCCTGGCAACCAGTTTGTCGAGCGGATTAAACCACTAAAACAGCGGACACGCCAATGATTAGTGGCGTGTTCGCACGAATGAACCCAGCACCTTCGAGGAAAGGCGGGACGGGGCGGGAAAACCGGCCTCTGCCTGGACGCCATTGAATTCAAAAACATTCGCCCAATACGGGCTTTTTTGTTGGCCGAACCGCCCAAAAACCCGTTAAATTCGGGCGGAAATGATCACCAATGTTGGCATCGTGGAAGATGACGCCGTGTTGCGAAAGACACTGGCCCGGATCATCAGCGAAACGCGTGGATTTCGCTGTGTCGCCGAGTGCGCCACGGGCGAGGAGGCGTTGGTGGAACTGCCCCGCCAAAAGCCCGCCGTGGTCCTCATGGATTTGAATCTGCCGCAAATGTCCGGCGTTGACTGCATCCGCCGGCTCAAGGAACTGCTGCCGGACACTCCAATCATCGTGCTGACGGTCTATGAGGATAGTGAGCACATTTTCCGCGCCCTCAAAGCCGGCGCCAATGGTTATTTGCTGAAGCGGGCCGAACCGGACGAAGTGCTGACCGCCATCAGGGACGCGCGCGAAGGGGGTGCCCCGATGAGCAGCCAGATTGCTCGAAGAGTGGTGCTTTCGTTCCACGAACCGGCGCAGAGCAGTGAAGCCGTGGCGCTCACGGATCGGGAAAATGAAATTCTCTCCTTTCTCTCCAAAGGATTCGCCAACAAGGAAATTGCCGACAAAATGAACATCGGCGTGCCCACCGTCCGCACGCATCTGCGCCACATCTACGAAAAGCTCCACGTTCGCTCTCGCACCGAGGCCGTGGTCAAATTCCTGAAGTAAGTCGAAGCCGGCCAGCCCGGCCATTCAGTCAATTCACTCCCAAGGCGGCACTCACGAGTTGGTTTGGCCCAGGGTCAAATTCGGTGTGTGATTAGTGTTTCTCCATCCTGAGGTTTTCAGCCAGCAATCGGCGTTACAAACGACACGGAGCGCAGCCTAATCGACTGCGCTCCGGTGAAACGGACAGATTAACCTCAGCCCGTTATTGCGGAGAAACCAGACGGTAGAACACCGTGGGATTCGCCGGGTCAATCGGAATGCTCTTGCTCGTGACCGCATCGGAACCCGGCACGGTGACCCAACCGCCGGGCCACAGGCCCGCGCTAATCGAATTGGTCTGCACCTCCAAGTGCCAGCCCAGATGGTCTGCCGGCCACGAGAGGTTCAGGCTGCCGCCACTGGCGCTGAACGTGAGGTTCGTCGGATTGGTGGCAATTGAACCAACCGTCAGCACTTCGATGCTGCCATCGAACGCCAGTTTGTTGGTCCACGTCGCGGAAGCGCCGGTGATGTTCAGCGCATTCCCGCCCGCGACGGTTTTGCCGGGAAACAGCACAAACCGGTCGCCCACCGCCAGCGAACCAGCGCCAAGATTGGCGACGTTCACCGTGCCGGAACCGGAGTTCACCACGCTGCCGCTGACGGCAATGATGTCATTGGATTGGGCCTGGGATTTATCAATATCAATCGCGAGATTGCCGGAGAAGGTCAGATCGCCATTCACCGTCAGCGTGCCTAGGAAAGTTCCGGGGGCGATACCGCCAGCGGTCGTCACACTGCCCTGCACCGTGCCCGATCCGGCCAGCGTCTGCCCCGCTCCCAAAGTGAATGGCGAGACGAGCAAAACATCCAAAGTGGCGTTCGAGTCAATTATGATGTGGGGCGTTCCCGAAAGAGCGCCGCTCGCCGTCAGTCGCAACGTGCCCTGGGAGACTTCGGTGTCGCCCGAGTAGGTGTTGGTATTGGCCAGTTGAATCACGCCGTTGTTCGGTGAACCGTCAAAACGGATTCCACCCGCCCCGGCAATCGGACCGTTGAGATACAGCAAGGTCGGCCCCGTCGTCCCAACCCACTGCACGACGTTGACGTTGTTGCTGGGACCGTTGACCGTGATTTTGCCGCCCAGGATATTCGTGTCACCGAGCACGCCCGTGCCCTCCAACGCGGCGTTATTCAGGACGATCGAATTCGTCGGCCCGGGCAGATCATTGTTCACGCTGAACAAATCCAGGGCCGCGCCCGCCATGACCGTGATGGTATTGGTGGGATTGCCCAGAGCCGCCCGGCGCTGGAACGACAGCGTTCCCTGTTGAATATTGATGTCGCCGATGTCCGTGAACCAGGTGTTCACCAGACCGGCCACCGTTTTGCCGCCGTTCAGGTTGAGGCTGCCCGTTCCGATCTTGGTCAGCTTGTGACCATTCGCCGCCAAGCCAAGATCGCTGTCGGCGCCCGTGCGCAATCCGATCGTGGACGCACCGCCAATCACGGCATCACCAGTCAAGGTCACGTTGCGAAGCGCGTCGTTCTGGTCGCCCCCACTGCTGATGAGCGCACCGGATCCGCCCACGCCGGCACCGCCGACAATGATGTGTTCCGTGCCGAGGTTCTGACCGCCGATGTCAATGGTCGCCCCATTGGCCACGGTAGTGACGCCGCTGTCAGAGCCAAGCGCCGTTGCATTTCCGGCGATCAAAGTGCCGGCCTCGACGCTGACGTCACCTAGAAAGGTATTGGGCGCACTAAGCGTCAGAGTGTTCGTGCCCTGTTTAAGCAGGCTCATGCTGCCACCAAGAGCGCCGGCTCCGGTATATCCAAACCGGTAAGGCAGAGCCGAGTTGCTGACCGTGACGCTCCCGGGCGTCAATGCCGTGGCCAGGGTCACAAAGGCCGTGCTGGCGGTGTCGTCGAATCGCACGTTGTCGCTCTGGCCATAAAGCGCGGGGGAACCCGACAAACTCCAGTTGGTGCTCGTCAGATCCCAGCTTCCACTCACCGACCCTTTCCAAACCAGAGGCGCCGCGGAACTGACGACCAGGTCAATGGTCTTGGCTGCCGTGTTGGTGACAATGGTGCCCACGATTCCTTGCGGCAGTTGGCCCACCACCAAGCTGCCCGGACCACTGAGCGAACCATAGCCGATGAGCGGGACCTGCCCGGCGGAAATGCCGCCCGCCGTCACGTTCACCACCACCGTGCCGTTCAGAATCAGACTCGCGACGGAGGCTGCGGGCACCGTCGGATTGCCCGAGAGACCGCTGAATTGCGCTTCCAGGGCCGCTCCGTTTGCCGCCGTGACGCTGGCAATATTCACCGTTATTCCCGGCGTGGTCGAAGCGAAGGCACACGTGGCATTGCTGGCCACGGTGAGGCCGCCAGTGGCCGCGTGAGCCGGGGTCAGCACCAACCGACCGCCGTTCACCGCCGTCGGTCCCGTGTAGGTGTTGGTGCCGCTCAAGGTCAGCGTGCCGCTGCCCGCTTTGGTCAGGCCGCCGGTTCCGTTGGCTTGGAGCGACTGGGCGATGGTGATGTTGAAGTTGGTGGTATCCACCGTCACGCCGCCATTCAGCACATAGACATTGGTAAGCCCTTGCATGAAGGCCGCGTCGTCTGCGATGGGCTTCAACGTGCCGCCATCCAGATCCACTTCCGTAATGCCGGGAGAGGTGCTGGTGATGCGGCGGCAGCTCACCAAACCGCCCGCGCGCAGGATCAGAACATCCTTGGCCGAATCCGCCCCCAAATCCACGCGTCCATTGCCGGAGCCGGAATACAGCGAGAGCGTTCCGGCGACATCCAAAATGTTGGTGGCCGTGAAGTCGCCGGCCGCCAAGCCCACCTTGAAGTTGGCGGTATCCTTGGTCAAGGTGAGCAAGCCGCCGTTGGTGAGGGCAAACCGCAGGGCCGTGCCGGGGATCAAGTCCTGCATGCGCCAGCCGTCACCGCTCTCCAGCCAGCCGCCATCGATGATCACGTCGCCCTGCTGCTGATTGACCAGCGCCGACTGGTGGACCTGGCCCTGGACGATCAGGCGGCCGGGGCCGGTCTTCTTGGTGAAACCGCCATTATTCAGCACGCCAGCGCTGGCGATGGCCACGTCGCTGTTCAACTGCAAGGTGCGGGTGCCGCTGGCGCCCAAGTCCAGTGTGCCGGCCAGATTGAGCGTGCCGGTTTTTACCGGGTCGCCCAGCACCACGCCGCTGTCGGCGTTCACGACAATGGAATTGGACAGCGTTCGGGCCGTGACACTGTCGCTGGCCAGGGTGCCGAAGTTAAGGGTCACTTCACCGCTTCCCAGCGCTTGGTCCGCGCCGACATACAGGTTGCCGGCATTCAAGGCCGTTCCGCCGCTGTAATCGTTAACCGTTCCCAGCGTCACGGAGGCAAATCCATTCTGGATCAGTTTGCCGACGCCGGTGATTTTGCCCGCGCCGGTGAAAGTGTAGTTGTAGGAACTGTTGTTGAACGTCAGAGAAACCGGCGCCACGGCCATGGTGAGATTCACGGACGTCAACGCCGCGGTATCGTCGAAGGTCACCGCGTCGCCCGCATCCCCGGTCTGACTGTAATTGGTCGCGGTGTAAGCGTAGGGATCCAGCCAATTGCGCGTCGTGGTATCCCAATTGTTGTTCACGGCGCCGCTCCAGGTAAACGAGTTGACCACGGACGTGATTAAGAGATCGATGGAGTTGGCATTTTTCACCAACGAAGCCGTCACGCCGGGCGGCACGGTTCCCAGTTGAATGTTGGCCAGGCCGGTGGCACTGGTGAATTGCATCAGCGGGAACTGGCCCGGCGTAAACCCGGTGCCGCTGATGTTAATGTATGCTGGGCCATTGACGGTCAAGTTGCCTACCGTCAGCAGCGGCACATAGCCGTTGCCGTAAGGGTAATGGAAAGTGACGCAGGCTCCGCCGCTGGCGCCCAAGGTCAGCGAGGGTGACGACAGGGAACTGCTGTAATCGGAGATTTCCAGGTTGCCCGCGTCCGCCACGACCAGCGCGCCGCCGCCGCCAAAGGAGAGCGTGCTGATCACCAGAGTGCCATTGCTCACGACGGTCGGACCGGTGTAGGTGCTGAAACCATAGTTACCGCTGAGGGTCAGCGTGCCCGCGCCCAATTTGGTCAAGCCGCCTCCGCCCCCACCATCCAACAAAGGTTGATTGATTGTGATGGCGTAACCCGAGTCATCAATCCTCGCGCCGCCGGATTTCACATAGGCAGACGTAAGCCCCTCCATGAAATGCGGGTTGTCGCTCCGCGCCCGCAAAATGCCGCCGTTGAAGTTGAACACGGTCGATCCCGTCGGCGCCCCGCCGAAATTGGTCACGCTGTTTGCGGTGAAATCGCCGCCCGGCCAGAACGTCATTTCCGAATACGCCGCATCCTGTTCCAGCGTGGCATTCCCGCTGCCGGCAGCGGCATTGGGCAACAGATAAAGTCCGGCCAGATCCACATAGTTCGAGCCGGTCGAAGCCACGCGTCCGGAACGCAGGTTGCCCAGGGTGGTGTTGATGGTCACGATGGAGCCGTTGGTGATGACCAGCCGCGCGATGCCATTGACCGCGCCGGCATCCGCAATCAACCGGTCGGAATTGGTCACCGTCGCGCCGTCATAAATCACGGTGCCATCCATCACGTCCGCCGCGCCGTTGAAATTCGCCGCGCCCTTGATGGTCAGGGTGCCGGAACCTTGCTTGATCCCCACCCGGCCATTGGTCGCCCCGCCGGCGAAAATCGCGCCGCTGTTGACCGTCAGCGTGCGCCCGGCTCCGGTGAAATCCACCGGGGCGGTAAACGTGAGCACGCCTTTGTCCGTGAGGTCGCCGATGCCGCTGGCGCCGGACACCTGCAGTGAGTTGGTCACCGTGCGCGCGGTCGCACCGTCCGAGGTAATGGTGCCGCCGCCGAGCGTCAGCAGGCCGCTGCCCAGCGCGGCGTCATTTCCCAACCGGAGCCGGCCGCCGCTCAACAAGATGCCGCCGGAGAAGGTGTTGTTTTGATTGAGCGTCAGGGTGCCGGCGCTGGATTTGGTCAGGCCGTTGGTGCCGGCGAGGCTGCCGCCGCTGAACGTGTAATCTTTCGTGCTGTTGTTTACCGTGACGGTTCCCGGATTGAGCGTCCCTGGGATGTTTACGGTGGTGTTGGCACTCAGGTCATTGAAGGTCACGCTGTCGCCGTCGGCATAACTGATCAACGCGCCCGAAACCAGGTTGCTCCAGTTCAGGCTGCTCGTGTTCCACTGGTTGGCGCTGCCATCACCCACCCAGACGAGCTGCGGATGCGCGTTGGTCACGGTGATGGTTTGAATCAGGAAATTATCCACCACCATGCCGTTGCCATTCTGACGGCAGCTCAAAGAAATGTAGTTTTCACCCGTGTGATGCCAGGAGAAATTTCGGGAGGCGATCAAGGTGTTGTTGAAATAAATATCAACGGCCACGGTCGAACCGGAATTGAAGTCGGCGGGATAAAAATTGGCCCTGAGGGTTCCGCCTGAAGCCCCGCCCAGGCCGGTCAGCGGGATCTGCTCTCCCGCCTGGGTGCCGCTCGTGAAGATCTGTACCGAGCCGACGGTGTCCACGTTCGGCGTCCAACCCACAAAAAAGTCGGCCACTCCGGTTTGCGTGCGATCCCACTTTCCGCGCGGACCATTGTTGGAGTTGTAATCGAGGTTCAAGTTGGTGATGGCATTGTAGGACAACCCGATCCCGAAACCGCACCAGCGATCTTGATCAATGGAGGTTCCCACATCGGTGATGTCCATTGAAATGCTGAAGCCGCCATCGCCCAAGATGGCGCTGTTGGTGAAATTATACGATGTGAGGCCCACCACGCTGGCATTTGGCCCGACCGCCATGTCCAGCGCATTGCCGCTGATCTGAGTGTAGGTATCATTGGCCAGGATCGGCATGTCCGACTCCCAGTAGGTCATCGGCGCGGCCAGCCCGCTCATGCCGTTGGTGGTGGCGTCGATGACCAGACTGTTCGCGCGGTCAAAGGTGTCCGAGAAAAGGATGGTTTGCGCTTGAACGTGGGAAGCCACGCCCAAAGTCGTCACGGCTACGGCCAGTATTCCCAATTGGCGAATTGTTCTTACACTCATTTGCTTGATGGATTTGAGGGTTCTAATTACGGCGATTGGTTATGGCAATCGCTTCAAAAAAGGGTTGTTACGAGTCTAAAACAGCCGTCACTTTAAACAATCGTCCAAAGCGATGAGCCATCCCTGGTTCCGATTTCCTCGCCGCGCATGGCGACACCGGTAATTTTTCCCGGTCAAAAAACAGAATGCAAAAGACGCATTGCACTGAATCCTGAAAATGGCTAATTGTCCCACCGTGCTCACCCACCGCCAGTTTGTCCGCCTGCTCGTTTTCAGTTTTTGCGCATTGCTGGCCGGCTCCAGCGTCCGGGCCCAAACGAATTCCGGCCAGAAATACCTGATTCACACCTGGCAAACTGACAACGGCCTCCCGCAAAACTGGGTTTCCAGCATCGCGCAAACGCCGGATGGATATCTTTGGATTGGCACCCGCTACGGCGGCCTGGCCCGGTTTGACGGCGTGCGTTTTGTGGTTTTCAACCAGCAAAACACGCCGGCGCTGAAAGATGTCCAGGTGGAACACTTGAGCGTGGATGCCGCCGGCCGGCTCTGGGTCATCATGGGCAACGAATCCATCGCCGCCTGGCAAGAGGGAGGGTTTCATCTTTACCGCCAGCCGCGCAGCCGGCCCCGGCTGCGCGCCGAAAGCGTGTTGAGCTGTCGATCCAACCTCGTCTTGTTCGCCGGCGAATTTCCCTATCTGGCCCAGCTCAACTTGGACCAGGACACCAATGGCTGGACCTTGCTGGATCCGCATCCCAAGGTGCAACCGCAAATCGAATCGTTCGTAGAAGATGAAAATGGCGTGGTCTGGTTTGTCACTCAGGCCCGCCACCTGGCCAAATATCAAGACCATAAATTTGAGCGCCAGATCCGGTTTCCCGGCCAGACCGGCACCGTGGTGGTGGACGTGGCATTGGACGCCCGGCGCCAACTGTGGATGACGACCCGCCGGCATGTGGAGCGCTGGAACGGAAATGCCTTTGAAGATTGCACCCCGACCAACGGTCCTCCGCCCACCTCCATTTGCGCCATGGCGTTCAGCGGCGACGGCGGCCTCTGGGTGCTCGAACAAGACCACCTGCGCAAATGCCTGAACGGCCAGTGGGTGGCCGAAGCCCAGCCGTGGCACCGGCCAGTGGGCTACCCCCTGAATCCATCCCAATTTCAACTTTACGGCGACGCCCAGGGCAATGCCTGGCTGATCAGCTCCGGCAACGGCTTGTGGCATGTAACGGCAAAGGGGGCGGCGTATCACCTGACCAAAACCGACGGCCTGCCGAGCGAATTCATCACCTGCTGGTTTCAAGACAGCGAAGGCGATGTCTGGGTTGGCACAGCCGGAGGCGGCATTGCCCGCATCCGCGAAAGCATTTTCCGCGTGTATGGCGAGGAGGAAGGATTGCCCGGGAAAGTGGTGCGTTCCGTTTGCGTTGACACCGGGGGGAAAGTTTGGGCCGGCACGCTCGCCGGCGGGCTGGCTTCGCTGCAAGGTGGGAAGTTCGCCCAGGTGGAAATTCCCCGGGCAGACGGCGCTCCGATCGAAAGCATCACCGTGGTTCCCGATCAAACAGGCGGGTTGTGGGTGGGCAGCCTCAATCACGGCATGATGCGGCTGGACGCCGGACAGACCATCCCTGTTCCCACAGCGGAACAATTTGGCCGGTCCGTGCGGGTTTTGTATTCCGACCGGCACGATCAATTATGGGTGGGCAGTTTGGTGGATTTGTTTCTGCGCACGAATGGCGTTTTCAAACAGCTCGGCGCCGCCGCCGGCTTTGTGGACAACCAAGCGGTTGGCGCCCTCGCGGAAGATGAGACCGGCGGGCTTTGGATCGGCACCGGACCGGGAGACCTCTGGAAGTATGACGGGGGCCATTTCACCTGTTTCACGCCGCCGGCCGGCTGGCCTTCCGCGCGGATCTCCGCCTTGCTCCCCGATGCCAACGGCGTGGTCTGGGTGGGAACTTTGGGCGGCGGACTGTTGCGCTTTCACGACGGGAAATTCACGCGCTGCACCACCGACAACCGGCTCCCCGACAATAATATTTCGCAACTGCTGGACAGCCACGACGGTTATCTCTGGGCGGGCACCTACGCCGGTATTTTCCGGGCGAACAAGGCCGACTTGGCGGCGGTCGCCGCCGGCCGGGAAAAACGGGTGTCCTGCCGCGAGTATGGCCGCTACGACGGCTTGCCTTCCCTGGAATGCTCCAGCGGTTTTCAACCTTCCTGCTGGCGGGCGCCAGACGGGCAACTTTGGTTCACCACCGCGAACGGCGTGGTCAGCGTGAACCCCCTTAACCTGACTCCCAACCGTGTGCCGCCGAGGGTCATCATCGAAGAAATGCTGATCAACGGCAAACCCGGCGCCCTGCCGATTCGATCCGGCGGCGCTTCCGTCCCTGCGCCATCAACTCAGATTCAGATCGAGCCGGGCCGGCATTATGTGCAATTTCGCTTCACCGGCCTGAATTTTGCCGCGCCGGACGGCGTCCGTTTCCGCGTCAAACTGGACGGTGTGGACGCGGATTGGCACAGCATCGGCGGCCAGCGGTTCATTGGCTACGGCCCGTTGCTGCCGGGCGCCTACCGGTTCCATGTCATGGCGTGCAACAATGAAGGAGTCTGGAACGAAGCCGGCGACACGCTGGCCTTCACCATCCTGCCGCACTTCTGGGAAACCTGGTGGTTCAAAGCCGGCCTCATCACCGCGGCGCTCACGGCCTTGGGTCTCGTCGTGGCCCTGGCGCAAAGACGGCGCTACCGGCGCAAACTGGAAATTGTCCAACGCCAGCGCGAAATGGAACGCGAACGCACCCGCATCGCCCGGGATCTGCACGATGAACTGGGCACCAGCCTCACGCAGATCGGTCTGCTCAGCGCCCTCGCCAATCGCGACCAAACGCCGCCCTCCGAATCTCGCGAAATCATCCAGCAGGTGCGGGACCGCGCCCGGGAAATGGTCACCGCGCTCGATGAAATCGTCTGGGCCGTGAACCCGAAGAACGATTCCCTGCTCGAACTGGTCAATTATCTGGGACACTTCGCCGAAGAATTTTTTCGGCCCACCGGCATCCGCTGCCGGTTGGACATTCCCAAGGAACTACCGGCGCCGCCGCTCTCGGCGGAATTGCGGCACCATCTGTTTTTGGCCTTCAAAGCAGCCACCAACAATGTCGCCCGCCATTCCGGCGCCACGGAAGTCCGGCTGCGGGTCGAAGCGCCCGCAACCGGCGTGGTCATTTGCGTTGAGGACAACGGACGCGGCTTCGCAACCAGCGCCGCGTCTGGCCGGCGCGGCAACGGCCTGGGGAACATGAAACAACGCCTGGAAAACGAGGGCGGCCGCACAGAAATCAAAAGCGCGCCCGGCCAGGGAACCGTGGTTTCTTTTCACCTCCCGCCGATTTGAAATCGGCCTGCGGTCGCAACCGGTCCGTTGAATGGCGGTGCAAGACGGTTGTGGGCCAGGCATCGCGCCGGTCCCTAATTTCACAAAACAACTTCCCGGGCGGCGTTGAAGCAGGCCAGGCATCGCCCCATTCGCCGGCCGGATTTTGAAGCGCTACAGACAGGCGCGACGCCTGTTTCACGGCAGAGTTCAGTTCGCCGGTTCGGCCAGCACGCGGAGGAACAGCCGGTCTTTGCCCGCGATGGCGGCGGCCGGCAACTGGATGGTCACGATTTCGTAATCCGGACTGTCCTCATTCGTGGACGCATTGATTTCAACGGGCGCGGTTTCGGTCCAAGTGTTCAAATCTTCCGACACGAAACAGCGGTATTGCACGCGATAGCTGGCCGCATTAATCAAGCGCTGGTAATCAAACTGGAAATCGCGGGTGGGCGAAATCAAGGCGCCTCGGAGGCTGGCGATCAGGGGATCCTGGGCCACCGGATCACCGCCAAAAGCCCATTCGCCAAAGTTGTTGATGCCGTCGCCATCCGGATCCGCGCCGGGCGCGGCATCGGCCCCGGCAAGCCCGTGTTGCAAGGCGTAGTCGATGACCAGGCCGCTGGCCAATGGCAGCTTGCGAATGGCCAGATTGTCCATCTGCGTGTAGTTCGAAGCGCGGGCGCTCAGACCGATGTAGTTGCTGTTGTTGTGATCCCATTTGAAGGTCCGGCTCATGGAATTGGCATCCGCCGGGTTGATGTCCACCGGCTGGCCATTGAAGAAGACGGTGACGGTGACAGTATCGTTGGTGGTAAATCCGGAGCACGCAAAACTGGCGGTGAGCGTTCCGTAATTTTGACCAACCGAAACCGTGTCCAGCAGCGTGCCGTTGCTCCACACCTTCACATTGCCTTCGATGTCCAGCTCCACGAAGAAATCCGACACACCAAGATTGGCCGTATTGGCGGTCTTGCCCCGGAAAAGAATTCCGGTGGTATCGCTGACATCTCCACCGGCGGCGGCCTCCGTCTGGGACAGCCCGACGCCGAAGCCGACATAGCGGTTGGCCGCGTCCGAAATGTCGCTATTGATGGCCTGCACGTTCAATTCGACGCTGAATCCTCCCGCATCCGCGATGTCCTGTCCGACGAAATTATGCATGATGCCATTTTCGCTCATGCCGCAGCCCACCGCCATCTTGAGGCAGTTGTTGGCGACTTCGATGGAGGTAGCCGAACCGCTACCTTCGTAACCCTCGTAGTAGGTGGCACTGGCGCCCAGCGGCGGCACGCGCGATCCCCACATTCCTTCCGCACTCGCATCGGCATCCGTGCTGTTTGACCGGGTAAACGTATCCACAAACAAGTCGCCGGCATTGGTGGCCGGGAGCAATGCCGATTGGCTGGCATCAAGCGAAACCAGCCGGCTGGCGGGCAAGCCCACGCGGGTTGCCCAAGCATTCCAGTTAGTAACCATTTGGTTCAAGAGAACGGGCTGGGCAGATGCGAGATTGGTCATCTCTGATCCATCCTTGCTGAGATCGTAAAGTTCCAGTTCATCCGCGGGGGAAGTGCCCGTGACCAGATCAAAGTTTTTGGTCACAAACTTCCAATTTCCGCTAATCCACGCGCGGTTGCTCTCATGCTCGAAACCCAGGGTGCGCGGCACATCATTGCTGGCGGTGAACACAGCCTTCAAACTCTGGCCTTCCAGCGGCAGCACCACATGATTGTCGAACTGGGTGGGATAGCTGACCCCGGTGACGTCAACAATGGTGGCCATGATGTCAATCAGATGCCCCACTTGATCGTCCCATTGATTGGTGCGGGTGAGTCCCTGCGGCCAGTGCACGATGAACGGCGTGCGATTGCCGCCGCCGTGGTTGAAGTGTTTATACAAGCGGAACGGCGTATTGCTGACATGCGCCCAGCCGCCGCCCAAATAAATGACCGGCTGACCGCTCAGGCCCATGCTTTCCAAAGCCGACCCGGTCACCGGCTGGGCATTGGGCGTGCCACCGGTCTGCCCCAGCACACCGCCTTCGTAATTTCCGCCGTTGTCCGACAGGGCAAAAATCAGCGTGTTGTCCAATTGCCCCACATCCTTCAGCCGTTTCACCACGCGCCCGATGTTTTCATCCATCTTTTGAACCATGGCGGCATAGACGGCCATGCGCCGGGCCAGATCCGCACTGGCGGTTGGACGACAGTGCGCTCCAAGGTTGAATCACTTCCGCCGGCAGGCTGCTCCACGGCGCGGTGCCTTGTCGAACCCAACGGCCGTGTTGTCGCGCGCGTCGAGGCCGAGGTAATTTTCGCCGGGGCCGCTCCAGGTGAAAGAACCGGTTCCTTTCGAAGCGCCATTGTAGAACATCTCGTAATTAACGAGGCTGCCTGAGTTGAAGCCAGAGCAGAAAAAATCCACCTTGATCGTGCCGGTTTTGGAAAGGCCGGTGACGCCCGTGATGATGGTGCCAGGTGCCCCACCCCACACCAGCGCCCCGTCGGCGCGCAGAGCCACCCAAAAGTCAGAGACGATCTGCATCGGAACAGAATCACCAATCGCGTTGGCGAATGCCGATTGATAGCGGTGAGCGCCGCTGTAGGCGTCCTCGCAACTTTGAGCCTCCGCCAGTGACATGCCGACCGCAAAGCTCCCGCCTTGGCCAGTGCTGCTCTGATTCACGGTCGTAATGTCAACGGACACGCTGAATCCGCCGCTCGCCAGGATGCTCGCATTGGTAAAATTGTGATTAATGAAAGCGTCCGAGGTGCCTGCGCCCACCGCCAACTGGAGGGTATTACCGCTGATTTGCGCTCCACCGCCATTGCCGGCGCTGCCATCCTGCACGCCATAGGCCGGCGGGGCATTATTGGGGTCAATGAAAGCATGCGTATAAACATCGTCACCAGCAAAACCTTCTCCCGTGTTATCCGTAATACCCGTCAAGGTGGCGTCAACATTCCGGCTGTCGGCACGATTGAAGGTGTCCGCGAACAATACGGTTTCAGCCTGCGTCGGGAAAACCGGAGCGAGGATTGCGCCAAGCACCAAACCAAGAGCCAATGAGCCAATCGATATTTTGAACATATACAACATTTGCCCGGAACGAACAAAACGCGCCGCCACAGTATTTATGGGCCTTTAAATTCGGAGCAGAGATTATATCAACCGCGCCGGACCAGATAGTCGTCCATAAGGATTATCTCCCGGAGGAAAGCCGTCTTTTACCGTGAAATCTCCCTCATCCGCACATGGTCTGCCGCAATAAAAACGGATACCTCCGGGCTTTAAGCCGAATCTGCGCAATTGAAACCGCGAAAGACAAACATGCGGAAGGAGAAGTGGGGCCGTTCACCGGTTGGGTAAATAGATTTTGCCGGGGCAAACTATAATGGGCGCTTAATTTTTGAGTATATCGCGTAGTTCGCGATTTATCCCAACTGCGGTTTTCAGGTTGAGGTAATTTAGTGGATCAGGGATCAAGACTTGGCCATGGTCCCCGACCCGATGCGATTTTATAGCCGCAAATCCAGGACACGGCATAATCTGGTCGAGAACGCCATTCGCCCCACGGCTATTGGCAAAAAGAATTGGCTGTTTTTCGGGGATGCCGACGCTGGCCAGCGCAGCGCCATCATCTACACCATCATCGAAAGCTGCCGCCGGCGCGGCCTCACCCTTACGCGTATCTCCCTGAAATCCTCACGCGCCTGCCGAATCCGACCAATCGCCAAATCCCCGAAGTCGTCCCCGCTGTCTGGGGCAAAACCCGCCGTCCGCTGCAAGTTCAAGCCGCAGCATAAACGCCGCAGCATAATGCCTGCGGCATTTATGAACCTGCCGCTGTAATTACACTATCAAGAAGGTGCTCCGCGTGACGCTTGCGTTTCAATTGCGGAATCCAGGTTTAACTGCAATTTCTGCCAACTCGGGATTTGCTTTCTGCGCGTCTTGGCGTAGTTTCCACCTTTCGGTGCCAAGTGAAATTCGCAACATGAGCAAAGAGTTCATCAAGATCGGAGGCGCGCGCGAGCACAACCTGAAAAACCTCTCGCTCCAGATTCCGCGCGACAAATTGGTCGTCGTCACGGGGCTGAGCGGCAGCGGCAAATCATCGCTCGCATTTGACACCATATACGCCGAAGGCCAGCGCAAATACGTCGAATCGCTTTCGGCCTACGCCCGCCAGTTTTTGGATCAGTTGCAGAAGCCGGACGTGGATTTCATCGAGGGCCTTTCCCCCGCCATTGCCATTGAACAGCGCAGTTCCGGCAGCAGTCCGCGCTCCATCATTGCCACCACTACGGAGATATACGATTACCTGCGTCTGCTTTACGCGCACATCGGCCAGGGCCATTGCCCTGAAACCGGTGTGTCCATCTCGACCCAGAGCACCAGCGAGATTGTGGATAAAATTTTCGCCTTGCCGCCGAAGACGAAAGTCATGCTGCTGGCGCCCGTGGTGCGCCGGCAAAAGGGCGAGTTTCGTGATGTCTTCGAACGCCTCGCGCGGGAAGGCTTTGTGCGGGTGCGGGTGGATGGCGAAATGATGGAGTTGGGCGACAACCTTGCCCGCATCAAGCTCGACAAAAAGAAATACCACAACATCGAGGTGATTGTGGATCGCCTGGTGATGGACGAGAAAATCCGCGTCCGCTTGGGCGATTCCACGGAAACGGCATTGCGCTTGGGCGATGGCGTCATGTTTGCGTTGCACCAATTACCGGAAGGCGGAGCCAGCGTTCCGGTGAGCCGGCCTCAAAACGGCAGCAATCCAGCAGCCGCTGACTGGATTGAAACGCTGCACTCGAACAAGATGTGTTCGCCCGCCACGGGCAAAAGTTACGATCCGCCCACGCCAAAACATTTCTCCTTTAACGCTCCGTCCGGCGCCTGTCCGGTATGTCATGGGCTGGGCCAGAAAATGGTTTTTGACGAGGCGCTCGTCATTCCTGACCCGGAACTGCCGCTGGACGGCGCCATTCAGCCGTGGCGCCGCGCGGGCAAACGCCTCATCATTTATTACAAGGCCATGTTGCGAAGCGTGGCCGCGCATTTCAACGTCAGCACCGAGACGCCCTACAAAGATTTGCCTGAGGAATTCAAACAAGTTTTGCTGAACGGTTCGGGCGAGCGCGACATTGAATTCAAATTTTGGCGCGCTGGCAAAGTGAGTTCCATCACGCGCCCGTTCGAAGGGGTGCGGCCCAACCTGGAACGTCTGGCCACGGACAGCAAAAGCGAATTCATCCGCAACCGGCTCAAAGCTTACATGAGTCCGCAGTTTTGCGACGCTTGCAAAGGCCGTCGCCTGAAACCGGAAATCCTGGCCGTGACGCTGGGCGACACGGCGTATTCCTCGCAATTCAAACCGCAAAATCCCAAGGCCAAAACGCTGAGAATTCCCGGCCTGTCGATCATGGATGTTTGTGCTTTGTCAGTCGAAAAGGCGGATGAATTTTTTGCCAATCTCAAGCTGACGGAGTTTCAGCAAAAGATCGCCGCCGAGGTCATCAAGGAAATCCGCGCGCGTCTGGGTTTTCTCAAAAACGTCGGCCTCGGCTATCTCACTTTGGATCGCGAGAGCGGAACACTGTCCGGCGGCGAAGCCCAGCGCATCCGGCTCGCCACGCAAATCGGCGCGGCGCTGGTGGGCGTTTTGTATGTGCTGGATGAACCCAGCATTGGCCTGCATCAGCGCGACAACGACCGGCTGCTCGCCACGCTCAAGGGTCTGCGCGATTTGGGGAATACGGTGCTCGTGGTGGAGCATGACGCCGACACCATTCGCGCGGCGGATTACATTTTGGACCTTGGCCCCGGCGCGGGCGTGCATGGCGGTGAACTCGTGGCGGCGGGAACTTTGCCGGAAATTTTGGCCGCAAAGCATTCCCTGACCGGCCAGTATCTGACGGGCGAATTAAACATTCCCGTTCCGAAGAAACGCACGCCACCCAGCGAAGCCAAGGGCTGGCTGGAAATCATCGGGGCCCGGGAAAACAACCTGCAAAACATCGATGCGCGCATTCCGCTGGGCACGTTGACGTGCGTCACCGGTGTCAGTGGTTCCGGCAAATCCACGTTCGTGGACGACATATTGCGCCGCGCTCTTTTCCGAAAATTTTACGGTTCCAAAGAGCGTCCGGGGGAGCACAAGGCGCTCAAGGGATTCGAGGGTTTGGACAAGGTCATTGTGATTGACCAATCGCCGATTGGCCGCACGCCGCGCAGCAATCCCGCGACTTACACGGGCATGTTCAATCAGATTCGCGATCTGTTTGCCCGGTTGCCGGCGGCGAAGGTTCGCGGTTACGAGCCGGGACGATTCAGTTTCAATGTGAAGGGCGGTCGTTGTGAAAAATGCGAAGGCGACGGCATTTTGAAAATCGAGATGAATTTTCTGCCGCCGGTTTACGTGACATGCGAAGCCTGCAACGGCAAGCGTTACAATCGCGAAACATTGGAGATCGCGTTCAAGGGCAAAAACATTGCGGACGTCTTGGACATGACCGTGGATGAAGGCGTGGATTTCTTCCGGTCGGTGCCGAAAATTTCCGCTCCGTTGGAAACGCTTGCGCAAGTGGGCCTGGGCTATATTCGTCTTGGACAACAGGCCACCACCTTGAGCGGCGGCGAAGCGCAACGCGTCAAGCTGGCGACGGAACTGGCGCGCAAGGCGACCGGCCAGACGCTGTATATTTTGGATGAGCCTACGACGGGCCTGCATTTTCACGACGTGGCGAAACTGCTGGAAGTGCTTTTCAAGCTCCGCGATTCGGGCAACACGCTGGTCATCATCGAGCACAATCTGGATGTCATCAAAACGGCGGATTGGATTATCGATCTGGGGCCGGAAGGCGGTTCGCGCGGCGGTCGCATTGTGGCGGAAGGACCGCCGGAGAAGATCGTTGGTTGTTCCGCGAGTTTTACGGGGCAGTATTTGAAGGGCGTGCTGGCGTGATTCAGTTTCCGCTGGTGCCGGTTTTTCATGGCTGATTTGCGCTTTTGTCCATGCGGGGCGTCGTTTAGATTCTTGTCATGCTGTTCCGCTCTCGATGGCTGCTGATTGTGTGCCTGCTCGTTTTGGGCAGTGGCCGGATCATGGCGGCCTCGGCCCGTGAGGAGCGCGCCTTTGCTTCAGCCACGCGTTGGTTGCAGGACGGCATCTGGGATCGGGCGGAAACGGAATACGCCCAGTTCATCCAAAAATATCCCAAGTCGGAAAAAATTGCTGACGCCGTGCTGGCCATGGCGCAGGCGCAATGCAAACAAGGCAAATTTACCGCGGCGATAGCCACCCTGTCCGGGCCGCATGAGCATCTTGGAGCGTTGGCCGACGATTACGCCTATTGGTTGGGCGAAGCGCAGTTTGGGCAGGGAGACTACGATCATGCCGCCGCCACGTTCACGAATCTCGTTGCTCAGTTTACCGATTCGCCACTAAGGCTCGCCGCCGTGGTGGAGGCGGCCTCGGCCTTTGAGCGCAGCGCCGCCTGGCCGCAAATCACCGAATTGCTGGGCGCCACCAATGGCGTGTTCGCCCATGCGGCGGCGGTGGATGCGGCGAGCGGGTTGGTGGTGAGCGGACGGCTGACTTTGGCCGAAGCCGAGCTGGCGCTATCCGACTACGCGGCGGCGCTGGCGACCTTAAATCTGGTGAAGCCGGAGCGGTTGCCCATGGACTTGGCCTGGCGCCGGGCGAACTTGGTTTGCCGGGCGCAGGTGGGGGCGAAGGATTTCGATGCGGCATTGACCACCGCGAGCAATCTGCTGCCGCTGGCCAGAGCGTTGAATGACCCGGAAAAATTGGCGGACAGTGTGGCCTGGCGCGGCACCGTGCTGGAACACCTCGGTCGCTGGCAGGAAGCGGGCGCGGCGTGGGCGGAAAATTTGACCAATTCCGCGCCGGTGGACTGGCAGCGCGAAGCCCTGTTGCGGATCGCCCAGGCGGCCATTGAAGAAAAACAATTCAACGTTGCCATCGATCAGTTGGGCGCTTACGTGGCGCAATACAGCAATTCGCCGGCGGCGGATCTGGCCCAGGTCACGCTGGGCGAATTGGAACTCAAAGAGTTTGTGGCCGACCCGTCTGCCACCAATCAACTGGCGGACGCGCGGAAGCATTTTGATCAATTGTTGAATGCGAACACCAACAGTCCGCAAGCCGGCAAGGCGCATTTGGATCGGGGCTGGTATTTTTGGCTGGCCGGGCAGACCAACGAGAGCCTGGCGGATTTTCAGGCGGCGGTGCGCTTGCTGCCGGTGTCGGAGGATCGGGCGGTGGCCATGTTCAAAACGGGCGATGCGTTTTTTGTCCTGGGACAATTTGAGGCGGCGCAGAAGAGTTATCATGCCCTGTTGACTCAGTTCGGAACCACGCCGCTGGTGGCGCAGTCGTTGGGCGACCGGGCTTGGTATCAGATTTTACGGTCCAACATCCGCATGACCAATGCCGTCGGCGCGAACGAAGCCATGGAGCGGATGCTGAAGGATTATGCGGACAGCCAACTGCGGGACGACGGTTTGTTGCTGTTGGCGGAGGGGTTTTCGGATTGGGGGGATGAGACCAACGCGCTGAAGATTTTTGAGGAATTCGCGACCATATTCCCGGATTCGCCGTTGCTGCCGCAGGTGCAACTGGAGCAGGCGCGCATTCTGGAGCACGAGCAAAAATGGGCCGATACAATCGCCTGCTATGACGCCTGGCTGGCCCGCTTTCCCACCAACGACTTGCAACCCAAGGTCAGATACGCGCTGGCCTGGGTGAATTACCAGGCGGGCAACGAATCGAACGCGTTCATGCAGTTCACCAACTTTGTCACGCGGTTTCCCACGAATGATCTCGCCCCTCTGGCCCAGTGGTGGGTGGCGGACTATTATTACCGACAGGGCGCCACCAACACGACCAGCTTTGTGGATGCGGAGAAAAATTATGAGCTGATCTTTCAGACGCCGGCCTGGCAAAAGTCGGATTTGTTTTATCCGGCCCAACTGATGGCCGGGCGCGCCGCCGCCGCCCGCCAGGGTTATACGGACGCCGCGAATTACCTGTTGAAACTGGTCAACGACACCAACTGTCCCGAAACACTGAAGACCGAGGTGAAGTTTGCCTATGGCAGTGTGCTGATGAAGATGGATTCACCGGATACGAACCGTCCGTTTATGAATTTCGAGGCGGCCACGAACATCTTTACGCAGCTATGCCTGGCCAACGCCACGAACGATCTCGGCGCGCTCGCCGCCAGCGAATTGGGCGATTGCAATCTTCAATTGGGGGCTTTGGATGCGGCGACCAATGCGTTTGCCCAGGTGGTGCAGTCGGATATAGCCAGCATCAATCTGCGCTGCCGGGCGGATGTGGGGTGGGGACGGGTGTTGGAAAAAATGGCTGAAAATGCGCCGTCCGCCGCGCGCCCGGCCCTGTTGGCCGAGGCCCGTAACCATTATCTCGATGCGTTTGAACTGGGCTATGCCGGCGATGGCCACGGCCCGGGCGACGCATCGTATGTGAAACGGGCCGGCCTGCTGGCGCTGCCGTTGCTGTCGGCGAACGGCAATTGCCCGACAAACTTCATCTCGCGCATGGAATTGCTGCTGCCGCCGCTCAAGGAGACGCTGGAGAAGAAAAAAGCGGCGTTGGAAGCCGGGAAGAATTAAGCGGTGAGCCGCCAACCCGGCTGCCCCATTCCTTTGACGTCCGCCGCGATGAATCCCAATCTTCGCTGATAATTTGAACGCAAGCGTCACACCGGCGACCTTCTTGACGGAATGATTCCGGGGTCTTCGTAGATACCAGAGCATGGCTGCTCTGAAAGTTACGATAACGCTGGCAGTTGTTGCTGGCTTTTGATCCAGTCCGCTGGAGACACGTCTTGGATTTGGCGGTTGCCGTTGGAAGTTAGAGACCGGCGCGACGCCGAACCTGCGACCGGACGCCGGCTTAGGTCGCAGGTTCGCCGACGGTTTCTGTGTTCGTGGCTCAGTTCATGGACGTTGAAACGCGAATACCGGATCGGTTACTGCAAATCGTCGGACGAGACCACCTGCTGTTGCATGGCCTTTACAATTTGCCGCGCGCGGGAAAGCGCATTCTCCTGGGTTTCGCCAAAAAATGATTTCAGGCGCAGCCGCACGGCCGCAATGTAATCGCCATTGTGATCGTGCAGCGGCAGAGTGACCAGATCGTCGCCCTGATCGCGGCCGAAAAATACGGCTCCACTTTGGATGGCCTTGCTCTCGGCTTCGGTGCCCGCCATGCCGAGTTTCGTGGGATCTTTGCTGGCCACCACGCGGGTCGCGCCGTTGGTGTCAGCCAGATAAATCCGCAAACCCAGCAGGCGCGTTTGTTTTTCAAGGATGGAGTTTACCAGGGACTGCGCCCCTGAAATGATGGGCGTATATTCCACCTGCGCGTCGGTGAAATAAGCCACCGCGTCGGATTTGGTGATAAAGCCGAGCAAGCCCATGTTCAAAGAATTATCACCGAGCGGATTCATCACGGGTTTGTCGTCATACCAAAGGGTGATCTGCGTGCCATCGCACTTTACGGCGAGAGTGTGCCAGTGGCCGGTCGTCACCGGAATTTCCGGTCCAATGGGATCGGAGCGGAGATCGTTCACCACCTTGTAAAACCGCACGTTTTTCCCCAAGGCGCTGGCGCGGACGACATAGTAATTGGATGAATTTTGATAGCGGAATACCACGCCGGCCATTTGCTCGGCAATCCCGCTCACAATTTTAAACCGCGTGGTAAATTTAAAGTCACGGAAGCGTTGGCCGGTATAGAGCAGCATCGGGAAATGCTCGTCGGTCATGTCCTGGCTGGTCTGGGCCAGCACGCCATGGGTGACATAGTTCGGCGTGCTGCCGGCCAAGGGCGCCAGTTGCGACGTGAATTTATCGGTGACGATTTTCCACGCCGCCGGCTGACCGCTGCCTTTGAGCACCGGCAGAAAATTAGTGGGCGTGGAGCCTGCCGGCAGATCGCCAAAATTAAAACGGATCTCCGCGCCGGAAACGGCTAACGCCAGCGCCAAACTGAAAATCCCAACAAGAATTCGCATGGCGGAAGCGTAGCAAAGCCGCCGGGCCGGACAAAATAGTTTCGGCAATCCGCGCATGAAACCGGATTGCCGATGTTCCAAGTAATTGGCTATGTTACGAACGCACACGCCGCCATGCTCCTGCGAATTCTATGTTTCATAAGTCTTGCGACCCTCTCGGCCGTGCCGGCGGAACTGCCAGCATCGGAACGCATTGCCGCGCGCGATTATCCCTCCGTTTTTCAAGCTTGGAACGGGGCCAAGCCGCTGCCCGGACAAAGCGAAGCCGACATGCTCGCCCGCCATGATCTTGCCTTTGTGCATCCTTCGCAATTGGGTTTGCGTTCCGAAGAGCCGTTTGAAGGCACGGCGTTTAAGTTCACTGCCGCCAGCGTGGCGGCGGCTCGCGAGCATCGAACAAAGTTGCTGGCGAAAAATCCGCACATGGTTCTGCTGGCGGAGGTTCGTTACCGCGATGCACCGAAGGGTTTTATTCCCGAAAACGCACCCTGGTGGAAACGCGATGGCGCCGGTGCGTTTATCATGGGCTGGGCCGAAGGCGGCTATCGGTTGCTTGATGTGGCCCAGGAGGATTGGCAGTCGCAGGTGGTCCACCGGGCCAAGGCGGTTATGGATACGGGCGTTTTTGATGGCGTGATGCTGGACTGGTGGAACGACGATGCTTCACGAGTTAGCCTGATCCGGCGTGTTCGTGAGGCGATCGGCGGTGACGCGTTGATTTTGGTCAACGCGAATGACCGGGAAATTCCGCAGACGGCTGAATATGTCAACGGCTTGTTTATGGAATGCTATCGCAGCGCGACGCCTGAGGATTGGAGCCGGATTTCTGACACACTCCGTTGGGCGGAAACACATCTTCGCTCGCCGCGAATCAATTGCGTGGAAACGTGGTTTCACCAGTCGCGCAACGATTTCGTCTTGATGCGCTCGGTGACCACCCTGGCGCTGACTCAATCCGATGGTTGCTGTCTTTTCTCCGATCCCAATGATCTGCCCACGGCGGATCATCTCCATGACTGGTATGCGTTTTGGGATAAGGGTCTTGGGCTGCCACTGAAGCCTGGCGTGAAACGCGTTGACGGGGCCTGGGAAAGAGGTTTTACCAATGGTGTGGTGATCTACAATCCGCCCGGTGGTGTTCCGGTAAACGTTCAACTTGCCTCGCCGCAGCGAAGTCGTGCCACGGGACGAGTTGGAACTGAATTCACCATCCCGAGCGGGGACGGCGACATTTTTATTCGCAAATAGCAGAATTTACTTCCATTGCGCCAGAATCTGGTCGGTGATGGCTTTCACGGCGGCGGCTGAACCAGTGAGGGTTGTTGACTTTTCTTGATTTCATAAATGTGTGCTAGTTTGCTCCATTGGAAAATACTCGACATTCGAAGTGATCAAGAAAGAATCTCACAGCTCGAATAATTACTTCATAGCATATGAAAACAGGCGTTATACCGCGGCTGGTGCTGTGCGTTTTCACTGCGGGAATATTGATGACTCATCAGGCGATGGCGGAGGAGCCGAAGTTTCAAAACCGTAGTGTGACTGAATGGCTGCGGGATTTTGATTCGGAGAATCCAACCCCTCAACAATTTTCAATTACTGCCGACGCGATCCGTCAGATTGGCACGAATTCGCTGCCGCTGCTGATTGATTATCTGAGTGAGGCGCGCAATGAACTATTCCTCAAAGAAAGAAATGCCTGGAGGGAAAACCAAGCCACCAATGATGCTCCATCCCCCCGTCCCGCATGTTCCAGATTTGAAGCTTTGGCCGCATTGGATGCGTTGGGATCGGAAGCGGCGGGAGCATTACCTGCGCTGGAAAAAATGCTTGATGAAAATCCGCCTGACCCGCAAGTGCTTTATGTGGTTGCGCGGATGGGGCCAATAGGAGCGCCTTTGTTAAACAAATGTCTTACTAGCACAAATAAATTTTTAAGGCTGGAAGCCCAAGTCTGCTTTGAACTAATTCAGGATCATTCGGAGGTGCTTTATCCACACATCCCCGTGGGACCGGATGCACCGAGTTTTCAAAAGCGAACCTGTGAATTTAATGTGAAAATTTTACAAGCAAGTCTTAAAATTTACACGGCAGAACACCCGGGGAATTTCTCTGCTGACTCAAACTCATATTATCCACCTCCGTCAGTTTTGCCAAAATGATTAATTCCATTGCGCCAGAATCTGGTCGGTGATGGCTTTCACGGCCGCTTCCGCCTCGGGGTCAAGTCCGATGGTTGGTTCGGCGTTTTGCGGCACCTGACAGGTCGCGCCCGGACGCCAGTCGCCGCTGTCGCAAAGCTCGCATTCTTTCAGACCATGGCGAGGATCTACAAAGCCGAGGCTTTGTTTGATGTTCAGAATTTCCTTCATCTGCGGCCCGGTGAACGTGTTAATCGGCTTGCCCAATTGTCCGGCCACGACAATCGTGCGGCAATAGGCTTCGATGATTTCCATGCGCCAGTAGGCTTCCTCAATGTTGTTGTGGCTCCAGGTCACGACACCGTGATTGGCCATGAGGATGGTGTTGTATTGATCCGTCAAATCGGCGACGAGTTTGCCCATGTCCGGCGAACCAGGCGTGCGATACGGGGCCACGCCAACAGAACAAAACACCTCGTATTCCGGCAGCATGCAGGTGGGCGGCGCTTCGCCGACGATGGCGAATGCCGTGGCGTAGGGTGGATGACAATGGCAGGTGGCGACGGCCTGCGGCTGTTTCTTCATCATCTGCAAGTGCATTAAGATTTCGCTGGTGCGCTTCTTGGTGCCGAGGAGTTGGTTGCCATCGAAATCCACCAGGCACATGTCTGATGGTTGAAGCGAACCTTTGCTGACAAGGGTAGGCGTGCAAATAGCAATGTCTTCGCCCACCCGGATGGCCATGTTGCCGCCGTTGCCGTCCACGTATTCACGTGTCCAGAGCCGCTTGCCCATGGCGCAAATCTGTTCTTTCAAAGCTTGCGCATAAGGCGAATTGAAAAAGGCTTCCAACTCATGTTTTGGCGACTTGGAATTCAATTTTTTGCTCGGTGGGGAAATGGTTTCGTTTACCGCTTTGGACACAGAGGCGGCTACGGTGGTCACAATGGCTCGTTTTCCATTCATCTCATAATCCTGCAACGCTTCGCGCGCAGACGGCGTGAGAATGGCGTCGTCAGGGATGCTGACGCCGCCGTTGCGGATCATTTCCTGAATGTCACGGGCACTGATAAGTCGGCTCATAAATTTATTTTAGCAGTTGGCAGATGAAAGTTGGGAGTTGGGGTTTCGTCTTCCCCGTCTTCCAGCTTCTAACTTCCATCTCCCGATTAGCCCTTCCACGGGCGGTAAAACATCTCGTCCACCAAGGCGCAATTAATGGCGTCAATCGGTGTTGGCTGTGGCAACGGTTGCGCGGCTTCGGCGCCTTCCTCGTAGCCGATCACATCGCCCACGCCGCCGCCCAAATCGTCATACACGACCAGACTCGGGTCCTTGCCCATGTCGGCTCCGGCATCCAGCCCTTTGGCGTATTGCTCGCGGCTAAACGGGCTGACGACGAGGAAACGTCCGCCGGTCAGCGAGGGTTCGCCGCGGCTCAAAGTCACACGACCAATGACGGTTCCCAGTTTCATTTAAATTCTTTTGCCCGGCTCGTGTTCATCCACGATGCCGGTGATCAGCCAGCGAACCGGGCTTTTGTCCACACCCACCGCTTTGCGGGCGGCCTTGCCGTCCGACGAGATGACCACGGCCTGATGCATGCCGGCGCCGTGCGAATCAATGGCAATGATTGGCGCCCCTTCCGGCTGTCCGTCATTGCTAATGGGTTGGCAGATCACCAAGCGCCACGCGTCGTAGCTCGGATGTTTCCGGGTCGCCACGATGTTGCCTTCGACGCGCGCGAGTTGCATGGCTCAATAAATTCTCAGATTATCCACCATCACGCAGCGGCGGACGCGCGTGAATGTGCGGGGATTGGTGATGCCTTCGCCGGTGGGCGTGGCGATCGAGAAGCTCAGGTAACCTTCGCCGCCGAGACCGAGGCCGGCGGGGGACGGTCCATTCTTCACGAACAACGTGGTGTCCAGCGCGCGGGCCATCGCGGTGATGTTTTCCACATCATGCGAATGGATGATCGCGGTGTGCTTGTAGTTGTGTTCCGATTGCAGCGACAGCGCGATGCCTTCCTCGACACTCTTTACGCGCACGATGGGCAGCATCGGCATCATCTGCTCTTCCTGCACAAACGGATGCATGGCGTCGGTTTCGCCGAAGAGCAATTGCGTGCCGGAAGGAATGTTGATCCCTGCCGCCTGCGCCAGCACCGAAGCGTCTTTGCCGATGAAATCCTTGTTGGTGTGGGCGCGGGCGCAGCCGCCACCTTGGCCGGGCGTGATGGTGAAGGCCGCCTTGGTCAACTTGTCCAACTGGGCAGAGTTGAGCTTCACCGCGCCGTTTTCCGACATCTTCTGCATCAGCTTGTCGGCAATGTGGTCGAGCACGAACACTTGTTTTTCGCCAATGCAAAGCAGGTTGTTGTCGAACGCAGCGCCGGAGATGATGCTTTGGGCCGCGCGAGTGAGGCAGCAGGTGTCGTCAACGAGCACTGGCGGATTGCCGGGGCCGGCGCAAATGGCGCGTTTGCCGGTTTGCATCGCGGCTTTTACTACCATCGGTCCGCCGGTGACGAGCAGCAGGCGGGTGAATTCGTTTTTGCACAGCGCGTTGAAAGAATCCAGCGTGGGCTTCTCAATGATGCACGCGATGTTTTCAATGCCTATCTCGCGATAAATGGCTTCGTTGTAGGCCCGCACTGCGACGGCGGCGCATTTGGCAGCGCTGGGATGCGCGTTAAAGACAACGGCATTGCCCGCCGCGCAGATGTTCACGATGTTGCCGCTGAGCGTGGGAATAGAATGCGTGCTGGGCGTAATCGCGCCAACCACACCGAAAGGGGTGTATTCTTCCAACGTGATGCCGTGGTCGCCGCTGCGTGCGTCCGGGCGCAGCCAATCCACGCCGGGCACCAACTTGATCAGGCCGAGCTTGGCGATCTTGTGGTCAAGCCGGCCGATCTTGGTTTCTTCAAATTCAATCTTGCCCCATTGCTCGGCATTCTTTTCGGCCAAACTCTTGACGATGCTTTCAATTTTGCGCCGGGCTTCAACGCCTTTTGCCTTCAATTGCAAAAACGCTTCCTGCGCCGCTTCGCAGGCTTCGTCCGCCGTGGCAAACACGCCAAACTTGCCGCGCAATGCAGTGTTTGTGCTAGACGCCTTTTTGGTGCCGCAACCGCACGAATCATTTTTTGATGCCGGAGCCGATGCGGGAGCCGCCGCTGAAGTGACAGTGGACGTGGCGCCAAGTTTGCCAAGGACCTCGGCCACCACGTCACGGATTATGGTTTCATTTACGGCGCTCATAATTTTAAACCACTAATGAACACAAATTCACACTAATCAGAGAACAATACGTTCCCATTCCAATTTCGGGTTTTTTAAAATTTAGAATCACGCCTACCCGAAGTTTCGTGATTCGCAAATAATTCAAAATCTGGCCACGTTCTGCGTCGGTGACTCGATCAATTGCCGAACCCACGATCTGATAGACTTCTTCCTTCAACAGCAATTTGTTTTCAGGATTTGCGTCCATTCGTGTTGATTCGGGGTTCAACTTTTCGCGCTGAAGATTTGTTTTCCAAACACGTCCACGCTGTCCACAATGCCGATGATGACCGCATCCACCGGGGCTTCCTTCATGCCGCCGGCCAGCCGCGCGCTGCTGCCCTGGCAGAAGAGAACCATCTCGCCTTCGCCGCAGCCGACGCTATCCACGGCCACGATGGTGTTCGTCCCCGGGCGAAACTTCGTCGGATCCTTTTCGTCCACGAGCTGCGGACGCACCAGCAAGAGCTTGCGCCCGCTCATGGACGGGTCTTTTTTGGTGGCAACCAGTGTGCCTTCAACTTTGGCTAAAAACATGGCTTTGTTTTGGTGGCGGCGTCTCGGCAGAGCGCCGCAATAAATTTTTTTGAAGCGGATGGCGGCGCTCTGCCGAGACGCCGCTACGCTTACTTCTTCTTCGGCAACACCGCTTCCACATCATTGTGCGGACGGGCGATGACGTGGACGCTGACCAGTTCGCCTTTGATGGCTTTGATGGCCTGGGCGCCGGCATCGGTCGCGGCCTTGACGGCGGCGACATCGCCTACAACGCACGCCGTCACGAGCGCGTTGCCGACCTGGGTCATCGGGCCGACGAGTTCGACGTTGGCGGCCTTGAGCATGGCGTCCGTCCCCTCGACGAGGGCGACGAGTCCGCGCGTTTCAATCATTCCAATGGCTTGAGGCATAATTTTATAGTTGTTGGTTAATTGTTGTTAAAAAATTGTTTCAACCACGGATAAACACAGATGGACACGGATTTTGCAAAGCCGCTGGGAGTGTTTCTCCCTCTCCGCGTTTTGCAGGGCAAAATGGGGAGAGGGTCGGGGTGAGGTGCCTCGTTCCACCAATTTTTAATCTATGTTTACCTGTGTTCATCTGTGGCTACTTATTCGCTTCCAAAAACCGTTTGGTTTCCCGCGCCACGACGAGTTCCTCGTTGGTGGGAATGACAAAAATCTTTACCAGCGAATCCGCCGCGCTGATCACAGCTTCATTCGCCTTGGTGGCGGCGTTTTTCTCCGCATCCAACTTGATGCCGAGGTTTTCCAGATTGGCGCAGATGGCGGCGCGCAAATCGGCGCGGTTTTCACCAATTCCAGCCGTGAAGACAATGGCGTCCACGCCATTCAATTGCAGAAAGAAACTGCCGATCCAGTGCCGCGTGCTGGCCACGAAAGCATCCAGAGCCAGTTTTGCTTTGACGTCACCTTTGGCGGCGGCCTCGCCGATATCACGAATGTCGTTGGACAAGCCGCTCAAACCTTTCAATCCACCTTCCTTGGTAAGCTGGCGTTGGGCTTCTTCCACGCTAATGCCGAGCATCTTCACCGCGTAGGGCAGAGCCTCGGCGTCGAGATCGCCCACGCGATTATTTTGCGGCAAACCAGATTGCGGACTCAGGCCCATGCTGGTGCCTATGGACGCGCCATTCAATATGCCCGTTACACTTGAACTGCCGCCGAGATGGCAGGAAATCACACGCAGGGCTGCGGTTGGCCTGCCCCCGCATCCCAAATCCGCTGGCTGGAAGCTTTTGTCATTGCTGACGTAAAGTTGTCGCGCATGTTCGGCCACATCCGGTCGGCAGAGCAATTCTGCCGAACGTTCGGCGATGAACTTGTGGCTCGCGCCGTGGAATCCCCACCGGCGGATGCCAATATCCAACCATGCCTGCGGCACCGCATAGCGTTGCGATGCTTCCGGAGCGAATTGATGAAACGCCGTTTCAAATAGGGCGATGAGCGGCACCCCCGGCATCCTTTGAGCGAAGAGTTTGATGCCGGTGATATAGGGAGGATTATGTGCGGGCGCCAGACCGTTGAAATCCGTCATGGCCTGCAGCACACGCTCATCGATATGCACGCAACCAGTGACGTTTTTGGCGATGACGGTTTTGAAGCCGACGGCGCTCAATTCGCTTTCGCTGGCGATGACGTTGGCCTTTTTTAACTCGGTGAGGCAATCTTCAATCGCCTTGGGATAATCGGTGACGCGCTCAAAACCGCCTTTGTGCAAAAGGCGTGGCTGCGACGCCTCGTCGCAACAGGGGGCAGGCGTCGCCTCGACGCCGGAAACACGCGACGAGGGCGTCGCGCCCACCTCACTGCGACGGGGCGTCGCAGCTACGCTGGCGGCGAATTCATACAAACGCCACTTGAGCGACGTGCTGCCGATGTTGGCGACAAGGATCTTCATTGCCAATTTTCAAGATTCAATTTCCAATTTTCCAAAGCCGCGCGAACTGTTTGTTCAATTGGCATGTGGCGATTGGAAATTGAAAATCATTCGAGCCACTTTCCAAGCCCGCTCAAATCTTCATGTGGACGCGGAATTACCTGCACCGAGACCACGGCACCCACCTGGGCGGCGGCGGCGGCGCCGGAATCGGTAGCCGCTTTTACGGCAGCGACGTCGCCCTTGAAAAACACCGTGACGTAACCGCTGCCGACTTTTTCCCAACCGGAAATATGGACGTTTGCCGATTTCAGGGCGGCGTCAGCGGCTTCCACGGCGGCGCAGAAGCCTTTACATTCGATCATTCCAACGGCTTGCTTTGACATATTTGTGAGAGGTTAAATTTGGTTGATGTTGGATTATTTTTTTACGCCGGCGCCAATGAAGGCTTCGAGCAGCTCCTCGTGCGGCCGGGCGATGACGTGAGAACTGACGAGTTCACCGACTTTCGCGGCGGCTTTGGCTCCGGCGTCCACGGCGGCCTTGATGCTGCCGATGTCGCCCTGGGCGATGACGGTGATCAATCCGCCGCCGATGGGGACGGTTTTAACCAACATGACGTTGGCTGCTTTGACCATGGCGTCGCTGGCTTCCACGCTGCCAACGTAGCCTTTGGTTTCAATCATTCCTATTGCTTCGCTCATATTTAGTTTTGGTTGTTTGTTAAGTATTGAAGAAAATTTTTAACCACGAATAAATACTAATGAACACAAATCCTTTAACCGCGAAATACACGAACCACGCGAAAGCAAACTCACGTTCGCATATTTTGTGTATTTCGCGGTCAAAAATAATTCGTGTTGATTCGTGTCCATTCGTGGTTCGTCTTATTTAATCAGTTCTACCGGCGTATCAGGCTGCAAATTACACGCATTACCTTCGTCCGTATCAATATGCACTTCTAATTTGAAACTCGGATCGACGCGCACCAGCAATTCATCCAGCGTGATGGCGCAAGGCCCGCCGATCTTCAGCTTCATGTGGTCGCCGGCTTTCACGCCGTAAAATTCCGCGTCGTTCGGGTGCATATGCACGTGACGCTTGGCGCGGATGACGCCGACCGGCAATTCAAAAAATCCCGCCGGCCCCATCAACATCGCACCCGGCGTGTCCTTGATGTCGCCGGAACTGCGCAACGGAATCTCAAAACCGAGAGCGACGGCGTCGGTGTAAGCCAGCTCGACTTGGTTGAGATTGCGGCACGGGCCGAGAATGCGGAGATTGGAAATCACGCGGCTGCGCGGTCCGATGAGCGTGACGGTTTCTTTCGCGGCGAACTGGCCGTCCATGTAAAGCCACTTGTGGACATTGAGCTTCGCGCCCTTACCAAAAAGGGTTTCCACCGCTTCCGGCGTGAGATGGCAGTGACGCGCGCTGACGTTGACGACGAGCGGACTTTGTCCGCTGGCAACGCGCGGCAACGGCTTGCCGAGACGCGCATAAACCGCCTGCCGAACCAGATGTTCGACGACGGCACGATGAGGTGCAGGTGCTGCAACAGCCATAAGTTTGCACCACTTTGACAAATTTTAGGAACAGGTCAACATTTTTATTGCAAAATCTTCCAAACTCTATCAAAGTCATGCAAAACTGATGTCAAATGCCGTCAAACGCAGTGCATTTTGTGGAACCCCAACGGGATTCCGTCCTTCAGCCTAGGGTTGCGAGGAACGAGCTACCCTGGGTTCGCGGCCCAGTAAAAAACAACCCGGAAAGGGTTGTGGCCGTTGGTGGAGAGCGGCGACGCAACCCCGTTGGGGTTGAAAATATTTTGAATGGTTGACCCAGGGTAGTCCGCTGCGCGGCCAACCCTGGGCTGAACGATGCAATCCCGTTGGGATTGGAATTGCGCACACACGCGAACAGCGAAAGAAAATTTGAACCACAGATGAAACGAGATTAACCAAAGGGAAAAAATTAAATAAAGCCTATGAGCTTTCTAAAAAGTTTATTTGGGACACAGCCAAAGCCGCGCACAATGTTGGATGAGATTCGAGAAGTCAGCGGCAAACTCATCGTCAAAGGCTATCGCAGATTTGCCGCGCAATATGGTTGTGCTCCGACAGCAAAGACAACGGATCAAAAAATCATGGAAATATACACGCTCGTCACAACGGCTTTTCACCAAGCCGCTGCGCAGCGAGGTGAACACATTCCAGCATTATTTGACAATTGTATCGTGTTAAAATTTTTGAAGGTTTATGAGATGATGCCCGGCCATTTAGAGCAGCATCTTCAATATGAGGTGGAAAAATATTTAGCCGAAGGTTTAAGGCCGGATTACAAACAGGAATTGCCATTATTCGATCCCGATGGCAACGACCCCGATGTTAAGCGGTTGAAACAACTTCAAAACGCAACTCGTGAAAAAATTGAGAGAGATTTAGCGCAAAATAGCAATGATGGAATTCCGTTTTTTGAATTGGCAAATTCAATTCTACAATTCGCCGTTGCTTCTTCTGGTGAGCTTGCTGCGATGGCGGAAAACGCTGCCAGCTTAAAGTTGCAAAGCAATAAATACGAGTTGCTGTTGAATGAAGTTGTCGCCTATTACGCCAACGTAGCCATTGCTGCCGTAATGATTAAAAAATGTGCTTTTGGAAAAGAAAGCTATCAGAGAATTGAAGCGGAAGTCTTTGGATCAATCACCAAGCGGTTGGGCAATATGTCAGCGCAATACGCATCAGTGATAGATAGACAAAATCGCAATAACGCCGCAATGTATTTTACTAGAAATCACGACGGGTTGGGACTTTCAGAAAAACAGATTTATGATTTCGCTGAAAAATATAACCAACAAAAGATTTTAACGGAATTGCCAGACGACCAGTTATCAATTTTTTATTTCAATATGCGCTTATCGGCAATTTTGAAACTCCACGAGGGAATAGATTGCGTGATTGTTTATGGTATTTCTCAGTTGGCTATAAAGCGTTTGCTGGAGTATCAAAATGAAATTCAAAAGGTTTTGAATTGATAGATCTTTAATCATTCAACACATATTTCTGAAATGAAACGCGACATGGATTTAATTCGGCAGATACTGATTGATGCCGAGTCCCGTAATTTTGAAAATGGCGAACCCCATGAACTATTTAAGGCCTCAACGCCTGATGAAGCATATCAAATCGCGCTAATGAAAGATAATGGTTTAGTCGAAGGAGATGTAACAACAACGAACTTGATTCCCAGTGAAGCAACAATTTATAGACTTACTTGGGCTGGCCATGATTTTCTTGATGCCGCTCGAAATGATACAATTTGGAAAAAAGCAAAAGATACTTTTCTAAAACCAGGCGTGTCGTGGACTTTTTCTCTTTTGGTTGAATGGCTAAAACAAGAAGCGCACAATAAAGTTTTTGGCATTCCGAAAGGCAGTTGAATTTTTCATCCGTGTTTCATCTGTGCCCATCTGTGGTTAAAAATAATTTTTTGAACCGAACCCATGACCGCCGAAGAACGCAAACACCGCATTGAAGAATATCTTCAACGCGTGGAATTCGCGTCGCTGGATGAGCTTTCCGAGCACGTCGAGGCGTCGGTCTCCACCGTGCGGCGCGATTTGTCGGTGCTGGAAGCAACGGGCAATTTGCGGCGCACCCACGGCGGCGCACGCATCGTCCAGCCGAAATCGGATGAATTTGCGTTTTCCAAACGCGACACCCAGCAGCTTTCGGAAAAGGAACTGATCGGCAAGGCGTGCGCCGAACTCATCGGCGCCAATCAAAGCGTCATTCTCGACGCCGGCACGACGGTCTTTCACGTCGCGCGGCATCTCGAAGAAAAAGCGCCGCAGATCGTGACGAATTCGCTGCCGGTGGCCAACCTTTACGCCTCCGCAAACAAAGTGGAAGTGATTCTCGCTGGCGGCGTGATTTATCCGCGGCTCGGCGTGCTGGTCGGGACGATGACGGTCGAGGCGTTTTCCAAAATGCGCGCGGACGTGGCCATCATGAGCGCCGGCGGCATCACGCTGGAAGGCATCACCAATTCGCACGCGCTGCTGATTGACATCCAGCGGGCGATGCTCAAGGCCGCGCAGAAAATCATTTTCTGCCTCGATCACACGAAGTTTGGCCGGCAATCCGTCTCGCCGTTATGCGGGTTGGACATGATTGATACCGTCGTCACCGACAGCCAGGCGCCGGCGGAGCTGGTGAACGGATTGCGCGCGCACGGCGTGGAAGTGGTGGTTGCGCCTGCACCTCAGGCGAATGGTAATCAAATTTAAGCCGCAGATGGACAAAGACAAACACAGATCAAAAGCACGAACCCTGGAATATTTCTCGTAAAAGACAATGACCAGCGCATTCGGATGGATGAACAGCCTTACGATTCGGAAAATTTGTTGCAGGAATTACTGGCGAAATATCCGAATTTTCTGGCGGGCGACCAAATGGACAGCGCGCGACCTCGGCGCTGGTTGCTGGTCAAACGTGAAGCGGAACTTGCCTCGGGAAAGGATGGATGGCTCAAACCGATGGTCGGTTGACCATTTGTTCTTGAATCAAGATGGCATCCCGACGATTACGAACAAGGTCCGATCCTGCTCATCACCAACCAGCCCTATAAACATTGGCCTAAAATCTTCAACAACGACAGAACTCTCACCAGCGCCGTGCTGGACCGGCTCCTGCATCACACCGAAACCGTGATCTTGGAAGGCAAGAGTTATCGCATGAAAGACCAGATCGAAACCCCGTAAGTCCAACTTCCCTCCGCACCGGCGGCTCGCCTAGCCAACATGGGTTGGGCCGCCCTGTTCATGTCCGCATCCCCTCCAAATCACCGCATTTTCAGATCGGCGAATTTACCCCAGTTTCAAACCGGCGCCAACAACCGTGAGGCGTTCGTGGCGGAGAAGCCCAAAGCAATGAGCCAGAAGAAATCTTTGGAGGAGCAAAGCCCCGCGCTTTTGACAGGCCGAGCCGATTGGCTCGAACCATTCACAGAATGGATTTTAACCGCTAAAAACGCGGGGAAAATCGCTGAAATGGGTTCACTTCAAGAGAAGCGGGTTCTCGCTCAAAAAATGTTTGGCTTGAAGCTTATCCTCGACTACAAAAAAGCCCGTGGTTCCTGCGTTAAGCCGTGGTCACTGTTGCGGGCACCAGTCAAACTGGTGGAGTGGTGCGCGGTAGAGGTTTCGAACCTCTGACCCCGTCCGTGTGAAGGACGTGCTCTACCACTGAGCTAACCGCGCAACCGTTAAATTAAGGTCATTTTACAAGGCGTTCTTGAGTCCAACCCACCCCTAAGGGTCTTTGGACCCCATAAACTTAAAAAATGCTACAGCCAAATGCGACATTCTGGACGGAATGTTAACATTGGACCGCCCGATCGAGACGGACTTAGGCATTCAAACCGCAACGGAGAACACATATGTCATCCGCCAAAAAGATAAAAGGGATTTACCGTCGTGGCAATGTTTTTTGGTTTAGGTGTCGTGTAGTTTTCAAAAGGAGACAAGACTAGCCCCGGCGTTGCAACTATGGCCGCCGCCCTATGAACGGCACCACGGTCGGTTGAGCAGCCGCAGCGGGAACTGGTAAAGCAGGTTAGTTCGGCCACGTTGGACTGGTTACCGTTAGTTTCAGATGCGCTCGTGCCAGGCCGTGCTGATCTCATCTCCCATCCGTAATTACAATCACATTGTGGCGATTATCACAAAGAATTGGTATCAGAGGATTCAATTGAAGTGTGCGGTCATCGGCTCATCACAGTTATGCCGGTTCGTTCCGGTGGAGATTTGCCGGCGCAATCAAAAGTCGCGGCCAGCCCGATCAGGCCGGCGTGACACTGGCTCTCCGTTGGCCAAATTTGGGAACCAGCCAGGCGGACAGCCCGCCGGCGCAAGCTCCCAACACCAAGCCGCAAAAAGCGCCGGTAATCATGTTAGCCGGCTTGTGCGGACGTGACGGCACCTGGCTTGGTTCAGCCCGCTCTATGATTTGCACGGTCAGATTGGCAGCAGTCTCCAAATTTGTGTTCGCCGTGGCACGCTTGAAGTAATCTTGGTAGTTCTCCGCCACCGCGTTGGCAATGAGCGCCGCCTCGCGCGGATCTTCACTGGTAACCGAGACATTGATCAGCTTCGTATTGCGAATCGGGACGAGACTCAGGCGATTTTGCAGCAGCTTGTAAGATTCTTCCGTCTGGAGTTGCTCGCCTTTTAAATAACGTTTGCCCCAGGCCTGGTTTAGGTTCAACGTGGCAATAACTGGCTCCAAAACCACGCGCGATTGCAGCAACTCAAGGTTAACGTAAGGCGGATTATCAGCATCCACCTTGATGCGCGCCGTGCTTTCATAACTTTCAGGAAGCACAAATGTGATGAGGACACTGCTCAAGAAGGTCAGCAGAAACACGGTCAAGCCAACCGACACAAACACCGAGGTGGAAAAGCGACTGGAACCTGTCTTTGCGTTTGGAATCATACGTGACCGCAAGATTCTGTCTGTCTCGCGGTCGGATTCAAGCCACATTCACAAGCCCCATTCCCGCACCGGTGCAGGGCTGACCCGCACGTCTGCGCAATGGCATTGGCTCAGTGCGGTTCGTGATTGGAATGATTGGCTTTCCGCTTGGCGGCTTCGGCCACCACCTTTTCAGCGGCATCCCGCGGCATTTCCTCGTAGTGACTGAATTCCTCGGTATGCACGCCACGGCCACCCGTCAACGAGCGCAACGTGCTGGAATAATGATACAGTTCCGCCGTCGGCACGTGTGCCTTGATGACCTGGAAGGCGCCGTCGGTATCCATGCCGAGAATTTTCCCGCGGCGCGAGGAAAGGTCGCCCATGACTTTGCCCATGAAATCTTCCGGGATGTGAATCTCGACGGTCTCGATGGGTTCGAGCAGGCAGGGTTTGGCGACATTAAAGGCTTCTTTGAAGGCGAAATATCCCGCGATCTGGAAGGCAATGTCCTTGGAATCCACCGGATGCATTTTGCCGTCGTAAAAATCGATCTTAACGTCCGTCACCCGGCAGCCGGCAATGACGCCTTCGATGCAAACCTGCTGCACACCCTTTTCCACGGACGGCACGAAATTCCGGTCCACGTTCTGCCCGACCAGCGACTGGGTAAATTCCACGCCCGAGTCTCTCGGTTTGGGTTCGATCCGCATCCAGACTTCGGCAAACTGCCCGGCGCCGCCGGTTTGTTTTTTGTGGCGATATTTCGATTCGCCCCGGCCTTTGATGGTTTCACGATATTTGACACGCGGCGCCTCCAGATCCACATGCACGTTGTGGCGGCGGCGCAGCCGGTCGGCAATGACTTCCAGATGCAACTCGCCCTGGGCTGAAAGAATGGTCTGGTGCAATTCCGAATCCACCACGTAGAGGAACGTGGGATCCTCCTCGTGCAAGGCGGCGAGTCCGGAAGCAATCTTTTCCTCCTCGCCTTTGACTTTGGCGATCAATGCCGCGTGAATGTTGGGCTTGGGATAGACCACTTTGGGCAGTGTCAGCGGATGTTTCGCGGAACAAAGCGTGTTGCCGGTGTGCGTGTCCTTGAGCTTGACGGTGGCGCCGATGTCGCCGGGCCCCAACGCGGGAGCGCCCTCCCGATTTTGCCCGTTCAACAAAAATATCTGGCCCACCCGCTCGGTCACCTTGCGGTCGCTGTTGAACAAATCCATGCCGCTATGCACGGTCCCCGAATACACCCGGAAAAATGACAGTTCGCCGAAGTGCGCCTCGGACATGGTTTTGAACACATAGGCCACCGTTTCACTGTTATTGAGCAGCACCTCCGTTGCATTGTCATTGGCGTCCAAGGCGGGAACGCTTTTTCGATCCACCGGAGAGGAGCCGTATTTTGAGATAAAATCCATCAACCGCGCGACGCCAATGTTGTTTTCCGCCGAGGTGCAGAAAAGAGGAATGAACAACTCTTTCTGCACCGCTGCGTGTATGCCGGCGCGAAACTCCTCCTCCGCCAGCGTGCCTTGCGCAAAAAATTTCTCCATCAACGCATCGTCGGATTCAGCGATGTGCTCGATCAGCTCGCGATGCAATTCCTTCACTTTGTCCGCCCAAACTCCCTTGGCGGACTCCTCGGAGTATTTGCCCGAGGCATCGGTGGCGTAGGTCGCCACTTCATTGCGCAACACGTCCAGCACCTGGTTGAAGCCGGGGCCTGCGTTGACCGGAATGTTCAAGGGAAAAACGTGCCGGCCGAAATGGTCCCGGGTGGTTTTCAGCACCTCATCAAACCGGGAATTCTCCTTGTCGATGCCGTTAATGACGATCATTTTGGGAATGCCGTAGTTATGGGCATAATCCCAAACCCGGTCGGTGCCCACCCCCAGCCCGTCCCGCGCATCAATGACCACCAGCGCAAAATCGCCCACGCGCAACGCCCCCAAACCTTCGCTAATGAAATCCAGATAGCCGGGCGTGTCGATGATGTTGAATTTCTTTTCCGCCCACTCCAGATGCAGCAACGAGGCCGACACGGAAATCTGCCGGTTCTTTTCGCTGACGTGGTAGTCCGAGACCGTCGAACCGTCGGCGATTTTGCCCATCCGGTTGATCGTTCCCGCACAGCGCAGCATGGCCTCGCTCAACATGGTTTTTCCCGACGAGGCATGACCGACGATGGCGAAGTTGCGAATTTCCGCAGGTGAGTAGTTTTTCATAAGCCGGTTTTACATAGTAGGTGCCAGAGGCAAATGGGGTTTGTGGTTGCTGCCATTTCAAATCCATCGCCCCGCGTTTGGCAAGGCAATTTTTTCCAAGGGGGATTTTCGCGAACCGGAGCAACACGCTTGCGGGATGGCCAGAAAACGGTATTTTCACGGGACGGTTACCGGCATGGAAACCCCCCCGCAAAAAATTCTGGCCATCAGCGCCGACCCAGGTTTGGGGCGGCTCCTCTCCGACTTGTTGGGGGCCGGGGTGGATGTGACGCTGGAACCCACGTCCGAAGCCGCCCTAGCCATGCTGGCCACCAATATTTTCCACGTCATCCTGTTGGAAATCACCCAGGCCAACGCCGCCGCCCTGTTTCAAATCACCTCGCTGACCACCATGGCGCCGCGGTTGCCGGTCATTGCCGTGGGGCCGCAGGAGGATGAATCCTACATGGCCGAAGCGATTTTCAGCGGCGCCCAGGATTATTTGAGCCGCCCAAGCCTCAATGCGCCGGCCTTGCGCCATGCCCTGCAGAGTTCATTGGCGCGGCAACAGGAGCGGCTGGCGCTGCTGGATGAAAAGGAAAATTATTACGGCATTTTTGACCACCTCGTGGAAGGTCTCTTCCGCACCACCGTCACCGGGCATTATCTGCTGGCCAATGTCGCGCTCGCCCGGATTTACGGTTATGAATCGCCCCTGGAACTGATGGCCAGCATCAAGGACATTGCCGGCAGCCTGTATGTGGACTCCCTCCGCCGCGAAGAGTTCATCCGCCTCATGCAGCAAAACGATGTTTTGAGCGGGTTTGAATCGAAGATTTATCGCAAGGACGGCAGCATCATCTGGATCGCTGAGAACTGCCGGGCCGTGCGGGATGCCCAGGGCAAACTCCTTTACTACGAGGGCACGGTCGAGGACATTTCCGAGCGCAAGCACGCCGAGGAACAAATCCGGCGGGCCACGGCGGAACTGTCCCGCAGCCGGGAAGAACTCCGGAATAAAAACGCCCTGATGCAGGAAAATTTACGCACCGCGCGGGAAATCCAGCTCACCATGCTCCCGCAGCAATACCCAAGCTTTCCGCCCCAGATTCCGATTGAGCAAAGCGCGTTTCAATTCGTGCACCGCTATGAGCCGGCGGAATCCGTCAGCGGCGACTTTTTCAGCATCTCCGCCATCTCGGACACCGAAGTCGGCGTCTTTATTTGCGATGTCACCGGGCACGGCGTGCGGGCCGCGCTGGTTACGGCCATGATCCGGGCCTTGTCCGAGGAGCTGAAGCCCGTCGCCCGCGATCCAGGAAATTTCATGCGCAAGCTCAACTACGACTTGTGCAGCATTTTGAAGAATACTGGCTCGCCGATGCTAACTACGGCGTTTTACGCGGTGGTGGACTGCCGCACGGGAAAGATGCGGTTTGCCAACGCCGGACATCCGAAGCCGCTGGTCATTCACCGGGCCATCCATCGCATCGAACCCCTGGCCAACAACAGCGGACGCAGCCAACCCGCGCTGGGTCTCTTTGACGACCCGCCTTATCAGACCAGCGAAGCGACCATTGCCCCCGGCGATTTTCTGATGCTGTTCACCGACGGGCTTTACGAAGTGCAGGGTGAAAATGAGGAATTATATTCCCAAGAGCGATTGATGCTCGACATTCAAACGCTGTTACCGCATCCGCCGAATGAGCTTTTCGACGCGCTGCTGCAAGTGATCCGCGACTTTGCTGTCAACGGCGAATTCGACGACGACGTCTGCCTGGTCGGCATGGATTATCAAGGGCTGAATTTATAAAGCGGATTTCCGCGCCGGCGGGTGCAGCTTGACACGGACCTTGGGATTTGAGGGGTAACGGTTCCTCGACCGGCAGAAACAACCACCCTGGCAGCCGTGTTGTCATTTGAAACCGAAATCCACAGCCCAGCCATGCCCCCCGTCTGGCCGACCTCGAGCGCGAACTCGTGTAACGCTGCGGGATAAACCGTGGACTTGGGTGCAAAATCGTGTGCAGCAAGCCTAAAAATCAGCCTTTAATATTCATAAAATATTGATTCGCAACGCGATTTAATCTTCCGAAAACAGGTATTCCAAATCCGTCGCCGTGAGGCTGCGGGCAAAGCCTTCTTCGCCGAGAACGTCGGAGATGGTTTGCGCCTTGCTTTGCTGTAGTTCCCAAATCTTTTCCTCCACGGTGCCGGGCGCGATCAAACGATAGGCGTTCACGGTTTGCGTCTGGCCAATGCGATGGGAGCGATCGATGGCTTGCGCCTCCACCGCTGGATTCCACCACGGATCGTAAAGCACCACGTAGCTGGCGTTGGTCAGGTTCAAACCCGTGCCGGCGGCGCGCAAACTGAGCAGGAACACGCTGGCGCCATGGTCCTTTTGGAATTCGTTGACCACCGACTGGCGATCCTTGGTCTGGCCGGTGAGCATGTGCGTGCGAATGTTGCGGGCGAGACATTCCTTTTCGAGGATTTGCAGCATCTGCACAAACTGCGAGAAGACGAGCACCTTTTGACCCTCGGCCACGAGCGAATCGAGCAATTCAAACAAGGTTTCGGTTTTGCCCGAGGCCGTGTCGCTGCCGACGAGTGACGGATGGCAGCAAATCTGGCGCAACCGCGTGAGCGCGGCCAGCACGTGCATCTTGCTCTTGTTGAGCCCTTGCTGCGCGACGGCCTGTTCGATGGTTTCGCGGCTCCGGCGAAGTTCCGCCAGATACAGTTTGCGCTGTTCATCGCCCAGCGGACAATCCCGGCGCTGTTCGATGCGATCCGGCAGATCCTTGGCCACATGGCGTTTCAAGCGGCGCAGCAGCAGCGGACGCAGCTTGGCGGACAGCCGTTTGCGGGCGATGCGCTGGGCGGCTTCGGCGTTTTCGCCGCCTTTGGGTTCGTAGGTTTCGAGGAAATGTTCCTGATTGCCGAGGTAACCGGGTTGAATGAAATCAACGATGCTCCACAAATCCAGCAGCCGGTTCTCCAGCGGCGTGCCCGTCAACGCGAGTTTGTTTTCGCACTTCAATTGTTTGACGGATTGCGTGACCTGGGCGCCGGGATTTTTGATGAACTGCGCCTCATCAAGGATGACCGCGCGGAAGGAAAATTTATGAAACTCCTCCAAATCACGCCGGAGCAGGGCGTAGTTGGTGACGATCAAATCATGCTGCGGAATCTGTTTGCGCAGGTTGTGCCGCGCGGCGCCGCTTTCAAGCACCAGCACCTTCATGCCGGGGGTGAAACGCTCCGCTTCCCGCTGCCAGTTGTGCAGCACCGACGCGGGACAAATCACCAGCGAAGGTTTCGGGTTCTTGGTGTGACGCTCCTTGAGCCAGGCGAGCCAGGTCAAGGTTTGCAGCGTTTTGCCCAAGCCCATGTCGTCGGCCAGAATGCCGCCGAGTTTGACCTGCACCAGATGCACGAGAAAATCAAAACCGTCTTTTTGATACGGCCGCAAATCCGCGTGCAAACATTTGGGCAAATCGGCGGAGGGAACGCCTTTGAAATCGCGAATGCGCGAACGGAGCGCCTGCGCCTCCGCGGAATCGGCAAACCGGGTGAATTCCTCTTCGCCCATGTGGGCGACGTGTTCCATGCCGATTTTTTGGGGCGCGGCGATCAAGCCATCCACACCCATCTCGGCCATGGTTTCATGCGCGCCTTGAACAGCATTGACGTCCAGTTCCACCCAGCCGGCGTTGGGCAGCTTCACGAAACGGCTGGTGGCGGCGGCAAGCCGTTCCAAATCGGCCTTGGAAAGTTTCATGCCTTCGGCTTCCCACTCGGCGGATACCGAGAGCCAATCGATGCCGCTGCCTTTTACCACGAGCCGCGGTTTGAGAGCGCGCGGCGTGAGGAACAGACGATGGAAGGATCCGTTGCCGAGAAACTCCGCTTCAGCTGGCCGGGTGGACCAGGCCTCGGCCAGCGCGCCGAGGAAATTTTCGTTGGCGTCGCCAATCCACAATCCCGGCTCCTGCATGAACCAGTCGAGCTTGCGCAGCCATTGCACGGCGGGATCGAGGCGCGGATCATCAAGAATCTCGGGCTTGTCGCCCGGCTTGATGGTGCGATTGTGCGGAACCCATTCGTGGCTGTTCCAAACCCAGGTGCTTTTGTCGCGGGTGCTTTTGGCCATCAACCGCAACTGCACCGTGTCGTCCAGCAATTCAAAAACAAACTGCGGGGCGGCGGCGTGGGCCACGCAAAGTTGGTCCCAATCGACGCCGTGATTCGTCTGCGTTTTGCGCAAATGCAACAGCAGGCGATGGCTCAATTTCCGCACCGGAACCGACGGTTTTTGCGCCAGATGTTTGAGCACGCCGGCCGGCGGGGCATTCCGCAGCAGGAAAAATTCGTTGCCGACGAGCGCAATGGGCGACTGGCGGTTGAAAAATTTGGCGGCGCCCACCGGATAATGGCAGTCGTCCGCGAGCGAGATGCGATGGGTGAAGGAAAGTTCCTTGTCGCCATTTTCCAGATGCGGCGTGAGCGCGACGATTTTGCCGTGAAAATGGATCGGCTGGCCGTTGGCGGCGGATTCGAGCCGGCGGGTGTGGCCCCAACGCGCCAGCCATTGGAGGAGTTCCGCATCGGAAAGCAGCAGGGTCGTTTCATGGCCGGCGCGTTCACGATGGGTGTCGTAAATCCATTGGATGAATTCCCAGTCCCACGGCGTGAACAATTCCTGTTCATGCGCGGCGCGAACCACCAAATCAACCAGGTCGTGAAGCGAACGGGCTTTTTCGCCGGTGCGCGGCCGCAACAGGAGGAACTGCACCGCCAGACGGAAGCGCGACGGCTCCATCTCGTCCGCCTGCGGATTGCAGATCACGCGCAACGTGGCGCGCGGGGTGTCCAGGTGCAACGGCGTGGGCGGCGACAGCCAGTTTTCCAATTCCTTGACCAGCCGTGATTCCTGCTCGGCTTCTTCCGCGCGGGCAAAGCGATCCAGGCTGGCGTAGGACTGCAATTCCGGCGGCACGGAGCGCTTGGCGCGGAGAAAAAGAAAAGCCAGTTCCTCCAGGCGGGTTTTCCCCGAAGCCGCGAGCATTTTGCTCCACCAGTCGGTCGCGGGAAAATCGCGGCGCGAGAGGGAGAGCTTTTCGAAATAATCTTCAAGGGCCAGCCAGGCGCGCTGGGAATCGGGGCAGATGGAAAAGCCGCGCAAAATTTCTTCGCGCTCGTTGACCGTGGTTTTGGAGTCGGAAAGTTCGCGGCGCAGGTCGGCAAAGGCCCCGTAGGTCTGGGCCAAAACCTTGTGGTGAGCATCGTATTTACTCGCGCCGGGGCGCGTTCCGCCGTTGCCGTTTTTTAATGAAGTTCTCGCCATCTAAACTAAAATAGGATGTTCTACCATTTCGACAGAACACGCGTTGCCGGTCAATCGGAAATCAAATTTATTTTGGTTGGTTGAATTTTAGCGCGATTGACGGGGGCGTTTTCTCTGTTAAAATACCCGGCCATTTATGAACCGTAACCCGCACATCGCAATTGTCGGTGCCACTGGCGCAGTTGGCATCGAGATGATCAAAACCCTTGAAAAAAGGAATTTTCCCGTGGGCAAGCTGACCTTGCTCGCCTCCGCCCGTTCGGTGGGGAAGAAGTTGACCTTCAAAGGACAGGCGATCACCGTTACGGAACTGACCAAAGATTCGTTCGCGGGCATCGACATCGCGCTGTTCAGCGCCGGCGGCGGCATTTCGAAGGAATTTGCGCCCACCGCCGCCAAGGCGGGCTGCGTGGTGGTGGATAATTCCAGCGCTTTCCGGCAGGACCCCGAGGTGCCGCTGGTGGTGCCAGAGATCAACGCGGAAGACGTCAAGAAACACAAAGGCATCATTGCCAATCCCAATTGCACCACGGCCATCACGCTGATGGCGTTGTATCCGTTGCACCAGGCGTTTGGTGTGAAGCGCATTTTTGCCGCCAGCTATCAGGCGGTTTCCGGCACCGGCGCCAAGGCCATTGAGGAATTGGAACGCCAGGTGGAACAGATCGTTCACAAACAGCCGGTGACCAAGGAAGTCTATCCACACCAGATTGCCTTCAACGTGTTGCCACATGTGGATTCGTTTTTGCCCACGGGCTACACCAAGGAGGAAATGAAGATGGAAAATGAAGGCCGCAAGATCATGCATCATCCGCATTTCCGGGCCAGCGTCACCTGTGTGCGCGTGCCGGTGTATCGCTCGCATTCCATCGCGGTGAGCGCGGAATTTGAAAAGCCGGTGACCGTGGAAGCCGCCCGCGAGGTTTTGAAAAAGGCGCCCGGCCTCGATGTGGTGGACGAACCGGAAAACAAGAAATATCCGATGCCGCTGTTCACTTCGGAAAAATACAACTGCGAAGTGGGCCGCTTGCGCCTGGATTGCGCGCTGGACAACGGACTTTGCTTCTGGGTCAGCGGCGATCAGTTGCTCAAGGGCGCGGCCTTGAACGCGGTGCAAATTGCCGAAGTGCTGGTGAAGTAATCCGCCTGCCCGACATCACCAAATCCTTCTGGCCGAAGCCGGTTGTCCGGCTTCGGCTTTTTTTCTGCGGTTCAGATCGGCTTGATCGGGAGCGCTGTCAACCTCGGTTTTAGAGTGAAATGGCGCGGGGAGTCATTGCCAGTCGCTGGGACACGGGCGATGCTTTCAGTCATCACGGTTTGGCCGCGTCCTTGGCAAAGGCGCTGACGGTCTTGATGCTGGTTTCCTTGGCAATGTCCATGACGCTGATCACTTTTCCCCAGGGCGCGTTTTTGTCCGCGCGGATGGCCAGTTTGCTATCGGGGTTTTTGGCGGCCAGGGCCAGCAACTGTTGCCGCAACTGATCCGTCGTTAAAGGCATGTTGTCTTCGCCAAAGCGCAAGCCGCCTTGGGCATCGATGTTCACGATCAGCGGGGAATGCTCCTCGGCGCCGGATTTTTTGGCCTGCGTCGATTCCGGCAGCGCCAGCTTCAAAGTCGGCTGCTGCCTGAAGGTGGTGGTCACCATCAGAAAAATAAGCAGCACCACCAGCACGTCAATCAAGGCCACGATGATGACAGCGGGCGCGGCGCGGCGTTTGCGAACGAGGAAACGCATGGTTAATTCAGGTGAAAGCGGATGCTGAAATCATTTCCGGTCGCGATATTGGCGGCGGATGAATTCGTCGCAGATGGTTTCCATTTCAACCGCCAGCACTTCGACTTTTTTGCTGAAATAACTCCAGAAAATCAGGGACGGAATGGCGATGAGCAGGCCGGCCAGCGTGGCGCGCAAAATCAGCGCGATGCCTTGCGCGAGCTTCGCGGCGTCGTTCAGGCCGGTTTGGCCCAGGTCGCCAAACACGGTCATCATGCCGGCGATGGTGCCCACCAGACCCAGCAACGGAGCGATGCCAACGATGACCTCCAGCACCACCAAACCGCGTTCCAGGTGAACCACTTCATGGCGGGCGGCGGTTTCCAATGAATCCATGTTTTCTTCTTTCGGCAATTCCAGCCGATCGGAAGTCAGGCGAATCAGGCGCCCCAGCGGCGAGGGATTTTCATCGCAAAGCCGGCGGACGATTTTTAAATCCTCGGCGGTGCGGCATTCCGTCAGGGCTTCGGTTAAGGTCGGCGGCACGACTTTGTTCCATTGCAACATCCAGGCGCGCCAGCCAATAACGCCCACGCACACCACGGAAGTGGCAATGAGCAGCAGATAAACAGCGTTTTCCATATCAATTTTGCGATGACAGTCTAATCAATAGTAATAGAACGTGAAGGTGATTTCCCGGAAATTCGACCCGATCATGCGGCGCATGTCGGCCGGCCAGGGTTCGAACGGCGCGGCCTGTTCAATGGCCGCCTGGCAGACATAGCTCAAAAGCGACCCAACGGTGTTGCTGGTGATGTTGGCCTCGGTAACCGTGCCGTCCGAGTTCAAATGAAAGTAAACGGTGACTTTGCCGGTGCGATCCGACGCAAACTGCTGGCTGTCCAGCAGGTCATACCAACGCTGTTGAATGGCTTCGATGATTTTCCGGTCGTAAGCGCCAAACGGCGTGGACATGGCGTCCAGCGTTGAGGTCAGCGCATGATGTTTTACTCCGCCTTCCTGGTGCATTTGCTGCCCCACGATCAGGTGTTCCTGCTGCTCGCGGGCTTCCTTCAATGAGCGCGGGCGTTGCTGGGCGGTGGTTTTCTCCGGCGGCTTTTCCATGAGCTGGGCCTTGTCCTTTTCGCCCAACCCCGGATTCAGCGTATTGGCCAGCGACGGTCGCGCCGTTTTGGTCACGACGGCTTTGGGCGGTTCGGTGGGCGGCGCCGGCTCGGTTTTGGCGGGCCGCTGCGTGTTCTCGGTTTTGGCCATGTAGGTCTGCTGGCCGTTGATTTTGGGCTGGGCGGTGTCGTGTTTGGTGTCGGGATTGGCGGCCCGGGAATTTTTGTCGGAATAATATTTCGCCTGCTTCGGCGCCTCGGCGGCGGGATCGGTGACTTCGATGAAAACGGTGGGATCCACCTTTTTGACCAGCGGTTGCGGCGACGGTTTTTGAAACAGCTTCCATTGCGGCCCGTGAACTTTTTTCCATAGGCCGGTCTTTTTCCCGGCTTCGTAGCCGCCCCAAATGGCCAGGTGCGCCAGCAACGAAAACGCCAAGGCCAGGAGCAGCCGTTCTTTATCAAGACGGCTGAAACGCAGCGTGGCGAATTCGGTGCGCGGACGAATCATGACTATCTATTTTGCCGCACGTCCGAACACGGGGCAACTGCTAGATTTTATTTGGCCTCAAGCGGTCGAATGCTACATTGCCCGTGAACCCTATGCCCCACTCTACAATTCCAACTGACTTGGTGTCGAAAGGTATCGCGGAATACCTGATCATCACGAGCACCGAAGACGATTACCACGCGAGCTATCATCATTTCGCCGAAAAGGTGAATCGCAAGCTCAAGGCCGGCTACCTGCTCTACGGCCAGCCGTTCAATGTCAACCAGACGTTGTGCCAGGCCGTGATTCTGCCGTTTGGCGTGACGGCTGGAAACGACACCGCCGTGTTTGTGCAAAAGCCATCCGGATTTCACTCTTGATTCCGCCTTGCGGTTTGGCGGCGATTGGTCTTTTATCGCGCCATGCCGAAAGCCTCGCTTGCCAAACTCGTTCAACATTGTGATCGCGTTCTCCGCACCCGCGACGTGGGCGACTACAACGGGGCCGCGAACGGATTACAGGTCGAAAATTCCGGCACGGTAACGCGCGTTGCCGCCGCGGTGGATGCCAGCCTGGCCACCGTAAAGCTGGCCATGGCCGCCAAGGCCGATTTGTTATTGGTTCATCACGGCCTGTTTTGGTCCAAGGCGCATCCTTGGACGGGCAAACGATATGAGCTGCTGCGGTTGCTGCTGGCAAACGATCTGGCCGTTTACAGTTCGCACTTGCCGCTGGATTTGCATCCCGTGCTCGGCAACAACGCCCAACTCACGGCGGCCTTGAAACTCAAACGATTGAAACCGTTCTTTTTCAGCCACGGGCAAAACATCGGATTAAAGGCGCGCCAGAAAATTTCCCGCCAGGAACTGGCCAGACGATTGGAAACGGTTCTTGGCATCAAGCCCAATGTGTTGCCGGGGGGCGGCGAGATTTGCGAGCGAATTGGCATTGTCACCGGCGGAGCCGGGGCCGAACTCGCCCAGGCCGTGGCTGAAGGTGTGGATACTTTTATCACCGGCGAAGGTCCGCATTGGACTTACGCTCTGGCCGAGGAATTGGGTGTGAACGTGTTTTATGGCGGACATTACGCCACCGAAACGTTTGGCGTGAAAGCCTTGGCGGCGGAATTATCGCGAAAATTCAAAGTGCCCTGGCGGTTTCTGGATCACCCCACGGGGCTTTAAACTGGTTTCATTGAGCGTTCGCCGCGCTCCATCAATTTGTGAACTTCCGCAACAAACCCTTGGATCAGACGGATCGCTTTCATTTGAAGGCGGCGTCCGGCTGGCTGGGCTTGGGTGATTTGGATTCGGCGGAAAATGAATTGATCCAAATTTCCCCGGCCATGCAGGAGCATCCCGCAGTATTGCTTGCAAAATGCGAGGTTTATCATGCCGCTCAAAAATGGGAAACATTGCTGTCCGTCACCGAGGCATTGATCCAGCAGATGCCGCGGCTGGATTTTGTGTGGGTGCATCGCAGTTTCGCGTTGCACGAATTGCGTCGAACCCAGGAAGCGTTTGACGCCTTGTTGCCGGCGGCGGAGAAATTTCCCAGCCGCTGGCTCATCCGTTACAACCTGGCCTGTTACTGTTCGCAGTTGGGCCGGCGCGAAGCATCGCTGCTATGGCTCCGGCAAGCCTTTGAACTGGGCGGCAAAGATGAAATTAAGACGCTGGCCCTGGAAGATTCGGATTTTGCTCCCCTGCGTAATGAGTTAAAAGAGCTTTAAGGCGATTAAAATTATCGGGAATTCCCTGGCGGCGTCGAATGATTTTCGGATAACTAAGCGAGGCCCATTCGTGGCATTGACGGGCCGGCGTTGAGACTGGCGCGAGATCTCTGTCTGGCAAGAAGGTCTCCGGCCCCGCAAGGTTCAGGAGCCGCTCGCAGACGGTAATCCCATGAATGCACTGACATTAACTCGGCCGCATCCACTTTTCTCAAAAAGCGGGGTTCAGCGCCAGTGTCCGTGATTATAATGCCAGCCTCGTCCGTCGCGCCAGTATCGGCCGCCCACCCATATCGTATATCCATGTGGTGGATGCGACCAATAACCCGCGTGCCAGATCCACCGGTCGGTCCACACCCATTCGCCGGAAACCCAGATGTAGTCTGGGCCGGGAGAAACCACGACCGTCTGCGTGGGCACTGGCGGAGGCTGTTGCGGAACAATTTGCGCATTGGCTCCTACCGTGTTGGGCGTATTGATCATGTAGCTGATCACCGAATTGCTTACGCCCGTATTTCGCAGCTCAATAATGTCTGAGGAACTGAGCCGGAAAACCGCGTGGGCGGATTGAATTTGAGCGATGATCACATCATTGCTAACGCCTGCCCGCGCCAAAGCCATGACATCTGAAACCGTCACCGGCTGGCCTTGATCCACCCGCGCATAGGTTTGCGGAGCTTGCGCTTGCAGCCGCGCCTGCTGCTGCTGATCCAGGGAATTTCCGATCAAGCCGCCGGCCACCGCTCCCATGGCAGCCCCCAACAGCGCATCTTCCCCGCCGTGCCGACCGCCGCCAACCGCCGCCCCGGTCACAGCCCCCATGCCCCCGCCGATCAAAGCGCCGGAAGCCGTATTGTTTTGCATGCCGTTGGGATATTGGCAACCCGCCAGAAGCAGGGCCAAACCGGCTGACAGCATTGAGATGACTTGTTTTTGCATACGAACTAAATGTGATTTTACCGCCCCATCAAGGCGTTTAAAGACAATTATATGGACGCTAAAAACCAAAAAAAGTTTCCATCCCGCCGCCGCCGGTCTTTAATGTGGCTGTGATTGCAAAACGTGTCATTCCGTGTCTTGACGTTCATGCCGGCAAAGTCACCCGCGGCGTTCAATTTGGCGTCGCCGAACAGGGCGGCCTGCGCAACGTCGGCGACCCCGTGGAACTCGCCCTGCGCTACAACGAACAGGGCGCGGACGAAATGGTCTTTTTCGACATCACCGCCACGGCGCATGGTCGCAGCACCATGGTGGACGTCATCGAACGCGCCGCCGATCAGTGCTTCATGCCGCTGACCGTCGGCGGCGGCATCAAGTCCGTGGATGACATGTTCACGATGCTGCGGGCCGGCGCGGATAAAATTTCCATCAATTCCAGCGCCATCGCCAATCCCGAATTGATCCGCCAAGGCGCGGAAAAATTCGGCAGCCAGTGCATCGTCGTCTCGATTGACGCCAAGAAAATGAGTGGGGCCGGCATCTTGCCGGTCAGTTCTCCTGGCTGGCGTGTCTTTTCTCACGGCGGGCGCAAAGACACCGGCCTTGATGCCGTGGAATGGGCTAAAAAAGCTGTCGCACTCGGCGCCGGCGAAATCGTGCTCAACTCGATTGATGCCGATGGCACCAAAGCCGGGTTTGACCTCGTCATCACCCGCCGCATCAGCGAGTCCGTCGGCGTGCCGGTGGTGGCCAGCGGTGGCGCAGGCAAACTGGAACACATGGCCGACGTGCTGCTCGAAGGCAAAGCCGACGCCGTCCTCGCCGCGAGTATTTTTCATTTCGGCACCTACACCGTCGGCGAGGTAAAGAAATTTTTGGCGGAGAAAAATATTCCGGTGAGGTTGTAAATTGCCGAACCCATTTAAACCGGACTTGGGGCCAGGGGCGGAAAATCCAGCGGCGCGTTTTGGAGAAGAATTGTTTCAAGCTGCGGCCTTCTCTGAACCCAAAATCCCGGCGGCCACGAAAACTTGGATGTTGGTTGTCAGACCGCCGCGGGTTGGAAATCAGATTGGACTTCAACGCCCAGTTGGCGAAGGAAGCGTTGCTGGCGTGTGGGTTTGGACTTACCTGCGGATCAACTTTCAGTCAAGGAGAGTGGCGACCCCGTGCGGTGTCCGCCGGAACGGGCGGAACAATTTTGTGCGAACTCATGGCAACAAGACTACACCGCGACAAAACCTGGCCGCCCGCGCCAACAGTTTTCATCGCGCGACGGCTTGCTCCAAATCGGGGATGGTTGCCCAGAGCGGGTTGCCGATCCGGTCCTTGATCACGTCATTGCGGGCTTCCGTCGGATTGAGTTCCGGGCTATACGGCGGCAACGACGCCGGATGCACCCGCGGCGGCACGGCGTGCCGCTCCGGCTTGGGATGAAGCCTGCCGGATCCCAGATCGCGATGTGTTCCGCGTTCGGAGCGCCCGCCGCCAAGTGCTGGAGAAACAACCTGCTGATTTCCGGACTCACTTCCGGCAGGCATAAAAACTCCGCCGCATTTTGCCGGTCCACTTCCAGCCGAGTAGAGGTGACCCCATTCATATTTCGTCCAATACGACACGGACGGCCGCCGCGCAACGTCCAGCATTTGCGGATCATCCAGTTGAAAAACCGGCGGCGGCTGATGCCCGGCGGCCCGGCGATTTGTTCGGCGGTGAACTGCCCGCTGGCTTTTAACATCCCGGCCAGTTCGCAACTCGACCGCCACGGTCTGCGCCAAATCAGGCCGTTTCAAGTGGGATCGCTTCGGCATCTCCCCTCTCTGCCTTCATTCCCAGATCAGGCAATCTCAAACTGTAATTGGTATTATATGCAAACCCAGCGCTTCTGGAGCGAACGGGCGTTCCAGGATGCCAAGAACAAACTGAACATGGCTGACTATGAAGTGCGCGGGTGGACAGGCTGGCTCCACCACATAGCCTTGGTCTGTCTGGCGCTGATCTTTACCCTCAAGGAACGCATCGCCCAAGCCGAAAGCAGGCCGCTGTTGAGTGTGCGCGACATTGTGGAAGTGCTCGAAATTTATCTGCCCCGTCGCTCGCGCGCCCCGGCAGAAATGCTGGCGGCCAGGTCCCGCCGTCATCAAGCCCGCCCCAAAGCGATTGACTTCGCGCCGAAGCATCGGTGAAAGTCGAAAATTATTCCAACAAAGCAGAATCAGGGGCAGTGTCAAGATGCGCCCAAGCTAAATTGATTGAACGCTTTAAAACCCACGAATGATGTGACATTTCGCCCCCAAACAAGTAGCTTACCGCAGCAGATGAATACCAAGTTTGATTCCATTGAATCGGTTTTAACCGACATCCGTAAGGGCAAAATGGTCATCGTCACCGACGATGAAAACCGTGAGAACGAAGGGGATCTGGTCATGGCCGCCCAGTTTGTGACCCCCAAGGCCATCAATTTCATGGTGCGGAATGCGCGCGGACTGGTGTGTGTGCCCACGGTGGCCGAACGGCTCCAGCAACTCGGCATCGAACGCATGGTCCGCCAGAACCGCGAAACCTTCAAAACCGATTTCCAGGTCAGCGTGGATGCGGCCCGCAGCGTCACCACCGGCATCAGCGCCGCCGACCGCGCGGAGGCCGTGCGCGTCATGGCCGAGCCAGCGGCGGTGCCGGAAGATCTGGTGCAGCCCGGCCACATCTTTCCCTTGTGCGCCAAGCCCGGCGGCGTGCTCCAGCGCTCCGGCCACACGGAAGCCGCCGTGGACCTGGCCCGGATCGCCGGCTGCCGGCCCATCGCCGTCATTTGCGAAATCATGAACGATGACGGCACCATGGCCCGTCTGCCGCATCTGCTGAAATTCGCCCGGAAACACAAGCTGAAGCTTTGTTCCATCGCCGCCCTGATTGAATTTCGCCGCACCCGCGAAAAATTGGTGGAGCCGGTGGAAGTGGTGCAAATGCCCACCGATTATGGCGATTTCAACCTGCACCTGTATCGCTCCAAACTGGATGGCCAAAACCATGTGGCCTTGGTGCGCGGCAACGTGGCCGGAAAAAAGGATGTGCTGGTCCGGGTGCATAGCGAATGCCTGACCGGCGACGTCTTCGGATCGCGCCGCTGCGATTGCGGACCGCAACTGCACCTCGCCATGCGCCAGATTGCCGAGGCGGGCTGCGGCGTGTTGCTCTACATGCGCCAGGAAGGGCGCGGCATCGGCCTCGGGCCGAAAATTCAGGCCTACAAATTGCAGGAACAGGGCTACGACACCGTGGAGGCCAATGAGAAACTTGGCTACGCCATGGACCTCCGCGAATACGGCCTGGGCGCGCAAATTCTCTGCGACCTGGGCTTGAAAAAAATTCGGCTGCTCACCAACAATCCCAAAAAATTGGTCGGCTTGGAAGGCTACGGGTTGAAGATCGTTGAACAGGTTCCCATCCGGGTGCAGGCCAATCCGCACAACGCCCGCTACCTGAAAACCAAACGCGACAAAATGGGGCATCTGCTTTGAACTGATCCGCATGGATCAGGGTGGCGACTATGGACGCGCCGCGATACATTGACAGTTTAACTTCTGGCTCTGTTGCGACAAAATTGATTTCAAGCGGCGTTGGCTGGCATTTGCGGGCCTTTCACGCATGGTTTCGATGGGTTGGTTTTTCAGAAGAGCAGTTGGAATGACAAACGTCATGCACAGTTTAGCATCGGGTTTGGCATATATATTGGAGTGAAGCGCAGGAGAAGTTCGGACGGGTTGTTTCAGGCAAACCTTTTTCCGACATGGCTTGCACCGTTTTTCGCCGGATTGGATTTTTGATGACGCCACCAAAGGACAGATGGTGGGCTGTGACCGATGAACAGTCAGCTACAAGCCTTCAGCCAGAGATTTTGTATGGGATTGAAAATTTTGCACTTCCTTGATTCGAGCGAGGCCGCGAAATTGATGCGGCCATCGCCGATGCGGAGGAATATAAGCTGACAGCTTATATTCGAGCGTTAAGATCGCTGAAAGAAGAAATTGTCACCTATACAGCGCGAGGCCGTTCAACGTAAACTGTAGCTGTTCGTAGTATAAAAGTGCCGATATATCTTCGGCTTGTCACTATCCGTCTCGACTGAAATGCTTGATAAAATTCCGTTCGTAAAACTCAAAAACAAGCACTCACTGCCGCCCCCAACCGTCCAACCGCTGGCTGAGGGAAAGACATCTTTTGGAACTCCAATAGCTCCAGAATCATGCAAGCGAGAAAGCGCATCGGCTTGTTTCATGCCAATCACCAAAGCATCACGCTCCGAATTGACTGCCGGCTTTGGCTGAGGCTGAACGACACAGCCTGCCAGAAACGAAGCGCCAACTATAATCAAAATTTGGCTTCGTGAACTCATCGCGCGAGCAGCCTAACACTAATAATTTGCCGAAGCCGCTCAAATTTATTCGTGCCGCAGGGCTTCCACCGGATCCATGTTGGCGGCGCGAATGGCCGGGTAAATTCCAAACACCACCCCGACCAAACCGGAAATCGTAAATGCCAGCAGCGGCGACCACAGCGTGATGATCGTTCTCATGCCCGCAAAATGCGACACCACAAAAGGAATGGTCACGCCAAGCAAAACCCCCATGATGCCGCCGATGCCGGACAACATGACTGTTTCGATCAGGAACTGAGTCACAATATCGCGTCGCCGGGCGCCCAGCGCGCGGCGAATGCCAATCTCCCGCGTGCGTTCGGTCACGCTCGCCAGCATGATGTTCATGATGCCGATGCCGCCCACCAACAGCGAAATGGCCGCGATCGAGCCGAGCACGATGTTGAAGATTTGCTTGGTGCGCTCCGCCCGCCGCAGCATCTCCAACGGCACATCGATCTGGTAATCTTTCTTCTTATGGTTGTGTTCCATGACGGTTTTAATGGCTTCCGCCACGGTCGTCACCTTGTCCAGCGAATCCACCTTGACGGTTAATTCGTGGAGTTGCACGCGCTCCGCCTCAAAGCTGCCACTGCGGCGGCGCATCAGGATTTCGCCGTAGCGCATCTTGATGGTTTCGAGCGGGACAAACATGCGGAAAGCGGCGGGCTTGTCTTTGGACGCGGTGGCGTCCGCCGGCGTCGCATCGTGTCCGCGCGTCTCCATGACGCCGATGACCTGATAATAATCGCCGCCCACGCGGACGTGTTTGCCCAGCGGAGACTCCAGCGGAAACAGCGATGGCACCATCTCCGCGCCCAACACACAAACACTCGACCGGGCCGCCATGTCGTTCTCGGTGAAGAAACGTCCGCGGGCCACGCGATAGTTGCGCATGCTCGTATACCAGGGCACGGTGCCCACGATGTCGCAATCCACCCGGCGGCTGATGTTCCAGACGTAATCATGAATGTCACGCACGGGCAAGGTGACCATCACGCCGGGAATGGTCGCCTGGATCTGATCGGCATCCGTGTAAGTAACGCCGTATTGCAACACGTAACTCTGGCTGCCCTGCGATGCCTTTTGGTCATCCGGCGGTTTGACGCTGCGAATGATGATGTTCTGGCTGCCGAGACTTTTGATCTGCTCCTGCGCCTCGTAGCTGGCGCCTTCGCCAATCGCCAGCATGGCGATCACGGAACAAACCCCGAAAACAATGCCCAGCACCGTCAACAGTGAACGCAAGCGATGCTGCCAGAGGCTGCGAAAGCCCAGGCGCATGGCGCGTTGCAGCTGCGCCAGCGTGAGTTCATGCAGGAATTTCCGCAGGCCGGATTGGACTTTAGTTTCGGACATCGCTTTCAATATGGCCGTCCCGCAGCCGGATGGTGCGTTGGGCGCGTTTGCCCACGCCAGGATCGTGCGTGACGAGAATCAGCGTTTTGCCCTGGGCGTGGAGTTCGTCGAAGATTTTCATGATGTCCACGCCGGAGGAGGAATCCAGATTGCCGGTGGGTTCGTCGGCGAGAATGACCAGAGGATCATTGACCAGCGCGCGCGCAATGGCCACGCGCTGTTGCTGGCCGCCGGAAAGTTCGAACGGCTTGTGCGCCAGGCGATGATCCAGTCCGACCCGCGCCGCCAGCCGGTGGGCAATTTCACGGCACTCGGCTTCGGGCCGGTCTTGATAATAGAGCGGAATTTCGATGTTCTCGATCACCGTCAGTTGTTGAATGAGATTGTAGGACTGAAAGATGAAGCCCAGGCGCGCGCCGCGAATGGCGGAAAGGGAATCGTCATCCATCCCCGACACATCCTCGCCGCCCAGCAAATAGCGGCCGGTGCTGGGCCGGTCGAGACAGCCGAGCAGATTCAGCAGCGTGGATTTGCCGCAGCCGGACGGCCCCATGATGCTGACATATTCCCCCGCCTTGATGTCGAACGATACGCCGCGCAAGGCCTCAACCGTCACCGGTCCCATCTGGTAGGTTTTGCGGACGTTGTCAAATTGGACGATGGAGGAAGCCATGCAGAAAAATGTCCGTCAAACGTTGCTGGTGGACGTTTTTGATTTCGCCGGCGCGGCAGGCGCGGCGGATTTTTCTGCCGGCTTGGCTGTGGGAAAACCCGCATCGTTTTCGGAGCCGCCTTGTTCCACGCCGTCCGGCAGCCGCAACAAGACGCGCTCCCCTTCTTTCAGACCCTTTTTGATTTCGATGAATTCGTCGTTGAACTGGCCGACTGCCACCACCCGCCGCTCGGGTTTGAATGCCGTGGCGACGTAACAGACCTGTTCGCCGGCGTCGGGCGACACCGCCTGCACGGGGACATAAACCACGTCTGACAGGTGGTCCACCAGGATTTCCACCTTGGCGCTCATGCCCGGTTTGACCCAGTCATAGGTGCCGTTGATCGCAATGGTCGTGTTGTAAACCTTCAAATCGGGATTCATCCAACGGTTTTGGGAATCAGGCAAGACGCCCACCTTGGTCACTTCGCCTTCCAAAATCTTGTCCGGGAAGGCGTCCACCGTGATCCGCGCCTTTTGCCCCTTCTTGATTTTCTGGATGTAGCTTTCGTGGATTTTGACATTCACGGACATGCGCGTCATATCCGGAATCGTGATGATGGCCTGACGTTCGCGCACCGTGGCGCCTTCGCGAATCGGCTCCTGGTTGCCGTAATAAAAATTATTGTCGCCGCCGCCATAAACCACCAGGCCGCTTTTTTGCGCGCGAATGGTGCATTTGTCCAGTTGATCGTGCAAATCCTGACGCTGCCGGGTCTGGACTTCATATTGCCCCTGCGCCGATTTCAGTTTGGCCTGGGCCTGGGCCAGCTTGGAAATGGCCAGGCGCCGGGCCTTGTCCAGTTCGCGCACCGCCTCGGTATAAGTGGAAAGCGACTGCTCGGCGGTTTTGGGGAAATCGTATTTCAAAAACAAGGCCCGATCCGTCTCGGCGCTCTGCACCTTCAATTCCGCGCTGTCTTGTGAAAGCTGATCCCGATCCAATTCCGTCTTGGCCACGAACTGTTTGTCATATAAACGCCGGGTGCCTTCCAAGGTGGCGCGCGCCTGGCCCAGCTCCTTTTGAGCGGTCTGCAAATCATCTTCAAATTGACGCAACTTTTGTTTGGCTTCGCCGTCGCCCAACACATCAATGTTGGCATACTGGGAAAAATCAATCAGCCCGCTCGGAAAGGCGGCCGCCTGGTCGTTCACCAGATCCGGGATCTGGGCGACCGGCGCGGATGGCACGCCGGCATCCGCCGCCGGAGCATTGGAATGGGCGACATTTTTCACCGCCGCCGCCGGCGCCGGAATGGCATTGGACGGACCGTTCGGAACGGCTGACGGCTGGTTGGTATTGGCCGTCTCCATCGGATTGGGGGTGGCATTCGTCAAGCCGGAGGAATTGGTGGACATGGCTTCCAGGCTGGCCTCGGCGGCCAAAGTGCTTTGTTCAATGCTGACGTTGTTGGGGTTGGTCAGGATTCGATCAAGGCCGTAATCCTTGATGATTTTTTCCGTCACGGTCACGCCCAGATATTTGTCGAAATCCATCCGGGCGAATCGCGCCTTTTGCTCGGCGGCCTTGATGTCGCTTCCGTTCTGGTTGACCTGGATTTCATAATTCTGCTGCGCGTCGATCAGGCTGGCCACGGCCTGCTGATACTCGATTTCCTGCTGGGCGATCTGTTTTTCCAGATCCGATGAATCCAGTTCCACCAGCACCTTGCCGTTTTTCACATCGTCCTCGGTCACGAGGTAGCCCTCATCGACAATCCGTAAAATCTTGGTGCCTTGATAACCCACGCGCACTTCGCACTTCACCTCCTGCGATTCCAGCGCCTGCAAACTGCCGCCTTCCAGAACCGTGATGTCCAGCGCGCCGCGCCGCGCGGCAAAGGTCGGAATCTTGGCGGCGGCGGCGCCGCCGCGCGTCAGCCACCAGCCGGCGAGCAGTAAAATCACCACCGCGCCGGCGATTAACCGCCAGCGCGGCTGCCGGCAAAGCCGTTGCATCCAATTAGTTGACATGTGCATTTTCCATCTCCTTCCACTGGCCGTCGGGTTTGATGTAAAGAATTCCCAGATGATTCCAGAATTGCAGCCGGGCAATCGTGTGCGTCACCAGCGCCTGGGTCAGTTGGTTTTTGGAATCGATCAACGCATTCTGCGCGTCCACCTGGTCCTGCGCTTTGGAGCGGCCCCACTCGGCGAGCAGGTTTTGCTCCTCCACCCGGCGCTCGGCGATGCGCACGCCCACCTCGCTGATTTCATAATTGCGCTTGGCCTGGTCCAGCGTGCGCCAACCGTCGCGCACTTCGAGTTTGATTTGATCCTCCGCCTGTTCCACCGTGCGGGCGGCGCGGTTCCGCGAAATGAGGGCGGCGCGATACGCATTGCGCTCGGACGTGCGGTCCAAACCGGTGTCCACATCCAAGCCCGCATTCCAGGAGTAACGGCGCGGTTCCGGCACCACCGAGGCCCGGTTTGGATTGCTGTCAATTTCACCGTTCGCGACCAGATTCACTTGCGGCCGGAGCATGCTTTCCGACAGGCCCACCTTGCGCACCGAATCGTCCAGACGGTCTTTGTCGGTCATGTAATCCAACCGGGACGCCAGCGCCAGTTTGACCGATTCATCGACCGTGAGATCGGGGCTTTGAATTTTCAAATCCGTCAGTTCCTGGTCATCCAGCACGATGTTGGCATCCACTTTCAAACCCAGTTGCAGTTTGAAATTATCCAGAGATTGCTTGTAGTTGCGCACGGCGTTGATCCAGGAACTTTCCGCCGACAATTCCTGTTGCTCCTGGCGTCCCAGATCCGTTCCGGCCACGCGTCCCTCCTCCGCCAGCGCGCGGGTGCGCTCGGCGTTTTTGCGCGAGGCTTGCAGGTTCAGATAACTGTTCCGCGCCATGTCCCGGTTGCCCAGCACGTTGTAGTAGGAGGTCGCGACGCCCACGGTGAAATCCTTGCGGTATTGGGTGAAATCCCGCAGCGCATACAACAGATCGCGCTCCGCCTGGGTGAGATTTTCCATGTCGCCTTTAAACGCCGCGTTCTGCCACAGCGGACGCACAAAGGTGGCGCTCAACTTGGAGGACGTGGCCAGCCGCGGATCTCCGTTCACAAACCGCAAAAAATCGACCGTAAACGCCGAGGTGATCTTGCCCAGGTCGCGGATGAGCCAGCTCTCCCCCGCCGAACCGCTTGCCGAGACGCTGTTTTCTTCCACCAGATGATCGCTCAGGGTCGCGTCTTGCGTGGCGGCAGAATTATAGGCCGCCTGTCCGCCCAGGGAAAATATCGGCGTGAATTGATGCCGCGCCAGCGATAAATCCAAGGCCGCGAGATAAAGGTTTTCCTTGTGCGACTGATAGTCGCGACTCTGTTGCACGGCGATTTTCAAGGCCGCTTTCAGGCTCAATTGCACCGCGCACGGCGCCGATTCCTCGTTGGTGCCCAGATAGTCCGCGACATTGGTCACCACCGGCAGATTTTCCAGATGCAATGTGTTGGTCTGCTCAATCGTAAAATCCGGGTCCATATCCTTGACCAGCGGGGTTTTCCCCTTGATGGCCCCGTAAGCCGCCGCGTCGGCTGACTTGCGATAATGCGCCGCCGTGCAGCCGGTCAGTGTGAAAACCAGCAGCAATCCCCAACCAAAGCAGATTTGTCCGACTCTTGTCATTCGTTTACTGTCCGCGGAAAAAATCCCCGGTGAAACCACGCCAGCGCTGCTTTGCCTGTTTTAAACTCCGTCATCGCTGACAAGTTGCGGTCGAGCAAACGAAATGTGGATCGCATTGATTTATCGTGTTTGCCCAAACGCGTCAAAAGAATTTCATCTCGGATCGGTGTTTAGACCAAGCCACCCCCCAAGCGTCACACAGAATCTTTGCCGCTGTCCGCGGGGATTTCGCCTTTGCCGGCATCGGCCAACTGATATTCTAAAAGCCATGCCGGACATTGTGCTCACCACGCTCAACGCGAAATTCATCCACGCCGCGTTCGGCCTGCGTTATCTCTTCGCCAACCTGGGCGATTTGCAGCCCCGCGCCGTCATTGCCGAGTTTGATATCAACCTGCGTCCGCTGGACATTGCCGAATCGTTGCTGGCTAGGAACTCCAAAATTATTGGTTTCGGCGTCTATATCTGGAACGTGACGGAAACCGCCGAAGTGATCGCCACCATCAAGCGGGTGCGGCCAGAAATCAAAATCATCCTCGGCGGACCGGAAGTCAGCTACGAAACCGAAACCCAGCCTGTCGTCGCCCTAGCCGATCATGTGATCACGGGCGAAGCCGATTTGAAATTTGCCGAAATTTGTCGCGCGCTGCTGGAGAATGTCCCGCCGGGCAAGATCATCCCGGCCGAACTGCCGGACTTCTCCCAGCTCGCCCTGCCGTATGACTTTTATACCGACGCCGACATTGCGCATCGCATCGTGTATGTCGAAGCCTCACGCGGCTGTCCGTTTACCTGTGAATTTTGCCTTTCATCCCTCGCAATTCCGGTCAGGCAAGTTTCGTTGGAGCCATTTCTCAGCGCCATGCAACGGCTATTGGATCGCGGCTTGAAGCAATTCAAGTTTGTGGATCGCACCTTCAACCTCAACATCGGGGTCAGCAAAGCCATTTTGGAATTCTTTCTCGAAAGGCATCAGCCGGGAAATTTCTATCATTTTGAAATGATTCCCGACCGCCTGCCCGCCGAACTGCGCGAAATCATCGCCCGGTTTCCCGCCGGCGCCCTTCAATTCGAAGTCGGCATTCAAACCTTCAATCCCGAAGTTGGCTCGCTGATCAGCCGGCGGCAAAACTACGATCGAATGGCTGATAACTTGCACTTTCTCAAGCACGAAACGCGTGTGCATATCCATGCCGATTTGATTGTCGGGCTGCCGGGTGAAACCGTCGAAAGCTTTGCCGCGGGCTTTGACCGTTTGCTTGCGCTCGGTCCGCAGGAAATCCAGGTTGGCATTCTCAAACGGCTTCGCGGCACCCCGATCATTCGCCACGATGCGGAATGGCAGATGGCTTATAGTGCGCATCCGCCATATGAGATTTTGCAAAACAAGCTGATCGATTTCGCCACCCTGCAACGCCTGCGCCGGTTTGCCAAGTATTGGGACTTGATCGGCAACAGCGGTAATTTTGTGGAAGTGCTGCCTCTCATCTGGCCAGACCAATCGCCCTTTGCCAGCTTCTTGAAGCTCAACGACTGGCTGTATGAGCGTCTCAAGCGCACGGACAGTATTGCGTTGATGCGCCTGATGGAGCTGGTGTTTGAATTTCTGACCCGGGAGCAAAGGCTTGATTCAAAAACCGTCGCCCATGCGTTCTGGCTGGATTGCCAGCGAACCGGCCGTCGCGACGCGCCCAATTTCCTCAAGGAATATCTGCCGCCGAAACAATGGCAGGTGGCCCGCGAGCGTGATTGTTCCCTGCCGAAACGCCAGGCCCGCCATCTGGCCGTCTGAAAACCCTCGGTTTTGGGATTCCGAAATGTTCGCTTTCGCCCGCCAGAAGTGTAATCTATCAGCTTTTGATGAACTGGGTGGTTGCCATTTTGTTGTCGGCGTTTTTCCTCGGCCTTTACGACCTCTGCACCAAATATGCGGTGCGGGCCAATGCCGTGACGCCGGTCCTGTTTTTCAGCACGCTGACGGGCGCGCTGGTTTGGACGGTCCTGCTCACCGTGGATGCGCTTCGCCCTGGTCTGTTGCCACCCGGCCTGGTGACCGATTCGCTTACCGCCAAACAACATCTCCAGTTGATGCTCAAATCCGGAATCGTGTCGGCTTCATGGATCGGCACCTACTACGCGCTCAAACATCTGCCGCTGTCCTTGGGCGCGCCCATTCGCGCCACCAGCCCGCTGCTGACGTTGTTCGGCGCGATCATTTTTTTGGGCGAACGGCCGACACTTTTGGAAACCATCGGCATTTTGACCACGCTTGCATCGTTCGTCGGGCTTTCCCTGGTCGGCGTCAAGGAAGGAATCCATTTTCATCGCAACCGCTGGTTCTGGTTTCTCATCATGGGCAATGTCTTTGGCGCATGCAGTGCGCTCTACGACAAATATCTCCTTGGCTCGCTCCATTTTTCCGTGCCGACGGTGCAATGCTGGTTCTCGATTTACCTGCTCGCATTCTTTGGCCCGTTTGCGCTGGGCTGGAAATTGCGGCTCTGGAAACGCAATGAATTTAGCTGGCGCTGGAGCATTCCGTTTATCGCGCTCGCCTTGCTCGTGGCAGATTACCTTTATTTCAGTGCCCTGCAGCATCCGGATGCCCTGGTTGCCATCGTGATGAGCCTGCGGCGCGCCAGCACGCTGGTCGCCTTCGCCGGCGGACTTTATTTTTTTCGCGAAGCCAATGGCTGGAAGAAATTGCCCGCCGTATTGGGCATTCTTGTCGGCATTGTCTTAACGCTCTTAGGGCGGGCGTAAACTGAACGCCGAGGATTATTCTCCGGGCACCAATTGCACCGGCCCCAACAAACCCGATGACAATAGTGGTGTCGATGGATTGAAGGGCTCAAATGAACTCCACGTGAACCGTTTCCCCACCGGCAAAGCGGCATCGCCGATCATCCGATTCGGCCACAAATTAGCCACCTCCACCTCCAGCACATTCGGGCCTGCATGCAAAGCTGAACCCACCTCCACACGATACGGCGGCTTCCAGGCGATGCCCAGATTTTGCCCGTTTAGTTTTACCTGCGCCATAACCTCGACCCTGCCCAGATCCAGACAAACGTTTTGGCCAAAGGCTTTGAGCGATTCCGCCGGCAGATCAAAGGTTTTGACATAGGTCGCCGTTCCCGAAAAGTGTTTCACGCCATCGTCAGCGCAGTTGATCCAATCCATCAAGTTCGTCAACGTGATGCTAGCCGGCGCGCCCCAGTGCGGAGGAAAATTCAACCGCCACGGGCCGGCGAGTTCAACTGGCGCGGCCACGGATTCAATATCTTCCCGGTTGGTTTTACCCGACGCGGTGATCCATTCGTAGTGTCCTGGCTCACGCGCAAGCAGCCGACTTTTGCCCAAGGCATCGCAGACCAATTCAGCCGGGGATTCCGGTGCCGACGTGACTGGCCGCAACGCGACCGTGTCTGGATCTTGTCCCTGCGCTTTCCGATTTTGATCGCCGAGCAAATATTCCACGGTCAACGTCTTCACAATTCCATAAGCGGGGTCGCCCTGCCTGGCGAGTTCAGCCACTTGAAACATCGTCTCCCCCGCGTCAACCATGGTCTGGACCTGGCTGCGCACATCGCGAGAACGCTTCAAATCACCCGGCACACCGTAAATGGCGCTTTGAATCGTAATTGTATCCGGGGGCGGCAATGGCGCCGGCAACGGTTGTCCATTGCGAAGGAATTTTACGACCGGATCACAACCAGACGCGGATTTTCGGAAGACGATAAAGGCCGAACCGCTCGGTTCCAGGCGCAACGGGATGGTAATTCCTTCGGAAGTGGGCTGGTAAACGGCCAGTTTTGAAATCCTGCCGCTGTCCGGATTCCATATTTCCGGGCGCAAATTTTTTACGCGAAACGCGCAAAGCGATTGAACCGCCACGTCGGATGGATTGGCCACAAAGTAAACTTCGGCACCGTCAGCATGCCGATGAATCCAGTTTAACTTTGCATCCGAAATGAAATCTGGCTGGATGCCGTCCCTCTTTAAAACCATGTCCACGGGTTGCCCCCAAATCAAGCGGCCTTTGCCCAGCCGATGTTCCGTGATATTCGCGCCATCGCATTTTCCCCAAATCTCGCGCCCCAACCGCGCCACGGTTTGGTCACAGGCTGGAAAATGTTGCCGGCTGGGTGAAGCCGCAGGCGCCGCCGCATTGGCGATCACTGTGGCTCCGGATTGGACAAGTTCATGAATCTTGGCCAACAGCTCCGGCGTCATCGTTTTTTCATCCGGCAAAACCAGCACGCGGTAACTCATGCCATCGGGCAACCCCAACCGGCGGTTTTTGACATAAACCCGCCGGAGCAAGGCTTCGGCGCTGATTTCGTCGTAACGATAGCCGGCGGGCACGGGCGGATTCGGCGTGAAGTAGGTTTGATTTGGCTGTTGCGGACGCAAATAAAGCAGGTCCGCCACGAATTTTCCCTGGCGCAACATGAACTGGCAACGGGCCAAATATGCATGCCACGCGCCGGCCATTTCCCACCACGTTTGGGTTCGCTCGTAATGCAATCCCCACGGTCCCATCGTGGCGCCCGGGGCGCGATCCAAATATGGCTGATGCGCGTAGCGATGAATGACAAAACGGTTGATGCCCTGCGAAAATTCATAATCGCCGAGCGCTTTGATGTCTCTGGGGGTGAGTTTCCAAAGTTCTTGATCGCCGGAAGTGAACGCTTCGGCGCCCACCACGGCATGCCCGTAAACATGCGCCACGGACGCCATTTCCCGCGCCTTCTGCCAGGTTTCATTTTGGCCGTAGCCGGTCGCGGTCCAAAATTCCGACATGGGTTCATCGGCGCGGGCGGTGTAGGTAAATTCGTCGCCGAACGGCAGGTTGTAGCCTTCCACCGAATAGCGCATCCCGTGCTGATGCGCCAGTTCCGCCATGTGTCCGGAATAATTTTCAGCCAGTAGTTCAGCAATGGTTTGATCAAAATCCCAGCGAAAACGCGCCGCCTGCGCGGGATCAAAATTTAACTTTGAAGAGTCACTCTCCGTAAGGCTTGGCAGCCAGGGCAACGGATCGTAACCGCGTCGCTTCTTGAATTCAGAACGCAACAGCGGCGTCCAGTTTTGCGTGCCCACTTCCCAACTGTCGATATGCGTGGCCACAAGCGATTTGCCCGCCAGCGGCCCCGCCGTTTGGATGAGTTTTCCCATCATGCCGGCAAAATGCGCATCCAAGGCGGCCCGGCTCAGTTTGTCGCATTCCAAGCCATTGCCGCCGGCAACCGGCGGGCGCGTCGATGAACCCGTCGGCGTGTGACCGATCCGTTGGAGCACCCATTTGCCGGGCGGGACCGACCAGGAAAGTTTCCCATCAGGTTGAAGCTTCGCAGTCAAGTTTACCACTTCATCAATCGAAACTTCGCCATTGGTTTTCACCGGAATGGCCAGCACGCCAATGTCGGCGTAATAATCATCGAACTTAATTTGCGAATCAAACGAGTCGTGATGCCGTCCGCTCAAATCGGGACGCGGCAGCACCGCTGAAAAATTGGTCGGACCGGTCAGCGTAAGATTCGTCCACACCAGCCGCTGCATGGATAATGCCGGCGTGATCCACGGGCCGCTGCTGCCGGTCCAGCCGGGGCCGTTGTTCATATTGATTTCCAGCCCCAGGCGCGCGGCTTCTTGAACGGAAAATTGAAACAGGTGCTGCCATTCGGGATTCATGAATTCCGCCGTGCCGCGCGGTGGCGCGAAGCGCTCCAGCACATCCATAATCAGGACACCCCCCACGCCCACCCGCTGCATGGCCTCCAGATCCGCCGTGATGCCATTGCTGGTCACGTTGGCATTGTTCCAAAACCAATAGACCCAGGGACGGCCATTTGCCGGCGGATGAGCAAATCCAGTTTCCAGCGAATCAGCTTTGCCCGTGGCGAAAAAACCCAGAAGGACAGCAAGCCATAAAACGATGGGGGGATGTTTCATCCCCGAACAATAGCGTTTGCAATTTCAAAGTCCACCTTTTGCCGTTACGGAGCGGCGTTTTGCATAAGTTGCACCGGCCCGAAAAGTCCGGATGGCTCCAATGGAGTTTGCGCCGTCAGTTTGCGAATGTTGGTGCGGGTGAAGCGTTGAGCCGCGGGCAGGCTGGCGTCGCCGATGATGCGATTGGGCCAGAAATTCACGACATCAATTTGCAGTTTGTTTTCGCCCGGAATCACAGCGTCCGTCACATCCAATCGCCAGGGCGGGCACCAGACAATGCCGCAGGATTTGCCATTCACCTTCACCTCCGCCAGTTCGCGCACGTCGCCCAAATCCAGGTAAATGGGCGATTGCGGATGGCTGATCGCCGAAGCTGGCAGGTCAAACGTCTTCTCATAGGTCGCCGTGCCCGAGTAGAACTTGATTCCCGGCTCCGGGCGAACGGTCCAGCTCACCAGCGTGTCGAATTGCGCGGTTTCCGGGCCGCCCCACTTCGGATCGAAATGCACCGTCCACGGACCTGAGAGGGTCGCGAACGGTTTCATGGCTGCTTCGTTGGCGCGGGCCGTGCCCGGATGACCCGAAGCCGGTTCGCGGAAAACCACGAACCATGAACCGCACGGCGTGAATGCGAGCGGCACCACGGTGCGGCCGTTCGCTTCATGATAGGCCCCGGCAAACTGATGCCGGCCCGTGACCGGATTCCACAGCTCCGGCGCCTGCCCGCTCACGCGAAAGGCGCAATTTACGGCTACGGCATTGGTGGAACGGTTCATCACAAAATAAATTTCCGTGTTGCCATCCGTGCGGTGGAGGTAATCAAAATCACCGCCGGTGGTTTGAAATTCACAATCGGGTTTCACGCCGTCCGCCCGCAGCACTTCGCGCGCGGGCTTATTCGCGATGACGCGGCCGGAGCTCACCTTGCCGCCCCACAGTTCATCCGCCAGTTTTATGACTTCGGCATCCGTGGAGGCCTGGTTGCCGAGCGTTTCACCGCGCACCGGTTGGGGGCCGATGACCGTGGCCCCGGCCGCAACGAGCGTCTTGATTTTCTTCAACACCGACAGCGAAATTTCCGTGCGATCCGGCAGCACCAGCAGGCGATAATTCATGCCGTCCGGCAAAACAATCCGGCCGTCCTTGACGCTTGCGCGCTCAATCAACGCTTCCGCCGAAATCACGTCATAGTCGTAACCCGGCAAAATGCGCGCCGGATCAGAAGCCTTGAGCTGCGCGAAATTGGGCACATGATCGCCATAGTAATACAGCACGTCGGCGGCGAAATGGCCTTGTTGCAGCATCCACTGGCAGCGGTTGATATAGCTGAAGAACGGCGCGGACATGTTCCACCAAGTCACATTTGGATTCAAATGCGTGCCGGCAAAGTATTGCTGGCCGGGCATGCCCGCGCTTTCCGGCGAGCAGACAAAGGCGTGCCACACCAACTGGTTCAAACCTTCGCACAACGCCTTGTCAAAACTGGGCTTGAGGTTGTTCCAGATTCTCGACTGCCAGTGCGGTCCAATCGTGGTGAAGCCCTCGGCGAGCACCAGCTTGTGCCCGTAAGTATGCGCGGCGCTGGCGGGTTGCTTTACAAAAAAGCGGTTCGGATCACCGATGCGATGCGTCCAGGACCACGCCCAAAATTCGCTCATCGGGGCGTCGTCCCAGCCGAGACAACGCTGGGCGTCAATGGGCACCGCATGGGGACCTCCGGACTCGGGATGAATCAACAAACCATGCTTGTGGGCGTTGTCGCGAAACAGCCGATAGTGATCGTCAATCGCCAGATCACCGAGCGTTTTGCGGTAATCAAATAGGAAACGGTCGCTCGCCTCGCGGCTGTTCACTATGCGGCCGGCCAGCACCGGCATCCACGGCGTCATGTCGTAACCGTGACGTTTGAGGAATTCCGCGCGCAGCTTGGGCGTCCAGTTGGCCAACTCGACTTCCCAACTGTCCGTATGCAGATATTTCAACGTTTTTCCCGCCAGCGGGCCGGCATCGGCGATGAGCGGTTCCACAATTTGATCCCAGTAATCTTGAAACGCCTTGGCGCTGTAAACGTCGATGGCATATCCCTGCCAGCCGTCGCTACAGGTCGAAACATACGCATGGTCGCCAATCGTGTAACCGAACCGTAGAACCTGCCATGCGCCGGCGGGCGCGTCCCAGCTCAAGGTGCCATCCGGCAGCAGATTTTTGCTGAGGTCAACCACTCCGCTGGTGTCGGCATCTTCTTCACCAGGCGTCGCCGGCAGTTCCGCAAACAGGGGGGAGGAATCCGGCGCGGAAAACGGCTGGAGCGATTCCTGCAACGCCTTTTGCTTCCAGTTTTGTAAGTGTGGATGGTTCGTCGCCAATTTGCCGGCCAGTTCCGGTAACTGCAATTCCGCCACCTGCACGTTACGCGGCGAACGGGGATAATTCGGATCCAAAGCGCTCAAAAATAAAATGCGCAGGGCACTCGCGTTCGCCGGGGCAAAGACAATGTTCGTCATGTCGCCATCCGGCAGCGTAAACGACTTCACCGTCCGGAAGCGTTTGCCATCAGTGCTGATTTGCAGTTCACATTCGCGTGGCCCGTAACCTTGCCGGCCTTGAATATTCAACTGCGAAACCATGGCCGGCTCATTGAAGTTGAGTTGCAGCCATTCGGGATGTTGGCGGGACGGACCCTGGCCGGGGTGCGTGCCGCTGGAAACCCAAAATGTGTCAGCATGACCATCGTAAGCATCCCGCGCTGGATGTCCGGGCTGGCTGGAACTGGCGGTAAGGGTGACCCCGTTTTTCAAAATTGTTTTCAAGCGATAAGCCAAAACGACTTCGTCGTGGTAAAAATCATCCCGGCCCGGTGGTTCCAGCAACTTGATCTCCAGATGCGACCCGCCGACAATTTGCGTCTCGCTCCACACATACTTCTTGGCGGCATCTTCTTTGGTCACCATGGGTCCGCCCAAATTCCACCCGCTTTGGATGTTTAATCCGATGACCATGCCCAACCGATCCGCCTCGCGCAGCGTGTGCTTGTAAAGCTCCCGCCATTCCGCGGTGAAAAATGTTGGCCCGTGCGGCACCGGGGCGTTGCCGTCCTGCGCCGCGCCATTGGCGTCGCACAACAAGGCCCCGCCAAAACCTTTGGCGTGCATTTGTTCAAGATCGCGGGTGATCGACTGCTTGGTGACGTTGCCATTGAGCCACCACCAATACGCGCGCAAGCGGGCTTCGTTCGGCGGATTGTCCCAGCCCGCTTCCAGCGACTGGGCTTTCGCCACCAACATGCCGGCGCCGATGGCCCCGCAAAACAGGATTAAGAGAAGGTTTCTTTTCATTCGTGAATGAGGCGATAAAACACCGAGCCGTTGCCGGCACTCAATGGCACGTCGTATTCGGTCAGGCTGCTGGTGCCGGGCAGCGTAATCCAGTTGGTGCCGAGACCGGCTCCGACTTCATTAGTTTGAACCTGCAGCACCCATCCGAGATGATCGGCTGGCCAGAAAATTTTGAGGGTGTCACCGGTGACGGTTGAAACGAGATTGGCCGGCACGGTGGAAAACACGGTGAGCACGCCGTTGACCGCATTGAACTGCCAGCCCACACCCGGTCCCGGCGAACCGGTGATCGCTGAAAAATTACCCGAATAGCTCGCAGCGCTGAAGAGCTTGTAGCTTTCTCCGCCCGTGAGCGGTGTGGAAATATTCGTGATTTGAAGTGTGCCGCCAAATGCCAGCGGTCCCACCACGCGCAGCTGATCAAAAACGCCGTTGGTTTTATCCAGTTCAAACAGACTTGTGCTGCCACTTTGCAGCGTGACTCCGCCATAGCACGCTAACTGACCAACCGGCGATCCGGGCGACAGCACGGCGCCTGAGGGAATCGTCATTGCCCCCCGGATCAAGCCGCGTCCGCCTAAAGTTCCGGCGTTGACGACCACATTGCTGCAAACTCCGTCCACTATCAGTCGGCCGCCAGACAGCGTCGTGGTGCCGGAATAACCATTGTAAGCCGCCAGCGTCAAGGCGCCGCTGCCGGATTTGGCCACATTGACCGTGCTGGCGCTGCCATTGGCAATGCCACCGCTCACAGCGATATCGCCGTCGCCCATGAACGTAATGGTGCGTGTGCCTGTCGCGGCGGAAGAAAGCACTCCGCCCAAAGTCAACTTTCCGCTGTCGGACTGAATCCAGTAGTTGCCCCCACCCACGTTGATGGAGAGGCCGCCGGAAAGCATGTTGGTGCCGGCAATATTTTCAATGGAAACCACCGAACTGTTGCGGCCATTGAGCGAGATCGCCTGCGGAACCACCACGTCATCCAACGAGCCGTCCAACTGCAACGTGGAACTGGCGCTGTTGTTATCGCGAATGGAAATCGGCGAAGCGACTGCCGCGATGGCCGCGCTGCTGGCAATGCACAACGCGCCTTCGCTCGTCGCCGTCGTCAAGGCGTTGTCCAGATAAATCGTTCCCGAAAGCGAATTGGCCCCGCTCAAGACCAGTGTGCCCGGGCCGGTTTTGGTGAAACCGTTCGTGCCTGAAAGCGAGGCGGCAATCGTGGCCGTGTTGGTCACGGCAAGGCTGGGAGCTGTGCTGGTCCCGCTGTCCAATGTCAAAATGCCGCCGCCAGTGGAGGTCAATGTCCACGCCTGTGAACCGGAGGTGTCGCCAAATCTGAGCGTGCCAATAGTGCGAACCGAATCCACCGTGACGACGCGGTTTACAGTAGGATTGATCCGGCTGAAATCAGCTGTGTTACCCGCGCCATCCGCGAGAATCCTGCCACCCCATAAATTGGTGTTGCTCCATAGGCCGTCCACATTGTAATTCCAATAGCCGCTGTTGAAAACCGCCGGAACATAAATGTTCAGCAACGCGTAAGCGCTGGCTCCCGCCTTGTCCGTGACGCGCACCGTGAAATAATTCGTGCCGCCATCGGTCGCTCCCGGAGTGCCGCTCAACGCGCCGGACGGACTGACAACCAGCCAATCCGGCCCGACGGCCTTGCTGTAAGTGAGGGTGTCACCTGCATCCGGATCGCTGGCCGTGCCAGCAATGCTATCCGAATACACTGATCCCTGCGTCCCCTGGCTTCGAACCATTTGATTGGTGGAAAACTCTGGCGGCAAATTCGTCAGCATCGCGGCAATTTGAGTTGGCGTGAATTCGTAATCGGCAATTTGCACGTCGCTCAAACTGCCGCTGAACAGCGGGTCGGCGCTGAACTGGCTGCGACCCAGATAATTGAACATGGGCGCAAAGCTGGAGGGCGCGATCGTAAAATTGCTCGAAGCATTGGCCAGTATGCCATTGGTGTAGAGTTTGGCGGTGCTGCCATTCAAAGTGATGCACACGTGCTCCCATTGGTTGGAAACGAGCTTCGAGGTTTCCACAATCTGTTCGCTGCCGCCATTTTTGATCGCAAACCGCAGCGTGCCGCCGCCGGAGCAAGGCGTGAGAAACAGATATTGCGAAGTGCTGTTGCCGAGATCGAAAATGCGCTGCCAGTTGCCGCCGCCGTCCCACTTCACCCAGGCCGCAAAAGAAAACGCATTGCTGCCGGCGATGTTCGCCGGGAGTTGCACATAGCTGTTGGCGCCATCCAATACAATGGCCCGCACATTCGGTCCATTGGTGTAGGCGGGCGCGCCGACCGCGAGGCCGTTGTTGCCATAACCGGAGCTGTCGAGCGTGTTGGTGGTGAAAGAATATTGGGCCAGACTGCGCGTTCCATTGTCCGGCAGTTCCTGGCGATAGGACAGCGACGAAACCTTGTCGCGATACGTCACGCCGGCATCCGTGAGCGAGCCGTCATCCCATTCCACCCGGCGCACATCTTCCACCCAGTTGTAAATCGCGTAGCGTTCCACGAACGGCGTGGTTTCCAGCATGTTGATCATGGCCGAAACCGCCGCCTGCTGCTGGGCGTAGGTCGGAGCGCCGCAGCCCGTCCAGTTGGCGCCGTTGTTCCATTCGGTCACCCAAAGCGGACGATGCACTTGATTGTAGGTATCGAGCAGAAAGTTATACATCTGCGTGGCCGCGCCATTCGGATCCGCGGGGTTGTAACACCAGTAGTAATGAACGGCGACAAAATCGACGCGCAATCCAGCCGCGTCCGCCTGTTGCATGAACGGATAAAGCCAACTGCTGCGTCCGCCATCCGACACTGCGGGCGAGCCTACGCGCAAACCGGTCGCCAATAAATCCGGCCACGACCAGATGGCGTCGCCGACCAGGATATTGGCTTGATCGGATTTATCCGGCTCGTTGTAGCCGAGCACCGTGTTGACCCCGCGCGATTTCCAGTCCTGTGACAACCCCGGCCACCAGCGTAACTGGCGAATGGCCACATACTCGGTGTCACGCGAGGAATTTTGGTCCAGGTTCCAGTCGTATTTCCACTGCACGTTCAAAGGGCCTTCGATGTTGCCGGCAATGCCCTTTTTGCTCACCCAGCGCCAGGGTGTCACGTAAATAAAGCGCACCTTGTGGTCGAGTGCGGACGGTAATACGCTGATTTCCAAATCTCCATCCTGGGCCACGTAACATTTGCTGATGCCGCTGCCGCTGGTGTTCTGCGCGAACACGGCCATGTAGCCGCGTTTCAATCGGAAGGAGCTGATGTTCAAATCCATCGCGCCCAATCCGGCGCCGGTGTAATAAACGTATTGGCTGTATTGCGCCGTGGTTCCGTTGAAATACGGCTTGCTGAAAACCTGCAAGGGCTGGAACGACGGCGGTTGCGGAATGATCACCGTGCCGGCGCCGTATTGCACCACGCGCACATTGCTGTCCGCCACCGCGAGCGCGCCATTCACCCGCACCGGGCTTAGATAAGATGCCGCCACCACGGAAGGTTTGATGCCCGGCAACAGCAGCCAGGCGTCCGAGGAATTCAAATTGATGACGCAGCCGGGATAAGGATTATTCGTCGCCGTCACGTGCAATTCACTGCGTCCGGTGAGCGTGACGACGGTATTGGTCAGCGAGGCATAAGTCTGCACGCCATTCGTAATGATGACTGCCTGGGCCTCCACCAGCCGTGGCCACAGACAAATCAGCGCGAGCGCCAACCAAAAATTGAAGTGTTTTGAAAAATTCATGCTAACGGGACAAATCATAACGGACACGGAAATACTGCGCGACTCCATTGACCGGAAATGTTGCCCGCCACCGGGAATGGTCGCCCAAATCCTGGATTTGAGTGACGCTGGCCGGAGCGGATTCCGTCCAATGAATCAAATCATCGGAAACTTCAAACTGACGAACGACATTGACCAGTGCATGGCGTTCTTGAAACTCAAAGTCAAATTGATTTCCCGCGGCCAATTTTCCCGCCACAACCGCGTTCGTGGCGTCCGGCGCGAGCGGGTTTCCGCCCACGGCAAATTCCAGCAAGTTGGGCACGCCATCGCCGTCGGGATCGGCATTGGCCGCTGCAATGTCCGCGTTCGCGATTTGTGCGGCGTCAAAGTGCTGCAATTGCCAGTCCGCGAACGTCCCCGGCTGCGCCCGTTCAAACAGATCAAACTCCACCACCTGCACATTCTGCGGGTTGGTCGATTTGCCCTGATAATAGGAACCCGTGATGTAAAGTTCGGCGTTGGTGGCATAAACCGGCACAGGGAATTTCACATCCAGGGTGCCCGTGGCGGTCATGCTGTTGGTGCTGACCGGGACGCCGTTCAGCCACAACTGCAACTCCGCCGGCCCATAGCCGCCATTGGCCGTGCGCGGCACCACTTGAAATTCAGACACCGCGCACAACCGAGGCAGCGTGACCAGCAGCCATTCGGGATGCGCCGGCGTCGGCCCCTGGCCGGCCTGCGTGCCGGTGGAAACCCAGAAGGTCGAACGGTTGTTGTCCACGGCATTGGTGGGTGGATAGCTCGCTTGCGATGACGAGGCGATGACATTGGAGCATTCCAATTGATAGGCCGGAAACGCCGGCGTCACCGGCACCAGCGCCGACATCGTAACCGCGTTGCCGTCCGGGCCAGGAAACGAAAGTAGCGCGTTCGTGCCATACACATTCCAAGTAACCCGGCTCGCCAGATTGGAGGTTTCCAAAGTGCTTTTCCCCGGAAAGAAGACGGCGTAACGCGGAGCCAGCGAACTGGCCGGCACGAATGCCAGCGTGTCTTCCGCCGCCCCCAGGCGATTGTAACTCGCCGCCGCCGCGTAACTGAGATAACCGTCGGGACCAAACGCGACACCGTAATTTCCGCCGACCGAAATCCAGTCATTGGTAATATTTCGCGTTGTCCTGGATCGATTGGTGATCATGACAAACTGATTGTCCCAATCCAATCGCCGGACACCGCCGCACAGCGGATCATTTTCGATGCCGATCGCGAAGCTTGCCGCCGAACTGTCCGCCACGCCGCTCGCAGGCTGCGGCACTTCGATGATGCCGACGGCATCGCCCGTGGCATTGAAATAGACTTCCGTGGTGCCATTCGCGCCATTGGTTAATTGCAGTTCGGCGAAAAAGCCGTTCGCGGACGGAATCAAGTTTATCAGACGTCCTGCCGTGGGCGCGCCCATGGCCCCCATGCCGATGATGCCCGGCAACCGCGGCGTCGTGACAATCGTGTTGGAGGGAAAGCCAGACGCCAGCGGTTCAATGGTCGCCAGAATCCGGGCGGAAGAACCATTCGTTTGCGGGCCATAGCTGATCGAAACAAAACTATTCGTGCCCCGGCTGCTAAGAATGGCTACATCCGTTAAATTTTGCAGAGCGGTTTCCGGGGCCGCCACCGGACCACTGGGAAAATCCGCATTGGCCCATTGCAGCCAGGCGATCGCCACACGTCTCGCTTCGACGGCTTCACGATAAAATCCACCGCCGCTCGGCCCAACCAACTGGCCGTTGGCATTGATCTGCTGGCGAAAGCGCGTGAGTTGCGCCAGCCGATTATCGGTCCAACGCGCCACCGGATCATCGAAGTGGGCCGCCATCCAGGCGATGAAACTGCACTGCTCGTAATCGTGCAGTTCCCAATCCAAACCCGCAGGATACGCAAAGTCGCCGGAATCCATGACCATGCCGCTGAGATTATTGGTCCAAACGGCCATGACGTTGTGCTCGGCAAATGGCTGCAATTCGGCCGCAACGGTCGGATTGGCCAGTTGCGCCATCAGCAACGAATCGCCCGCTGACATGCCGGCGACCATTTCATACGTCGGATGATAGAACCCGTGATTTTCCAGGGCGTAATCATTGTAAAGCGTCACGGTGGCATCCCACGCAGCGAAGGGATCGTTGGCCGTGTCAGTCAGGGTGTAGGTGTTGACCAGATATTTTTTGGCGGCGGTGAGCCAGGTGGCCGCATTGTTACTGGTGCTCATCCAGGCGGCGGCCAGAGCCAGGATATTTCCCTGCCAGGCGTTTTCCTCGGCTTTGGTGTCGGAAACATGACCGGATGCCGGCGCGATGCCGGCGCGATGATCGGCTTCGCTGGCCACCACGCGGCGCACGCCATCCACCGTGACGGCGGGCAGATTACTTTGCACCAGCACGCACGCCAGGCCCATGGAGCCGCTCCACATGGGCGTTTGCCAGTCACCGCTGGCGCCGTTCCAGCCCCATTTATTGCCGCTGGTCGTGTTGTAGGCCCCCGTGAAATGGGTGTTGTAATCGTAATTCAACGCCTGCCGCACCCGGCTCAGGCGCGTGGCAAATTTGGGATCATCCGGAAGGGCAATGCACAACACCGCATAGGCCACGGCAATGCCGCTGTTGCCGCGAATGCCGCCGTTGCCGGTGCTGCCGCCATCGCCCCAGTAGCCGGCATCGGGAATGGTGCCGCTGGTGTGCCAGATGGTTTCGGCGTAGGTCTCAAAGTTGGTGAGGCACTGCAAATAGATCTGCGGCGAGCTGGTTTGAGCCGGCGCCTTGGAAACAAAGATTCCCGAGATCGTCAGGAGGAGGCCGAGTGCAACGACCGAAAAATTTAGGCGCCTTTGCGACATCAGGACCTGAACTCCTTGGAAGCCGCGCGCGCCGGGAATTTGCATGAAGTCATAAGCCGGGAACGGGCTATTTTATTTTGGTCAGTGCGCTGACATTTTTGCCGAAGACTGCGGTCAGGTTTTCCTGGTAAAAATAAAACTGTTTGGTGGCGTCCCAGCCATACGTGACATAGACCATGTCCGCCGCCTTCACCCAGCGCGCGGAACCGTCGATGAACACTTCATTGCCGCCGGATGGCAATCCGTTTTTGTTCCGGTGCGCGGGCAAATTGGAGTAGCCGCTGGGAGAGACCTCGCCGCCCTGGCTCGCCCAGCCAATGCCGGTGCGGTTGAGCACCACATCGCTGGCCAGCATCCAATACGGCTTGGACAAGGCCGTCTTGACCGGACTGGCCGCCGGCACGGCGCCGAGGTTGTTTTTCCAGGTTTTGAACCCGGCGAAATATTGGTAGCCCAGCGTCCATTGTCCGCCGTTCGCGGGGTTGAAGCTGGCCAGCCCCGGACGGTTGGGACAGGACCACGAATTTGGGAGGCCGTTGGTGGTCACTTTTAGTCCGACCGAGGCCCACGTTTCCAGACTGCCGGTGTCCAGTTCGAACGGGTGATTCGGTTCGGTGGAACCGTTCACCATGCCGGCCGGAATCAAAACATCCCGGTTGTCACCCGCATACATGATGCTGGCCACGCCAACCTGGCGGAGATTGTTCATGCAGGAAATCCGCTTGGCCCGCTCTTTGGCGCTGGCGAGCGCGGGCAGAAGCATGGCCGCCAGAATCGCGATAATGGCGATGACGACGAGGAGTTCAATCAAGGTAAAGCCCGGGGATGACCGGTGACGAATACGTTGTTTCATTGTTATTAAACTTCAAAAAAACAGCCACCGGGCGAAGCCCCAGGCCCCGCCCGTTGGAAATGGAATTGGGTTCAAGCCTAACGCAGGATCATGCGGTAGAACACGGCGCCATTGGCGGGATTCACCGCATTGGTCATGGAATTCACCGAATCCGATCCGGTGACATCCACCCAGTTGGTGCCCAGACCGTTGGCCAGCGAGTTGGTTTGCACCTGGAGCAGCCAGCCCGTGTGATCGGCCGGCCAGCTCAGGACCAGGTTGTTGCCGCGGACGGTTGCCACGAGGTTGGTTGGATTGCTGGCCACCGGCGAAGCCACGAGCAAGCTGCCGACACCGGCAACGTAGGGCGTGTTGCCGGCGTGGTATAATCCGGCGGGCTGGCTGACGCCATTGAGCACCAGGCCCGCGATCTGGTTGGTGGCCGAGAAATCCAGTTGCACATAAGTGCCGCTGGCCAGGGTCAGCGTGGAATTGCGCGCCAACGTGGGTTGCGCCAGTTCCAGCCAGCCGGCGTTCACGGTGGTGTTCCCGGTATAAGCGTTGGTGCCGGAAAGGTTCAAGCCGAATCCGCCGCCTTGAACCAAAGCGAGCGGCCCGGCGATGGTTCCGCTGAAGGTGTTGTCCGCCGTCAAATTCAGCGTCAACGTGCCCAACGCGGAGGCGCTGTTGGTCACCAGCTTGGGATTGGTGGCGCCATCGGTCAGCCCCGTCAGCGTTTGGTTGTATCCGTTCAGATCAAACGTGGCGGCGCCGGAGCTGCCAATTTGCAGGGCGGTCTTGGTTGAAAGGCCATTGTTCGCGCCGAGGGAAAGCGTGCCTTGATTGAGCACGAAGCTCGTGTAATCGCCGCCGCCGGACAGCCGCACGCGTCCGTTGCGCGAGCTGACCACGCCGGTCGCCTGATTGGTGATGCCGCCGGTGATGTTGAGATAGCCGGAGGTGTTGGGGCCCATAAAATTGCCGCCATTGGCGGCGGTGACATCGAATTCCAGCGGGCCGCTCACGGTCGTAATCGTCCCGTTGGTATTGTCGTTGACCATGATCAAGCCGGTGGCCACGCCCGGTGAAACGGTTGAAGCAATCATCCGGTTGGCAAGCGTCACGCCATCGCCCAAAACGAGGCGTCCGGCGCCGGTGAAGGTCACCAGGCCATTGCCCAGCGCGCCGCTGGAATTCACGTTCACCACCGGCCCGGAGACAAACGTGCCGCCGGTGTAGCTGTCGGCCTGGTTCAGCGCCAGTGTGCCGCTGCCGTTCGCGTAAAGGGCCGCACTGCCGGAAACAATGTTGCTCAAGCTCAAGGTCGCGCCGCCGTCCACGCTGATCGCCGCATCGCTGGCCAGGCTCACGGGCGCGTCCAAAACGGTGAGGCCGGCGCCGCCTTTGCGGAGGCTGCCATTGCCATCAATTCCGCTACCGTTTAGCGTGAGCAGCTTGGAGACATTCACATTGGCCGTGACGTAGATCTGGCCGCTGCTGGACACGGTCGCCACGGTATTGCTGACGCCCAGGCCGAAGGCGTTTTGCACGTTGACGATGCCCAAATTGACCAGCGTGCCGCCGGTGTAATCGTTCGTGCCGGAAACGGTCACCGTGCCGCCGCCGTCGTAGCTCACGCTGCCGGAACCGTGGATTTCATTCGGCACCACCAAAGCGTTGTCGAGCCGGGAAAAAGACAGTTTGGCACTGTTGGTCACCGATCCGGTTCCGAGCGAACCGTAGGCGTCAAAATTGCCAATCTGCAACACCCCGCTGGAAATGATCACCGGCCCGCTCATGCCGTTGTCCACATCAAGCACCAGCGTGCCGGAGTTGTTCTTGACGAGGATTCCCGGCCCGGTGAGCGAACCGTTCGGGCCATAAGAGGTCAGCGTGTAATTCACAGTGGAATCCACCGTCAACGTGAGCGGATTCAAGGCCGCCTGCAGGTCCACCGACGACTGGGAAATGCCGCGATCGTCAAACAGCACCTGGTCGAACGCTTGAAACGCCACCACGGATTTGCTGATGCTGTTGGTCCAGTTCAACGCGTTGGTGTCCCACGTGCTGCCGGCGCCGCCCAGCCACGCGATGGTGGGCGGATTCAGCACGGTCAGCGTGGCGTTGGTGCTGGCGGCCACATAATCCACGCCGCCGACCGTGTTGGTGACCACGAGCTGGAATTGGTGCCCGTTCTGGCTGGTCGCCGCCGTGAAGGTGTAGGAACGGTTCGTGGCCCCCGGAATCAGCGCGCCTTGCTCAAACCATTGATAGGAAAAAGGAGCGCGGCCGGCAGCCAAGCCGCTCAAAGTCACCTGAAAACCTTGCGGGATGGAAGTGTCCGCCGGCTGGGCGATCAATTGAACCGGGCCGTCAGTCGGCAGACTGTCGGGGCCGAGAATTTCGCTTTGCAAAATGCTGTTGGGGCTGAGCGCGCCGCTGTAAATGCGGAACTCATCAATGTTGGCGGCCAGATAGGCATCAGAATGAAGTTCCGACCACAAGGACCGGCCGATGTAGGCCAGTTGATCGCTCAACGACAGGAACGGAACGGAATAATTGGTCTGCAGCGTTTCCAGCACGCCGTTGGTGTAAATGGCCAGCGTCGCGTGCGGGGGATCCATCACGCACGTCACATGCACAGACTGTTGATCGAGCACGCCGGCGGACGAAGCCGTCTGTTCAAATTCGCTCGTGCCCGGCGTGGCCGTCAGCCGGTTCACCGTGCCGGAATGCGGCGAGAAATAGAGATAATTGTTCGGCTGCCCGGCCACACCCAAGGCCACGCCATTGGTGTTGCCGAAATCAAATACGTGGGCGTTATCGCCGCTGCTGACCCCGAACGTGGCCCAAAAATCAAAGGTGGCTGCCTGAAAACCTTGGAACAAGCCGCCAGGCAATTGCATGTAGCTGCCCGACGCGCCGTCCAAAACAAGCTGTCCGCCGCTCACAGAAGCGCCGCCAAAATTGGTGCCGGTGGCGCCGCCCACGCTGTCCGAAGTGTCCGTGGTAAAACTGTAGCGATGGACCAGATAATTGGCCGCGCCCACCACCAGAATGGCCGGCGAACTGGTGGAAGCGTTGCCGCTGATGTTGGTCACCACACAATCATAAGAGCCGGCATCCGCCGGGGTCACGGCGGGGATGGTGTAGCTCGAAGCATTGGTGTCGAAAGCCGACGCGCCGGGAATCGGTGCGCCGTTAAAACGCCATTGATAGCCCAGCGTGGTCAGGCTCGCGGCATTCACCGAAAACGTTACGGATTGGCCGTAATCCACGTTCTGCGAGGCCGGGTTGGGTGAGATGGTCACCGTGGGCGAATAAAACTGCATCCCATTGGCCGCCCGCGCCGCGCTGCTGATGCGCACTTCGTCAATCAAACCACGGAAACTTTCCTGATCGCTGCCGCGGTTTTCCCCGCCAATCACCAGCGGCGCGGCGGGTGAGGACGAGGTGTAAGCCACGTTCACCGAACCCAGCAGGTTGGCCACGTTGTTGGTCGGGTCCAGTTGCGTCCAATACAAACTCAACGCGGTTCCGTTATAGACGGCCGCCACGTGATACCAGCTTCCGGCCACAAATTTGTGGGTGCCGGTGGTGGGAATGGGGAAGCCGACGCTGCCGCCGCTGATGGGGATCAAGTTAAACTGCAACTGGCCGGCGCTGGTGATCTTGAATTGAAATCCGCGCGTGCCGTTGTAGTCATCGGAACACAAAATTTCCTGATTCGCGCTGAGGCTGGTCGGGCAAATCAACGCTTCAATCGTGAACGGTGTGGCGCCGCCCAACCCGATGTTCAAATTGGTCAGGGCAATCGCATCCGCGCTGGCGGGGCCGCCCTGCACGTCGGCGTCATACGCGCCGTTGTTGTTGCCGTCGAATCCGGCCAGGCCGTTGAATGATCCGTCGGTGTTGGTGCCGGAAAACGCGCGGCCAAAACCGGAGTAGCCGGCATTGCCAAGCAGCGTCGTCACGGGCGGCGGAGCCGACAAACCGTTGCCGGAAGTGGTGTTGGTGACGGTATAAAAATTTCCGGCTTTGAGGCCCACGTTGGTGGTGACCGAGCCGCCGGCGGTTTCATCAAAGTGAAGCAGGAAAAGCGTATGGGCATCGGGCGTGTAGGGTCCGACCAGGTTGGCATCCGCGTCCGCCGACAGCAACACGGCCATCAGCAGCCCTCCGAGGAGTTTCAGGTTTTTCATAAGCACGAACAACAATTGGGGTTTTTATTTGGTGAAGGTAAAACCTAGCATTTTCCCGGCGGCAAGCTCTATCCCCCAATCACGGGAGGCTTTGCAAAAATGCGGATTCTTTCGTCGGCATCCGCCGCCGGGGCAAAAAGAAAAACCGCCGCTTTGAGGGCGGCGGTGGTGTGGGGAAATATCGCGAAAGTTGAGTTTATTTTTTGCGGCGGACACCGGCAATGATGCCGGCGATCCCCATGCCGATCAGGGCGATGGACGACGGTTCGGGGACGGGAACCACAGAGAGCAGGCCGCTGGCCGTGTTATACTCGTAAAGCGCGCCATTGACGGTCGTTTCCCAAAGGCCGCCCCCCAGGTCGGTAAAACCGTTCACGCTAAAGGTGCTGCCATAGGAAACCGTCGCCGCAGACTGATCCACCAGCGTCCAGGAATCGCCGATGGTGGTCGCGGCCCCCGTCAGATCGATTTTGAAGCTGCCATCCAACGTCAGGGTTCCAATGCCTGAAATGCCATTGTTAATGCCGTTGGCGCCAATCATGAAATTCATCAGGCTGCCACCCGCCAAAGTCAGCCGGCTGTAGCCCGCGCTGGCATGGGTGTTGTTAAAAATGATGTTGCCCGCGAAGGTGTTGGCCGCCGACGTGAAAATGGTGGCCCGTCCGGCGCTGCCGTTGCCGTTATCGCCGATGTAGATGTTACCAGAGCCGCTGATGACCGAGTTGATGGTAATCAGGCATTGATTCATAAATGCCCCGCCATTGGCGGCAACCTGGAGATTGCCGTTTAAAGAAACCGTGTTGTTGTCTGAAAGTCCGTCCCGAATCTGCGAACCGTCCAAGATCAAATTATTCACCGTGAGATTCACGTTGTTGGCTTTAAAAATCAGCGCGTTGTTGTTCGCCGTGCTGGTGGAATAAGTGCCGCCGCCCGACCCGCCGCCCACGGTCAACGAATCGCCGGCAAAAGTGTAATTCCCCGCAGCGGTGGGCGACCGCAACAAATAGCCCATCGTGGAATAGGTGCTCCCGGCAGTTGGCACGCCCGCCGGACTCCAGCCACCGGCCGAATTGAACGAACTGGTGCCCAGTGAATCATTGGCCGTCAGCACTACCTGCGCCTGGGAAACGGCAGGCAGGCCGAGCGCGGCAGTCAAGGCGAGGCTGGATAAAAGGGCGTGGGAACGTTTTAAACTGGAACGTAGTTGATTCATTTTTTGTGATGGGGTTGTGCAAAGAAGTATCAAAGCGGTTGAGGCCTAAAACATCCCCCAATCATGGGATGCTAACCCCGCATTCAGCATCCGCGACGTTACGCTTTTCCCGTCATATAGCGCGCCACCGCCTCCGCCCGCGACCGCACATGCAATTTTTCGTAGATGTGCTTCAGATGGCTGCTGACCGTTTCCACGCCAATGCTCAATTGGCTGGCGATTTCCTTGTTGGAATAGCCTTTGGAAAGCAGAATCAGCACCTCCTCCTCCCGCGCGCTGAGCCGCACGTCCAGCTTGGCCGGTTTGCCGGCCCGGCGAAACGACTCCACCACGCGGCGGGCGATTTCGCTGGTCATCGGCGCGCCGCCACCCAAAACATCCAGCATCGCCGCCTTCAAATCTTCCGGCTTGGTGCGTTTCAACAAATAGCCGTCCGCGCCGGCCTGCAACGCCATGAACACCAGTTCGTCATCCTCCACGGCCGTCAGCATGAGAATCTGAAGTTTGGGCAATTCCGACTTCAACCGCGCCGTGCATTCAATGCCGGACATGCGCGGCAGGAAAATATCCATCAACACCACATCCGGCTTGATGGCCGGAATCACCCGCAAGGCATCTTCGCCTGATACGCAGGTTTGCACGCAAACAAAGCCGTCCAGCGAATCGATCAGTTTGACCCAACTGTCGCGCACTCCGGGTTTGTCTTCCACCAGGGCCACCTTGACCAAAGGCCGGGAGCCTGACGTTGCGGCCAAGTTTGTTTTAACTGAATTCATAAATTTTGCCGTCCCGGTTCTTCCGGAAAACCGGAAATAGTTTCTGGCTGGCTCCGGCGGAACCACCGGCGGCGCGCCGGAAGCACCGGCACCGTAAACACCACCAGACAGCCATCACCCGGCTGGCTGGACACTTGAAACGTCCCGCCAATCTCCTGCATGCGCTGGCGCATGTTGGCCAGCCCGTTCCGACCGGCCCCGGCAGCTTCCGGATCAAAGCCGCAGCCATCATCTTCCACCGCCACCGACAGGGTCCGTTCCCGCAAAAAGATGCGGACATACAGTTCCTTGGCCTGGGAATATTTGGCCGCGTTGTTCAACGCTTCCTTGACCGCCAGAAACAAATTCCGGCGCACCGGCAGATCAAACGCCAGGGCCGGCAGCTCCGGCTCCACATCCAGCCGGCAGCGGATGCTGGTGGCGTTCAAAAACATTTGGGCGTATTTGCATACGTAGCTGCTGAAGTCGCGCACCGTGTCGCGCCGCGCGTTCACCGCCCAGACGACTTCATCCATGGCGTGGGCCAGCTCGCGGGCGCGATCGCAGATTTGGGAAAACTGCCCGCGCGCCGCGGAGTTCGCCGGTTGTTCGCGTTGAGCCACTTCGCCCAACAGAAGCAATTGCGTCAATTGCGCGCCGAGATCGTCATGGATGTCGCGGGCAATGCGAATTCGCTCCACGTGCAAAACCTGTTGCGCCTTGGACTGCGCCGTCAATTGCATGGTCAAGCGCAGGGAAAACAGCAGCGCGGAAAGGCAAAGCCCCAGCAGCGACAATTGAAACCAGCCACGCTGCCAGAAATGCATTTGCACCGGCTGCAGGGGCGGCACCTTGGCCAAGCCCCGGGGCCAATCCACCCACGGCGGCGTTTGAAACGATCCCACCACGATCGCGTGGTGCCAGCCGGGCTGCACCTTAGCGGGCCACGCGCGGGGATTTTTTCCATTGGCAGGCACGATCCACCAATTGTCATCGGATAACAGTTGCATTTCATCATGCCCCGGCTGCTCCATGGTCATCCCAAAAATCAAGCCGCCTTCCAGCCGGTCGTTGAACGCTTCCACCCCCAGCACATGCCGTCCAGGGGGCAGCAACTGGGTGATGTCATATTCCGACACCGTCCGCCAATCGCTGCCGCGCCCGATTTCCTCGCCATCCAAAAACAGCGTATAGCCGTTGTCCGCCGTCAGCCGCAACGTCGCGCGGGCGACCGGTCTGCCGGAAGGCACCTCGAAAGATTTCCAGAGCCGCACCGTTTGCTTGTCAAAAGCGTTTGTATCCCAAATCCATTGCCCGAGATGATTCGTCGCCTCCATCCGCCAATCCATCTGCGGAAGGCTGTTGGTATCCTCCACCGGCGTGTCTTTCGCGGATAAACAATTTCCGCCTAGACCGAGCAACAACCCCGCCCAAACCGGGAGGCAAAGCAACGGCGGGAAAATTTTGCTGAAAGTTCGCGGTCGCATGAACCGGATTCTGCTGCAAACGCCACGGCGCGACAAGCGCTCTCACCGGCGGCAATCAAATCACTTCGCGATACACATCCGGGTGCGGGCGCGAAATCACCACGGCATTCACCAGCACCCCCGCATCGGCCAGCACCTTCCGTCCGGATGCCACGCCCGCCTGCACGGATGACACATCGCCGGTCATGGAGCAAAAGGCTTTCCCGCCCATCGCCATGGCTAGGCGGACTTCGAGCAATTGCACATCCGAAGTTTTCGCCACCGCGTCAGCGGCTTGAATGAGCGTGGCCACGTTGAATGACTCGATGACGCCCAATGCGCCATTCGGCTCCGCCGGCTGGGTGCGGCCCAGTGCCACAAAGACATCCGGATGCAAATTGGGAATGACAAAGCTGTCGATCAAACAACCGCCCGCCGCTTCGCAGCCCGCATCGACCGCGGAAGTCACCGCCGCCGTATCGCCGCCAATCAGCACCATGTATTTGCCGGAGCAAATTGAGCGCGACAAAATCAGGCGCACATTGCCGGCTTTAAGCATCGTGTCGGCCACCATGAAACCGGCGGCAATGCTTGACAGTTCAATCAATCCTACAGATTTATCGGCCATAAAATTATCTCTCCAAAATGATTTGTTTCTCGTTCACTTCACGCACCGCGCCAGCCATGGGCGCGTGCAAAATCGCGCCCAGCGCATTTGGCGCAGGCTCACCAATGACCTGTCCGGCGCCCACGCGGTCACCGGCATTCACCTTGGCAAGGCAAGGCGTGCCAGCGCTTTGCTTGAGCGGCAACACCAAGCGGCCAGGTGAAATGTCCTGACGCAGATACGGGGCGGGCAGATCGTAATCGAGCACGTGCAGTTTTTTCGCGAGTGTCTTGATCGGCACGCGGCGGCCATCCGCCATGGCGTGAACTTTGGGATTCATCGGGCCGGTCCACTTGATCTGCTTGGCGCGCATGACCGCTTTGGCATCGTCGCAAGCTTCTTTCGGGAACAATTCTTCCGGGCAGGAATAGAGCGTGCACAAACCGCAGGAACAACACATCGCCGCCCATTGGCTGAAATAATCTTCGCCGGCGCCGGTGAAGGCGAGCGTGCGCATGACCTGATGCGGCTCGACAGCATAACCCAGCAAAAATCGCGGGCAGAATTCCGTGCAATAGCGGCATTGATCGCACGCGGATTTGCCGATGGCGGCCTGCTGCTTGGCCGGCTTGAGCTTGCGCTCGATGGTGTGATGGGTGCGCGGCAAAATGATGATGCCGGTGGTGGTCTTGGTAACCGGCAAATCGAGATCGTCAGACGTGCTGCCCATCATCAAACCGCCGATGCACAGGACCGGATCGTTCGTGTCCAGTCCGCCGGCGGCTTCGACGCATTGCCGGAACGTGGTGCCAATGGGCACACGCAACGTGCAGGGCGATTTCACCGCGCCAGCAATGGTGAGCATTTTGTGCGTAAGCGGCACGCCGACATTTGCGCGAGCAATGTTCACAAATGTCTCCACGTTGTTGACCACCGCGCCGACCGCGATGGGAATGCCCCCGGGCGGAATCAATTTGCCGGTGACATTGTAAACCAGGTCGTATTCGTCGCCGGCGGGATAATAATCGCCCAGTAATTGCACGCGGACGTTGGTGCCCTTGCACGCGGCTTGGGCGGCTTCCACCGCGCGCTTTTTCTTCGCTTTTACACCGACAACGCCTTCGCGCGCGCCAACGGCTTCGATGGCGAGTTGCATGCCGCGCACCATTTCGGCGGCGCTTTCTTCCATCGTGACGGCGTCCTTGTGCAAAAGCGGCTCGCATTCGGCACCGTTGGCGATGACGACTTCCGCCTTGGCCCCGAGCTTGACGTGCGTGGGAAAACCACCACCGCCCGCGCCCACGACGCCGGCCAGCCTGACTTTGTCTGCGAGCTTCATGTTAAATTTAATTTTTCTTGGCCACAGATGAACATAAATAAAACACAGATTTTTCAAAAGACCATTCGTTTATATTCCACGCGCTCACGGCCAAAGTTGATCAAATATCCCAGCCTGAAACCGGTGCCGCGCAGCTCATTCAACAACTGGGCTTCATGCGTCGTTTGATAAACAGCGTCGGTCTTTAGCTCGACGATAATTTTATCAGCCACCAACAAATCCGCTGCGTAATCCCCCACGATCACACCTGTGAACTGAACCTGAATTTTTGGCTCCAGCTCGGCTTTAATCCCACGCAGTTTTAATTCGGTCTGCATGGCGCGCTGATAGACCTTTTCGAGAAACCCAAAACCAAGCACATTGTGGACTTCGTGTGCCGCACCAACGAGTCACTGCGTCACCGGTTGAAGTGAGAAGTCTTTATCCGCCGGCTTTATCTGTGTCCATCTGCGGTTTTATCGTTTTGTGTTTAAGACTTCGGCGAGATGAAGGGTCTTGATCAGCTTGCCCTGACGCGAGAGCAACCCTTGGATGTGCATCAGGCAGCTCGAATCGTTGGAGACAATGTATTCCGCGCCGGTTTCGGTGGCGGTGGCGCACTTTACTTCGCCCATGGCGGTGGAAATCATCGGGAATTTCGCGGCAAATGTGCCGCCGAACCCGCAGCAGGAAACTTCGCTCATTTCCACCAATTCCAATCCGGCGACGCGGGACAACAACGCTCGCGGCTGTTTGTGAATGCCCAGTTCGCGCAGGCCGTGGCAGCCGTCGTGAAAGGTAACCTTGTGCGGAAACGTCGCACCGAGATCGGTCACGCCCAGTTTGCTGACCAGAAAATCCGAAAATTCCCAGGTCTTGGTGGAAAGTTCTTTGGCGGCAGTTTCATGACGTGTGCCGGCGAACAGCTCGGGATAAAACTTTTTGACCATGGCGCCGCAGGATCCGGAGCCGATGACCACAGCCTCGGCGTCTTTTAGTTTTTCCAGCACGGGCGTGGCGATGGCGCGGGCTTCGTCATGATAACCGGAATTGAACGGCGGCTGGCCGCAGCAGGCGATGTCCTCCGGGCACATGACGCCATGCCCGAGGCGTTCGAGGATTTCCACCATGCTGATGCCGGCGCGCGGATACAGCGCGTCCACGAAGCACGGGATGAACAACGTGATAGTCATGAGTTGTGACGTGGTATTTTTCCTGACGCAACTCGTCGCGTCATCAAAAAAATGTTCCCAGTTGTGGTTCGCAACCCCTTTCTAGTCCATTGGATCAACCAGCGGGAAAACGCCCCAATTTTTAATAGTTGGCGGCACGCGCGTCCGCTCATAAGTCCAACAACAATAATTGGTTGTCGCTGTTGGTTGGCGGCATTTTGAACTCTGATGCTGTAAACAGCTCATGCAAAGGCACTTTCTCAAAAGGGTGAACGCTCAGAAGTTGCAAAGTTCTGTGCAATGTTCCGGGCAGGTTCAACTACTTGTGCAGGATGGCGACCATCAGGTAGCCGGCGATGGCAATCCAGATTTGGGTTTTCACGGCGGTGGGACTGGTTCCGTAGTCATGCTTGATTCGCAAGTGGCCTTTGATCCAACGAAAGAACAACTCGATGCGCCAGCGCAGACGGTAAAGCAGTGCCACCGTCAGCGCCGGGATTTCGAGTTGGTTGGTCAGAAAGATCAAACGCCGTTGGGTCTGGGCGTCGAAGTAACCAACTCTTCGCAAGCGCGACGGGAAGGCCGCTCGCGCTTGGGCCAAAGTGGGTCGGCCAATCTGATCGCTGCGCCCGGCGGCGGCAGGCACCGGCAGCGAGCGCAGGCGGGAAAAGCGCAGGTTGTCTTTGGCCCGCGTGACAAAGAACGCACCGGCACGGGCGATCAAGTCCAGCCGCTTGAAATCCAGGTAACCGTGATCGATCACATAAAAGGCTCCCGGTTCGAAGACCAGTTCGTCGAGCCAGCGCACGTCGTGCTGGCGGGCACCCGTGATGTGAAGGCAGGTGGGAATCGGGCCGCGCAAATCGACTTGGGTGTGCAGTTTGATACCCGCCTTGGTGCGGCGGAAGTCGGCCCACGGAAAGAGTGTGAGCGACAAATCGATGGTCGTGGAGTCCAAAGCTCTGTGCGCTTCCACTTGCCGGCATCAGATTCCGCATTTAAGCTTCCGCCCATGCCGGACGGGACCAAACTTGTTGAATTCGTCGCCTGGTGCGGGAAACACATCACCGGCGACGAAAAAGGCCAGGCGCAAATCTTCTTGGATCGTCTCTTCCAAGCCTTCGGCCAGCCGGGTTGTCTGGATGTGGGCGGCACCACGGAATTTCGCATCCGCAAGGATAAGGAAGACGGCGGCGGCACCGCCTTTGCCGATTACGTCTGGAAACCCGTCGTGCTGATCGAAATGAAAAAGCGCGGCGAAAATCTCCAGAAACATTATCGCCAGGCGTTCGATTACTGGACGCGCCTCGTGCCCAACCGCCCGCGCTACGTCGTGCTCTGCAACTTCGACGAATTCCGCGTCTATGATTTCGACACCGACCTCGACACGCCCAAGGACACCCTCGCGCTGAAAGATCTGCCCGGGCGCTGGGGCCCGCTTGCCTTCCTCGCCCCCGGCAATCCCCATCCGCATTTCGAGAACGACCGCGAGAAAGTCACCCGCGAAGCCGCCGATTGCCTCGCCGAATGTTTCCGCAAGCTGGTGAAACGCGGCGTGCCCCAGCCGGATGCCCAGCGGTTCATCCTCCAAATGCTCGTCGCCCTGTTCGCCGAGGACATTGACCTGCTGCCCAAATATTTCGTCACCCAGATCTTGGAAGATTGCAGCACGCCCGCCAGCGCCTACGACCTCATCGGCGGACTGTTCGAGGCCATGAACACCAACCCGCCCAAGTCCGGCGGCCGGTTCAAGGGCGTCAGCTATTTCAACGGCGGCCTGTTCCGCGACCCGGCCCGGCTGGAATTGCACGATCAGGAACTCGTCCTGCTCCGCCAATGCGCCAAATTTGACTGGTCCAAGGTGCAGCCCGAAGTCTTCGGCACCCTCTTCCAGCATTCCATGGATGAAAAGGAGCGGCACGCCTTTGGCGCGCACTTCACGCATCCGTCCGACATCATGAAAATTGTCGGGCCCACCATCGTGGAACCGTGGCGGGAACAGATTGAAGGCGCCAAAACGCGCACCCGGCTGAATGAACTTCTCCACCGCATGCACGATTACCGCGTGCTCGATCCCGCCTGCGGCTCCGGCAACTTCCTCTACATCGCCTATCGCGAAATGAAACGGCTGGAGGCCCGCATCTTCGAACGCCTGCGCGCCGAATTCAAGACCGACGCCAAGCAGGCCGCCCAGATGCCGTTCAGCTTCCTCAGCGCGCAAAACTTTTACGGGCTGGACATCCTGCCCTTTGCCGTAGAGATCGCCAAAGTCACCATGATGATCGGCCGCAAACTGGCCATTGACGAACTGCACATCACCGAAAAAGCCCTGCCGCTCGACAACCTTGACCAGAATTTCATTGCCGCCGACGCGCTGCTCACGCCCGAAGGTTTGCCCGCGCCATGGCCCAAGGCCGATGTCATCATCGGCAATCCGCCGTTCCTTGGCGCAAAGCTTCTGAAACCAGAACGTGGCCCGGACTATGTGAACACGTTGCGCAAAGCTTATGCCGAAGTGCCGGGCATGGCGGATTACTGCGTCTATTGGATTCGTAAAGCGCACGACCATCTAGCCGCTTGCACCGCCGCCGATCCAGTTGCCGGACGCGCTGGACTCGTCGGCACGCAAAACATCCGCAACAACCAATCGCGCGTGGGCGGACTCGACCATGTCGTGAAAGACGGAACGATTGTGGAAGCTGTGGACAATCAGCCGTGGTCGGGCGAAGCCAAAGTTCATGTTTCAATAGCCAATTGGGCGAAGACACAGGATGCAATGCTTCTTCCGAAGACGCGCAAGCTGTGGTTCAAGGTCGCGCCAACTGCAGGCGCAAAAAAGCTCCGCAAACGCAGCGGCCAGGCAGTCACAGATTACGAACTCGATTGCCGCGAGTGCGATGTAATCAATGCAGCTTTGTCAGACGAAACAGACGTGACAGGTGCAAAAACGCTCCAGTGCAATCTTGAGCCGCCGCTTTCATTTAACGGACAGATGCTCGGTCACAAAGGATTTCTTCTCACAGATGAGCAAAGAGCCGCAATTGTTACGAAAGATACGACGTCTGCCAGTGTGATCTTTCCCTACCTCAACGGGGACGAAATGTTAACTGGAGGAATACCGGATCGCTTCGTCTTGGACTTCGAGACGAAGAACCAACTCGAAGCTGCTGTTTACAGTGGTGCTTTCGATTGGGTGAAAACTAAAGTTCTGCCCGACCGCGAACGCAAAGCGAAGGAGGGTGTTGATAAGGACGGCAACGTGCGTCCTCACCACAGAGCTTTTTTATCGCGCTGGTGGCAGCTCTCATTTGGTCGCCCAGAACTGGTGTCCCTCATCAGGAAGTTGCCGCGTTACCTCGTCATTTCCCTTGTCAGCAAACGCCCCATCTTCGTCTTTGTCAGTTCAGAAGTGCGACCGAGCAATTTGCTCCAGGTGTTCACCCTCGCAGACGACTACAGCTTTGGAGTTTTGTCATCCGATATACATTGGCATTGGTTTCAGACAACCTGCTCGAAATTAAAATCGGATTATCGTTTCGGTGAAGCAGTTTGGAACACCTTCCCGTGGCCGCCGGCGGCGACGGTAAAGCAGATTGACGCCGTGGCCGCCGCCGCGCGGGAGGTGCGCCGCGTGCGCGCCGAGGCGTTGCAAAATCTGAAAGGCGGCTTGCGCGCCCTCTATCGCACGCTCGAATTGCCCGGCGCCAATCCGCTCAAGGACGCCCACGCCGCGCTGGACGCCGCCGTGCTCGCCGCCTACGGCTTCAGCGCCAAGAAGGATTTGCTGGCCCAACTCCTCGCCCTGAACCTGGAAGTCGCCGCCAAGATCGAGCGCGGCGAACCCGTCACCGCCCCCGGCGTGCCAAAAATTTATCCTGACCTACAAAAGCTGGTGACGGAGGATTGCATCAAGCCGACCGTTTAAATGCCAAGGGCCAAGCAGATCGCAGAATTGAACCGGCACGAATGGAATTTTGACGAAGTGCCGGAGGATGAACTGGTGGCCTGTTGCTATTGGGAATATGCACGAGAATCGGTTTTCATCGACGATGTGCGTCGCCGTTGTCTTGATCCCCAATGGAAGACCATGGTGAAGACCGAACTCCACAAGTATGTGGGCAAGGATATCGAAACCATCCAGTCCATTGGCTATCCCTCGGAAGTGATTGTCCGGGGAATTTTTTGTCCACCAGAAGGGGTTCTGGATGATGCTCCGCGATTGCAGGCTGGCGAGGTTCATCGGCAGACGGGGTCATTCCCCAAGCCTTGGCAGGCTTTGAGAATGCCAGAGCGGGCGTATCGGAAGTGCATTGGCAGCGATGTGACCAAAATTCCCCTGGTGCCGTTTGAGCGGGGTGTTTCCTTGGACGCTCAAGACATCCGTGAGTGGACACTGGCTCGGCAGGCAGAGACCGAGGCGGCAAGGCAAACAGTCCAGCGCGAAAATCCCAAATTGCGCGAGGGAACGTTGAATCTGATGGATGGGAAAACTCAAGTGTCCCGAAATCAAACCCGCATGGTATTGGGCCAGTGGCCGCGAGGTGACGGTGGTGGCAATCAATTGGGGAGCGTTCGCCAACGACGAAATAGCGAATTATTTCAGGCGCTGGGGCAAACAGAACCGACCGAGGCAATTCTCGGCGCCCAATCGAAAAGGCCACAAACTTAATGACTGGCGGGCAAAGCTAACCCGGCGCGGTCAGCTTTGCGGTCGGCTGGGTCGATTGGAGCACGAACACCATCCGCAACGGCCTCCGCGCCTTTACCGATACGAACTGGCCGCTGGCGCTCAACGCTTTTATCGCATGGTTTCCGGCCATTAAATGGGCCGACGTTCGACCATAAGACCGCGCGTTCTGCCGAAAACCTCACCCGTGGAAATTCGCGTCTCCGGCGGCGGATTCCATTGATCGCGTTTCCGGGGTTGTGGCGCTCATCCGTTACGCGGTTCAAGCCAAAGTTCGCGGGGCCGGCTTGTGGCCATTTCATGTCATGTTCACGTGAAACCTTTTGGCCTATCATGCCCTCCATTCGTAGATGATTTTGAATGACAATATGAATCTGTTCTGTTCACCACCCTTTTCCAAAACGCGTCTTCGCGGCGCGAAACGAACCTTCGGCGCCGCCGCAATCCTGACCGGACTGGTTCTGGCCGTTTCGGTTCCGGCGGCCACAGCCGAGGTGCTTTACCGAAACCCGGTGATCGCCGGGGATCATCCCGATCCGTCCATCATTCGCGTCGGCAACGACTATTGGGCGTCATCCACGGCGTCCGCCTGGGGGCCGATTTTCCCGCTGCTGCATTCCACTGACTTGGTGAATTGGGAACTGACCGGCTCGGTATTGCCGCATCGTCCCGGCTGGGCGACGGATGATTTTTGGGCGCCGGAAATTTCCGAATTCAAAGGACGCTTCTATGTTTATTACGTGGCGCGCCAGCGGAATGGATTATTGTCGGTGGCCGTGGCTACAGCGGAGAAACCGGGTGGTCCCTACATTGATCACGGCCCCATTATCGCGCAGGCAGACGGCTCAATCGACCCGTTTCCTGTGACGGATACAAATGGGGTGCGTTATCTGGTGTGGAAAGAAGACGGCAACAGCCAGCAAAAGCCTACGCCCATCTGGGCGCAGCCGTTGAATGACGACGGCACCCAGCTCGTGGGCGAAAAACACGAACTCATCCACAACGACACCAAATGGGAAGGCGGCGTGGTGGAAGGCCCCTGCATCATTCGCCACGGTGACTGGTTTTATCTGTTTTATTCCGGCAATGGCTGTTGCGGCACCGGCTGCCATTACGCATTGGGCGTGGCGCGGTCACATTCGCTGCTTGGCCCGTGGGAGAAGAATCCCATGAACCCCATTTTGGCGGCCAACGACGCATGGAAATGTCCCGGTCACGGAACCGTGATCACCGACCCTGAAGGCCGCTATTGGCTGCTGTATCACGCGTATTCCGCGACCGGCTCCATTTTCACCGGTCGCGAAGGCATGTTGGATGAAGTCAAATTTCAAGCCAACGGCTGGCCGACCATCAATGACAACAACGGCCCCAGCCAGCAGGCACCGTCGCCATTGGGCGTCACCCAAAAGGTGTTCGGCGTGAGCTATGCCGACGATTTCAACAGCGCCAATCTGGAAAGCGGCTGGCAGTGGCCGCAACATCACGAGCCGGTTTATCGCCTCAAAGATGGGGAACTGCGGCTCTCTTCGCCCAGTCACGGCGCCAACATGGCGGCGGCGGTGCTGGCGCGTTCCACCACCAGGGCGGATTACGTGGCCACCACGGTCATCGACACCCGGGGTCTCAAACCGGGCGCCACCGTCGGGCTTTGCGCTTTTGGTGATTGGCAGAATGCCCTGGGCATTGCCTATGGCGACGGTCAGATCATCACCTGGCACCGCGAAAAAGGAGCCAGCCGGATTCTGGCGCAGCAACCCGCGCCTGTCGCCGAAAAACTTTACCTGCAACTCACGGCCAGGCACGGCTGTGATTTTCAACTGGCAGTCAGCACCAATGGTGAAAAATGGATTCCGTGCGGCCCGCCGGCCGAGGCGAAAGATTTGCCGCCGTGGGATCGCGGTGTGCGCGTGGCTTTGACGGTCGGTGGCGTGGCGGAGGCGCAAGGCCGATTTGATTCATTCTCCATCAAACCTTTGGAGCCTTGAAAAACTCAACCGATCAAAACGCATGAAAACAAAAATTTTCCTCGTCGTTGCCATGGCCGTGTTTTGTGGCGGAGCCGGTGTCTTGGCTGCTGCCGCCGGCCAGGTGCCAGAGGCCACCACATATCAAATCCGCAACGTGAAATATGGTGATTTGTTGCGCCCCAAGGACGCGAACAGCGCCACCGGCACGCCGATCGTTCTGTATTCAGCCCAGCCGTGGAAATGTATGACGTGGCGGTTGCAACCGGCTGGCGCCGACGGTTTTCATCTCCGCAATCTTTTTACTTCCAAAACCTTTTGTGCGAGCACCAATTCGCCCCGGCAATTCGTCACCCAGATTCCATTGGCTAAAGACGGGGCGGATGCGCCGGTCTGGCAGTTTACAAAATTAGATGATGGCCGCTACAAGATCACCGATCGCCAGACAAACAAGGTCTTGACTGCAACGAAAGTCGCCGGTGAATACGGCGCCCGAATCGTAATTAGCGAATGGCAAAATTCCGATGAGCAGAAATGGACGTTGGAAAAGATCGACCCAAAACAACTCACGATGTGAATTCGCGTCGGCTGCCAGATATTCCGCCTCCTCGCCCCCTTGGGAACGGGGGAGAAACGCTCTCCGCGTCACGTCGAAACCAAAGTTGGATTCTGCTCGCCAACCATGGCCGGTTTTTCTTGCTAATCCACGTCAGTTCCAGTTTTTGATTTTTGGAGGCATGGAATGGGGCAACGGCCTCGGGCTTTGATTTCCATCCATCCCCCAAAATATCGGAACGATGCCGAATGGGGCTGGGCACGGCTGGGATCGAACTTTGGTGCGATTGATTTTGCAAAATCAATTTCGTTAAAGCCGGCATTCTTTTCCAAATGGTTTTTGACCAATGAACGGACTTTGCCCTTGGCAACTGAACTTGTATCGGCCGGCGCGGTCCACTCGCAATTCGGTATCACGGCCTTGATGGCAACATCGTCGGCAAGATACCATGATTCAATCTTTTTAATGGCGATGTAAACATGGATAAATCGGGTGTTTTTGTCCGGGAGACGAGCTGCCGTCCTGATGGCTTCTTCAAATAGTCCCAAAATGCCGTTCAGACATGGATCATCATCCAGATCAACCAGAATGAAGCCTGCCGAATAATGACAATCACGGAAAGTGTCGAGAAGTTTGGGTGACCCACGGATGAGCTTATCACGGTTTCTTCATGTTGCGAATGTCGAACCGGCAGCCCCGAAATACTTGGGAAAAACCTTGTTCCAAAACTGAAAATCAGAGGGTCCTTCGACCCCGACGCCGATGGTCATGGGATTCCTCCCAGAGTTCGCCAAGGCGGAAACTTTTTCGGAATGACTTAATCTCGTTAATTTCCGACGCTTGCCGAATCATGGTGAACCCGTCTTTTTTATCACACAGGATCACTTCTTCCGGCTCCAGTTCATCAATGAAATCCGGGTTGTGAGTAGTCACGAGGACCTGGCGCGTTTCCGAGGCGGTGCGCAGTAGGTCAACAAGATGTTTTGAGAGGTGGGGATGGAGGCCATTTTTCGGCTCTTCGATAGCCAGCAACGTGGACCGGCGAGCCGACCAATGAGCGATGTTGGACACGGCAACGGCTACGGCAATGCGGCGGCCAGTTGCCGGCGCCAGTCCAACGGCCGCAACCAGCCCGTCGCGCTGCCCGCATGCGAACTGAGCCACTGATCGGTGAACCCGATCGTGATTGCTTTGCCCGCGCCTTTGATTTCAAATTCCCCAGCCACCGTTTGGTGAACCAGGCGCGCGCCCCACGATGGGGTTGTTTTCATCTACCACCAATTAATCCCCAAGCGGTGGCTCCTTTTCAACTGCATCCTTCCGGCTAAGAGCATGCCCACATAACGTGCAGGTTGATGCTGCCGAACCCAGTTATCAGCGTTTCCGGCGCCAGGCGAACAATCCCGCCAAACCGCCCAATCCCATCAGCGCCAAGGTGGAAGGTTCGGGCGCGGCGGTTGCCACGTCACTGAACTGGGTGCTCACGGTCAAATTATCCACAGTCAGGGTGGGCGCCGAGGAAGTAGAACCTTGCCGGAAATTGACGGCCCCAATTTGATTGGTATCCGGGTTGGCCGATCCCCAAGCCGCGCTCAGGTAAGCCGTGTTGTTTGCGACCGAAGGATCGGTGGGGTTGACGTAAACCGCGTCCACGGAATTGCTCGGAGTGAGGGAGGAATAATTGTAGGCGAGAACAATGTTATAGCTGGTGTTCAAGCTCAAAACCGTCGTGCCATAAGTTATCGTAGCCCCGCCTCCGGCGGTTCCCTCCAAACCGAGCACATAACCTCCCGTCGCAGCCTGCACGAACAATCGATCGTAAAACTGCGAGGAGTTACCGGCATTGGCCGTGAAATGCATGAAATAATCGCCTGCGCCTTGAGCGGCGGAAACGTTGATGACCAGCCCGAAGTAAAGGCTCTGCCCATCGGCCAATGTTACCGGCGTGTTAAACGGATCATAAACATCCTGACCGCTGTTTCCCAGATAAACCACGCCGTTGTTCACCTGAACTGGAGAAGTGGCATAGGATCCCGTCTGGGACCAATTACCCTGACCAACCAAATTGCCATTAGCGTAGCTGTTGAAGCTATCTGAGAGCAGCAGATTGGCGCGGGCGGATTGAAGAACGGTTGCCCCAAGAACAAAGGCGATAATAGTAGAGAAGGGTGGTTTTTTCATTTTGCGCTATGGGATGTTTGCCTTCTGAGCAAGCGTTTTGACGCGACACGCTTATCTTTCATAATTATTATTAGAGGGGTGCGCACCGGGTTTCAAGGAAAATTAGCGAAATTTGCAAATCCAATGCGATTTGTCGCTTTTTGATAATAACCGATTTTCTCGGTGACGGATGACTTGCGGAAATCAAATTCCGGCTTAATCCTGAGCTCCGCCTGTGAAACCGCGAAACCGGCGAACAGAAGTGGACTTGGAGAAGAACGGTGGTTTAACCGCTGGATGAACCCGCGCGGGCAAAGTGGCGGCCGTTTTGATTTTTCCTTTCGCGCGGGTTATCCCATTGCGGGCTTTGAGTTAAGCGCCGTTCCAAGGCGTCCCGATGGCAAACAAATCGGTGGCAGGTCACATCTGTTCGACGACTTCAATTCCCAATGCTTCCAGTCCTTGCTTCAAAACCTGCGCGGTCAATCCACACAGCGCCAAACGGGCGTTTCGCGTGGCTTCATCCCCGGCTTTGAGCACGGGGCAGTTTTCGTAAAACGAAGTGAACTTGCCGGCGAGTTCGAAGAGATAATTGCAGAGGTAATTCGGACGCAGCTCTTCGGCCACGGCTTCCAGCGTCAGGCCAAAATTAAGCAGATGTTTGGCAAGCGTCAGTTCTTCGTTTGCGGCCAGCTTGATTTCCGCCTTCAGATTTCCCGTTTCGGCTTTTCGGAAAATGCTTTTGATGCGCGCATAGGCATATTGCAGATACGGCGCGGTGTTGCCTTGCAGCGCGAGCATTTTGTTCCAACTGAAAATGTAATCACTCTGGCGGTTGGGAAGCAGATCGGCATATTTCACCGCGCCCAAGCCAATGACACGGGCGATTTCCTGCCGCTGCGTTTCAGGCAGCTCAGGACTCTTTTCGGCCACAATTTTCAAGGCCCGTTCCTCGGCTTCGTCCAGCAAATCGCCCAGCTTTACAGTGTCGCCGCTGCGGGTTTTGAACGGCTTGCCATCATCGCCCATGATTTTGCCGAAACCGACGTGAACCAACTTCACTTTCTTGGCCGCGTCCGGCTGCCAGCGGGCAAAGGTGGCAAACAACTTTTTGAAGTGACTGGACTGGCGGTCATCCACAACGTAAACAATTTCATCCGGCGACCAGGTTTTGAGCCGGTAATCAATCGTGGCCAAATCCGTGGTCGTGTAGTTGAAGCCACCGTCGCTCTTGCGCACGAGCGCGGGATCGGGAACCCATTCGCCGTCGCGATTGACGAGAAAGACATCCTCTTTCGGCGGCACTGAGCCATCGCTGAACACGCCCACCGCGCCCTCGCTTTCGCGGGCAATGCCACGCGTCAGCAAATCAGCGACCACGGCACCCAGCCACGGATTGTAGAAACTTTCGCCGAGCGTAAAATCAAACTGCACGCCGAGCCGACCATAAATCGTATCGAACTGCTTTTGCGACAGGGCGATCATTTCTTTCCAGATGGCGGTATTCCCCGCATCGCCAGCTTGGAGTTTCACCAGTTCGGATTTGGCTTCTTCGAGCCGTGCCGGATTGGCGTCGCAGTCAGTATTAATGACTTTGTAAAGGCGTTCCAGTTCGGCGATGGCGTCACGTTCGAGTTCGGCGCGATTCAAAATTTGTTTCCAGCCGAGCAGCAACTTCCCGAACTGCGTGCCCCAATCGCCGATGTGATTATCCGAAATCACCTGGTGGCCAAGCAGGCGCAGCGTGCGTTGCAGCGCGTCGCCAATGCCGGTGGAACGGATGTGGCCAACGTGCATCGGCTTGGCGACATTGGGTGAACTGAAATCAACCACCACGGTTTTGGGTCGGTCGGCCTTGTCAAAAAACAAGTGCGCGCCATTCGCCGCAGACTGGAGCGTCTCGGTCAGAGCCGCATCTTTCAGCCGGAAATTCAGAAAGCCCGCGCCGGCGATTTCCACCTTTTCGCACACGGCTGAGACCTCCAGTTTGGCCAGCACATCGATGGCGAGCTGGCGCGGATTCAGCTTGCGCGCTTTGGCCAGCGACATCAGGGCGTTGCTTTGGTAATCGCCAAATTTCGGATCGCAGGGACGAACTAAAACAGCAGAGACGTCGGCGTCTGACAGCGCGCCCCGAACGGCAGCTTGCAGGGCGGATTCGATTTGTTTGTGAGGCAACACGGAGGCTAAGTTACAGGTTGAAGGTTGAAAGTTACCGATTTTGTTAGCCAAGTTTTCGCCTCATCGCGCGGGAAACCTGCCACCGACAACTTGTAACCCCATTACTTCTTCCCGTGTTCCTTGATCACCGCCAGCATGGATTCGGCGTTGGAGGCCTTTTCAAGGGCTTCACGAAAATCCGCCTTGTGCAGGAGCTTGGCGATATTGGCGAGGGTGTGGAGATGTTTCTGAAACTGACCTTGGGGAACGAGAAAAAGCATGACGAGCTTCACCGGCTGATTGTCGAGCGCATCAAAGTTCACTCCTTTGGAGGAGCGTCCGAGCGCCCCGACGACCTCGTAGATCAAGTCGGTGGAGGCGTGGGGAATCCCGATGCCAAAACCGATGCCGGTGGACATGGAGGTCTCGCGCTTTTTGACGGCGGCCGTGACGGCGTCGCGATCGGCGGCCTGGATTTTGCCGGTGGCTACCAAGTTGCTAATGAGTTCATCAATGGCTTCCCAGCGATTGGCGGCTTTGAGTTCGGGGACGATTTGTTCTCGTCCCAAGATGTCGGCTAAATCCATAACTGCCGTGAGGATGAATCTAAAACCGGTCCCATTTCAAGACAGAATTGCTGACATTTTGCGGGTCAAATCACCCGTTGCAACCAGTGCAAGATCATTCCCGTGCTTTCCGCCCACCAGCCCAGGGCGTTCAACACGCCGACGCGTGAGGTCAACAAAGGAACCCCCAGCATCAATACGCCAACATTGCCCAAAAAAATCACCACGCCGGAGAACCAATAACCTTGTCCGGTAATGTCGGATTGGTGCGTTCGCAAAACGTGTAACGTAAGCGTTATGTGAAAGGCATACGCCGCGCCCACGAGCAGGTGAAACCAGACCAGACAACCGTGCCAGTTCCAAATCAAGTTGCCCAAAGCGAACAACCCAATGACCAAAACGGCATACAGCGGGAAAAAATAAGGCGCCAAAGCGATCAGAAAATTGGTTTTGGAAATAATCACATGCCCGCCCTGGGAGGTGATTTTCATCTTCTTCACCTGGCCGCCGAACAGCCAGGTCCACAACGCGTGCGTCAGCTCGTGTCCAAACACATAAACCCACATCGGCTTGGGCAGCATGAGGAAAATCACCACCCAGCACGCCGCTCCCGCGACCAGAGGAACCCAGACGGTGTCCGCGCCGTATCCCGCCCGCAGCACCAGCCACAAAGCCCGGGCGGCTCCGGCGCAAACCGGCAACAGCAACAGCGCGATGATGAACTTGATCCACTTCGGCACGGCGGAAGTTTAACCGCAGAGACGCGGAGACGCAGAGCGAAATTTTTTAGGCCACCGTGTTCTCAGTGGCTTTGCGGCAAGAGTTGATTTAATCTTTGCGCCCATGACACAAGACGAAGTTCTCCAAATTTTCCGCGACAGCGGCGCCCTGCTCGAAGGCCATTTCATTCTGCGCAGCGGTTTGCACAGCCGGCAATTTTTCCAATGCGCGCTGGCGCTCCAGCAGATGCCGGCGGTGGAAAAACTCGGCGCCGCGCTCGCCGCCAAGGTCAAACCGCTCGGGGCGGTCACCGTGGTGGCGCCCGCGATGGGGGGGCTGGTCATCGGACAGGAAGTCGCGCGGCAGCTCGGCGCGCGCTTCATTTTTGTTGAAAAGGAAGAAGGCAAATTGGTCCTGCGCCGCGGATTTAAAATCGCGCCGGGAGAAAAAATCCTGGTCGTGGAAGACGTCGTCACCAAAGGCGGGCGGGTGCAGGAAACCATCGACATCGTGCGGGCCAACCATGGCGCGGTCGTGGGGGTGGCCATGGTGGTGGACCGTTCCAACGGCACCGTTAATCTGGGCGTGCCGGCGGCAAGCCTGATAGCGTTGCAGGTGGAGACGTTTGATCCCAATCAATTACCACCGGATCTTCAGAACATGCCGGCCGTAAAACCCGGAAGCAAATAAGCCAATCAACCGGGCGGCCAGGCTAGGTGGCGTCCGCCCAAAATATGGCAGTGGAGGTGCGGCACGGTTTCGCCGCCGTCCGCGCCATTATTAATCACCAGCCGGTAGCCGGATGTTTTCAAGCCCATTTTATCTGCCACTTCTGCCGCCTTGAGCAGCAGGTGGCCGAGTAATTTGTGATCTTCCGGCGTGGCTTCGGCAATGCGCGGCACCGGTTTCTTTGGGAAAATCAGAATGTGCGCGGGCGCCTGCGGATTGATATCGCGAATGGCCAAAACCAGGTCGTCTTCAAACACGATTTGCGCGGGGATTTCGCGCGCCACGATTTTTTCAAACAAGGTTTTCATGGGAGCAAAGCCCGGCCACTTTAAATCGGATAACTTCCCAGCGCAATGTTCGCGGGCAGATTTTGCGGAGATTATTCCACCACGAGCGCGCACGGGCGCTGATTGGGTTCCGCTGTGAGGCAGCCGCGCAAGAAGTCCACGATCTGATCCTGCAACACTTCGCAATGCGAGTTCCAGCGGCGGACGCCCGCCAGTTGCTTGACGCAACCGCGCAAGCCGCGAAAGCGGACCAGGCGTGGTGATTGGCGGAGTTGCAGGCGCAGTTCGTCCCGCAGCCGCGGAAAAAACAATAATTCGCGGCTGTCGCCCGCTTCCTGCACAAGCTGAATCAGGTCGGAGTCATTGATTTCGCCGGTGCGGGAGCCGGGACCGCCGGCGTGAATGGTGTAGCCCAAGTGTCCGAGCGCCCGTTCCAAGGCCCGCGAAAATTCGCTCACGGTCACGGTTTCCCGGTCCAGTTCGGCCTTGAAATAATGGAACACGCTGGCGGCGGCGTGCCGGAGCAATTCGGGATCCAGCTCGTGATGCGCTTCGCCCATGATTTCCACCGAAATCATTTCGGGGGAACACGGGATGCTTTCTCCATTGGCGAGCACGAACGTCAGACATTCCGTATGCAAAGCGATCATTGCATGGCCTCCAGTTTGTTGACTTCGTTGACAAAATCCGTGGCTTCTTGAAAGCGCCGGTAAACACTGGCAAAGCGAACGTAGGCCACCGAATCAATTTCGCGCAAACCATCCATCACCAAAGTGCCGATGACTTCGCCGGGCACTTCTGTCTCATACTTGGCGGTGACGGTGGCGACGATGTGATCCACCAGTTCGTCCATGGCTTTGGGGGAGACCGGGCGTTTTTGGCACGCTTTGCGAATGCCGGAAAGCAGTTTTTCGCGGGAAAATTCCTCGTGCCGGCCATCGCGTTTGAGCACCATAAGTCCTTCGTGCTCCAACTCTTCGTAGGTGGTAAACCGATGCTGGCATTGGGCACATTCGCGGCGGCGGCGAATGGTCGCGCCTTCACGGGAGGCGCGTGAATCAATCACCCTGTCTTCCTGGGAACCGCATTTTGGACAACGCATAAAACCACTGCTAATTGTGGGTGGCTTTTTTTATCACACAAAGGTTTGGGGCGTCAAGGAATGCCGCCAAGTATTAAAAACCGCCTTGCGTTTGGCCTCTTTGCAGTTATGCTGGGCAACTCATTTTTCGAGAAGACAACAAAATTATTTTATGGCAACAGCAAGTGATCTTCGCCGCGGCATGGCAATTAATTACAATGGTGATATTTGCGTGGTTTTGGACATGCAACACCGGACGCCCGGCAACCTGCGTGCTTTCGTGCAAGCCACGCTGCGCAGCATCCGCACCGGCAAATCCGCCGACGTCCGTTTCAGTTCCACGGAAAAAGTCGAGCCGGTGCCCATGATCACCACGAAGATGGAATACAGCTACAAAGACGGCCAAGACTACGTCTTCACTGATCCCGAGACGTATGAAACCGTCACTTTGAACGCCGAACTGGTGGGCGAGGCCAAGGATTATTTGGTGGAAAACGGCCAGGTCACCGTGACCTTTGTGGAAGAAAAAGCCGTGAGCGTGGAGATTCCCTCCAGCGTCATCCTGACCGTCACCAACGCCCCGGAAGGCATTCGCGGCGATTCCGCCAACAACGTTCAAAAGCCCATCACCTTGGAAACCGGCATCTCGATTCAAGCGCCCTTGTTCATCAAGACCGGAGAAAAGATCCGGGTGGACACCCGCACCGGCAAATACATGGAGCGCGCCTGATCGGGTTTTGTTGCAAATTTACAAAGCCCGCCATGAGCGGGCTTTTTTGTCGGGCTTGTATACTTAACGAACGCATAAAGGTTGGGAGACGTGGCGATAGGTTAAGCGTTTGCCTGCGATCCATCCGATAAACCTTTGCAAACGCTGGCCATCGGTGTCATGGCGCGTGTTCCAGC
>JAKALA010000002.1 GCA_021813325.1 bacterium | reverse complement strand
CCAGCGTTTGCAAAGGTTTATCGGATGGATCGCAGGCAAACGCTTAACCTATCGCCACGTCTCCCAACCTTTATGCGTTCGTTAAGTATACAAGCCCGCGACCGCCTGTGGCCACTTGTGGCCACTTGACAGGCGGCGTTCAATCCTGCGAAAGTCGCCCGTCTTCAATAGACAACGACAAAAATATTTTTTTATGCGAATTCATTTTACCCTGCTGGCCGGCGCCCTTGCCCTGCTGACCGTCTCTTTGACCGCGACCGCGCAATCGCCGTGGCCGGTGGCGAAGGCCGATGCCTGGCAAGCCAAACATCCCTGGCTGGTCGGCTGCAATTTCACCCCCAGCACCGCCATCAACCAGTTGGAAATGTGGCAGGCGGATTCATTTGATCCGGCCACCATCGACCGCGAATTGGGCTGGGCCCAGCAGATCGGCTTCAACAGCGTGCGGGTATTTCTTCATAATTTGCTGTGGGAGCAGGACTCCAGAGGTTTTCTGAAACGCATGGATCAATTCCTCGACCTCGCCCACAAGCATCACATCGGCGTGACCTTTGTGTTGTTTGATTCCTGTTGGGATCCTTTTCCAAAGCTGGGCAAGCAGCGCGACCCGAAGCCGTTTGTGCATAATTCCGGCTGGGTGCAAAGCCCGGGGTCCGAAATGCTCCAACATCCGGAACGGTTTGCCGAATTGAAGCCGTATGTTCAAGGCGTGATCCGCCATTCCAAAAACGATCCGCGCATTGACATGTGGGACGTGTTCAATGAGCCGGACAACAACAACGACCCCGCCTACATCAAGCTGGAAAAGGCCAACAAAAAGGACATGGCCATGATCTTGTTGCAAATGACCTTTGAGTGGGCGCGCGAGGTGAATCCTTCTCAACCCCTCACCAGCGGCGTGTGGATGGGCAACTGGGCTGACCCCGCCAAGTTGTCTTCCATGGAAATCGTTCAGTTGCAAAATTCCGACGTCATCACGTTCCACAATTACGGCAAGCTTGACGATCTGAAACAGTGCGTGGAAAACCTGCGCCGTTATCATCGTCCCATTGTTTGCACCGAATATATGGCGCGGCCGGTGGGCAGCACCTTCGATCCGAACCTGAAATACCTGCACGACCAAAAAGTCGGCGCCTACAATTGGGGCTTTGTTTCGGGCAAAACCCAAACAATTTATCCGTGGGATTCCTGGAAAAAACAATACACCAGCGAACCGCCACTCTGGTTTCATGATATTTTCCGCGCCGACGGAACGCCCTACAAACAATCCGAAGTGGACTTCATCAAGAGCGTGACCCTGGGGCAATAATCCGATTGCTCTCCAAATTCATTTTGGCGCCGGCACGCCGGTTTTGCGGGGCTCCCCGAAATCAGGCGTGCCGTTTTTATTCCAGGTGAATGGCTGCATGCACACATAACGCGGCTGATCGTTCCGATCGTTCAACATCGCGTGATAAACCAGCCAGTCCTCGCGTCCGTCCGGCGATTTGGTAAACGAGCAATGGCCGGGACCAAACAGCCCATTCGCCTCGTGGAAGACAGAAACAGTCGATTTGGTCCAGTGGGCCGGAACCATCGGATCAGCATCGGCGTCGCATCTCAACATCCCCAAATTATAATAGTGCGTGCCGCAGAAACTGCAGGAGTAAATCAAAAACGTCCGGTCGCCGTGCTGCAGAATTTCCGGGCCTTCGTTGACATCTTCAATGATCTTCGGATTGCCATGGCGCTCAAATGAAAAGGTTGGCCGGCTAATTTCCACCCGCGGTCCCGTCAACGCGGTGGGGCTGCTCATTTTGGAAATGAACAATTTTTGAATTTTCATGTTATCCGGCGTTTCGCCTGACCAGATGAAATACAAATTGCCGTTTTGTTGAAGCACTGTTCCATCGATGGCCCAGTCGTCCGCCTCGGGCGAGAACAGCCTGCCCGCGTCAGTCCACGTGCCGTTATACGGGTCGGCACCGGCGCATTTCAGCACGCCCGTGTTCTGTTTCTTCCCATTGCCGCCCGAGTAATAGATGTAGAACTTGCCATCAATCAAATGCAGCTCCGGCGCCCAAATATCCCGGGTGTTCCAGCCGCTTGCCGGGGCGGGCCAGACGACGCGATGCTCGCCGCGATAAAGCGTCAACAGATTCGTCCCGCGAAACATGACGATGTTGTTATGCCCCTCATGCGTGGAAAGCCCGTAGTAACAACCGCTGGCATCCTTGAAAACAAACGGGTCGGGATTCGTCCGGTTGGTGGTGACGGGATTGTTGAAAGTTTCTGACGCATCGGCTCCTAAAAAACAACCAAACAAAGCCAGGCCGAAAACGAATAAACGGACACCGGGGCGCGATTGAATCATGTTGTCTCCAAAATGCAAATCACCAAGCCATCCGTCAATGGGATTGGTTGACGATCAGATGAACCTCGGCGAGCGGGGAAATTGATTGCATACGCGGACCACCACGAACGAGCTGTGCTCACCTCTGAATCAATCGTGACAATTGTGCTGAAACGGCTCGGGGTCAGGTTCCGACAACGGGATTCCGTAATGAACGCACAGCGACGGCCTCAAGCCAGGCGCGAGACTGATTGCGATGGGAAAGCTCCGCCTCAATTTACGCACCTGCCTTTGCTGGGCAAAAATCCGCCGCGCGTTTTGCCTGTGGTCAAAAGTCTTTGAAGTCGCCTTCCAACGGAATTTCGCTCATCTGCCGTTTATTCCCGGAAAGCGCAGCCGCGACGGGCTGACGATGCGAATTAGCTTTCCCGGGCAAAGCGGAAACATTGGACTTAACCGACCTGGCTTTGACTGCTCCGCTGGAATGGGCATCGGATTTCGCCGGTGATTGCCCCGCCCGTCCGCCCACCAATTTGACCAGTTCCGTGACGGATTGTTTCAGAATCTCCGCCTGTCCGTTCAATTCCTCGGCCGCCGCCGCGCTTTCTTCGGCACTGGCCGCGTTGCCTTGGGTAACGCGGTCCATTTGCGCCACCGCCGTGTTGATTTGCGTGATGCCGGCGGCCTGTTCCTTGGAAGACCCCGCCACCTCGGCGGCCAGTTCATCGACTTGCCGGACCTTGGCCAGAATGTCATTGATCATCTCGGCCACTTTGCGGCTTAAAACCACTCCCTGCTCGGTCTTGGAGATGGCGCCTTCGATCATGGTGGAAGTTTCCTTGGCCGCCTGGGCGCTGCGCTGGGCCAGGTTGCGCACTTCGTCGGCCACCACGGCAAAGCCCATGCCGGCTTCCCCGGCGCGCGCGGCTTCCACGGCGGCGTTCAACGCCAGGATATTCGTTTGAAAGGCGATTTCATCAATCGTCTTGATGATCTTGGAAATGTCATCGCTGGAGGCTTTGATGGCCTGCATGGCGGTGGACATGGCGTTCATGTCGGCGTTGCCCTTCTCCGCCGCTTCATGAGCCTGGCGGGCGAGCGCATTGGTTTTGAGCGAATTTTCCGTGTTGTTCCGGGTCATGGCCGTGAGTTCTTCCAATGACGCGCTGGATTCTTCCATGGAAGCGGCCTGTTCACTGGACCCCTCGGCCAGCGTCTGGCTGGCGGCGGACACCTGGCTGGCGGCGCTGTTGATGTGATTCACCCCGTTGTTTAATTGGCCGATCACAAAGCCAATCGGCCGGGCGATGTTGCGGGAAATCAGCCAGCCGGCCAGGGCCGCCAAAATGCCAACCAAACCGGCAATCCCGCCAATCCAAAGCATCATGGATTGCTTGACTTCCGCCGTGTGTTGCCGCATCTCGGCAAAATCATCCTCATACGCGCCGGCGCCAATCACCCAGTTCCAGGGCGCATAATACGTGACGGCGGCCAGCTTGATGCGCGCGTCTTTCTCACCGGCATTTTTCCACGGATACGCTTCGTATGCGGCTTTGCCGTTCTGCGTGGTCAGCGCTTTTTGAATGATCGACTGGATGAACAGGTTTCCAGCGGCATCTTTGGCGTTCCATATATTTTCCCCGTCGCGTTTTTCCTGGTAGGAGAGAATGTATTTTCCGCGTTCATCGCCGGTTCCGCCCAACACAAACACGTATCCGGTTTTGCCCACCACCATGTTGGCCAAATTGTCGCGCAAATCCTTGTTCATGTCGCCCATGCCGATGCCGACATACAACATGCCGATGACCTTTTGGTGTCCCGCGTCCCAGATTGGCTCGTAGGCGGCGCTGTGCCATTGATTCACGACATAGGCGCGCCCCCGGAAGGTTTCCCCGCGCAAGACCGTTTGAATGACCTCATTTTCCGAGCCGTCCGGCTTCCGGGCCGGAATGTAGGTGCCCAAGGCGCGCGCGCCGTCTTCCTTCACCACGCTGGTGCAAATGCGGAGCATGTCGCCGGCGGCATTCATCCGCTGGAAAATGGTGCAAAAATCACCGGTCAGATGACTGACTTCATCCACCACCGGGGCCGGTTCGGACAAGGAACGCACCTGGCCCAGCCATTGGTTGCCGACCATCATTTTCGGCAGCGCGATCCCGGTGGTTTCCTTGGTCAACTGGTTGACCGCCTGCCAGGACACCGTGTTGGTGGAAAATTCCAGCTTGCCCGTTTTGGAAAGCAACTCATGGGCGATGCCCAGATTGCGGGTCAGTTGCTTCTGATTACGATCCTCCTCGCTCGCACAGGTCCAATACACGCCTTGCACCACTTTGGCCGCCTCGCTGAAGGCTTGCTTGCGAATGTTATCCGCCACTTGCTGATCCAGTTTTTGCTGCTGAACCAGCAAGGTGACCAGAAAAACGCCCAAGGCCAGAAAGACCGGACAGATGGCAATCAGAGTGATTTTAAGACTTAACTTCATACTTATAATAATTACTGGCTGGTCTTGGCGTCGATGAGCCGGATGGTCCTGCAAAAGCGAGAAGCTAATGGCGTGATCGGAATTGTGGTTAAACATCCAACCACCCGACTTCACATTTTGAAAGCCAGCACAACGTCATCGGCAGAATTTCCCGCCACTGAAGCTGAAGTTCCATCCAGAATCGGCAACCGGTTGCACCCGTGAAGAATATAATTGCACCGCGATTTGCTTATCCGGCATTGAGGCGATGCGCGACGCTGGCGGACAAACTGCCGCCTCACCCTTGCATTTGCATCAAACCTTGGACGCGCTGCATACCCAGGTTGATTTCCGTCAGGAGCGCCGGCAGTTCCTCGGGAGTCAAATTCAGTAAACGCATGGCTTCCGCGCTGATCGCAACGGCGGCGGGAGCCCCGGTCGTGCCCTCCACCAGTTCATGCGCCAGGCTGTTCGAAAAATTCACAATCGCCGTCAAATGCGGATCGCCTTCGATCACGGCGGGAAGTTGCGGATGCCATTCCACCGCGCAGCACACTACTTCGGGCAAACCCCAGCGCGCCAGCAGCCGCGCCCCCAAAGTGGCGTGGCTGAATCCGGTTTTAGCCACCTCCGCAGCAATCAACGATGGGCCGTAAAAAGCGCTCTGGTGAACCAGTTCGCAATATTTTCCCCCTTCGGTGGAGCCTAAGATCAGCTTGCCAATGTCATGCAGCAATCCCGCGGTAAAGGCGGTAGCATCTGGCAAATCAGAGCGTCGGGCCAGCGTGGCGCAAATAACCGCCGTGGTCACACTGTGGCGCCAAAGCCGAAGCGAATCCAACTTGCATTTGTCATTGGGTTTCATGGTGCGTGAAGCGACCAAACCCACGACAATGGAATAAACTTCAAACAAACCCAGACGGCACACCGCTTCAAACATGTCCGACGCCGGTTCAGCGCCCACCAGCGCGCCGCTGTTGCAACGTTTCAAGGTTTCAGCCGTCAACGAGGGATCATGACTGATCAACTGCACGATCCGATCGAGATCGCGATCCGGATCGTTGAACTGGTCAAGCAATTGGATGGCCACGGTTGGCACCGGCGGCAAGGAGTCAATCCGATCAAGATAACGATCGGTGGCATGAAAACGGCTGGAATAACCGGTGGCAGAATTCAACTGCAACATAGGCGTTAAATTGGTTTTATGTAGATGGCGGGTTGAACGAGCTTTAGCGAATGCTTTACGCCGCTCAAACTTTCGGAATGCCCCACCATTAAATAACCGCCGGGACTGAGCCTGGCCGCCAGATGCGCCACCAGCGTCTCCTGGGTGGGGCGGTCAAAATAAATCATGACGTTCCGGCAAAAGATCACTTGAAACGGCTTGGTAAACGGGTAATTCCCTTCCAGCAGGTTCAGGTGGTGAAAATGCACCCGCTGCCGCAATTCTTCGCGCACGCGGAAATGCCCTTCCCAATCGCGCACTCCTTTCTGGAAATAGCGGTGCAGCCATTCGGTTTTGACGCCGGTCAAACGCGCCGTTTCATAAACGCCCTGGCGGGCCAGATCCAGCACGCGGGTCGAGATGTCGCTGGCTTCGATTTCCCAGGCCTTCGCCGCCACGGGCGCGAGGTTTTCGGCCAGATGGATGGCGAGGGAATACGGTTCGTCGCCGGAGGAACAGGCCGCGCTCCAAATGCGGAACGCATCGGATTCCGCCCGTTTTTTGGCCTGCCATTCGGGCAGCACCACCTCGCGCAAAAAATCAAAATGTTTGATTTCCCGGAAAAAGTGCGTGTGGTTGGTGGAAATGCGGTCGATGAGATAACGCAATTCCGGCTCGCCCTGCGGGGAGCGGAGCAATTCGCAGTATTCGGCGTAGCCCGGCAGGCGCAGTTCCCGCAGCCGCTTGGCCAGCCGCGAGGCCACCAGCACTTTTTTTTCAGGTCCCAGATGAATGCGACTTTTTTCGTAAACGAGGCGGCAAAGAAAGTCGTAATCTTTTTCCGAGAGATGATTGGTTTCCAGTTTGATGTCAAATTCAACCATGTTTTAGCCAGAATCTTATCGGCTTTACCGGGCGGAACTTGAGGTTGAAACCACATTTTTCGCGCAAAAACAGCGGGAATTTTCGCGGGGAACGGTTGTGGCTGGACGGGAGCGGCTTGCATCCACCGGACTTCCGGATTTCCGCCCCCGCCGGTGGCGGCGGAGGTTGAAATGGAATTTTCATTCAAGTTTCCCACCGGCAAACCGATAGCAGGCCGAACCGGGTTTCCAAAGTGGAACGCGGTCGCAGATGCCAGCCGTCGATGGCAGCGGCACCTTAACCCGTGGCCGCAACGAAATTTGAATCAAAGCATGAACTTGGCAGACCAGTTTGAATCCGCTTGCCGCGCCGGCCAGGCACCGCCAGAAAAATTTTCCCAAAAACGCATGAGCAATGACCGCCATCGAACCCATCGGCTCCAACCACGACCTTGCCCCACAGCCTGATGACGGCTCCTGAAACCTTATGACCGCACCAGGAAAATGGGTAATCGCGCCGCCCCGGAAAACCTTGGTGGTGGGCGTGGCCGACATGGTGGTCAGCAACGATTCCAGCGCCGAGTTGGTGACGTATTCGCTCGGCTCCTGTCTGGGCATCGCGATTTACGATCCCGTCAAAAAAGCGGGCGGTCTGCTGCACCTCATGCTGCCGGAATCACGCATCGATCCCAACAAAGCTTCGACGTGTCCGTTCATGTTCGTGGATACCGGCGTGCCCAAATTGTTTCAAGGCGTTTACAATCTCGGAGCCGACCGGCATCGCTTGATTGTCAAGGTGGCCGGCGGCTCCCAACTGCTCGACGACAAGAACATTTTCAACATCGGCGAACGGAATTACATCGCCTTCAGCAACCTGCTGGCCCGCAATGGCTACACGATTCACGCCAAAGACGTGGGCGGCGTTTCGTCACGAACCTTGCGCATGGACCTGGCCAATGGCAGTATCACCATTAAACCTCCTGGAACGAACACGTATCTTTTATGACTGCCCGTGAACTAGTCACCAGAGCCAAGAACCTGCCGCCGGTTTCTTACGCGGCCCTGAAATTGGTCAGTCTGCTGGATCAAAGCTCGGTGAGCAACGAGGAGGTGGTGCAGGTGCTCAAGTGCGACAACGTCCTGACCGCCAAACTGCTGCGCGCCTGCAACTCGCCATATTTCGGGCTGGCCGAACCCGTCTCCTCCGTGGATCAAGCGGTGTTTCTTCTGGGGCACCAGCAAATTTTGCACATTGTTTTGACGCTCGCTTTTGGCAGCGCCATGGTGGTGCCGCTTTCCGGCTACGCGGTCGAAGCCAACGAATTGTGGCGCCATTCTTTGATCACCGCCACCGCCGCCGAAGCCGTCGTGAACGAGTTCAACGATCTCAATGTGGAACCCTCCGTGGCGTTCACCGTCGGCCTGCTTCACGACATCGGCAAACTGGTGTTGAACCAGGTTTTAACCCCCGACCTTCAAGCGGCAATCCGCGAAAAAATCGAACAGGAAAAAATGGCGCGTGTGGAGGCGGAAACGCTCGTCGTCGGCACGGATCACAGCGACGTCGGCGCCTGTCTGTTGCAGGAATGGCATTTGCCCGACGACATTGTCGAGGCGGTGGCCCATCACCATGCCCCGGTGCTCAAGCCGCGCCCGCGAATTTCCGTGGTGACGCATCTCGCCAACTGCCTGGCCCATCTGGCCGGTTCGGCGCCCGGCTGGGACGGTTATGCCATTCGCGTGGACGATGCCGTGGTGGAAAAATTCAAAATTACCGGTGATCAATTGGATACTTTGGTCATTACCGTCCGTGACTCTTTTGAAAAAGTGGAACAATTCATGAACATGGGATAAACACGATGAAAAAAATCCGTGTGTTAATTGTGGATGATTCAGCCGTGGTGCGACGCGTCATTTCCGACACGTTGAGCCAGGACCCGGAAATTGAAGTGGTGGGCACCGCTGCGGATCCCTACATCGCCCGTGATAAAATTCTGGAATTGAACCCCGACGTGCTCACGCTGGATATTGAAATGCCGCGCATGGACGGCCTGAGTTTCCTGCGCGTGCTTCAGCAGCACCGGCCCATGCCGGTGGTCATGATCAGTTCATTGACCCAAGCCGGCTCGCGCGCGGCCCTCCAAGCCATGGAATTCGGCGCGGTGGATGTGCTGGCCAAACCGAGTTCGGCCTGGAATCTGGGCGGGTTGCGCGAGCAACTCGCCGTGCGCATCAAAGGCGCGGCCAAAGCCCGTCTAAACACCCTCAAAACAGCCGCCCCGCCGGCGCACGGAGCGGTGGCCGCGACGGGTTCGCTCCATTTTAATCCGCGCCAATTGATCGTGATGGGCGCCTCCACCGGCGGGACCGAGGCGTTGAAAAATGTGCTGACCCGGCTGCCCGCCGGCTTGCCGGGCATTTGCATTGTGCAGCATATTCCGCCGGTTTTCTCGAAGACATTTGCCGAGCGTTTGCATGAATGCTGCGCGTTTGAAGTGCGCGAAGCCGCGCCCGGTGATGAGGTCAAACCCGGCCTGGCCTTGATTGCCCCCGGTGATTACCACATGACGCTGGCCTGGCGCGGAAACAGCTATCGAGTCGCCCTAGAACAAGGCCCGATGCTGCATCATGTGCGCCCGGCGGTGGATGTCCTTTTCAATTCCGTCGTGGAAGCCGGCCCCAACGTGCTGGCCGTGCTGTTGACGGGCATGGGGAGCGATGGCGCTTTGGGCATGAAAGCGCTTAAAAAGGCCGGCGCCAAAACGCTGGCCCAAAACGAGGAAACCTGCGTGGTTTACGGCATGCCGCGCGCCGCCGTTGAACTCGGCGCGGTGGACCGGGTGCTGCCTTTGGATTTGATGCCACACGCCATTTTGCACGCGCTGCAAAGCCAGCCGGCGGCGCGGGCCTCCGCGCGCGGCGCGGCGCTTGAACCAACCGTCAGCAAGTCATTTTAACCCTGTAAGAACCCTGTCAGAAAATTATGAGGCAAACCGTTCAAATTCCCGCCGTCAGAGAATTTTTAACCCGCCACCTGGTTGATGTGTTCGATACCATGTTGCAAATGAGAGCCGCATTGATGCCGCGCGCCGAGGATCCCCAATTCACCGAGCGCGTCACTGGATCGGTGGGCTTCGCCGGCGACACGGTCACGGGTGCGGTTTACCTGCACCTGAGCGCCGCCTTTGCCGGCCAGGTGGCCGCCGCCATGCTGGGTTTGCCGGCGGAGGAACTCGGCGAGGAAGAAATCAACGATGTGGTGGGCGAAGCCACCAACATGCTGACCGGCGGTTTGAAGTCGTGGCTGTGCGACAACGGCGCCGAATGCGCTGTGAGCACCCCGGCGATTATTCGCGGCACCACGTTCAACGTGGAACACATGCACGATGTCGAACGGGAATCCCTGATTTTTGAGTGCGGCGACAACCGTCTGGCGGTTGAAATCCACATTAAGATCAATTAACCTCAAAACAATTTATGGCGATCAAAATCCTTAGCGTAGATGACAGCCGGACAATCCGATTGATTGTTGGCAAAGCATTCCGACCCTATGACGTGCAACTTTGTGAAGCCGCCAACGGCGAGGAAGGTTTGGCGGTGGCGGCCCGCGAAAAACCCGAGTTGATCATCCTGGATGTGACCATGCCCGTGATGGACGGCGTCACCATGCTGACCAAGCTGAAAGAAGACGCCGACCTTAAAGGCATCCCGGTCATCATGTTGACCGCCGAATCCGGCCGTGAAAACGTGCTGCAGATCGCCAAACTCGGGGTGCGCGATTATCTGGTCAAACCCTTCAAAGAGGATCAATTGATTGAAAAAGCCGGCCGCTGCGTCAATCTGCAAAAGAAACCGGCCGCCTGAGTTGAATTATGTCTGATGCTGTCAATTATCAAGATTTGGCCCGCAAATACGGCTTCGCGCCCAAGCTGGAAAGCGCCTCGCGCCTGACCCAGTTGGTGGCCCGCCAGGACGCCGATGTGGACGAAATCGCCAAGGTCATCAACAAAGATCCCTCTTTGAAAACGCGGTTGCTGCGCGCCGCCAATCCCGACGCGGAAAACGAAGCGGAGTATTCCGTGGAAACTGTGGAAGACGCGCTCATCCGCAATGGCGTGGGCTGCGCCATGGTGCTGGCCATGGGGACTCCATTAGCCATGGCCTTGATCAAGGCTTTTCAAACCATGCTCTCGCTCAATTTGGAGAGCATCGACCGGCACCAAGCCATGCCGATCGATGGTGAGCACATGCTCGGCACCATTGGTTTCAATGGCAAAGTGGTGGGCAGCGTCTATTTGCGCATGAGCATTGAGGACGCCCGCAATGTCGCCGCCACCATTCTCGGACTGAGCGCCGGGGAGATGCAGGACACCAGCGAAATCCGGGACGTGATCGGTGAATTGCTGAATATCATGACCGGAAATTTCAAGTCCAACCTTTGCGACGCCGGGCTGGAATGCAAATTGGAACCGCCGGACGTTAAAGTCACCTCCGATCTGGAAACGCCGGTGGCCCGCGGCAGCGGCTTGGAACGCATGGCCTTCAAAGCGGGCAAAATTCAACTGTTTGTCGATGTGACCGCCAATCCGTGGATGGACGATTAGCCTTCCCCAACAGTTTAACCATTCAAATCAAAAAGCCGCGGTGAATTGGCCGCGGCTTTTTTCTGCAAATAGGGCAAGCGAATTGAACGCGCATCAAACCAGGCCTTCAAGCATGCTGGGAATCATTTCCAGCGTGCGGGTGAGGGAAGCCCGGGCAATATTGTTTTCGCCATCCGTGGCGTTGGGAAACAGCACTTTCCAGCCGGAAGCGCCAAAACATTGTTCCAGCGTAACCGGCAGGCAATCGCCGCTAAAACCGATTTTCTCATTGCGCAGCAAGAGATCCGCAATCTGGACCGCCGCCACGATAGGCATGTAATCACCGGCCTTTTCCGGATGGTGATGGTGGCGGGCGGAATTGATCATCAACTCCGGCAGCCGATGCCGCTCCATATACAAGGCTCCCAATTCCGCGTGATCCATGCCCAAAACTTCGTTCTCAATTTCAGTCAGTTCATGGGTGGCCAGCGCGGCGAGCCGGTGAATTTCCGCAAAATGCTCGGGAAACGTCCAAGCCATGACAATGATGCCCACATCATGCACCAGGCCCGCCACGTAATCCGATTCATCCGACGCATGATGCACACTGGCCGTCACTTCCCGGGTCAGAATGGCCGTGCCGATGCAGTGCTGCCAAAATTCACGCCAGGGAAAAGTGCATTGCCGGGTCAGCCGCTGAAAATCTTCAATCACCGGCGTAACCATCGCCAACTGGCGGATTTGGCGCACCCCCAGATAAAACACCGCTTCTTCGATGCTGTTTACCGGGGTGGACAGGCCGTAATAAACTGAATTGACCAGCCGCAACAGGCGGGAGGTCAAACTGGGATCGCGACGAATAATTTCCGCGATTTGGGCCGTGTAACGTTGCTCGGTAAGCAACAAGCCCTGCAACGCATTGTTAATGCTGCTCAACGAAGGCAGCGCCGGACACCGGGCAAGCTGCTTTTCGATGTTTTTGGCATCCAATTTGTTAATTTTTCCGAGCATCAATATATCCACAAATGAATTTGGCAGTTGGGGTTTTCCAGAAACACCATTTTCTTCGGTCAACTATCGGCAGCCGATGGGCAAACTTAAATCTTCTTGGGATGAAAATTCCATTTAAGTCCCCGCCGCTTTTACCGAAGACGAGAACGTGGGGTTATGCTTGACGGCCAGGACTTTGGCCTGGCTGGCATGATCCTTCGAGCTAAACAGCGTGAAAATCATGCGATTCCATTGGATCGGCCGGTTAAAATGGCAGCCTTTTGCCGTTTTAATCACGGGGTTTTGCCTGGTGTTCGCGGGGCCGCCTTCGGCGTCGGCCCTCACCGCATACCTTCCCAGCATCGGTCCGGCGCCCATGCGTTTCGAACCAACCACCGACCCCAGCGCTTTGGCCAAGTGGGATCCATTGTTGTTGCCCGCCGGACAGCAAATAGCCTCGGCGGCCGAAACCAATTCATCCAAGCCGGCGGCGGAAACCACCACCAACGCGACGGAAACCAACGCGCCTGAAACGGTGGCCAAGGCCATAACCCCTCCGGAAACCAACCGTGTCCCGACGCCGATTTCGGCCCCGGCGGAAGTCGCCACGGCATCCAATCCGCCTCCGGCGACGCTCCCGGCACCGGCGAATCCGGACGCCGCAAGCGACGCCTCGTCCGATTATTTCGTTCAGCCGGTTCAATCGGTTGATTTATCGACCCCAGTGACCCCGCAGATTTTGGCGGAATACTTCAAGCCCCGCCAAGGAGGCAAAAACTCGTCCGCGGCGAGCGTAGTTGTTCCGTTGAACATCACATTCATACCGCCAACAGCCCCCGCCCCCGTTCAAAGCCGGGCCACCTACAAAGTCGAATAGATCATGCGCAGCCAACGAATATTGTATGCGGCATTTCACCAGACCGGCGTTGGCCGCTGGTTTATTTTGCTGATTTTCTGCTCGGTGCTCTGCGGCCATCTGCCGGCCCAGTCCGCCAGCGAAGCCGCCTGGCCCTCAAACACCGTCGCCGATTTGCCGCCGCTGAATCCGAACGCGCAATCCCAGCCGCTGCTACCGGTCAACCAGCCGGTCTGGAACACCAATTACGCCGCGATCACCAACACCGCCAGCGACGCTCAGTATGACGACAAACTGGCCATGGCGAAATTTTTGGAAAAGGCCAGCCAGCCCAAACAGGCCGAACCAATGCTGGTGTCCTTGCTGGCCGAGAGCGTGCCGGATAAAATCAAACAGGAGGCGCTCCTGGAACTGGCGGTGGTGGTCCATCAGGAAGACGATCTTCCCCGCGCCCAGTCGATTTATTCGCAATTCATCGAGCGCTGGCCGACGGATTCGCGCGTTCCGGAAATTTACCTGCATCAAGGCCAGATTTACCGGCAAATGGGCCTGAACAGTCTGGCGCTTTCCAAGTTTTACGCGGTCATGACCGCCGCCTTGTCGCTGCAAAACGACAATCCGGGCTATTATCCGTCGCTCGTTTTGGAGGCGCAGATTGAAATTGCCGAAACGCACTACATGATGGGCCGGTATGCCGATGCGGCGGATTTTTACGCGCGTCTGCTCAAACAAAATCATCCGGCCCTGAACCGGCCGCAGGCGCAATTCCGCCTGATTCGCTCGTTGAAAGCCATCGATCGCAATCAGGAAGCCGTCACACAAGCCGAGGATTTTCTGGTCCATTATCCCAACGCTCCCGAGCAGCCCGAAGTGCGCTTTTACCTGGCCCAAGCCTTGAAACAACTGGGCAAGAACAATGAATCGCTTCAACAAGTGCTGTTGCTCTTGAAAGAACAAAAGGAAAAAACCCTCGATCACCCCGAAGTCTGGGCCTACTGGCAGCAACGGGCCGGCAATGAAATCGCGAATCAGCTTTACCAGGAGGGCGACTATGTCCGGGCGCTTGAAGTTTACCTCAATTTGGCGCAACTTGACAGCGCGCCAGGCTGGCAATTGCCGGTGGATTACCAAATTGGCCTGACTTACGAGAAACTAATGCAACCGCAAAAAGCCGTGGATACGTATCGCAACATTTTGAAGCATGAAGCCGAACTGGGCACCAACGCCACGCCGGGACAAAAAGCCATGTTTTCCATGGCCCGCTGGCGGGCGGATTTTTTGGGCTGGCGTGAAAAGGCCGAACAATCCGCGGAAGCCGTGGCCAAAATCGGCGCGGAGTCGGCCATTCCAGACACCAATGCTCCCGCCATCGCCAACACGCCATGAATCCTTTGCCAACACCGGAAACCAACGTCGGTTTGGAACTCGATTTACGGGGCTTTACCGCGCTGTGCAATGATGTGCTGGCCCTGGTCACACGTGAAAACCAGGCCCTGGCCACGCCGCAAAATTACCAACCCTCGGAATTTTACGAGCTGAGAAAACATCTGCTCCCCGAATTGGAATCCACCCTGGTGAACCTGAGAAAACGCCGGCAGGTCTGGCATCCTTCCAGCAAGCCGGGCGGGCATTCCGAGGAAATCAAGGCCATGTTTCAGAACATTCAAAGTCTGGTGATGAAAATCCTCTCGCTCGACCGCGAAAATCAACAGGCTTTGTTGAAATTGGGCCTGGTGCCGGCAACCCATCTTCCGCCGGCCGCCGCGCAACGGCCGCATTTTGTCGCCGGATTATACCAGCAATACGCCAATCATCCGGGTGGACGTCCAGGGAACGGCTGAATTGATTGTTTGCAGTTGGTTCGCAGGTCTGCCAGTCTTGGGGCGGAAAAATCCACATTCGAACTGACGTATGTCCATCGAAAAAATAGTTGTATTGGAAGACGATGCCATCGTTCGCAAAAATCTGGAAACCTACCTGCGCCGACGGCATTACGATGTGGCCGCCGCCGAAACCATCGCCGACGCACAAGACTATCTGAGCCGGGATAATTTCGATGTGGTTTTCGTGGATGTCCGGCTGCCGGACGGCGATGGCACTGATTTATTGAAGCAAATCCAGTCGCGCCCCCAAAAGCCCCTGGTCGTCATGATGACCGGCTTTGGCTCGGTGGAATCCGCCGTGGACTGCATGAAAAACGGGGCGTTTGACTACCTCATCAAGCCGTTTTCCAACGAGCAAATCGAAGTCACACTGCGCAAAGCCGAGGAATTCACCCAGCTTCTCAACGTCAACCGCTACCTGAGCCAGGAAACCAGCGATAGCGAATACGATCTGCTGGGGCGCAGCCCGGCCATGGAAAATCTCCGCCAACTGATTCGCAAAGTGGCCCGCACCCAGGCCACCGTGCTCATTCAGGGCGAAAGCGGCACCGGCAAGGAACTCGTCGCCCGCGCCATTTATCGGGAAAGCTCCCGATCCGCCGCGCCATTTATCCGCGTGAATTGCGCGGCCATTCCGGAAAATTTGATCGAAAGCGAATTTTTCGGCCATGAGCGCGGCGCGTTTACCGGCGCATTGAACAAGCGCGAAGGACGCTTTGAACTCGCCCATGGCGGCACCATTTTGCTGGACGAAATCAGCGAAGTCTCCCCGAGCGTCCAGGCCAAGCTGCTGCGGGTGCTCCAGGAACGCGAACTCGAGCGTGTCGGCGGCAACCGCACCATCAAGGTGGATGTCCGCGTCATCGCCACCACCAACCGCAATCTGGAACAAAGCGTGGAGAAAAAAGAATTCCGCCAGGATTTGTTCTTTCGCTTGAGCGTGGTCCCCATTCGCGTGCCCGCCCTGCGCGAACGCATCGAAGACGTGCCCCACCTCGCCGAGGAATTCATGCGCCGGTTCAGCCGCAAACATGGCGTAAACGTCAAAGGCCTGACCGACGGCGCCGTAAACGCGTTGAAAAATCATTCCTGGCCCGGAAATGTTCGGGAATTGCAGAACGTCATCGAACGCGCGGTCATCCTTTGCGAAGACAGCGGCATGCTGGAACCAGACCATCTCGGCCTGGGTTCTGACGATCAAAATGCGCCCGGTTCCGATTCCGCAGGAGCCGTCGGCGACGGTTCATTCCATACCCTTGCCGAACTGGAAAAACGCCATATTTTCGGCGCCTTGGAACGCTGCAAAGGCAACCGCACGCACGCGGCGAAGATTTTGGATGTCAGCATCCGCACGCTGCGGAACAAGCTCCACGAATATAACGGCACATCGCCTAAATCGGACGAAACCAAAAGCACGCTTCCCGAGTAAGCGAATCTTGGCTTGAACGCCTCTCCCGATGTTTTCAGGGGCGAGGTGTTTTGCCTTTTGGGGAACGAAACCCTCATGTTTAACCCAGATGCCGCAATGGAAACCGCGAAAGACGCAAAATACGCGAAAAAGAAGCGGCAGGAAAAAGCGTTGCATTCATCAGTCAGGTGATCGCATTGTGACGGGATAAACGAAAGTAAACCCACGGTTCGGATGTTTCGCGTGGTTCACGGTTAATCTCAACAGCGGCTTTTAGATTCAAGACCATTGCCAAGCATCCGGCATTTCCCGCCGGCATCGGCCCGCACCAGTCAACAGTTGCCTAGTTCCTCTGCTCTGCCGGAAACATTTTCCCAGCTAACTCCTCCCTGTCTCAAAAAAGGCCGGTTTCTGAAGGTTTTTTCAGGATGGCATTGTCGTTGCTAAACCTGCATCGGAAAGTTGTCATGATCGAAGCACTGTTCAACCAACCTGGCTATTTGGCCGCGAAAAAATCGCTCGACGCGATCTCTTTGCGGCAGGAAGCCATTGCCAACAACATCGCCAACCTGGAAACCCCGGGTTATCGCCGGGTTGATCTGGCCCCCAACTTTCAATCGCAATTGGAAAAGGCGTGCGGCGCAGGCAACTCGCAGGAAATCGCGTCCCTTAAACCCACCCTCGCCCCCGACATGACGGCGATTCCCAGCGGACGCGACGGCAACACGGTTCATCTGGAAAATGAATTGATGCAACTCAATCAAAATGGCGTGGCGCACGCGATGGAAACCGAGCTGGTGAGCAACCTGCTCGCCCGCATGCGCCTGGCCATCACCGGTAAATCCTGAAACCTATGATCCAAATCCTTTCCGGCATTCAAAACACCACCGCCGCGTTGCAGGCCGAACAGACGCGCCTCGACGTCATTTCGCAGAACATTGCCAACGTCAACACCACGCGCGGGATCGACGGAAAACCTTATCAACGCCAGGTCGTCGTTTTCGAAAACGCCCTCCAACAAGCGATGAACAGCGACAATTCCAACGCCTTGCCCACGCTGCGCGTGGCACGGATTGAGACGGACAAGCGTGATCCGATCCAGATTTACGATCCCGGCCATCCCGACGCCGATGCCCGCGGCATGGTCTCCATGCCCAACATCAACATTCACGAGGAAATGGCCGATTTGATTTCAGCCTCGCGCACGTTTGAAGCCAATCTGGCCGTGGTCAAAAACTCCCGCTCCATGGCCATGCAAACGCTCGCGATGGGCCGGCACTGAGCTAATTTTAACCACTCCTGACCATGTCACCGCTTTCGGGAATCCAAGCAGCCATGCCCGGCTTCATGCCGCGGGTGGACTTGATGCCGAATGCCACGCCCCTGCCATCCGCCACGGCGGCCGGCAAGGCCAGTGAATTGGGGGCGGCCCAGTCGCCCACGAGTTCGTTTTCTTCGATGCTCGGGCAGATGGTCTCGGACATCAATGCCCAGCAGCTCAACGCCTCGCAAACGGTGAATGCGCTGCAAAGCGGCCAAAAAGTCCCGCTGCATCAGGCGGTCATCGCCATGGAAGAAGCCAGCGTTTCCTTCCAGCTCATGGTGGAAGTCCGCAACAAGCTCCTGGAGTCCTATCAGGAAATCATGCGGATGCAAATTTAAGGAATTTTAAATGAACCAAAATCTTTCAAAATTATTTGAGCAGTTGCGCAACATCTGGAGCCAGCTGGGCCCCAGCCAGCGATTCAGCGCGGCCGCCGCCACCTTCGTGCTGGTGGCCGGACTGAGCGCCTTGGTCTTTTGGTCCTCGCACACGGATTACGGTTTGCTCTACGGCGGGCTTTCGGACAGCGAGGCGTCCAAGGTTATCGCCGCTTTGAATGATGCCAAGGTGTCCTATAAAGTCGGCAGCGGCGGCGGCTCCATTCTGGTGCCGCAGGACAAGGTTTACACCATGCGCATGCAACTGGCCGGACGCGGCATTCCCAAGGGCGACGGCGTGGGCTTTGAAATCTTCGACAAACCCAACTTCGGCATTTCCGACTTCGTTCAACGGGCCAATTACATCCGTGCCGTCCAGGGTGAACTGGCCCGCACCATCAGCCAGATCAACGAAGTGGAATCGGCGCGCGTGATGATCGTCATCCCCGAAAACCGCTTGTTGCTGGATAAAGACAAATACCCCACCGCGTCGGTTTTTGTGCATGTCCGCGGCAATTCCGAACTGCAAGCCGAGTCCATTAATTCCATCCGCTTCCTGGTGGCCAATTCCGTGGAAGGATTGAAACCCAATCATGTCAGTGTGGTGGACAACCTCGGCAATGTGCTGTCGGAAAACGCCGATGACGACTCTGTGGCCGGCCTCAGCGGCGGCCAGCTCGCCGCCCGCCGCAACCTGGAACAATATCTGGCGAAAAAAGCGCAGGACATGCTGGAAAAGGTTCTGGGACCGGGCCAGGCCGTGGTGCGCGTGGCCGCCGAAATTAATTACGATACGCAGACGCACACCGAGGAAAAATACGACCCGGACGGCCAGGTGGTGCGCACCGAAACCAAGAACGATGAAAACACCGACACCACCACGTCGGAAAACACCATGCCCGCCGGCATCAGCGCCAACACCAGCACCAACACGACCACGGCCGCGAACAGCCCCGTCAACAGCACCACCAATCACAAGACCACTTCCACGATAGAGTATGAAGTCGGCAAATCCACCAGCAGCGTGGTGCAAACCGCCGGCGGCATCAAACATCTTTCGGCCTCCGTCACCATTGCCGCCAAAACCGAAGGCACCGGCGCCGACCGCAAGGTTTTGCCCCGCACCCCCGAGGAAATCGCCAAGCTGCGCGGCATTGTTTCCAACGCGGTGGGCATTGACCCCACGCGTGGCGACACCATCGCTTTGGAAGAACTTCCCTTCAACGACCAGTTTGCCACCGAAATCACCCAGGAACTCGAAAAACAGCAAAAACAGGATTACTGGTGGAACCTCGCCCGCAGTCTGACCTATCCGGCCCTGGGCCTGCTCGCCCTGCTCTTTCTGTTGCGCCTCTTCAAACGCACCCCGGTGCAGGAAATCCCCATCGGGATTCCGGTGGGCCGTTTGATGAATGGCAGCCGCAACGGCAATGGTCAGCCCGCACGTTTAGCTGAACCCAGCTTTGAACCTCAACCCGGCGTGGTCACGGTCGATGTGCTGAATCGGCTCATCAAAGAAAATCCCGCCAACATGACCCAGGCCATCCGTAATTGGATGAACAACGGGCGCGGCGCCGAACAATAACCGCCTATGGCTGCCACTCCTGAAACTATGCCCGAGACCGCCGCTGAAGGTGGCGTGCTGAACAAGACCCAGAAACTGGCCATGCTGCTGGTGATGCTGGGGCCGGAACACGGCGGGGCCATCCTGCGCCAGTTTCAGCCGCGTGAAGTCGAAGCCATCTCCCGTGAAATGGCCCGTTTCAGCCTGATCAGCCGCGAACAGCAGGAAGCCATTCTGGCCGAATTTTCCGATGTGGCGCTGGCGGCCAGCACCTCGCTTTACGCCGGCATCGATGCCACCCGCAGCACGCTGGAAAAAGCCCTCGGCAGTTTCAAAGCCAACGACGTTCTCGGCCGCGTCGCTCCCTCGCGTGGCACCACCAGCAGCGCCATGCAGGCCATCGCCGAAATGGATTCGCGCCACATTTTCAACCTCATCCGCGACGAGCAATTGCAGGTCATCACCTTCATCGTCAGTCATCTTTCCGCGGAAAAAGCCGCGCAAGTTTTGAACCTGCTGCGGGAAGAGCAACGCGATCAGGTCATCGAACGTCTGGCCACCATCGCGCCCACGCCGGTGGAAGTCGCTGAAAAAGTCATGGAAGTGCTCAATGCCAAACTCGGCGTCAAACAGACGCGCGCCCTGAATCAAACCGGCGGCGTGACGACCGCCGCCGACATTCTGAACGCCATGGATAAAACCGTGAGCCGGACGCTCCTGACCACCATTGAAGAGCGCAATCCCGACCTCTGCATGGCCATCCGCAAGAAGATGTTCACCTTCGAAGACTTGCTGCTTCTCGGCGGTGCATCTATTCAACGCATCATGCGCGAAATTGAAATGCGCGACCTCACCATGGCGCTCAAGAAAGCCAGCGACCCCCTCAAAAAATTGCTGCTTTCCAACATCTCCCGCCGGGCGGCCGAATCCGTGCAGGAAGAAATGGCGTTCCTGGGCAACGTCAAGCTGCGCGATGTGGAAGCCGCCCAGTTCCGCATCATCGACGCCGTCCGCAAACTCGAAGCCGAGGGTGAAATCGATCTCGACGAAGCCCGGGCCAACGAAAATGAACTGGTCTGACACCATCATCTTCCGCCATCCGCTGAAAGGCGTTCAGCTATTGAGCGAAGCGCCCGTGCAGGATTGGCAGGAACATCTCCACGAACGCGAGCAAGCCGCCTATGAACGCGGCTTTCGCGAAGGCCAGCAGACGTTGAACGAGCAATTGTTGCAGCAGCGCAACGAAACCGTGGAACTGCAAAAAGGCGTGCTGGATTCGCTCCGGCGGATCGTCCCGCAAGTGGTGCAGGAAGCGGAAATTTCGCTGATTCAACTCGCGCTGGAAACCGCGCAAAAGCTAGTCGCCAGCCAGCCCGTTTCAGTGGAACTGGTCGAAGCCGTCGTGCGCGAAGCCTTGAAACAAGTGGAAGACACCGCCGAAATGGTCATTCAACTGCATCCCGACGACCTGGCCCTGTTGCGCCAACACAACGCCCCGGTGCTTTCAGGATTGCCGGACACCGGCCCGCTGCGTTTCATAAGTTCGGCCGATGTTTCCCCGGGCGGCTGCCTCGTGCAAACCCGCTTTGGACTGATTGATGCCCGCCGCGAAACCAAAATGGAACAATTGCGCCAGACCCTGGGTTTATGACCACGTTCACGCCTCAATCCTTGAGCCGTTTGCAACACGCCGCCCGCCGCGTGCGCGAAGCCCGCGTCACCGAAACGTGCGGACGCGTGGTGCAGCTCATCGGCCTGGTCATTGAATCTGAAGGACCGGTGGCCGCCATGGGCGAAGTCTGCAAAATCCAGTCGGCGCGCAATGACGGTTACACCCTCGCGGAAGTGGTGGGCTTCAGAAATCATCATTTGCTGTTGATGCCCTTGGGCGAAATCCACGGCATTCATCCCGGCAGCGAAGTGATTGCCACCAGCACCGCCCTGCGGGTGGCCGTGGGCAGCGCGCTCAAGGGCCGCGTCATCGACGGTCTGGGAAATCCCATTGACGATCTCGGCCCGATTGTCAGCGATCAAACCGTCGGATTGAACCTGCGTCCGCCGCACCCGCTGAAACGGCAGCGCATCGCCAACGTTTTTGAAACCGGCATCCGGTCGATTGACACGTTTATTCCCTGCGGACGCGGCCAGCGGCTCGGCATTTTTGCCGGCAGCGGTGTGGGCAAATCCACGCTCCTGGGCATGATGGCGTCGCAGGCGGAGGCGGATGTGAATGTCATCGCGCTCATCGGCGAACGCGGTCGCGAGGTGCGGGAATTTCTGGAGCGCGACTTGGACGAACGCGGACGGCAGAAATCCGTGGTGATCGTGGCCACGTCCAACGAACCCGGTTTAAACCGCGTGAAAGGCGCATTTCTCGCCATGGCCATCGCCGAGTATTTCCGCGACACGGGCAAGAATGTTTTGTTGATGATGGATTCGGTCACGCGCTTCGCCATGGCGCAACGGGAAATCGGCCTGGCGGTCGGTGAACCACCCACCACGCGGGGCTACACGCCTTCCGTTTTCTCGCTGCTGCCGCAATTATTGGAGCGCGCCGGCACCGGCGAACACGGTTCCATCACCGGTTTGTTTACCGTGCTGGTGGAGGCGGACGACATGAATGATCCGATCGCGGATTCCGTGCGCTCCATTCTGGACGGCCACGTGGTGCTGACCCGCGAACTGGCCACGCAAAATCATTATCCGGCCATCGACGTGCTGGAAAGCGTGAGCCGTTTGAACCGGGATTTGCTTCAGGCGCCGCAACTGGCGCTGACCGCCGCCGCCCGCGAACACATGGCGACTTACCGGCGCAATCGTGATTTGATCAACATTGGCGCGTATCCCGCCGGCAGCAGCCCGGCGATCGACCAAGCCATCGGGCTGCACGAACCCTTGAACAAATTCTTGCGCCAACGAGTCGGCGAAGGCTCGCCGGCCGCCACAAGCTGGACCGCGTTGAACGCGGTTCTTGCCCCAGCCAATTCAGTCGAAAAACCAGCCGTAAAAAAGTAACCAAGGCAACCTATGAAACCGTTCCAATTCACCCTCGAACCCCTGCGCGTGCTGCGCGGGCAAAAAGAACGCGCCGCCCAGCGACGTTACGTGCAGGCGCTCGCCGCCTGCAATCTGGCGGAGCGCCAGTTGGAAGACGCCGCCACGGAATTGATGGCCGGCTGGAAAGTGCTCGGCGAAGAACTTTGCCGCGGCGTGGACAGCAACCGGTTGAACAGCCTGCACACCTGGTGCAAGGTTCTGGAAATTCGCCGCAACGAGCGCCAGGCCCAGGCGGACAAGGTGCGCCAGACGGCGGAACAGTTGTTTCAGGAAATGACGCTGGCGTCCCGCGACCGCGAGGCCCTGGACAAGTTCCGGGACAAATCCCGCCATGCGTATGAACGGCAGGCCCAGCGCGAGGAGCAAAACATGTTTGACGAACTCGCGGTGCAAATGAGCGCCCTGCCCGGTCCGCTGCAAATGACCGGCGCCACCCTCTAATTCGCCATGCCCGACATCTTAAAATCATCATGGATGACCGCCCTCGCGGGCTGCGTCCTTTATTTGGGAACCACCTTTGCGGTGATCAAAGGCAAAACATTCACCCGGCCAGAGCGCGAGGCGGTGGAATGCTCGGCTGACGACGATCCGTCCTGGAAATTCAGAAATCCAGAGTTGGATCAATGGCTGGCGCAAATCAAAACTGAAAAAGAATCCCTCGCCTTGCGCGCCCAGCAACTCAGCGAATGGCAAGCCCGCCTGGAGGCCGAACGCAACGAGATTTCCTCGGTCACCCAGTCCGTCGCCAATTTGCAGGCCGAATTTGACAAAAACGTAATTCGCTTCAAAGCCCAGGAAGCCGATAATATCAAGCACCAGGCCAAATTGATTTCGGCCATGACCCCGGCCAGCGCGGCCGCGATGCTCAACGAAATGAATGAAACCGACGTGGTCCGCATTCTCTTCACCCTGAAGTCCGATGTGGCCAGCAGTATTTTGGAAACGATGAGCAAAAGCAGTCCGGCGCTGGCTCGCCGCGCCGCCATGCTGACCAGCCGTTTACAGCAAGTTCTTCCGTTTGACACCAACGCCGTTTCTCCGGCTTCTCCAAATGCAAAGCCTTGATTTGACCTTCCCCGCCGGTGCGTTTCCCTTGGCGGGAGACAATATCACTTCCGAAAATCTCACCTCTCCACCCGCTTCGGCCAACGCCCATCAACTCTTTGCTGACGTCATGACGAAAGCATTGACGCCTGAAGAATCGAAGCAAACTTCTGGCGGCGAAACCACCGGTCAGAAACCGGCGGCAAACGGACGGACGCAGCCCGCTGCCCTCTCCAGAACTCCCGGCAAAAAGGAAACGGCGGACACGGCAACGCCCAGCGCCGCCGCGAAAGCTCCGCCCAAGCCAGCCATCACTTCAGAACAATCGGGTGACGCGGGCACAACGTCCGATGCGCCGCCGCAATCATCACACCACGAAAAGGCGGCGGCCCAAGCTGAATGCCTGTTCCTCAATCTCGTGCCAGTCATTCTAGTTCCATCCACGCCGGTTTTGCCCGCCGGTGTTTCCGCCGGCCAGCAATCGACGTCCGCCAAGAGTGATTCGAAGAAACCAGTCATCCGCGATGTCAGCGCGGGCGCGAAAGCCGCCAGCAACCCGGGAACATCTTGGTTGCCCGATGCGAAAAGCGTTTCGGCTTTGAATGCCAAAGGCGCGGCAAAGTCCGGCGATGCGGCCCAGCAAACGGGCAGCTCAAATGCGGGCAAATCGTTGTTGACCGGATTCACCGCGAGCGACGCCAAGACTTCCGGAACGGCTGGCGGCCTGGCGGATGAGGCCATCAAGATGAGTTTCAACCGGCCCCAGCAGCCCGCAGCGGAATCCGGTGACGCCACCCAAACCGTGAAAACGCCGGAAACAGCCGCGGCTGAAACGCCCGCGGCATCAGCCAAAACTCAGGCGGCTCCCGCGGATCACCCTTCCGAGATTGTCCCGGCGGCAAACCCGGCAAACGGTTCAGTTCCTTTAACCGCCAGCGCTGCGAGCGCCGCGGTTCAACTGGCCGCTCAAAACACGCCTGCGAACGGTGAAGTTACTTTGACCGACGCGACAGGGCCTTCGGCAAAATCGTCCGTGGCTTCAGGCAACGCGGCGGTGGGCGCTTCCAAAACGGCTTTTTCTCCCGTTGTCGCAGCGGACAGTTCCCAGTTGCGGGCAGCAGAGCAGCATGGCACAGCCGTTGCTAAACTGTATTCGTCCATGAATAAAGTGGAAAAAACGACCAAAGTTGCCGACTCAACCAAGAAAGTTTTGCCGGTGGACGGGGACTTGGCGGCAAAAGAGAATATTTTGCCTACGCCATTCACGGTTCATGGCGATGCCACGGGCGCGCTTGGTTCATCGGGCAAAGAGAATATTTCGCTGGATGCGATGAGCGGGGCAAATGGCCTGGCGACTTCGGCGTTGAATGAAATCCGCAACCGGGCGGCGGACCGAACGCACGACATGGTCGCGTTGCACGCGATCCGGCTGGGTGAGACGAAATCGGATTCCCTGCATGTGGTCATCAAACCCGGAGCGGGTTTGCAACTGTCGCTGGATTTGCAGCAACGCGCGGACGACATCGATGCCCGCGTCAATCTGGAGCGCGGGGATTTCGCGCCGTTGAATCAACATTGGCCCGAACTTCAGCATCGGCTGGAGGAACGCGGCATCCGCCTGGCGCCGCTGACCGGGAGCGAGAACTCCACGGTCGGAAGCGATGGTTCAGCCTTCCAGCAATCGCATGACGCGCAAAAAAAATTTAACCGTCAGGACAGCGACGAAAGCAGTGCGTTCGCCGGTTTTGCCCTGGCCCAATCCATCCTGCAACCCTTAACGCCATCAACGGTTTTAGCCGCGTCCGGACGCGGTTGGGAAACCTGGGCCTGAACCTTATGCAAGTCAACGCCACCAGTGCCACCAGCAACATGCTTAATTCGACCGACTCGCTTTCCAGCAGCAAATCGGCGCTGAACCAGCAGGATTTTCTGCAATTGCTGGTCGCGCAGTTGCAAAACCAGGATCCGATGAATCCCCAGTCCAACACGGACATGGCGGCGCAAATGGCGCAATTTTCCGCGCTGCAACAATCCACCGAAATGTCGTCGTCCTTGAACATGATCCAGGCCAACAGTCTGGTCGGCAACACGGTGAACATCCAGGTGGACGCCAACACTGCGGTCAATGGAGTGGTGCAGGGCGTCATCATGCAAAACAACACACCCAAAATTCTGGTGAACGGCGTTCCGTATGCGCTGAACCAGGTCGTGTCCATCGCCCCGACTTTGACCGCCGGCAACACCGCGTCCAATTCATCGCCGTCGAACTAATTTTTCCGCTTAAACCTCAACCCCATAAAAAACCTATGCTCATCGCCCTCGATTCCGGCATCAGCGCGCTCAATCAGTTCCAACAAAGCCTGAACGTCATCGGCAACAACATTGCCAACGTGGATACGGTCGGTTACAAATCGGCGTCCACCAATTTCGCGGATGCCTTCAGCCAGACGCTGGGCACCAATAACAGCGGCATCATGCAGGTAGGCACCGGGGTTTTGACCGGTTCCATCACCAACCAATTCACCCAGGGTTCCATCACCAGCACTTCGGTGCAAACCGACATGGCGATCAATGGCAACGGTTTTTTCCTGGTCAGCGATCCCGCTTCTGGCGCCAAGTATGTGACCCGCGACGGCCAGTTCACCACGGATTCCAGCGGCTATCTCGTGACCAGCTCCGGCATGCGCGTGCAGGGCTACACGGATTCCACCCTGGGCACGGTCGGCGACATCAAGATCGACAACACCGGCGCGCCCAACAGCAGCACCGCTTCCGTGCAAAGTTACACCTTCGGCGCCAACGGCACTTTGAACGTGCTGCTGTCCGACGGCACCCAGTATGTGCGCGGCCAGGTTTTGCTGCAAAATTTCACCAACCCCCAGCAACTGGCCAAGGTCGGCAACAACCTTTACTCCAATCTGTCCTACGCCGGTCCGCTCGCCAAGCCCGTGGCCCCCAGCAGCAACGGTTTGGGCAGCCTGGTGACCGGCTCCCTGGAAATGTCCAACGTGGATCTCGCCGGGCAGCTCACCTCCCTCATCACCACGCAGCGGGCTTATGAGGCGAACACCAAAGTCATCACCACCAGTGATGAAATCCTCCAGGCTTTGGTCAATCTGAAACGCTAATCCCATCATTGCTTATGGCTGAAGATCGAACTTCCGAAGCGGCGCCCGCGGAGGGCGCCAAAACGGCGGCGGCGGCCGGCGGGTTTAAAACCTGGTTGCCGCTCATTATCACCGTGATCGCCATGCCGGTGCTCGCCTTTGCCATGACACAATTTGTGCTGGTGCCGCAAATTCAAAAAAGCCTGAATGCCTCAGGCGCAAACACCAACTCTTCAAGCATATCCGTTTCCAAGCTCAAAAAGGAAGGCGGCAAGGAAAAAACCGAGACCGTCGCAATGAATAAATTGCTGGTCAATGTCGCCGGCACCATGGGCGCGCGTTATCTGCTGGTAAGTTTGTCCATCGTCGGCACCTCCGCGAATTTCAAGGACGAAATGACCTCACGCGACGCGCAAATGCGCGATGCCGCGTGTAGTATTCTGGGATCGAAAACCCTGGCCGACCTGGAAAAACCCGGCGAACGCAACCTCATCCGCAATGAATTGCTCACCAGCTTCAACGGTATCCTGGGCGACTCCACCGTGCAGGATATTTACTTCCCGGAATTTGCCATTCAGTAATGTGCCATGAGCGAACCGGAAGCAACCGCGCCGCCCGTCGCCGAACTCGGCGAAGTGCTGGTGTTTACCGCCAAAGGCACCCGGGAACGGCGCCGGGCTGCGGACATCCGCAGCCATGATTTCCGCCAGTCCGGCTTCCTCGCCGCCAGCGAACTGCGCCGCATCCGGCAGCGCCACGAACAATTTGTGCGGTCCCTGGCCGCGCGCCTGGCCATCTTTCTCCGGCTCGAATTTTCCCTGCAGCTCGCCAAACTGCAAATCGTCGGCTACCAAAAATACACGGAGGGCTTGCCCAATCCCACCCATATCACTCTGTTCAAGACCGATCCGCTCAAAGGCGTCAGCCTGTTGGTCGTCCCGCCCAAAATGGCCTTGACGCTGGTGGACCGCTTGCTGGGCGGCCCCGGCCAGCCGCCCGAAACGCCGCGCGAATTGTCCGAGATTGAAGTCGCCCTTTTTGACCAGGTGGCGGTGCTGATTTTCTCGGAATGGTGCAGTCATTGGCCGGAAATGCGTGATCTGCACGCCACGCTTGTGAACCACGAAAGCAACAGCCACTTTCTGCAAACCGCCACTCCCGACACCGAAATGATGATCCTGACCATGACCGGCGGCATCGGCGAACAATCCGAAACCATGCAAATGGTGTTCCCCTACCCGACGGTCGAGCCGCTCCTGCGCCAGCTCAGTCCGGCACTGATTGAAACCGAGGCCATGCCCGGCCGACCGAAAAAACCGAAGTGGAACGCCGAATTTGACGGCCTCACCGTGCCCGTTTCGGCGCGCTGGCATGGCCTGAAAATGTCCGCCGGCGATGTGACCCGCCTCAAGGCCGGCGACGTGCTGGCGCTGGCGCCCGCCTGCGCCGCGCAAGTGCAAATCAGCCTTTGTCAAATGCCCAAGTTCACCGGCCGCCCGGGAACCACGGACGGACGCTGGGCCGTGCAAATCACCGGAGAAATCCCCAATGAATGATACCGCTGAAAATCCCGCCAATTTGAATCTGGTGCTCGACGTGCCCGTCAGCCTGACCATCGAGCTGGGCGGCTGCCAATTGCCCATGCGCGACGTGCTGCAACTGGCCGCCGGTTCCGTCGTCCAACTGGACAAAGCCGCGGACGCGCCGGTCGATCTCAGCATCAACGGCAAACTGATCGCCCGCGGCGAGGTCGTCGTGATTGAAGATCGTTACGGCGTCAAAATCACCGAAGTCATCGGTGCCGCGCCGACGGCCTGAGACCGATGCCGAGGACATGGCGCATGAAGTTTTCCCTCAAATCCATCGGTTCGGTCATTCTCGGTCTTTGCTGGCTACCAGCGGCCCAGGGCGCGACGACGAACCTGACTACGTTGCCGCCATTGGCACCGGGTCTGGCTGACACGGGCGCTTCGGTCATCCGGGTTATTGGCGCGTTCCTCCTGGTCATTGGGCTGTTCTTTGCCGGCGTCTGGATGTTTCGCCACTGGCAGCGGGCCGGCTCAAAAGGCGGGCGCGCCCCCAAGCTCAACCTCATTGAAAGCCGCCATCTGGGCGGGCGCCAGGCGCTGCACGTCGTCGGCTACGAACAAGCCCGCTTTTTGATCACCACTTCGCCGGCGGGCACCACTTTACTGAGCCACCTGCCGGATGCGCCGGCGGATGAGCCCTCTACTGACATCAAAGCCCCACCGACCTTTTCGGTGGCCTTGGCGCAAATGCTGAAAGGAAAATGAAGACAACCCGCTGTTTCCTTCTGGCATTTTTGCTGGTGTTCTTGGCAGGTGGCACCACGGCTTCGGCCCAGACCAATGCGGCCGCCACGGCCACCAGCCTGGGACCGATTCAAATCACCCTCGGCGCTCCCAGCGGGGCGCCGGATGTGGACGCCGGCATCAAGGTGTTGTTCATCATCACCCTGCTCTCGCTGGCTCCGTCCATTCTGCTGCTGATGACCTGCTTCACCCGCGTGGTGATCGTGCTCTCCTTTGTGCGCAGCGCGTTGCAGTTGCAGGGCACGCCGGCCAATCAAATCATCATCGGCCTGTCCTTGTTCATCACCTATTTCGTCATGGCGCCGGTCTGGGAAAACATCAATCGCGACGCCATTCAACCGTATCAAGCGCATCAGTTGACCAGCACACAGGCGCTCGACAAGGCAGCGGGCCACATTCGCACGTTCATGCTCCGGCAAACGCGGCCCAAGGATGTGGAACTCTTTGTGGCCATGGCCAAGTTGCAGCCCACTTCGCCGGATCAACTGCCGCTGCGCGTGGTCATCCCGGCGTTCATCATCAGCGAATTGCGCACCGCGTTCCAGATGGGTTTCCTGATTTTTGTGCCGTTCATCCTGATTGACCTCGTGGTGGCCACCGTGCTGATGAGCATGGGCATGATGATGATGCCGCCGATGACGATTTCGTTGCCGCTCAAATTGCTGCTGTTTGTGCTGGTGGATGGCTGGACGCTGGTGGTTCAGTCCGTGGTGCGCAGCTTCGGCATGTGAATTTATGACTACTGAATTTGCCATTGAAGTGCTCAAAGCCATGATTTTTCAGGCCCTGGCCATTTCCACGCCGATTCTCGGCGCGGCCATGATCATCGGGCTTTGCATCAGCCTGTTCCAAGCGGTGACCACCATCAGCGAACAAACGCTCACCTTTGTGCCCAAGGCGCTGGCGGTGATCGGCGTTTTGCTGTTGATGCTGCCGTGGATCATGCGGTCGATGATTGAGTTCACCACCTCCATGATCCAGAAAATGCCGCAGATGGTGCAATAGACCGCAGTCGGCACGGCGGCGCCAAACCTCCCCGCGAAATGGAAGTGGATATTTACAGCTGCCTGATGGTGTTTTTGCGCGTGAGCGCGTTTCTGCTCGTGCTGCCGTTCTTCTCGGCCGTCAATTTCCCGAGCGTCATGCGCGTGGCGCTGTCCCTGCTGATCGCCATTCTCCTGGCCCCGCTGTTGCCGCCGTTTCATGCCGATAAAATGGCCTTCGCCTCGCTGCTCGGCGTCATGTTCCAGGAACTGGTCATCGGCCTGTTTCTGGGATTCGTGTCCCGGCTGGTATTTTACGCGGTGGACATCGCGGGGAACATCATCTCGTCGCAAATGGGGCTGAACATGGCGTCCATCATCAATCCCGCCAGTTCGACCAGCGAACAAGTCCCCTCGTCCATCCTCTTCTTTTTGGCGGCCGTGGTGATGTTGACCATGGATTTGCACCACTGGCTGCTCGTCGGTTTCGAACGCACCTACACGGTGCTCCCGGTCGGCGGCATTCATCTGAACCGCGCGCTGTTCGAAACCATCGTGGCGCAAACCAGTCATGTGTTCATGGTGGCGCTGCAAATTTCCGCGCCGATCATCGCGGTGGCTTTTGTCATCACCCTGCTCTTTGCCGTGTTGAGCCGGGCGGTGCCGCAAATGAACGTTTTTCACGAGAGCTTCAGCGTGCGCATCATCGGCGGCCTGGTGGTCTTTGGTTTCACCATGCAGCTCACCGCGCAACATGTCATCAACTATCTTCATCGCCTGCCGGATGATCTGCTGGCGGTGGCCCAATTGATGGGAGGCGCTCAATGACCTGGCCGGATTGCACCGTTGTGCCCGTGGCCGAATCGCCAACCGCGTCCGTCCGGGCGCCGCAAAGGAGGCCCGAGCCATGAGCGAGGAAATGGGCGAGAAGACAGAGCAGCCGACACAGCGAAAGCTGGATGAAGCCATCAAGCACGGCCAGATTCCGCGCAGCGCCGAGGTGCAAACCGTTTTCGTGCTCATGGCCGGGCTGGCCGCCCTGTCTTTTGGTGGACGCGAGTTATGGCAGAATTTGACCACCTCTACCGTGCTAACGCTTAGTCATCTGCACGACACCAATTTGAACGTCGATTCTCTCCAAGGCTATCTGGCCGCCGGCGTGTGGATGATCATCAAATGCGTCGGTCCCATTGTCGGGGCCACAATGCTGGCCGGCCTGACAGCGGGCGCCATTCAAAGCCGCTTCCAAACCGCGTCGGAAGCACTGACGCCCGATTGGAATCGCATCAATCCCGTCAACGGTTTTCAACGCGTCTTCTCGACCCGCTCGCTGATGCCCACCACGCTGGCGGTCATCAAGTTCGCCTTCATTTTCGCCATCACTTATAACGAGATTAAAAGCATTCTGAGCGATCCGATTTTCGGCACGTCCGTCAGCACCGCGCGGTTGATTGAATTCCTGGCGGATGCGTGTTTGCGGATCATTTTCCGCGTGGGGCTGGGCCTGGTGGCCATTGCCGCCATGGATTACGGCTATCAATGGTGGCGTTCGCATCGTGACCTGATGATGACCAGGGAGGAAGTGAAGGATGAAATGAAGAACACGGAGGGCAATCCGAAGATCAAACAAATGCGCCGCCGCCGCCGCGCCATAAGCAAGGCCAAGGCGCTGGCCGAAGTGCCCAAAGCCGATGTCGTGGTCACCAACCCGACGCATTTCGCCATTGCCCTGCGTTACAACCGCAAGACCATGCGCGCGCCCACCATTGTGGCCAAAGGCATTCGACTAAACGCGCTGCAAATCCGCGAAATCGCCCAGAAACATCAGGTGCCCATCGTGGAAAACAAACCGCTGGCGCGAATGCTGTTCAAGCACGGCAAAGTCGGCAAAGAAATTCCCTCGCAATTTTACGCCGCCGTGGCGGAAGTGCTGGCGTGGGTGTATCGCGTGAACCGCTACCGCTATTACACCGAACTGAACCAAGCATGACGCCTGGCAAGCCGCTCGGGCGCAAGCGTCAGGTCTGAAAGCGTGGTGGCAAGCGCCGGTTTGCATTATCCGAGCCCTCCGCAAAACGATTTTGAACGGATAATCTGAGAGCGGGGCAGAGAACCAGGCAAACGCCGATCAACCCGCAGTTGGGACTTTTGGACAATCTGATGGTCGCCACGCCGCCAAATAAATTTCTTGAGCGGCTCGACTGGACGCTGGACTGGCGCCTTTGGAAGCGACCTTGTTCAGAGGTCCCCAATTGTCATCCAGTGGCAGCAGGACGATCCATTGATCACGCCCCACCCACCGGCAATGGATTGCTGGCCGTGATACCACATCCGTATTTGGACAAGGTGGCATTCAGCCGATTTCTGAGACGGGAGCGGCGCGCCGCCAGCACGGTTAATCGGGTGCGGGTTAATTGTCGCTGGTCCCGCAAGCTGCGGGCGATACCCACACAGTTGGCAATGTGCCATTACGTTGAAGTCGGTTGAGATCCAAGATCCAGCGCATCCAATTTGTCGGTCTTGTTATCTGCCCCATCATCAGTTTGAGGAACCGTTGCGCCCAATCTTACCGAACCGGCCAAGCTTAAGAACAGTGTGGTATTGCGCCCGGAATTGCAATTTGTTCATCTTCTGGGTTGAAACCGCACGAAAATATGTTAGGATGCGCGCCCGAGTGGTTCGGGGCGTAGCGTAGCCCGGCTAGCGCGCTTGCTTGGGGTGCAAGAGGTCGCGAGTTCAAATCTCGCCGCCCCGACCATTTGCTTCAAAATCAACATTTTACAGCGGCAAAAGCGGACAGTTGATTTTTTGCCTCAACTTGCCCCCCACTTTGCCACAATTGTTTTGCGGTTTATGAGCATCGTCTTCACCAAATGAGATTGTTTGCCAATGCCAATATCCCCGACGCCGATGGCAATGCCCGCCCGGAACCAGAGCAATTGGTGTTTATCAAACGCAGCGTCGAACGATTGACTGAACTTTTTGGCCCCACCGCCCTACACCCAACGGCAGCGTGAAATCCTAAAAAAAACCTTGGCCATCTGCTCAGAGCAGCCCGGCCAGCTCGGCGATTCGAACTGATCAAGCAGATGGCCATGCAAACTCTAGAACCCATCAAACTGCTCTGTCGGACGTTGGATGTTTCCCGCGCCGGTTATTACGCCCCCCAGCACCACAAGCCGGAACGACCGCGTCCCCAGCAGGATCAAACGCTCACGCCGCTGATCCGTCAGGCCTTTGCGGCCAGCCGTAAAAGTTATGGCAGTCCGCGACTGTAGGTGGCGCTCCGGCGGCAGGGACATCCTTGCGGCAAAAACCGCGTGGCCCGACTGATGCGCCAAGCCGGCCTGCGGGCACGGCAGAAACACCGGTTTCGGCCCCGCACCACGCAAAGCAACCACAACCTGGCCATCGCCGAAAACTGGCTGGCCAAAGTGCCCGCGCCCGCGTGCCCCAACCAAGTCTGGGTGAGCGACATCACTTGCCTGCCATCCAAGAAGGCTGCTTGTATTTGGCCATGACCCTGGATGCCCACAGCCGCAAAGTGGTCGGCTGACGGAATTGCGCCATTGGAGATTCATTGATATTTTTAAAACCGATGATATTTCGTGGTCAGCTCCAGAATCTTACGATTCAGCAGAAGTTGCAGTCTGGGCAGGCGGGAAAAAATGCTGGTGACATGAGTCGAAGGCTGATCACCAATCCTCGTCCATATGATGGCGGACGTTCAACTGGAAAACAGCATTGAACAGTAACACAAAACAGCGCATGACAAGTCCGGTGCGACGATCATCAAGTGCCTTTAGCAAGGCCGGCATATTACTTTTGTTGACTGTTGTCATTCTCGTAGTCTTGTGGGGGATGCGTCCATCGGTAGTGCAAAGCAATCAGCCGGCAGAATCCCGAGTTCAAGCGGCCAATATTTCGGCAAACCAGCCGTCTCAAGGGGGCACCCCCCGCACCGCAAAACTTACCCGTGCCGTGTTGCTAAACTGGACCAATTTTTTGAAACGCCCGTTGCCCGTTGCTTACGAAAGCACAAATTTTCAATGGACTCTGGCGGATGGCAGGGACACCAACGTCATCCGTCAGCTTGCTCACAATCCTCTGGAATATGACCGCATGGTGGAGGAAAATCCACGTATCTTCCGGCGCGAACTGGTTTATCTGAAGCAAACGTCGGCGGCGGTTTTTGAACAGGCCAAGCTGACCCGGGAACTGGTGGGGCAATTGACGTTGCCGGGGGTGGACGGGCAGGAACTTCAATTTGACATCATCAAGAGCGAGGGCGACGGCTCCAGCCGGCAAGGCCAATTCAGCGGCCATTTGAAAGGAAACACGGATTCGTTGGTGACCCTGGCGTTCATGGACGGGCGCGAGGCGTTCACAGTTATTGACCCAAGGGAAAATATTTATCTCGTGGGCGAGCCTCGCGAAGATGGACAAGTCATCGTCAAGGCGATTGACCCGAATACCTACGGCTTGGGGCCGGCTGAAGCCGATGACTCCATAAAGACGCAGCCAACTGGCAAATAAAGTTTATGAACGCCAAAAAGAACCGTTATTTTTATACGTGCTTTCTGACAGTCGCACTGGTGGCCGGCGCGGTTTCAGGTTATGCGGCTGTTGAGTCGGATTTGTTATGTTCATATCCGCCCTCGACGGCGTCGGCGTGGGGCGGCGAGGCCAATGCGCGAGTGAACATGGCCAACGGAGTCATCGGCAGCAACGCGTTGAATGATCAGAGCGGCACGGGACAACACCTGAACATAGTGGGCTACATGATGTCCAGCCGGGATTCGTCGGGAGAGGACAACGGCTATGTTCTTGGGTTGGTGGCCGGTGATGGATCCTATTCGGACGTGCGGAATTATGCCGCGAGCGTGGGGGCCGACCAGGTGGTTTATGCGCCGTATGCCAGCACCGGGGCGGCGGGCAATGCGTATCAGCCGGGCACATATTCCACCGTGAACAGCACGTGGTGGTGGCTGGTGGTGGTAGCGCATGAGACCGGCGGGCACAATTATAATTTGGACCATGGCGACGGCCATCTGAATCCCAAGACCATCATGCTGCACAATTATTGCGGCGGCGGCGCGGCTTGGCCTTATTTGTATTCCAATCCCAACGTCTGGGACGGAGGAGTCAATATGCTGGGCGATGGCGCCACGACTTGCACCGGCAGTTTCGTCAATGGCGGTGACGGCGCCTATGGCATTTCCTCGCATTGCCAATCCATGTGCGACACGACGTTGCGGGTCGCGTATGCGCCGGTTTTGAACAAGGCGATTTATCACTGGAACTTCACCAACGCCCCCGGTTCGGCTCCGGCGGGCACCACGAACTATGACCTGGTTTCCGGGGCTCCCGCTGTGGTGCGCGGCAATGGAGCGAGATACACCGGCAACGCGTTACGATTGCCTGGCGGCACGACCGGCAACATGGCAATGAACTCGATGGCGGCCTATATTGATTTGCCCGATGGCATTCTTTCATCACAGACGAACATCACGATTGAGATCTGGGCCACACCTCAGTCGGCCCAAAACTGGGCGCGTATCATGGATTTTGGAAATTCCAGCATCGGCGAAATCGCCGGCAATCCCGGCGATGCCGCGCCCGGCACCACGTCGCAAACCGACGGCATCATGCTCACGGCAGCCATTGGCACGGACCTCACGCAGCAACGGTTTGAAGCGAAGCGCAACGGTTCGACCTATACGGTCGATTCCGCTCTGGCAACGACCGCCGGTGTGCAACATCACTACGCCATCACCTTCACGGATGGCGCGGGCGCTTATGGCACTAAAAAATCCGCTGCCGCGGACAGCGGCGCGGACACCTTGACGACCGACCAATGGAACAGCACCGGAACTGGCAACCAATTTTGGATTGGGGGAAGCGCCGACACGGGCGATGGAACAGCCAATCTGAACGGTCTGATAGACGAAGTCTATGTGTTTAATCGCCCGCTCAACGCGACGGAAGTTCAGTCGCTTTATAACAATAACTCGATGGCAAACAACAATGCTGTCGTGCATCTGAGTTTCGACAATGTCAGCGGAACCACCGTGATCAATGACGGCACCGGTGGTTCGGCGATGAACGGCGTGTTGAATGGGGGTGCCTCGGTGGTTTCCGGCGGCAAGTTTGGCAATTGCTTGAGGATTTCGGGCGCGAACGCCAGCAGCAGTTCCTGTCGCATTGCCAGTTCCGTGGTTCCGCTTACGGTTGGCGCTGGCAGCAGTTGGACGGTGGCCATGTGGGTCAAAAGCTCAAGCGCTGGCGGTTGTTATGCCTATCAGGGGGCCGGCGGATGGGCATCTGGCAACACGACGCTCTATTTTAATCAAGGCAATACCACGGCCGGCACCCACGCCGGCGGTGTGCGTTATGCTCAAGGCTGGGAAACGGGCGCGGCGACAGTAAACGACGGCACCTGGCACCAAGTGGTGTTGAGCTGCAATGGCACCAACGGCGGCCGCTGGCAGTGGTATCGTGACGGATTCCCGGCCGGCCTTTTGGACGTGAGCAATCGTCTGGCAAATATCACGGACGTGAATGAATGGCTGGGACGGTCGGAATGGAGCGGGGACAACCTGGCCAACAACGATTATTCGGAGGTGCGGATTAGCAACGTGGCAATGAACCAGCAACAGGTGACGGCCAATTATCTGCTCGGTCCGAATTATGTTCAGCGCTCGACCGCTATGGTGGCTGGCGACCTGTGGAATGGAAGCGCCCGCTCGTTTAGCACAGCGGGCAATTGGAGTGACGGTCTTGCGCCCAGCGCGGGCAAGAGCTACGAGATGTCCGACTTTAACCTGACCACACCCAATGACGTTGCAAACCACACCTTCGCGGGCGATTCGCTTCGGGCCAGCGGCGGCATCTTTTTTGACGGCGCTTCGGGCAGTTCGACCATTACGGTGAACAAATTTCAAATTGATAACGAAGAAATATGCAATGCGGCGCCTTGGTATAACACGATGACGCTGGCGGGCAATTTGTATGTGACGAACAACAATATCATCCGTGGCTCCGGCGGGCCGGTTGTCGTAAGCGCCAATTTGAACGGCAACGGTTCGCTCACGCTCTATGGGCAGCCGGTGTCTTTTAGCGGTAACAATACCGGCTACACCGGCAAGATTCGTGTTGGCAACGGCATCATCGGCAACCTGAATTTGAGTTCCGAGGCGCAGTTGGGGGCCAATCCGCCGAACTTCACATCAGACCAGTTGATTCTCAATCGCGGCTGGCTTTACACCACCACGAGCTTCGCGATCAGCAACAGCAATCGCGGCATCACCATCGGCGTCAACGATGGCATTTTTGACCAATCCGCCGGCACCACGCTGACGCTGGGCTGTCCGTTGGCGAGCGGTTATACCAGTGCGTCAGGCAATGCCTTGACGACCCAGACGGAGCCCAGTGGCATCGTGGCCGGTGTGTTGATCAAGCAGAACTCCGGGAGGCTCGCGTTGACCAGTTCAAACCCAAATTACAACGGGGCCATATCAATCAATGGCGGCACCTTGTCCATCACCAACGCCGGGCAGTTGAGCGGCGGCAGCTTTGGAAATCCGTTTACGGACAACGGCATCTTTGATTACAGCAGTTCGGCGGCGCAAATCATTTCCAGCGCCATTGCCGGCACCGGCGCCATCACGAAGAACGGCGCCGGAACCTTGACGCTTTCCGGCGCGAACACATTGAGTGGTTCGGTGACGATCAACGGTGGGACGTTGTATGCCAATCCGGGCAACGCCGCAAACAACCGGGCGTTCAGCTATGTGAGTGGCATCACCGTCAACAGCGGGGGAACTTTGCAGGCAGGTCAGAATGGTCTCTTTGGGTGGGATGGCACGCAAGAGCATCCCATCACCGTCAACTCCGGCGGCACGCTCACTTGCGACAGCGGCGCCGATGTGGGCGTCGGAACGGTCACCCTAAACGGCGGCACGCTGGCCAATGTGGGTGCGAGCGCGACCTGGGGTTCCTGGTGCTTTGACAACGCGGGCGATGTTTTGGCGGTTACGGCGGATTCAACCGTCAGCGCGGTCAACGTCAAGTTCGCCAATGGCGGCACGATCAACGTTTCGGCGGGCAAGACGCTAAATTTCAATGGCACCATAACTGATGCCAGCGGTGGTGGCGCAAGTTCAGTTGCGTTTGGCGGAACTGGGACGGTGGTGCTTACTGGTGTGAATCCATTTAGCGGTGGTGCGACGATTAGCGCAGGCACTTTGCTCGTTAACGGTTTCATAGGCGCCGGGCCGGTCACCGTTGATTCTGAGGCCACGCTGGGCGGCAATGGAACCATTGGCGGTCCAGTCACAGTGCAATCCGGTGGCACCCTTTCTCCGGGCTTAAGCGTCGGCGTTTTGAACGCGAGCAGCAACGTGACTCTACAGCCAGGCAGCACGAACTTGATGGAGATTAGCAAAACTCCACTGACCAACGACCAATTGCGCGTGACCGGGCTGCTGACGCTGGGCGGCACGCTGGTGATTAGCAATCTTTCAGGCACATTATCAGGGGGTGATAGCTTCAGATTATTCCAAGCAGGCTCCATCAATGGGGCATTTGCCAGCTTTAAACTACCTGTTTTAGGAGCGAATCTGGCTTGGAACACAAGCAATCTGGGCAGCAGTGGGGTGTTGAGCGTGGTTTCAACCGCGTCGGCCAAGTTGACTTGGAACGTGAGCGGCGCAAATCTGACGATGACCTGGCCGTCGGACCACACGGGTTGGCGCTTGCTGACGAGCACCAACTTGGCTGGAAACAACTGGGTGGACGTGTCGAGCAATTCGGTGATGGCTACCAACCAGATTGCCTTGCCGATAAATGCCACCAATGACAGTGTGTTTTACCGGCTGGTATATCCGTGATGCTTGAAATTGGGATTTGGCAGCCCTGAACTGCGCCATCAAACTGGCGGACGACGCGTAGGTCGGCGGCGTAGATAAGTGCTCATGGTGTCTGCTTTCCTTTCATTGGTTGATACTGGTTGTCAATTGTGGATTGGTGACTGCAAAACGGCTGAACCACTCAAATGATGATGCCGCGTCGCCTTATAGCGGTTGCCAGCGCAGATCATTCTGCGAGGGGCGATATGAGCATAGCGGCTTTTCAGCGGGAGATGGAGATCACCACCAACGGCTAATTCTTCCAAAGGGCGACATTACCAACCTCAAAGCCGAAGACGTGGACTGGATGAGCAACACCGTCAGTTTCACCCGCAAGAAATCAGGCGATCCCGTCATGGTGTATTTGGGACAGGAAGCCTTGAACCTGCGCAAAGACCTGCCCGCCGAGGGGCCGCAGTTCCCGTATGTGTCCATCGGTCGGCGAATGCGCGGGCGACGGAGTTTGGCCAACGTTGCGCCCTCGGGGGGGGGCTGGTCCTCTTCTTCTCCACTACAACTTGTTCTTTCATGTTAACACTCCTTGTATCATTGAAGTGTCAACCACTTTAGAGCCTAAATCAGTCTCACGATCTGGTTACTAGCCGCCTGTCGGACATAGGCCACGCGTTTTTTTGTCAGGCTGATTGAACAGTTGCGTGGCAGACGCGCCATGAAACACATGGCCGCCCGCTTCGTTCCCATTGACCGCGACACCCCGCTGCTGCTCCCGCCCAATCTGCGTGACTGGGTGCCCGCCGATCATCTCGTCCACTTCATTCTCGATGCCGTGGACGCCCTTGATCTGCGCCAAGTCAAGGGCAACACGCGCGGCACCGGCAGCCAGCAATACCCAGCGCCTTGAACCAAGTCCGACAGGCTGCCAGGACAGCGCCGCGCTGGCTGGCGATCTGCCAATCCAGTTTCCGTTGCAACGCCACGATCTCCGGCCGCTTCGCCGCGCCGGTGTAACCGGCATCCGCCTGGACTTGCGTTTCCCGGCCGTGCAGCCGTTCTGCGATCTTGGTCGCGGCGGCCACGTTCGCCGCCGTGACGACCACAGTATGCACCGGTTGCGCGAGCCTTGGGCGCTGTTTTATCGGGCACTTTCGTTTGGCTGGCGAGACTCCTGCTAATACTTCGGTTGCAATTGGCAGCGGCTGCGTTTGCCCCGGCTGTTTCAACCTTTAAAACCAGTATTTAAAATCCATGGGCTCACTGAGCGATAGAATGCGAAAATTGCTGAAATACGGCGATTTGTGGCTGGTTTTTGCGTTATTTGGCACCATCCTTTTGCTGATTTTGCCGGTGCCGCCGTTCCTGTTGGACTTGCTGTTATCGGTTAGCATTAGTTTCTCGCTGCTCACGCTGCTGGTCATTCTTTACCTGCGCACCCCGGCAGAATTTACCGGATTTCCGACGTTGCTGCTATTTATTACCCTGTTCCGCCTGTCACTAAACGTCGCCTCCACCCGGCTCATTTTGCTGGACGGTTATGCGGGCCACATCATTGAAGCATTCGGAAATTTCGTGGTTCGCGGCAACTACGTCGTCGGGCTGGTGGTGTTTCTCATCTTGGCGTTGATCAATTTCATTGTGATCACCAAGGGCGCCGGCCGTATCGCGGAAGTGGCCGCCCGCTTCACCTTGGACGCGTTGCCGGGGAAACAAATGGCCATTGACGCGGAATTGAACGCGGGTTTGATCGGCGAAGCCGAAGCGCGCAATCGCCGCAAGCTGGTGGAAGAAGAAGCCGATTTTTATGGCGCGATGGACGGTGCCAGCAAATTCGTGCGCGGCGACGCCATCGCCGCCATATTGATCACGCTGGTGAACGTGATCGGCGGATTTGCCATTGGCATCATGCAAAAAGGGATGACGATGAGCGAAGCGTTGCAACGCTTCACGATTTTGTCGATTGGCGACGGTCTGGTGTCGCAAATCCCGGCGCTCGTCACTTCCACGGCGGCGGGCATTTTGATCACCCGCGCCACCGCCAAAAACGATTTGGGCCGTGAATTGGGCCGGCAATTACTAGTTTATCCGCGGGCACTGACGATTCTTTCCGTGATGTTGCTGGTGATGGGCCTGATGCCCGGATTGCCCGCCACACCGTTCCTGGTCATTGCCGCGATCACCGGTCTGCTCTCCTACTCCATTCACCGGCATGGCACGCCGGAATTGGGTCAACCGGCCGTTGCGGTCGGGCCGGCCGGCCGGCTGCCGGGCGGCGACACCAAAGCGATTGCCGCCGGCACCCCGGCCACGGCGGAGGCCAAACCGGCGGATAACAAACTGGAGAATTTGCTGCCGCTGGACACGCTTCAAATTGAACTGGGCTACGGCATAGTGTCGCTGGCGGATACGTCCAAGGGCGGGGATTTGCTGGAACGCGTAACCGGCGTTCGCCGCAATTTCGCCACGGAAATGGGCGTGTTGGTGCCGCCGATTCGCTTGCGGGACAATCTCCAACTGGGCACCAATGAATATCGTTTTCTATTGAAGGGAAATCCCATCGCTCAAGGCCAGCTCGTTCCCGGTCATTGGCTGGCGATGAACGCCACCAATAGCAAAGTGCAGCTCAAAGGCATTCCCACCGTGGAACCGGTATTTCAATTGCCAGCGACCTGGGTGACCAATGTGGAACGCAAATCCGCCGAAGTGGCCGGCTACACCGTGGTGGATGCGCCATCGGTGCTGGTCACGCATTTGTCTGAAACCATCCGCCGGCATTGCCATGAAATCTTAACGCGTCAAGACGTGCAACTGTTGCTGGATAACCTCAAACAAACACACCCCGCCGTGGTCAATGAATTGATTCCCGCCCAACTGACGGTGGGCCAGGTGCAGCGCATTCTCCAAAATCTGCTGGCGGAAGGCATCTCCATCCGCAATCTGGCGGGCATTCTCGAAAAAGTGGGCGATTATGCCGCCTACACCAAGAATCCCGATGAACTTTCCGAACACGCCCGGCGCGCGCTGGGATCGCAACTCACCAAGCCGTTTCAAACGCAAAACGGCGGTTTGCGCGCCATAACCATTGATCCCAAGCTGGAACAACAACTGGCGCAAGGCCTGCGTCAATCCGCCAATGAAGTGGCTTTGATCATCGATCCGCGGCTGGCCCGCCATGTGATTGATGTGCTTTCCAAGTTCGTGCAGCAAATGCTCACCGCCGGGCATCCGCCCGTGGTTTTGTGCGCGCCCCAATTGCGGCTGGCGTTCCGGCGTTTTTTTGAAAACACCTTCAGCGACCTGACGGTGCTTTCCTATGCGGAAATCCCCGCGCGAATGCAGATTCAAAACACCGCGGTAATCCCGAGCCCTGAATAAGCGCATGAAACTGGTTCCCTTTGTTGCCGCCAGCGCCGAAGCGGCGCTGGCGCAAATCCATGAGCAACTCGGCCCGGACGCTGTGGTGATCAGCGTGCGCCGGGTGCCGGTGCAGGGGCTTTCCCGGTTTTGGCAGCAGCACGGCCATATTGAAGTGGTCGCGGGCGTGCCGGATGAAAATGCCAGACCGCGCAACCATTTCGTTCCGCCGGGCGACGATGCTTACGTGCCCTTTCACGAAAGAGTGGAGCCGGAGACGCCTGCCCCCCCGGAACCGCGCCGCTGGCGCAGCATTACCTGGCTGGAATCCATGGGACTTTGGTCCGCGCTGGCGGATCGTTTGGAGGAAAAAGTCCGTTCCTTGCACGGCGAAAACCCGCCGCCCATGCCGATCGGGGAATGGAGCGCGGTGCGCAGCGTGCTGGCGGGTTACTGGCGCCCGGCGCGAAAGAGCATGGAAGGCACCAATCGTCCGCACGTCTTCATCGGCCCGCCCGGTTCGGGCAAAACCACCGCGCTGTGCAAGTGGATGACCACGGCGGTTCTGGCCGAAAATCGAAAGGTTCAGGCGTGGCGGTTGGATGGCGACACTGCCAACACGGCGGAGTTTTTATCGCTGCACGGCGAAATGATCGGCGTGCCGGTGGAACGTTTTTGGCGCGGATCCGAAGATCAGGCGGATTTGTATTTTGTGGATTTCCCCGGCGTGGAGATGCACAACGCCACCGCCATGACCGCGTTGCGCTCGCAGTTGGCAGCGCTGCCCCAGCCCCACCTCCATCTGGTGCTGAATGCGGCCTGCGAGACGACGATTTTGTTTGAGCAGTTTCAGGCGTTCGCCCCGCTGGCACCGGAAGACATCATCTTTACCCATCTGGATGAAGAGCTTCGGCGGGTGAAATTATGGAATTTTGTGTTGGGCACAAATTGCTCGCTGAGTTTCCTGGCCGCCGGGCAAAAAATTCCCGGCGACTTCCAGCGCGCCGAGAGCGCCTTACTTTTTCCCGGCGAAAAAAGCCCGTAAACATTGGGCTTTTTGAATCCCGCGGGTTTCCCTTGATTCGCTGGCAAATGTTCTGCTTAACCCCTTCTGAACGCACATGAAATCACTGATGATTCTAGGGTCGGTAGTCGGATTTCTCATCGGCGCAGGCTTCAGCCTGGCCAGTGAGTGCCCTTGGTCCACCGCGCTTTGGCGGGCGGGAGTATGCGCCTTGGCGGCCGCCGTTTTAGTTCGTTGGTGGGGGCGGGTATGGCTGCAAGGCATGCAGGAGGCGGTCGAGCAACGACGACGCGCGCGTTCAAATCCCCCAGTAACTTCCAAGCCCAATCCTAAAGTATGAGCACGACCACTTGCGAATCTCCCAATCCCGCTGTGAGCCCGATTAAAATTACGCCAGCCTCCCTTGCTCCCACCGCCCAGGAACTTTGGCAGCGCTATGCCAAACAGGACGACGCCACCACCGAGAACGAGCTGGTGGAACGCTATTTACCGCTGGTCGTATCCGCGCTGGGCCGGGTTTCCATGACTTTGCCCGCGCATGTGAGCCATGATGATTTGCACAGCGCGGGATTGATTGGTTTGCTTCAGGCGCTGCGCAATTACGATCCCGCCTGCGGTTCTTCCTTTGAAACCTACGCCCGGGTGCGCATCCGTGGCGCCATGCTGGATGAATTGCGCCGCATGGACTGGGTTCCGCGCACGATTCACGAAAAAGCCCGCAAGATTCAGAACACCATGGCTCAACTGGAGCAGGAATTGGGCGGAACTCCCACCGAAGCCCAAATGGCCAAGGCAATGAACCTGACGGCAAAGGAATACAATGAGCTGCTGGATGAAGTTCGCCCCGCGGCTTTTGTGTGCCTGGATTCCGCCGGGGTCACGGAAGAGGGTGACACGGGAAATCTATATGATGTCATCGCGGACGCCTCGGAGGAAAACCCGGTGGAACAGGTTTCCCGGCGTGAACTCAAGGACGTGATTTTGCAGCGTTTGAAAGCGCTGCCGGAAATCCAGCGCAAAGTGCTGGCCCTGTATTATGTCGAAGATCTGCATCTGCGGGAAATCGCCGAAGTTTTCGGGCTTACGGAGTCGCGCATTTGCCAGATTCATTCCCAAGCCATTTTATCCGTCCGCGCCTACATGCAGCGATATGAAGCCGGCCTGGCCAAACGCTCCCAAACCATTCGTCGTCCATGATCGTCATCATCGGCTGCATCACCGTCATCCTCTGTGTCTTCGGTGGTTTCATGCTGGAGGGGGGGAAGCTCGTCGTCCTCGTGCATGCATTCATCAATGAAGTCTTGATCATTGCTGGCGGCGCGTTCGGCGCGATGATCATCATGTCTCCGAGCAAGGTGCTCAAGGACATGGTCAAGGGGGTGCTGACCACCTTGAAAGGGGCGCCGCATAACCGGGCCGCCTACAACGACCTGCTGAGAGTGCTTTATGAACTGTTCCTGTTGGGCCGCCGCAACGGCATGATTGCCCTGGAAGAACACGTCTTGGAACCGGCAAACAGTGCGTTGTTTAAAAAATATCCCAACTTCTCGGGCAACAAACACGCGGTCGAATTTCTCTGCGGCAGTCTGCGCCCCATTATCGATGGCAAAATCAAGCCCGACCAGTTGCGCCTGCTGCTGGATGCGGAAATCGAACAGATGGAAGTGGAGCATCACGCGCCGGTCAACGTCTTGAGCAAAACGGGCGACGCGATGCCAGGATTCGGCATTGTGGCCGCTGTCTTGGGCATTGTGATCACGATGGCCTCCATTTCGGGACCGGTGGAACAAATCGGCGAACACGTCGCCGCCGCCCTGGTGGGGACGTTTTTGGGCATTTTGCTGGCCTACGGATTCATCGGACCGCTTGCCACGAACATGGAATTCATCGGCACCGCCGAGCTGAATTACACCCGCTGCATTGCCGCTTGTGTCATTGGTTTTGCGGGCGGCATGGCGCCGGTCACCGCCGTGGAATTGGGACGGCGCGGGTTAAGTTCGGAGTTTCGCCCGAGTTCCGAGGAACTCGAGCAGATGTTCAAAGCGCTGAAGTCCGGCAAGTAGCCGGGATTCCCCATGAGCAAGAAAAACCATGGTCATCACGGGGGTTCCTGGAAGGTGGCTTATGCCGACTTTGTTACCGCCATGATGGCTTTATTTCTGTGCTTATGGCTGGCAGCCCAGGACCAGAAAATCAAGGAATCGGTCGAACGCGCCTTCCGCAATCCCTTCTCCACCGTCACCAAGGAATCCGTCGGCATTATCCCCAACAAGGATGCCTCCAGCACTTACAAGCAGGAGGGACGGTTCAGCTCCATTTCCGCCGTGGAAATGGAAGTGATGCGGCACGTCAGCGAAGATCTGGCCAAATTGCTTAAATCCGAGGATGAGGACCAGTCCACCGTGCAGATCGACCTCACCTCGGAAGGCCTGTGCATCAACATCTTTGATCGGTCCAAAAAACCGATTTTTGCGCCGCACACCGATGTGTTCACCGATTACGGCAACTGGGTGTTCAGCACGCTCGCCTGGGAAATTTCCCGCTACAAAACCTTCCGCATTGAACTGGAAGGCCACACGGAAACGAGCACGGTGAACGGACGGGAATTACTCAGCAAATGGGAATTGTCCGCCGAACGCGCCAACGCCGCCCGGCGCAAGCTCGTCCAGAGCGGCGTGGAATCCGCGCAAATCCGTAAAATCTCCGGCTACGCCGACACTCAGCCCATGCCCGGTTATCCGCCGGAAGCGGAAATCAACCGGCGTGTCACCGTCCTGCTCAAGGTCAAAGAATCGATCGACGCCCAGCCCGGCCCCAACTCCAGCAACCTCGCGCAACATGACTTCTCTTCGAACTGAATCATTCGTGCCCCTGACCAACGCCCCGGCTGGTCGCGGAGGCAAGGAACTTAGCGTCACCGTCATTCGTGAAGGCGAACAGGTCCGCCCCTTCAAATCGTTGGAACCATTGGCCGCCGCGCCGGTCAGCTCCCCCAAGCCGCACCCGGAAAAAGTCTGCGAACCCAAAGTGATTCTGCATCGCGATGGCGACCGGATCACCGGTCTGCGCATTCAATGTTCTTGCGGCCAGGTCATGGACCTCGCCTGTGTTTACGACGCCGCCACCAAGGCGTGATCCCAAACGCCCGGCATTTTCTGCACCAACCCGGAAGCTTTTGCCAGCCTGAACCCCGGTCGCGGCAAAAAAGGCCCGAAAATGAGGCTGGCACATCCAATGCTAAACTGGTTTTCGTATGGACGTAAGTCTCTATCAAGCTGCGGCTGCGATGAACGCGACCGACCATTGGCAGAATTTGATTTCTGACAATCTGACCAGCGCATCCATTCCCGGCGCCCGCAAACAGGAGATCATGTTTTCCGCCGTCCAAGCCGGCCTGCCCGTCGGCATCGGCAGCCATAATCCTTCCAGTTACATCATTCCCACCACAAGTTCGGCCATTAACTTTCAACAAGGCGAACTGCATCCCAGCGGGAATTCCATGGATTTTGCGCTGGAAGGCAAAGGTTTCTTTTGCGTGCAGTTGCCGGACGGCCAGACCGGTTACACGCGCGACGGGCAATTTCAACTGAACGCCAAAGGCCAGCTCACCACCGCCCAAGGATTTGCGGTGCTGGGCGGTTCCGGCCCCGTTCAGCTTGATCCCCAAAACACGGAGCCGCTGACCATCTCGGCCAGCGGCGACATCAGCCAAGGCTCCGAACCCAAAGGGAAGCTGAAAATCGCCGAATTTGCCGATCCGGCCCAGCTCACGGCGTTGAGCCGCGGATTGTTCCGGTCGGACGATCCCAAGCTCAAGCCGCTGGATGTGAGCAGCACTTCGGTCCGCCAGGGATTTGTGGAAAGCGCCAATTCCTCTCCCACCGTGGAAATGGCCAGTCTCATCACCGCCATGCGGATGTTTGAGTCCAATGAAAAAGTGCTCCAGATGCAAAGCGACCGCATGAGCCGCGAAATCAGTGATTTAGGCAACCCAAGCTAACATGAAACCCAACCGAGAAACGCCCTGGATGGCGTCGGCACCCCGCATCAGTGTCCGGCACTCCGCGCTTTTTGGTCTGCAACCCACGTCTGTCTAACCATGTTTCGCGCCCTCTATTCCGCCGCCGCCGGGATGCAATCCCAGCAATTGAACCTGGACAACATTTCGAACAATCTGGCCAACGTCAACACCACGGGGTTCAAGAAAAGCAAACTCGAATTTCAGGATTTGCTGTATTCCACCACCCGCGCCGCCGGATCGGATCAGGGCGGCGGCAACCAATTGCCCAGCAGCTTGCAAATTGGCCAGGGTTCCATTCCAGTGGCGTCGCAAAGAATTTTTACCGCCGGGGAACTGACCCAGACCGGCGAACGGCTGGACGTGGCCATTCAAGGCGATGGTTTTTTTGAAGTCCAGATGCCGGATGGCTCGCTGGCCTACACGCGCGACGGCGCCTTCAAAACCGATTCGTCCGGGCGAATTGTCAACAGTGACGGTTACCCGCTGCAAGGCGGCTTTCAACCGGTGCCTTCGGGCACCACCAACATCACCATTTCCGCCTCGGGTGCCGTCACCTACACCACAGCCAGCGGCACCACCAATTCACAGGTGCAGTTGGTGCGCTTCAACAATCCCGGCGGTCTGGAAGCGCTCGGCCATAATCTCTACAAGGAAACCACGGCGTCCGGCACCCCGGAACTCGGCCAGCCGGGACAAAATGGCTTTGGCCAGTTGCAGCAAGGTTATCTGGAACTTTCCAACGTCAGCGTCGTCGAGGAAATGGTGAACCTCATCCTCGCCCAACGCGCCTACGAAGTGAATTCAAAAGCCGTGCAAGCGGCGGATGAAATGATGCAACAAAGCAACAACCTGCAACGTTGATGAATCATTTTCCAAAATCCAAATTCCTAAACCCGAACTTGGCGCGGGTCCAGGGTTCCTCACCGGATTTTCGGCCGGCCGGCCGGCTTTGGCCTTTCGGATTTTGGACCTTGATTTGCGCCCTCGGTGTGACCGCTCCGGCATTCGCCCTGCGCGCGGACCAATCCCCGGCTCCCGCCGCCGCCGTCAGCCAAACCAACGCCGTGCCGGACCGGCTGTTCACCGAAAAGGAAGCCTTGGAACTGCTCACCACCACCTTGCAGCGTGATTATGTGAAAGATCGGGGGGAATTGGAATTGATTTTCACCCAGCCTTGGAAGGCGCCCACGCTGCCCGCCGAACCGCTCACGGTCAAGGTTCTGGAAATTCCGACCGCCGGCGTGACCAGCTTTTTCATTCTACGTTTTCAACTTTGCACGGCGGACCAAACCCTGGGCACCTGGCAGGCGAGCTTGCAGGCGCATGTCTGGCGGGAAACCTGGGTGGCCCATTCCACGTTGCAACGGGGCATGCCGGTGACCAGCGCGGACATTGCCTACGAGAAATTTGACATGCTCAAGGTGCGCGAACCGCTCGCCGAATTTTCCCAGAACGACAGCACTTTGGAAATTGCCGAACCGGTTGCCGCCGGCTATCCCATTCTGGCCCGTTTGGTCAGGCCGCGCGTGGTCATGCATCGCGGACAGATTGCCAGCGCTGTTTTGCAGGATGGCGCGTTGAGCGTCAGCACCAAAGTGGAAGTGTTGGATGACGGCGCTCCGGGCCAGACCGTCCGCGCCCGCAATCCCGTTTCCCACCGCAACCTCAGCGGCACCGTCGTTGACAGCCGAACCCTCTCCATCTCCCTATGAAATATTCACATTTTATCCGCCGCCAGCTCATTCCGGTTTTAACCGCCGCCCTTCTGCTCCCCGGCGCGGGCCAGAGCCAATCGCTCTGGCATGACGATTCTTCCAGGCCCATGTATGCGGACAAACGCGCCACCTCGGTGGGCGACATCATCACAATTCTCGTCCAGGAAAATAGCTCCGCCAAAAAAAGCAATTCCACCAAGACCGAAAAAAAATCCAGCCTCTCCGAGGCCATCACGTCGTTTCTCTACCAACCCGCCAGCAGCGGTTTTCTGACCAAAAACGGCCAACTGCCCGCGATGAGCTATAATTCCGATCACGCGTTCAACGGCGGTGGCGACATCAACAACTCGGAAAACATCATTGCCAAAATCGCCGTGCGCATCATTGACGTGCTGCCCAACCACAACTTTGTCATTGAAGGCAAACGCGAAACGTCGTTTGGCGGCGAAAAGCAGACGATCGTGCTGCACGGCGTCGTGCGCTCGGACGATGTAACCTCCAATAACAGTGTTTACAGTTACAATGTGGCGGACGCAACCATCCAAATCGCCGGCAAGGGTTCGGTGTCCGACAGCCAGCGCAAAGGCTGGTTTACCCGCATCTGGGATAAACTCAATCCCTTCTGATCAGACATGCGATCCCTTCTTAAAGGTGCAACGGACGGCGAACCGCGCGGACCTCACCCCTCGCTTCACGCCCCTTTCGATTTTCAAGCCCAAAAACGGCCGGCGGGCTGGCATTCATCCGTCGCCTCGGCGGGCGCGGTCAGCCAGACGATCTGGAAAAAAGCCGTCAAATTCGGACCGACCAAATTAATACTGCCGGTGCTGTGCTGCTATTTTGCCCTCGCCGGCGCGGTTTCCGCCGAAGGCGTGCGCGTGCGCGATCTGGTAATGGTGGCAGGCGCCCGCGACAACCAACTGGTCGGCTACGGATTGGTGGTGGGGCTTGCGGGTGATGGCGACAAAGACCCGGTTTACACCAAGCAGACCATTGCCAACATGCTCCAGCGTTACGGCATCAATGTGCCGGCCACCACGCTCTCCTCCAAAAACGTCGCCGTGGTGATGGTGACGGCGGACATTCCCGCCTTTGCCAAGCCGGGGGGGCGCATTGATGTGGAAGTGGCTTCCATGGGCGACGCCAAGAGCCTGCAAGGCGGCGTGCTCCTGCAAACGCCGTTGCTGGGTGCGGACAACAAGACCTATGCGGTGGCCCAAGGCCCGCTGGTCGTCGGCGGCTTTACCGCCGGCCAGGGCGGCGCCGGGGGCGCGACGGCCACCAAAAACATCCCCACTTCGGCTCAGATCATTGGCGGCGCGTTGGTGGAACGCGAGATCCCCACCACAATTGTGCGGGATCAAACGGTGGAATTACTGCTGCGCGATCCTGATTTCACTTCGGCGGCGTTGATGGCTGAGGCCATTAATCAGGTGTTCACCAATTCCGCAACCGCCGTGGATTCCACGTCCGTTCGCGTGCGCATTCCCGATAACGCCCAATGCTCGCCCATCAATTTCATCGCGCGTTTGGAAAGCGTCGAAGTCACCCCCGACACCCCCGCGCGCATCATTCTGAATGAACGCACCGGAACCATCGTGGCCACAGCCAACATTCATATTTCCAGTTGCGCGGTCGCGCAAGGCAGCATCACCATCAACGTCGCCTCCACCCTCAACGTCTCGCAACCGAATGCCTTTAGCAATGGCGGGAGCACTGCGGTCACACCGAGCACCACCACCGCAGTGACGGAGAAAAAAGGTTCCTTAATCACGCTGCCGGAATTGCCGACCGTGGAAAAAGTTGCCGCCGCGCTTAACGCCTTGGGCGTCACCCCGCGCGACATGATGACAATTTTTCAAACCATGAAACAGGCCGGCGCGTTGCAGGCTGAACTCATCATCCGCTAACATGGAACTTAGTGCGATTCAACGTCCTATCGATGCCACAGAAATTGCGCCCGAGCGTTTGGCCGGCAATCCGCGTTTAACCGAAGAACAGAAAATCAAGGAAGCTTCGCGGCAATTTGAGGCCGTCCTGCTGCGGCAAATTTTAGGAGAAGCGCAAAAAACCGTGATTTCCTCGTCGTTGACCGACAATTCCACCGCCTCCGGCATTTATCAGGATTTGATTACCAACACCTTGGCGGACAGTATTTCCAAATCCGGCGCTTTTGGATTGGCTAAAATTTTTGAACGGCAGTTGCTTCCCGCCGCCAAGAAATTGGATGGCACGGAAAATTCTCATCATCCGGCAATGAAAAGTCTGGGCATGAATAACCAGTCCGATTTGAGCCAGAAAGACGGGACGAAGACCGCCCTGCCCCAAGCATTGGCCGCACCTTTTCCCACCACGTTACCATGAACCCTTTGCTTCCCAGTCTGATTGACGCCATGCGCGAAGAATTGAAGCAATACGGCGAGATGCTCGCCCGGCTGGACCAGCAGCAGACGTTGGTGATGCGCCGGCAGACGGAAGATCTGCTGAACACCGTCACCTCGATCAATTCCCAGGCAGAAACCATCGCCGCCGTCCGCTTTGAGCGCGAACAACGCCAGCGGCAGATTGCCCGGCAATTGAATCTGCCGGAAGCGGCCACCTTCGCGGAAATTCTTCCCCTGCTGCCGGCGGAATATCGTCCGTTGTTGGAGGCTTTGGTGCAGGAAAACAATGAACTGCTGGTGCGCGTGCAACAGCGCGCCCGGCAAAATCACCTGCTCATGAGCCACGCGGTGGAACTCATGCAACGCCTGATCAATGCCGTTTTCCCGGGGAACGGCCCGACCACTTACAATGGCACCGGCCAATTGCCCGGGATTGGAATGCCGCAACATTCACTCTACGAAGCCGTTGGCTAAAAATCATATGCTCGGATTATTTGGCACCCTCAACCTGGCCGCGCGTTCGCTGCAAGCGCAGATGACCGGCGTGGAAATTTCCGGTCAAAACCTGGCCAATGTGAACACCGCCGGCTACACCCGGCAACGGGTGGATATTCAGACGAGTCCGGCGATTTCCACCAACATCGGACCGGAAGGCACCGGCGCGAATGCCGTGGCCATTCAGCAAATCGCGAATTCGCTGCTGAACCACCAGATTCAAAGCCAGGCCAGTGTCACCGGCTATTGGAACGCCAATCAAAGCGCGCTCCAATCGGCGCAAAATGCGCTGGGCGAATTTTTGAACGGCACCGGCAGCACAAGTTCCACCGATTCCACCACCAGCGTCTCCAGTTCCGGCCTGGCCAATCAGTTGAACGGCTTGTTCAGTGCTTTTCAAAGCTTGTCAGCCTCGCCCACCTCGGCCACGGCGCAGCAGGCGGTGGTCAACCAGGCGCAAAACGCGGCCAACACGTTCAATCAAATTGACACCCAGATCAGCCATTCGACCGCCAGCTTGAACACCTCGGTCAGCCATGATGTGAACTCGGCCAATAAGTTGCTCTCGGACATCGCCAACTTGAACAGCGAAATCACCTACGCGGAATTCACCGGCGGCTCCGCCAACAGCCTGCTGGATGCGCGCAATCAGGATTTGGAAAATCTCTCGCAACTGGTGAACATCCAGACCAGCACCGGCACCGGCAATTCCGTGAACATCAGCATCGGCGGCCAGACGCTGGTTGCCGGCACGCAAGTCATGGATACGTTGCAAACCTATGATTCGGGCGGCGGCCGTTTGCTGGTGCAGACCGCCACGGGCGGGGTTCCGTTGACGCTGACCGGTGGCTCGATCCAAGGCGCCATCGACGCGCGCGACGGGGCTTTGGCCACCATGCAAAACAGCCTTAATACGCTGGCCGCCACGCTGATCACCCAGGTGAACAACCTGCACGCCAGCGGCTACAGTTCCACCGGCACGACCGGCGCCAATTTCTTCAACGGCGCGGGTTCCGGCACCATCACAGTGAATCCGTCTTTGGTCAGCAACCCCGGATTGATTCAAACTTCGGGTTCCGCCACCGCTTCCAGCGACAATGCGGTGATCCTGAAAATGGCGCAACTGGCATCCACTGCGCAGGCGAGCTTGAAGAACCAAACCATGGGCGTGGCCTATGACCAGTCCGTGGCTGATTTGGGCGACGCTCTGCAAACCGCCAACAATCAGGCCTCCAGCCAAGCCATCGTCGCCACGATGTTCAAGACCCAGCGCGATTCCGTCAGCGGCGTGAATGTTGACGAGGAAATGACCAATTTGATGGGCTTCCAGCGGGCGTATCAAGCCTCGGCCAAACTGGTAAGCACGGTGGATTCCATGATCCAAACCGTCTTGAGCATGAAGAATTAGCCCGGCTTCATTACTTGACCATCCGTCCCCATGCGCATTGCCACCAATTCCTACACGGATTCCATGCTGAATCAGTTCAATGCGCTCACCTCCACGCAATATTCTTTGCAGCAACAGGTTTCCACCGGCCTGAAAATCCAATCCGCCGCCGACGATCCGACGGCCATGCAAAACACCCTGCAAAGCCTGGCGGACAAGGCCGCGCAGGTGCAATACAGCAGCAATATCGCCACGCTCCAAAGCCGTGCCACCGCCATTTACAACGTGATGGAGTCGATCCAGAAGATCACCAGCCGGGCGGGCGAGATTGTCACCAATGCCGGCAGCGGCACCACTTCGGCGTCCACCATGACCAATTACGGGAGCGAGGTGCGGCAAATGATTCAGCAGGCGGTGGACCTGATGAATTCCAAAGACCCGGCCACCGGGCAGTATCTTTTTGGCGGCACCAATTCCGCCCGGCCCCCCTACGCCACCACCACGGATGCCAACGGCAACATTACCGGCGTCACCTACCAGGGAAACAGTTCGGTCAATCAAGTGGAAATCGCCGCCGGCTCGACGTTGTCCGTCGATGTGCCCGGCGAAAACACCTCCGGCTCCGGTCCCCGCGGGTTGATCACCGACAGTTCCTCCGGGGCCGATTTGTTCAATCATCTCCTGTCGCTGCAAAACAATTTGAACAGCGGCAATTCCACGGCTGTTTCCACGACCGATTCGGCCAATATTCAGAATGATGAGAACCACCAGCTCTATCAAATCAGCAACAACGGCGCGGTGCAAACCCGTCTAAATATTGCCGCCACCTTTGCCACCACCCGGGCCAGTTCGCTGGATGAAAACATCTCCAAAAATTCCAGCGCGGACCTGGTGCAAACCATGGTCCAACTGAGCCATGCCCAAACCGCGTATCAAGCGGCTCTGCAAAGCGGCACCAAGCTGATGCAGATGTCCATCCTCAACTACATCCCGTAAACAGTTGCCGGTTCCATGCGCCATTCCCCCAAAACAGCGTTTACGAGGCAATTTTCTCCCAGCCCCCAGCGGAATTTGCCGGGCGGCGGACTTTGGCGCGGTGAAACCAGGTCAAAACAACCAATTTTTTCCGCCTTTCCGACCTCCCGGCAAGTTTCACCGGGCATGGCACAGACGCTGCTAAACATCCCATACAACTAACATGAAATGCGCTGAAATGATCGAAATGGAAAAACCCGCCGCGCCCCTGAATAACAAGGTGCGGTTGCCCATGGGCATTCTGGGTTTTGAGCAGATCAAAGAATACGTCCTGCTCGCCAACCCCGAAGAGGAGCCATTCGCCTGGTTACAGGTGGAGGCCAACGCCTCCCTCGCGTTCATTGTCATCGATCCTTTCCTGGTCATGCCCGAGTATCAGCCCGACATTCCGCAATCCGACGTGGATTTTCTGGGATTGGATGATCCGCGCGACGCCCGGCTGCTGAACATCGTGACCATTCACAGCCCGAACCAAGCCACCGTCAATTTAAAAAGCCCGATTGTCATCAACCGCCGCACCCACATCGGTAAACAGGTCATTCTGGCCAATGCCAGTGACTTTTCGGTGCAACATCCCCTACCCGTCGCAGAAAACGCCCAATAACCAGTCCTCCTATGCTCATTCTCTCGAGAAAATCCGGTGAAAGCATTGTGATCGACGGTCGCATTCACGTGAAAGTGGTGCGGGTGGAAGGCGACATCGTCAAAGTGGGGATCGAAGCGCCGCTGGATGTGCCGGTGCATCGGAAGGAAGTTTACGAAGAAATCCAGCGCAACAACCAGCAGGCATTGACCCAGCAGAGGGCCACCGCGCTGCCCAAGTTGAATGGCAGCGCCCTCGCCCTCAAGCAGGCTGGCCCTGCCGGGCAACCGGTATTGCGCGATGGCAAAAAGCCAGGGTTGCAAAAAGCATACAGTGCGGATGGCAAATGATTTTCGCGGCGCAAGCCGCAACCGTTGTCCAGTGATTATCGTCGGTCGCTAAATTCGGCGAGAAACCGCTGGCTCCTTCCCCGGGCGGGCCGGTTATCCCGGCCCGCTCGGTCATTAAACGGTTTGCATCCACGACAACAATTGAGTAGCTGCAATGCCAAACACCGCTCCACCCAGCCTAGACGTGGTTCAGCAGGCGTTGGAATCATGCCAACACTTTATCACTCAAGCAGATTATTCCAGCGCCTTGGTGACACTCAACCGGGTGATAAACCTCGCTCCAAACGATGTTGCAATTCTCTGCCAACGTGGACGAATAAAATTATTACAAAAAGACTTCGCTGCCGCCCGGGGCGATTTTTCTGAGGCTTTAAGGTTTAATCCATCCTGCGCCTCCGCGTTTTCCGGCTTGGCCCGGTTGCATGTGGATGTCGGCAATGCCATGGAGGCCGAGTTCAATGCCTACCGAGCCCTTGGTCTGGATCCCGCCAATACAGAGGCCGCCACCGTTTTGCGCACCCTCAATCCACATGTCAAAATTCCGGCCGCACCATCACCCGCCAGCCCACAGCGGACGTTTGCGAATAACCCGAGTCGATTGCCTGCATCTCCGCAAAACACCAAAACATGTTCCACACCAACCGAGCCAGTGGCGAGTGCGGTCCGCCTTGACCCCGGACTGACTCTCACGCTCGGCAACTACAGTTACATTCACGACTCCAAGATCAGCAACCCGAGCGGCGCGCTGACTCACCTCCGCATTGGCAAGTTTTGTTCCATTGCCACGGATCTCACGATCATAGGATATGATCATCACAGTGAATGGATGACTATGTATCCGTTTCTTGATGACGCAAACCGCCGGCGCTGGCCGGGGACGAGCGGGATTCCATATCCGCAGGCGGCCTGCTATGGCAGCAACAAGAGTCGAGGCGACATCACCATTGGCAACGACGTGTGGATCGGATACAATGTCAAACTTTTCAAGGGCATCTCGATTGGCAATGGTGCTGTGATTGGCGCTTGTTCGCTCGTCAACAAATCCGTCGAACCCTATACGCTTGTCGCCGGAACTCCCGCCCGCCCCATCCGAAAACGATTTTCCGACTCGGAAATTGCGATCCTCGAAAAAACCCAGTGGTGGGACTGGCCGCCGGAAATGATCAACCGCCATATGGCTTTGCTGTGTAGTTCGGATTTTGACGCGCTGGAACGCGCCTGGGCGGACGACCAACTCCGCCCCCCGTCAGCGAAGCCGGTTCGAGCCGTGGAAATTCCGGCAGTATCCCGAAACACCTGTGCCCACAACGATCATCCAGCGCCGGGAGCCTGCATTCAGCCTCCAATGACAATAAACGCCAACGGCTCCGTCCAGTCCGCATTTTTGAATGGAGCGGGGTTCGCCCTCAATGCCCAGGCCAAGCGCCAAGCCCGTCAGCATGTCTGGAATTTTCTGACTGCCGGTTGTAAATTTTTTGCCGAGGTAAAACCGCCGTTGCTGACCGATCTCCATTTAAGAAACAGCCGCGTCGTGCCTCGCCGGAAAGACATTCTCGCGCTGCTGCCCAAAGGTGGAGTATGCGCCGAAATCGGAACGCAGACGGGAAATTTTGCCAAGCAGATTCTCTCGGTCACGGAACCGGCCAAGTTGCACATCTATGACCTAGACTTCACCCCGTTTGACCTCGCTTATTTTCAGGAAGCGATTCAACAGGGCACAGTCGAACTGCACGAGGGCGACTCGTCATCCTTACTGGCAAAGGCGTCCGATGAGTCTTTCGATTTCATATATATCGACGGGAATCATTCCTACGAAGGGGCCAGGCGCGATTTGGAACAGGCGGCCAAAAAAATTAAAGCCGACGGCTGGATTGTCTGCAATGACTACACAATTTACTCGCCGCTGGAAAAGACCACATATGGCGTTTATCGCGCGGTGAATGAATTTTGCCTGGAGCACGGTTTTGAGATCATTTACCTGGGGCTGCACCAATGGACCTATCATGATGTGGCGCTCCGCAAAATAAAGCCAGCCGACGTTGCCACCGTCGCTGCTGATTTCGGTCGCGCCCGCCCCGTCGCTCCCTCCGTCGGCACCAAAGCCGAAACCACGAATTCTGAGCGTGGCACCACTGATGCCACCGGCGTGATTCAAACAATCGGCACGGGTGACGAAATGTTCACTGGCGACATGGCCCATTACATTAATGTCGGGAAATCCGCCCTGCATTGCATCGAAAGCGCCCTGCGAGCCGCCGGGAAGCCGAAAACCAGTGTGCGGAGCATCCTGGATTTGCCCTGCGGTCACGGCCGGGTGATGCGCCATTTCAAGGCGGCTTTTCCCGAGGCACACTTCACGGCCTGCGATCTAAACTCCGGCGCGGTGGATTTTTGCGCGCAGACGTTTTACGCGCAGCCGGTTTATTCCAAAGTGGAAGTGAACCAGATCCCTTTGCAAGGCAAATTCGACCTCATCTGGTCCGGGTCGCTCCTGACGCATCTACATGCCGAAGCGTGTGCTGATTTTATCCGCCTATTCAATTCATTGGTCAATCCCAACGGGCTGATTGTATTCACCCTGCATGGCCGGTGGGTCGAGCGTTCGCTGGCCACCGGCCGATACCGATATGGACTGCAGGATCCTGATGTGGCGGCACTGCTCCAGGAATATTATCAGTCAGGTTTTGGCTATGCCGACTACCCCGGCGCGTCCGGCTACGGGATCAGTCTTTGCAACCCGGCTTATGTGCTATCACAGTTGGTTGCCCTGCCGGATTTAAAACTGATCACCTACCACGAAAAAGGCTGGGACAACCATCAGGATGTCGTCTGCCTGCAAAAGCAAGCGCCGCCGGACCTGTTTGTTTGATTATTACGAGGAATTTCAATGTTATGTGCAAAAACCTGTCCTCCGTGCCCCGGCCCGACCGATTTGTGTTATATACCAGCTCGCAGGGAAATTATTTTTTTCACGAAATTCGCGATTTGATCGGGGCCGGGCTTAGGGAACTCGGGCTAACCGTTGAATTTCGGAACGAGCGGGACGGCTTTGCGCCAAAAGCCAATTGGCATCTCGTAATCGCGCCTCATGAGTTTTTCGAACTGGGCGTGGGTAAAAATCTGGTTTCCCAGAAGTGGCCATCAAACCTTATCCTGTTTAACACCGAACAGCCCTCCTCCTACTGGCTTTCCCTATCGGTGCGGCACTTTGAACGCGCCTTCGCCATTTGGGATATTGATTTTGACTCAACGCTTCGAATCTGCAAACGCGGTTATCCGTGCCATTATCTTCCGCTCGGCCACGTTTCCAACTCCCCTTTGCTGCAGCCGGTGGAGCAAATGCCCCTCATTGAAGAAATCCGCGCGCTGCCGGCTGCGGTGCGCGACTTTTCCGGATTCGACCAGAGGTTTGCCCGCCGCCCGATTGATCTGCTTTTCTTGGGGCATGGCTCGCCGCGCCGCGAGAAATACTTTGCCCGTCACGCCGCCCGGCTGAAAAACCATCACTGTTTTTTCCACAAGCCTGCGGCCACGCGGCCGATGATTCCCGGCCAGACCACCAACATGAACACGCTGACCTCGGTGGGGCTCTCGCAGCGAAGCAAAATCCTCCTTAACTTACACCACGGTGTGGACCAGTATTTTGAATGGCACCGAATTGTCCTGCTGGGCATCGCCCAGCGCACGCTGGTCATCAGCGAACCGTGCAGCATTGCCCCGCCATTTGGGGCGAACCTTGACTATGTGGAAGCACCGCTCGACGAGATTCCAGACCGCATTGAATATTTCCTCGGCTCGGCAGCCGGACAGGCCGAGGCCCAACACATTATCGAGCACGGCTACGAAACCTTGACGACGCGTTGCCGCCTGAGCAACGCACTGCGGCCCTTGCTGGCGCAATTAAGCACACCAACGACCCGCTGGCTTCCCTCCGCCGCCCGTTACTTTCCAACCAAGACGATGGTCGCATCTGCCAGCCGGCCACTATCCCTGTGCGTGGTTACGCCCGATGTCGCTGGCGAAGGCATCCACGGTGATGCCGGTTCCGCCCAGGTCGAGCTTGCTAAAACATTCGCGCAAGTCGGCCACCATGTCACTTTGCTTCACACGGAAGCGCAATACGGCAGTGGCCTTTCCGTCAGCCATTGGCGAAAATATTTTTCCGAATGTGGGATAGAATATGTGCCCTTGCCGAACAGCATACAGGTGCCGGTGGAGTCCACTGAAGCTTGCACCCGCGCCTATGAAACCTATCTCTGGCTGCTCGGCCAGTCGTTTGATGTGGTGCATATCCCTGAAACGCACGGCATCGGTTTTTACTGCCTGCTGGCTAAAAAACAAGGCACAGCATTTGTGCGCACCCGTTTCTGCCTGAACGCCCACGGTCCCCGCGTCTGGCGTCGACAAGCCAGCCATGCCTTTGTCAACAACCCTTACGAACTGGAACTCGATTTTCTGGAGCAGGAATGCTTTCGCCGGGCTGATGCGCTCGTCACCACCACCCAATACCTGCGGGGATGGCTGGAACGGCAGAACTGGGATCTGCCGGCAGAGCGGCAGTGGCGGCCAAATCCACTTTTCTCACCTGATGAAACACCCGCTCTGCTAACCCGCGTAGGTGAACTTGTCTATCTTGGCCCGCTTGGCAAGTGTCCCGGACTAGCCACGTTCTGCGATGCACTGGAACGGCTTGGGCCGGACGCGCTGCGTAAAATCACCATAACATTTGCCGATGATTTGACCACTGCCAGAGGCCCTCGGGCCTTAGAATATCTGTATGACCGCACCCGCCAGTGGACGGTCAAATGGCAACTGATTCAGGCTCCACCCGCCAAACTCAACGAGTATCTGAAGGGCGAAGGCCGGCTCTCAATCTTGCCCTCGCCCACGGAAAACTCGCCGTTGATCGCGCGCCGCTGCCTGTCGCTGGGTGTGCCTTTTCTCGCTGTTTCCGGCGGCGGCCTGGCCGAGCTGATAGCGCCTGCCGAACACCGGCAGGTTTTCAATTCCGGCACTGCCGCCGCACTCGTGACCGCGCTGCTGGCCACACTAAAGCATCCCGTCGCTCCGGCGCGCCCGGTTAATACGTCTGCCCCGATTCAAGCATGGCTGCAATGGCATCAGACGTGGGCGACGCAATCCGCTCCCGAGCCGCTGGTGCCGAACGACCCTCTACCGCTAGTCAGCGTGTGTCTGATCCATTTCAACCGCCCGGAACTGCTCACTCAGGCGCTTGCTTCCTTGCGGGCACAGGATTATCCGAATTTTGAAGTTGTGCTAGTGGACGATGGCAGCACCAAGCCGGAAGCCCTAAAATTCCTCGCCAGCCTGGAGGCTGAATTCAAGCAGCGTAACTGGCAGATTATCCGCCAGGAGAACCGTTACCTTGGAGCCGCCCGCAACACCGCTGCCCGCCACGCGAGGGGCGAATTCATCGTTTTCATGGACGACGACAATATTGCGAAGCCGCATCAGCTCTCCGCATTCGTCCAGGCTGCCCAAAAAACTGGCGCAGAAATTGTCACTTCGGCAATGGATTTGTTCATCGGCACGGAGCCGCCGCCCGCTGCCGCCAAACCCGTGGCGCGCTGGATTTTCCTTGGGCCGGCAGCCGGCACCGGCGCTTTTCGCAATTGTTTTGGTGATGCTAACGGCTGTATACGCCGCACCACCTTTGAACGTCTCGGTGGCTTTAGCGAGGATTATGGCATTACGCACGAAGACTGGGAGTTTTACGCCCGCGCGGCGCTCCACGGCTGCCGCATGGAGACCTTGCCCGAGGCGCTGTTCTGGTATCGGGTTGCCGACAAGAGCATGATTCGCAGCACGCCGGTCTATGCCAACCATCAGCGAAGTCTCCGGCCTTATTTGTCCGCCGTGCCCGCACCGCTTCAGGGCCTGATACATTGCCTGCAAGGTGCGATTTTGTTTCCGGCGGAAAAAAACGAGCCAAATCCCGGCCACGAAAACCTGCTCCGGATGCATCACCGCATGGTCAGCATCGCAAAAGATCTCCTTGTCGCCGGCCAGCACAAACCCGCCGAAGCCATCTTCCTCGAAGTGCTACAATCCGCCGAAACCACGCAGCATCCCGCCATTGTGCAGCATACCTTGCTGGAAATCGGCAGGGTGTTGGTCGCAAACGGCCAGGGTCAGCTCGCAAGCACCATGCTCGAACAGGCGGTGCTGATCGCGCGGAGCGGCTGTGATCCCATTGCGATCAAAGAAGCCGAGACCCTCCTTGCCGAGGCCAAGTTGGAGCGCCAGCCGAAGCCCAAGCCCAAAGCCAGAACCCCGATCATTTCTGATGTCGCACGGCAACCGGTCCAGATTCCGGCCCCTAATTCGTCCGACAAAATCGAATCGCCCCCAACCCCGGTCGCGGTTTTGCCTGGCGAGGTGATTGCGAAACCGAGCTTGGTTTCGATCATCATCCCGGTCTTTAACAATCTGCCGCTGACCCAAGGCTGTCTCAATTCGCTGGCCCGAATTCCATCGGATGTGACCCGCGAAATCATCGTGGTGGACAATGCTTCGACGGATGGAACGAAAGAGCATTTGGCTTCACTAGAAAAGGCCGGCCAAATCCGCGTCATCCGCAATCCGCAGAACGAAGGCTTTGCCCGCGCCTGCAATCAAGGGGCGGCGGCGGCCACTGCGGAATGGCTGGTGTTTCTCAACAACGACACCAAAGTGACCGCCGGCTGGATCGAAGCTCTGTTGAATGCTGCGGACAAAACCAATGCCGGCATCGTCGGTGCCAAACTGCTTTACGCTGACAACACGATTCAACATGCCGGCATCGGCTGGATCAACGGTCTCCCCGATCATCCTTATCGCCACTCGGCACCGTTCGCATCCGAGGTGAATTCGCGTCGAGAACTGGACATGGTGACCGGCGCATGCCTCTTGATGGAGCGTGAACTGTTCTTGAAACTTGCGGGCTTTGACGAGATTTACCGGAACGGGGTTGAGGATATTGATCTTTGTTTGCGCGCCCGCGCCGCCGGGCGCAAGGTGGTTTACGAACCCGGCGCCGTGGTTTATCACCTGGAAGGCCAAAGCGCCGGACGGTTCAATCACGTCAACGAGAACCTCAAAATATTCTTTTCGCGTTGGGGCAAATCCTTTGACCAGCGGCAACAATTCATCGTGCCAGCCAAGCCGCAGTTCATTCCCGCAAGCGAAAGCGTTTTAAAGTCGCCGGGCAGCGCATCGCGTTCTGAATCTGCCGCCAAGGCAGTGGTGCTCTCTTGGGAAGGTTCCTTCCTCGACAGCGGCAGCCTGTCGCATGTCAACCGCGAGCTGACTTCCGCCCTTCTGAAAAATTCAGCCGGGTTGCGGCTCCAACGCGTTCCCAATGGCGCGCCTGCGACCGCTGGCTGGGAATCGCTGGCAAAAGAACTCGCAGGAGATAAACCGGCGACGCCGGAAATCACCGTGCGTCACGCCTGGCCGCCGGATTGGCGCCGTCCGCGCAGCGGCAAACTGGTGGTGATTCAGCCGTGGGAGTTCGGTTCCCTGCCCGTCCAATGGGTTCAGCAATCCGCTGAAGTGGACGAATTTTGGGTGCCATCCGAATACGTGCGCCGCGTTTACGTGGATTCCGGTGTGCCCGCGCAAAAAGTGGCGGTGGTGGCCAATGGCATCAATCCCGATTCATTTCATCCGCAGGCCGCGCCGATAAAACTGGCCACGAACAAGAAATTCAAATTCCTGTTTGTCGGCGGCACCATTTACCGCAAAGGGCCAGACTTGTTGCTCAAGGCCTATTTGGAACAGTTCACGGCCGCGGATGATGTTTGCTTGGTCATCAAAGATTTTGGCGGCGCCAGTGTTTATGCCGGGCAAACGTTCGAGGAAAAAATCCGCGCCGCGCAAGCGCAACCAAACGCCCCGGAAATTTTGTATCTCAACGAGGAACTTCCTCCCGACGCCCTGCCCGGTCTTTACACCGCGTGCGATTGTCTGGTGTTGCCGTATCGCGGCGAAGGGTTTGGCCTGCCCGCGCTGGAAGCGATGGCCTGCGGCTTGCCCGTGATCGTCACGGCGGGCGGTTCAACGGATGACTTTGTGCGCGATGATTTCGGCTGGCGCATCCCTGCCGTCAAACAGGTGTTTGGCCATGAAATCAGCGGCATGAAATTGACCAGCCCCGGCTGGCTTTTGGAACCCAGCCTGCCGGCGTTGCAGCAAGCCCTGCGCGAAGCGTTCAGCCAGCCCGAAGAATCACATCGCCGCGGCCAATTGGCTGCCGATTACGCGAAATTGAACTGCTCCTGGCAGAAAACCGCGAACACTGTGGTTGAACGCTGCCGCGCACTGACCCAACTGGAACCGGTCAAGGCGACGGCCACCAAACCGTCCGCGCCGGCGGGAAAAGTAAAAATCACGCTGCCACCTTGCGCCTTACTGGGGCACCTTGGCGCCGCCCGCGAGCACCTCGCCCAAAAACGTGCTTCGGCGGCTTGGAGTGCGGCCCGGCAAGCCATCAACGTCCGTCCTTTCCATCCGGAAGCGTATTTGTTGCTTGCCGAAATTGCCCAGACGGTGGGTAATGCCACCGCCGCCAAAGCGTGCGCCGAGCACGCCCGTTCACTGGCGCCCGGCTGGAAGCCCGCCAAAAAATTCCTGAACCAGCGGTTCAAAGGTGGTTCCCACCCGGATTGGCTAAAACTACCAGATGCCATTCAAGCTGGTGGCAAAAACACGCCCAAATTGTCGGTTTGTCTCATCGTAAAAAACGAGGAAAAATTTCTGGCGCAATGTTTGAAATCCATTCGCGATCTCGCCGCGCAAATTGTCGTGGTGGACACCGGCTCGACCGACCGGACAGTGGAGATTGCCAGGGAGTTCAACGCGGAAATTCACCGGTTCGCCTGGTGCGATGATTTCAGCGCCGCCCGCAACACGGCCCTGGAACATGCCACCGGCGACTGGGTGCTGGTGCTTGACGCGGATGAGGAACTCTCGGCTGAAGGCCGCGAAAAACTTCCGCCAGCGCTGGCCGCCTCCGCAGTCCTCGCCTGGCGCCTGCCGATCATTGACATCGGACGCGAAGCGGAGGGTTGTTCCTATGTGCCGCGGCTTTTCCGCAACGCGCCCGGCTTGTTTTACCTCGGCCGGATTCACGAACAGGTCTTCAGCAGCATCGAAGTGCGCCGGTCTGAATGGGGCTTGGAGAACCGCCTCGGGGAGGCCACGCTGACGCATTATGGCTACACGGCCGAAATCACCCGCGACCGCAACAAGGTCGAACGCAATCTCAAGCTTTTGGAAAGCGCGATTGAAGAGCTGCCCGGCGAGCCGCATTTGCTGATGAACCTTGGACTAGAACTTTCGCGTTCCGGTCAAAAGGACGCGGCCCTGGCACGCTATCGCGAAGCCTTTGATTGCCTGGCATCGAAGCCGGCGGCGGAAATTGTGCCGGAACTGCGCGAAACCCTGCTCACCCAGTATTGCACTCAATTGACGGCGGCCCAACAGCCCTTTGAAGTGGTGCGCATTTTGACTTCGCCGCTGGCAAAAATGGACGGCGGCCTGCCGGCATCGCTCCATTTCTCACTTGGCCTGGCTCATCTCGAATTGAAGCAGTTCAGCGAAGCCGCCGATCAGATGCGCCAGTGCCTGGGCAAACGCGCCCAGCGCAGCTTTGCGCCCATCAACAAAGAAATCAACACGGCGGCGCCGCATCACTGCCTGGCCATGTGCCTGCTTCAAACAGGCGACGCAACCGGCGCCGAAAAGGCGTTTCAAGCGGGCCTGAAAGAGTCCGGCAACGGCGAGGCCTTGCGCCTGGATTACGCGCGGTTTCTAGCCGCGCAAAATCAACCGGTCGAAGCGCTGCACCGGCTTAATGAAATCGTCGCCGGCAATCCGCAACAACCGGCGGCCTGGCTGCTGGGCGGGCAAATCGCCTTGAGCCAGCCGGAGTTTTTAGAATTCGCCCGCGACTGGACCACCGAAGCCATGACGCATTTGCCCGAGACTACCGCCCTGCAGGCGCAGCGGGCGGAAGCGTTGATGTTGAGCGAAAACCCCGGTGAAGCCTTGGATTTTTGGGAAAAAGTCTGGAATTCAACCAGCCAACCCACCGCCTTGGCCGCCTTGATCCTGTGTCAGGCGGTTGAATCTCCAACCACGCACGCGCCTCAAAGCCAGGCCGAAGAAGAAGCCGCCAGCCGGGCGTTCATCAATTGGTATCGGCGCATGCTGGCGTATTCCGCCAAACAAACGGTCCTGCGGCTTAATGGCCAGATGGACAAACTTTCGCGGGCTTTGCCAAGCGCGGCCAAAATTCTGGAAACGGCATTTGCGGAAGCCGCCCAAACCTGCGTGGCACCCTGAACCTAGATGCCGCCATGGAAACCGCGAAATACGCGGAATACGCGAACCGGCCAGGGTTTTGGAACCATTCTCCTATTCCCCGGGTGGGTGCAGGAATTTGGCGGTCTCACCGACTCGCTTTGGCCTTGGTTTTCGCGGGGTTGGCGGGGTTCGCGGTTTATCCCAACTGCGGAGTTTAGGTTGAAATCCGGCGCCACATCTTCACTCCTTCAATAAAAAAAGCCGCGACGCACCGGGCGCCGCAGCTTTGTGTTAAAATGCTTCGCTTACCAGAACTTAATGTAGAACAGGATGCACAAAGCGACCACCAACAAGCTCAAAATGACATCCCACTTGTTCCAGCTTGCGCGGGTAACCGCCTTTTCCTCGGGTGTGGCTCCGTAATAGGTGAACTTCACCGTCTTCGGATCCGGCGCCTTGGTCATGAGGCTGATCACCACCATCAGCACGGCGGTCACGACCAGCAGAATCTGGCAGTAATATAGCCAGTGAATATCCCAGAGATACCACAAAATTCCAGCCTTGGCCTTAATGGGAGCAATGGCCGAATTGTATTGCTCCAAAGTGATTGCTTGGTGATAGAGCTGGTCCTTCAGATCAGTGACCACCTTGGTGTCGTTGCGCAAGATGATGTCCGCCGCCAGCCGGGCAAAGCCAGCCAGCACGCCAACGGAGAAAGACCATAAAGCGCCCGTGGCATTCGCGCGCTTCCAAAAAACGCCAAACACGAACAGCACCACAATGGCGGGCGAGAGATAGCCCTGCACACTCTGGAGATATTCATAAAGATTCGAGTGCAGGCTCTTGATCACCAAAACCCAGCAAATGCCCACGAACACGATGACCGCCGTGGCGATACGTCCCATGTGGACTTCCATCCGACCGGAGGCGTTTGGATACCACTCCCGGTAAAAGTCCATGGTGAACAACGTCGCACAGGCGTTGAATTTGGATCCCAACGAGGCCATCAGAGCCACGATCATCCCGCACGCCACAATGCCCCGCAACCCGTGCGGCAGAATTTGCGCGACCAGCGAGGTATAGGCCTGATCGCCGCTGGTGACAAAATGAGCCGATTGATCTTTGGTCAGCGCAAACGCCACCATGCCCGGCACCAGGAAGATGAACACCGGCGTCAGCTTGAAGAAACCGGCGAGAATGGTGCCGCGCCGCGATTCCTTTTGATTCTTTCCCGCGAGCACGCGTTGCACGATGTATTGGTCGGTGCACCAATACCAGAAGCCGATAATGGCGGCCCCCGGCAGAATCGCCGGCCAGGGCCATTCAGGATCTTTGGCGGAGCGGATCAAATGCACATTGTCGCCAACGGTAGTAAGGGTCGTATGCCAGCCCTCCATCAGACTGCCGTGTCCCAGGACCCGCAGCGCCGAATAGAGAATGCACATGGACCCGATAATCAGCACCGGCGCCTGAAGCACCGACGTATACATGATGACGCGCAAACCGCCGACAATCGTGTAAACCCCCGTGGTGAAGGCCAGCCCCAAGGCAATGGCCCAAAACACGTCCATGTGATAGCCGAAGATGTTAACCGTATTGACGTTCAACAAGGTGCGGATAACCACGTCGCCGGCATAGATGGTCGCCGCGATTTTCGTCAGCACCAGGCTGGCGATGGTGAGCAGGCTCAGGATGTTTCGCGAGCCGCGGCTGAAACGGAGTTCCAGAAATTCCGGCATGGTGAAAACCTTCATGCGGTCGTAAAGCGGCACGAAGAGCCAGCCCAAAATCAGGATCACCCAGCCCTGCATTTCCCAATGGGCCATTGCCATGCCGGTAACAAACCCGGCACCGGCAAGACCGACCAGGTGTTCCGAGCCGATGTTTGAGGAGTAAATCGAAGAACCGATTTGCAGCCAGTTGGCATCGCGTCCGGAGAGAAAATAGTCTTTGCCCGACTCGTTCTTCTTCATCATCGAATAAACGATGACGGCCAGCATGCACAAGGCAAAGGCGATGATCACGACCACGTCCAGGCCGTTAAACACCGTGCCTTTAAAACCCGTGGCGGCCGCAGCCGGGAGGTTGGTGGAGGCCATGACCGAATTGGTGGCGGTCATGACCATGTTGGTAATTTCGTTCATATTGTTGGTTTTATGAGGCAGCCCGATTATTCGGTGCTGAACTTGTAGATGATCGTGTTGTGATAGGTCTCACCCGGTTTCAGTTCCACTGACGGGAAATTAGGTTTGTTCGGAGAATCGGGGAAATGCTGCGGCTCCATGCAGAACGCATCGTGAATTTTGTAAACGGCGCCGTTTTTGCCGACCATGGAGCCATCCAGGAAGTTGCCGGCATAAAATTGCAGGCCGGGTTGATCGCTGTAAACCTCCATGACGCGGCCGGTGGTGGGTTCCGTCACCCGGGCCATCAGCCCCATCTGCCCGAGCGGCTTGTTGATCACCCAATTATGATCATAGCCCGGACCGTATTGCAGCACCGGATCAGGATCGTTGATGCGCGCGCCGATGGTCGTGGGGGTGCGGAAATCAAACGGGGTCCCCGTAACGTCGGCAAACTTGCCGGTTGGAATCAGCCCGCTATCGACCGGGGTTGTGGTGTCCGCGTCGATATAAACCACATGTCCGAGAATGTCGCCATTCCCCTGCCCCGCCAGATTGAAATAGGAATGATGCGTCAGATTCACAACGGTCGGCTTGTCCGTTGTCGCGCTGAATTCCAACTTCAGTTCATCGTTATCCGTCAACGTATAGATGGCCGTCACCATCAGGTTGCCCGGAAAACCTTCTTCGCCATCCTTGCTGACGTAAGTGAGAATGAGCGCCGGACCCGTCGGCGTCATTAATGGACGGGCCGTCCAAACCACTTTGTCGAAGCCGATCAAACCACCGTGCAGGGAATTGCCATTATTATTCTTGGCAAGATGATAGGTTTGTCCATTCAAGGTGAATTGAGCGCCGCCGATGCGGTTGCCATAACGGCCGATCAACGCTCCAAAATAGGGGCTGTTGGTCAGATAACCATCCAGATTATCGTAACCGAGGACGATGTCGGCAAACTTGCCGTTCTTATCCGGCATGGAAAGGGATTGCACGATGCCGCCGTAAGTCATGATGCGCGCCTCGGCGCCTTTGGAGTTACGGAGGGTGTAGATTTCCACCGGCGTGCCGTTTGTGGTGGTGCCGAAGGGTGCCTGGGTGATGGTTCCGGTTGATTTGGGCATAGAAGCGCAGCCTACAAGACACGCGGCACTGAGTCCAGCCGCGGCCAATGTGACGAATTGCATTATTTTCATGGTTGAATTGTGGGGTTAATCAGTTGTGGTGTGGGACGTCAAATTGCGAATCAAATTTTCCGGCACCCGCAGAACCGTCCCATGCCGAAAGCCCTTGGGAAAGGACGTGGATGCGGAAATATCCTGCCAGTGCTCCATATCGGGTGATTTGATCCCTCCGTAATACTTGGGGTTGCCGTAATGGTCAAAGTAAATGTAGAACTCCGATCCGATCTGAATTCCCGACGGTCCCTCAACCCAGTCGCCCGAGATGGGCGGACCTGCCGGGCCGTAGGGTCCCTCGGCATTCTCGCTCACAGCCAGGCGCAAATTCTTTTTCACCGGGTTCTTGGTCTCATCTTTGACAATTAGATAGTATTTTCCATTGGCTGGCAAAATGGTGGCATCGATCACATTGAACCCGCCGTCGTAAAATAACTTTGTGGGCGAGAAATGGACAAAATCCTTGGTGGACACGTAATAGATCCGATGGTTGTTGTCACCGGAATTTTCCGTCTCGGAAAATTTTCCAGGAATAGTGGTCGCCCAGAAAATCAGCCACAAATCCTTCTTGGCATCATAAAAAAGCTCGGGAGCCCACACATTTTTGGCCTCCGGATCATTCTCCATCACGGGAATGGCCTCTTGCATTGACCAATGAATCAAGTCTTTCGAACTCGCATAACCAAAAACCGGTGGCCGGCCCCAACTGGTCGTCCATACGAGGCGAAACACACCATCCGGCCCCAACGCCAAACTCGGATCACGCATCAATTTGCCGCCCACTTCAGGCAGAATAAAACCCGTTCCCGAAGGCGGCTTGAGTTCCGTCCAGGTCAATCCATTCGTGCTCGTCGCCAGTTGCAGGCCGCTTTGGCCATTGGGCTCTCGGAAGAATGTGAACAGCAAAGTGTCATTCGTAGCCGTTGATGCCGCCAGCGAACCGACACTGATAAAACTCAGCGCCCAACCCACCAACATTGTCTGGAGCAAAAGTTTTTTCATTTTTGGCCGTAATACGCTCCAGGTCCGTGCTTGCGATTCCAGTGTTTATTTAGAACCACCTCCGGTAATGGCTGTGCATCCGGATTCAATTGCAACATCTCGAACGCCATTTGCGCGCAGGCTTCCAAGGCAATGGAATTGTCCAATGCCTTTTGCGGCGTGGCCCCCCACGTAAACGGCGCATGTCCATGCAACAACACACCCGGCACGTCGTCGGGACTGATACCGCGCTGTTTGAAACACTCCTCGATCACCACGCCCGTATTTACCTCGTAACCAGCATCAATTTCCGCCTTCCTCAGAAACCGGGCGATCGGCACCGTTCCGCCAAAATGATCCGCGTGCGTGGTGCCGTAACAGGGCAATTCACGCCCTGCCTGCGCCCAAGCCGTCGCGTGCCGCGAGTGGGTATGCACCACGCCGCCAATATTGGGAAAGGCGCGATACAGATGCAGATGCGTCGCCGTGTCGGAAGAGGGACGATACTTTCCCTCCAGCACCGCTCCGTCAGCGATGTTGAGCACGACAATATCCTCGGGCGTTAGTTTATCGTAGGGCACGCCGCTGGGTTTGATGGCCATGACGCCCGCCTTGCGATCCACCCCACTGACATTGCCCCAAGTGAGAATCACCAAGCCGGAATCAACCAACGCCTTGTTGACCCGGCACACCTCGGCTTTCAGTTCGGTAAACATGCCATTACTTTCTCAAGCTGTCACGAATGGCAATCAGCTCCTTCATTACATTGTGCAGATTACCCTTCCACTGTTTTGTGCCAAACGCGTCGTGCATTTGCTTGTAAAGCGCGTAAAGCTTTTGGTAAACCGCGTGCGCCTTGGGATTCGGCTTGTAAACTTTCGCCTTCAGCCCGGTCATCTTCTTCTGCGCCGTGGCGAAGTCTTTGTGCGCTCCCGCCACAACCGCCGCCGCGATGGCCGAACCGAGCGCACAGGTTTGCGCCGAGCGGGAAATCTTCATCGGACGTCCCGTGATATCCGCATAGATCTGCATGACCAGCGAACTCTTTTCGGCAATGCCGCCACAGTTCACGACCTCGGAAATTTTCACCCCGAACTCTTCGTAGCGATTGATAATGGTCAACGCGCCATAAGCCGTCGCTTCGACGAGCGCGCGATACACTTCCGCCGGCGTGGTATAAAGCGTTTGACCGACTAGCAAACCGGTGAGTTGTTGATCCACGAGAATGGTGCGGTTGCCGTTGTTCCAGTCGAGCGCCAGCAAACCGCTTTCGCCCGGTTGCAGTTTCAAGGCGGCTTCATCCAACTGGCGATGCGACAGGGCATTCTTTCCGCCAGGCTGAATGTAATCCACCCACCAATTGAAAATATCGCCCACCGCTGATTGCCCGGCTTCAATCCCGAAGTAGCCCGGAACCACGCTGCCATCCACAATGCCGCAGACGCCGGGAATGTCCGCCAGCTTCGCGGTGTTGACACGCACGCTGATGTCGCATGTGCTGGTGCCGATGATCTTGACGAGCGTGCCGGGTTTCACCCCCGCGCCAATCGCACCGGTGTGCGCGTCGAATGCGCCAACCGTCACGGGAATGCCCGCGGACAGGCCCGTGCGCCGGGCCCAATCCGCCGTGAGCGTTCCCACGGCTGAATCCACGGCCAGCACGCGCGCGGGCAACCGATCGCGCAAGGCGCCAAGTTTCGGGTTCAGTTTCGACAGAAACTGTTTGTCCGGATAACCGCCCCACTTGGCGTTATACATCGCTTTATGTCCGGCCGCACAGATGCCCACAACGAACTTGTCGGGATGCAGTGTGTCCGTCAGCGCGGCGGGAACGAAGTCCGAAAGCTCAATCCACGAATGCGCGGCGCTGAAAACTTCCGGTGCGGCCCGGAGACATTTTAAGATCTTGCTGAAAAACCATTCGCTGGAATACGTCCCGCCGCATTTGGCGAGATACTGCGGGCGCATCTTTTTGGCGAGCGCGGTGATTTCCGCCGCTTCAGCCACGCCCGTGTGATCCTTCCACAACCAGGCCATGGCCGCCGGATGGCTCGCAAATTTCTTTTGAAATACCAAGGGCTGACCATTCGCATCCACGGGCAGCGGCGTGCTGCCAGTCGTATCCACCCCGATGCCTATGACCTGGGCGGCGGCGAAACCTTTGACGGTTTTTCTGGCCGCGGCCAAAGCTTGCTTGATGGTCAGTTCAGCGCCTTTGAGGTAATCAGCGGGATGTTGGCGCGCCAGATTCGGATCACGGCTGAACATGACACCGGCAGTGCCATGCTCATATCCCCAAACCGCTGCGGCGACTTCTGCTCCATTGGCAATGTTGACAATCAGGCAACGAACGGAGTTCGTGCCGTAATCCAAACCGATAGTATATTTTGAGGCCATATATTTTAATTTGTAATTTTCAAGCGCAGCACCGTCAGTGAATTTCCGGGAAAATCATGACTGAACTGGTTTGCGGGAGTATTGATCGTGTATTGAATGGGAACCACTTTATCCGGGCTGGCAAACGTGTTTTCGTCCTGCGGATGATTGCTCGTCAGCACAAACGCCGTGGCGGTTGGCGCCATGCTTTTGGTGCCGGCAAAATTGAGTTGCATGGCCGCAGGTTCATTTCCGCCATTCACCACTTTCAGAATGGTCTCGCCGGAAGCGTCATCGCGCGTGGCGGAAGCATAGAGCCGGGATCCGTCCGGCGCATTCAGCGTCAGTGGCATTGTTTGATTGCCCGCATTATTGGCGAAAAGCTTTTGAACGTAATAATTCGGCGTGCGACAGAGTCCGAGCGTGTTCACCCAAATCAAATCCGGCGTCCATTGCCACGCGTCCACGTTGGCGAACAACGGCGCATAAGAAGCCATTTGAACCACATCGCCGTTGCGTTCCAAGCCCGTCATGCAAGCGGCTTCAGCAAGCGCGCATTCCAGGGTGTTGCGGTTGAAAACGCTGACAGTGCGGTCGCTCTGAGCGGCGTATTCGCCAAAGAACACTTTCGGTCCGTTGCGATCGTATTTGTCGTAGCGATGCGTATTGTCGAAGAACCAGCTCGGATTCGCATAGCAATGCTCATCCACAATGTCGGCGTGCAGTTCGCGCAATTTGGGCCAGGCGAATTTAAAGCGATCGTCATCCGGCGACGGCCCGGCGGCGGAAACAATTTTGATTTCGGGATATTTGGCTTTGATGGCCGTGGCGAATTTCGTGTAGCGATCAATGTATTGCCGGCCCCATTGCTCATTGCCCACGCCGATCATCTTCAGATGAAACGGCTCGGGATGGCCCATGGCCGCGCGTTTGGCGCCCCACTCGCTGGTGGCGGGGCCGTTCGCAAATTCGATCAAATCCAGCGCGTCCTGAATGTAGGGATCGAGCTGATCCAGCGGGCACAGTTCGCCGGAATTAAACTGGCAGGCCATGCCACAGTTCAAGATGGGCAAGGGCGAGGCGCCGATGTCTTCGCAAAGCTGGAAATATTCAAAGAAGCCCAGGCCAAACGACTGAAAGTAATCCGGCGTGGGACGGTGATTGAATTCCGTGTTCCAGCGATTGATCAGCAACGGTCGTTCATCCACCGGACCGATGGTCTTCTTCCATTGGTAACGGCCAGCCAGGGTGGAACCTTCCACTATGCAACCGCCCGGAAAACGCATGAAACCCGGATGCAAATCCGCCAGCGCCTGCACCATGTCGGCGCGCAAACCACCGGGACGGTTCTTCCACGTGTGTTCGGGAAACAACGAGATCACATCCAAATCCACGCTGCCCTTGCCCTCGATTTGCACATACAGCTTGGCCTTGGCATCCGTGTCCCGGGGATGCAACACCGCCGTGTATTTAGTCCAATCGGACGACACATCCTTAATAAATGCCGTAGCCAAAATGGCACCGGCTTCGGAATAAAGATCGATGCGCAACGTCGGCTTGCCCGAAACATTCCGGGCCTGCACGGCGAAATTATAGGTTTCTCCCTTCTTCACGCCCATGCCACGAAAACCTTCATTGGCCACACCAATGGGCGCAGTGCCTTCCGATTCCAGGCGCAAATAGTGCGGATTGGCCGCGTTATAAGGCTTGTCGTCGAGAACGGTAATTTTCCCGTGCGCCACGTTGTTGATGAGCTTGGTCCACCCCATCAACGGATCAGGAAATTCAAATCCGCAGTTTTTGACCATTTCGGCATACAACCCGCCATCCGCGCCAAAATTAATGTCTTCGAAGAAAATTCCCCACATGGCGTGGTTGATGGCGACACCGGGCTGGTCGGTCTGCACGGTCAGCGTGAGTGGTTCCGCTGCGCGGGCGGCCGAACCGACCAGGCAGGCCGCGGTCAATCCGGACACAATTTTTTGAATGGTTTTCATGGAACTTGGTGGGCGTTTCTTAATATGCGGCTGGCGAACAGCCCGCCGGCAAAGTTACCGGGTTGAGCCTGTAATTTCACCGTGACCTTTTGTTTACCACGCGTCAGCCCGGTCGGGATCGGGTAAGTCGCATCCCAAAACTTGCCAGGCTGGTTATGCAACAATTGTTGCGAGGCGATTTTGACGCCGTCAATCAGGATATCGAAGTTGCGCTGGCCGGATTCATCCCCCCACCAGGTGCAAACCAGAAGATTGGTGGCCGCCGGATCAACCTTCATTTCATAGGAAAACCAGCCGCCGTCATAAGCATGACGCAATTTACGACCCAAGGCTTCGAGTGGATCGGACTTTTCGCCCTGAACCTTGTGATCAATTTCCGACTGCTGTTCGCCGGGCCGCACCACGTCCACGGTGCGCGCCTCTTCCGCGATGCGCCGGGCCTCCATGGCGGCGAGTTCTGCTGCGTGCGCCTTCCAGTCAGCTTCAGAAAATAAATCCCAATAAACCGCGTAACGCTGGCGATGAATCTGATAAAAAGGTTTTAGCGTCACATCCTGCGGCCGGCCGATGCCGTGGGTGCGAAAGGTCAGCGGCTCGCCGGCAACCGGTTTGACGTGCTTCAATAATTGGTCCGCGTCACAAACAAATACCGGCGCTGGTGGATCGGGTGTATGGCTGTATTCAGTCTGGTTGCCGACGAAAAGATTCGGCAGGCCGTTGGTGCCCAATTCACCGGCCAGCACAATCGGGCCATACAGCAAGGCCACTTGATTCATGGTATCCGGCAAATTTTCCGTATGCAGCCGCATTGGCAATTGAATTTTCACCGCATCCCCGTTGTGCCATTCCCGATTGATTGCCAAGTAGCTGCCGGGGGCGGATACAATTTTTTGTTCGCGGCCGTTGACCCACACCTTCACACCGTCCACCGCCCAGGCCGGATGGCGAACTTTCAACGCAAATTGCACCGGCTGGCCGGTTTTGATTTTCAGCGTGGTAGTGTCGCTTTCGGGGAATTGCGTTTCCTGCCGCACGGAAATTCCTTTCTCCGGCCACGTCAGTTCTGAGGCGATGAACAGATTGACGTAGAGCGCATTGTTCCCATGGAAATAAATCGTGTCGCCGTATTTGGAATGGTTCTCCATGCCGGTGCCAACGCAGCACCAGAAGGAGTCATTCGGCGTCGAATAGAGTTTGAAGTGGCCCGACTTGAGCGACACAAAATAAGTGAACATGTCCGTCTCCGGGTCCTGCGAACCAAGGATCTGGTTGTAAAGCGCACGTTCGTAAAAATCCATCTTCACCGCATCCGGATCGAGGGCGAACAGTTCGCGCGTGAGTTTGAGCATGTTGTAGCTGTTGCAGGTCTCACAAGTTTCCGGACTCAGATGGCGGTCAAATTGCGATACGGGAAAAAAGTGCTCGTGGTCGCTGTCGCCGCCGATCACATAGGAACGATGCAGCGCGACCGCGTTCCAAAACGTGTTGGCAGCGGTCAAAAACTGCGGTTCATCTGTGAATTCATATTCGCGGGCGATGCCGATGATTTTGGGGATTTGTGTATTGGCGTGCAAGCCATCCAGCCGGTCCTCACCGTGTTCGAGCGGATCAAGAACCCGCTGGTGATTGAAGGCCTCGGAGAGTTGCAGGTAATTCGTGTCGCCCGTTACGCCGTAAAGATTGGCCAGCACCTCGGTCATGCCACCCTGCTCGGTCTCCAGCGTCTTTTGCATTTGCGCCGGCGTCAGCCGGTCCTCGCGCCACTTGACCCAGTTGGCCATGTTGGTCAGCACCTCCAGCGCCTGGGCATTGCCGCAATGCTGATTCGCGTCGAGCAGCCCGGCCATGATTTTGTGCAGCGTATACCACGGCACCCAGACGGGTTTGCCCGCTTCCAGGCGATCGAAGAATGATTCGGGAAACGCGGACAAATACCCTTCGTGAAACCCTGCCGCTGGCGAGTTGCTCTGGCATAGCGCAAGTTCGACGACGATATAATCCGCGCGCTGCTTGAAGCGCGCGTCGCCGGTGCTCGCGAACATCAGCGAGCACGCCGAGAGATAATGCCCGAGACTATGCCCGCGAATTTCGATATCCGGAACTTCCCAACCACCGAGCGGTTTCGCGTTCGTCGGAAGGCCGACGTTGATGCGAAAGCTGCGCAGCAACCGGTCGGGATCCAGGCTCAACAGGTAATTCTGATTCCGCAACATCGCGTCGCGGAACGGCCCACCCGACAAACGCACGTCGGTCATTGGAAATGGATCAGCCACCCGCGCGACCTTCGTTGGTGGCTTGCCATCGGTCAACGCGTCCGCCATCGCCGAGAGCGCGCATGCCGACGCGACGAAGCCCGCTATCATGCGAGATAAAATTGAATTCATTGGCTATTCTTTCATCCAGACGAGTGACTTTCCGCCACGGTTTTCCCGGGCGTAATTGGGAATGGCTAAAAGCGGACTGCCGTCGGACCATTTCCCTTTGATCACCATCACGCCATCGAGCAAATCACCGCGCCATTCGGTCGCGAGCGATTTCAAATCCGGCGTCAGGTTGAGATCTTTCTGATCGACGGATTCAATATTGTAAATCAACGGGCCATACCGCAGGGCGATGCGGTCGCAATCGGCCACGATGCGTTGATCGGCTCTGACGACTTGGATCTCCATGGGCAATTCAAGCTCAATGGTATCACCCGGCTGCCATTTCCGCGTTATTGCCACATAGCCGTTTTGAATATCAGGGCTGATGGTTTTTCCGTTTACTGCAAGCTGTTTCAAACCGTTGACGATTGGTGTGGGCTGGTAAAGCTCGCTGGTGGTCCGATCCGGCACCCGCATGTAAACTGTGAACCGCTTGGCGGCTTTGGGGTTTACGGTGATGGCCACTTTCCCGCTCCACGGATAATCCGTCTTCTGCACCATCTCGACATCTGTGCCGGCAACCCGATCGACTTTGATGGTGCTGCCAATGAATAGATTTACATAAATGCCATCGTCGCTTTTCACGTAAGTCCAGGTGGGGACCATCAGCAGCGTGCGCGGAATATTGCCCACACAACACGGGCAAACGTGCCACGGATAACGGGGCTTTCCTTCAATCAATGGATTGTCGTAGTAAAAATTTTTGCCCGCCAAATCCACCGCCCCGAGCAGGGCGTTATACATGGTTTCCTCGTAAAGATCGGCGTATTTGGCGTCGTGATAGGCGAGGTTCATTTTGTATTGGAAGAAAATCAGCCCGCAACTGGAGCACGACTCGCAGTAAGCCTGATTGCGCAAGGAGTAATTCCCGCCAAAACCCTCGGACGTTTCCCCACTGCCAATGCCGCCAGTAAGATAATACTTCTTGTTCACCATGTTATCCCAGAGCGACATCACCGCGCTTTGATAATCCACGTCATGCGTTTCCGCCGCGACATCAGCCATGCCGGAATAGGTGTAGGTGGCGCGCACCGCGTGCCCCACCGCCTCGTATTGCTGCTGCACCGGCAGATGGCTTTGATCGTATTCACTGCCGCCTTTGCGGCAATCCAGCAAAAATTTTCCCAGCGCGATGTAGCTGTCGCCATGACCGTGCCCTTCCATGTCATTCACAAAACGTCCAAAGCGAACCAGCGCCTGCTCCATTTCCTGATGACCGTCGAACCACTCCTGCTTGCCGGGACCGATATTCGCCACCCAGCAGTCGGCCAGTTTTTTGGCGGCATTATACAGCCGTTTGTCGGTGCCGCCCGTCAACGTGTAATGGTTGATGGCTGATTCGATAAAATAGCCCGCAACGTAGCCTTCATGATTGCCACGTTGGGCCGGATTCCAGTGTCTGGGCCAGTCTTTTCGATCCGCCAACGTGTAAGCCGTCTGCAAATAACCATCCGGTTCCTGAGCCGCGAGAATTTTGGGAATCCAATCCGCCAAAGTGGCCTTCATCTTTTCCTGGGCCTTGAGAATCTCCGGATCGCCCTGCGCATCCACCATCAGCGCTATGCACATGGCTTCCACCGTCTGATGCACCCAGGCATTGGCAAAGACATAACCTTTGTGCGGCCCGTGCGGTTCGCCGCGCAAGGCCTTGGCCGCCTCGACGAAATTATCAATCCCGCCATCGCCCTGATTCCTGTCGATGTTGGTGCGGTTGATCTGATCGATGCAGTGCGGAATCCAGTTTACGATCAGCGCCCTGGCGCGGGAATTCCAGAGCGGATTATTAATTTTGTAGTGGGTGGTATAAACCACTTCCAAGCGCCGGGCCGGAGGCGGAGTGACCACCTTGACCTGCAAGGTCGAAGCCGCGTTCAACTTTCCCCGCCCGGCGGTCAGTTTCAGCACATAATTGCCAGTCGCCGAAAAAGTGGCGGTGGTGACATTCGTGTGGGCATTTTCAAAATGCACTTCGCCGGGACCGGAAACCTTGGCCCAAGCCACTCCGGACGCGGCGGCCGGCTTGAGGTAACGCACCCGCCCGGACAAATACGTTTTGCCGTCGAGCATCACATCCCGATCGATCCCGGCAGAAACGCGCGGCGGAAAATCTGGCGATTTTCCCGAATCCAACACCCGCCATTCCAGGACGCCGGTGGAAAACGATTCGTTGGCATCCATTTCCAAGCGCAGTTTGGAGGTTGTGACTTCGTCAAACCGCGACACGTTGAACTGATCGCCAGCCAACCCTAAGCCGCTGACATTGGTTACCTCAACGAAGTTTTGTCCGTCCCAGTATTTCAAGCGACAGGCTTTGGGCAAATGAACGCCGCGATGATCGTCCCACCAATACACTTCGATTTGTTTTGTGCTGATGGGCTGACTCCAGTCGTATTCCACCCATTGCGTGCCGGTTTTCGGCCAGTTGCCATAGGAACCATGGTCATTGTCCTGTGAATTGCCGGGCGTGTGACCATCTTGAAGCGCTCCCAGGGAAGTGTCGCCGGACACATAGGAACATTTCGTCTGGGCCACCGCAGCCAGATTCACCGGAACCATCGCCTCTTGCGCGCCGGCCTGACCCACAATGGCCAGACCGGCAAACAACCAACCGCGTAAACGGGCCATGCGCATGACGGTGTTATTGGGCAACCGACAGACGCAGGATGGTCAATGAGTTTCCCGGGAAACTGCGTTTGAACGAAGTGCCGCTGAACGCCACCGGCTCCGTCTTCGGCGAAACCTTGGTGGGTTCCGCCAAAGAATTTTCATCCTCGGCATTTTCCGAAGTCAGCACAATGGCCGTGCCCTTGCCGGTGAGGTTCTTGGCTCCGTTCAAATCCACTTCCGTTTCCAACGCTTTCGGATTGGCGTTGACCACCTTGAGAATCATGTCACCGGTTTGCTCGTCGGTGGCCGTCACCGCATACAAACTTTTCACCTGGCCGCCCAGATCAAAGTCCACGTCATGAATTTTCTGGCCATCGAGGAAGCATTGAACATGCTTGCCGCTGACCACGACCTTGATGTCATACCAATGCCCCGTTTCCACCTGGCCGGGCTTGGAATCCAGCGTGCCGCCGGCTTCCAGAGCGTCGGCCGTGTTGTTCCAACCACCGATATTCCACCAGGTGCGATCCTCATTGCCGCCGATGCGGAACAAAATCAGAAACCCTTCGGCCCCGGCGATTTTGCGGGCTTTAAGCGTCAACGTATAATCGCGCCATTCCCGTTTGCCGGCCAGCGCACGGATGAATTCTTTTTCCGCAGTCTGCCGCAGCGCGCCATCCTGCACCTTCCATTCCGCGCCGCCGCCCAGCAATTTCCAACCTTTTGTGCCCTTGGAAAAATCCGATTCAAACAGCGTCTTGCCCTCCGGATCCGTCACCTTGACGTCCTTGAACTCGGCCTCGGTATTCCATGTGCCGACACCGATGCGTCCGCCTTCAGCCGCGACTTCCGACATTGGCGATTCCACTTGAGTCGGCAATTCCAAGTCGCCCCGGTTTTCCGAAAACATCTGTTGAACATAATAGCTGGGCAGACCATACCATTGTGAACTATCGAAATTGATGAGGTCGGGATTCCACGCGCGATGATTCAAATTCACCAGCAGGGGCGCGTAACTAGCCATCACGACTTGGTCGGAGTTGCGTTCGAGGCCGGTCATGAAGGCCGCTTCGCCAATCGCGCCGCGGAGGTTGCCCAGGCCGCAATTTCTGGTGACGGCGTATTCACCGACAAACACTTTCGGCCCATTGCGATCCGCTTTGTCATATTGACCGGCGTGGCGCATGAACCATTCCGGCGTGTCGTAGTAATGATCGTCCACAATGTCCGCCTTGGGATTGGCGGGAAAGCCCCCGCCCCAGTTATCCGCCACGAATTTGATTTCGGGATATTTCGCGTGGATGGCATTTACAAACAGCGGCCAGCGCTCGCGGTAAATTTCGCCGCCATTTTCATTGCCAATTTCCATGTATTTCAAATTGAACGGAGCCGGGTGGCCCATCTGGGCACGCCGGGCGCCCCAAACGGAATTGGTTGGACCGTTGGCAAATTCCGCCGCGTCGAGTGCATCCTGCACCCACTGGTCCATGCGATCCATCGGGATGTGTTCCTTGTGGGACATGCCGACGTTGATGCAAAACAACGGCTCGGCGCCGAGATCTTCCGCCATCTGAAGATATTCGTAGAAGCCGACGCCCTGCGTGGCGTTGTAGCCCCAGATGTTCCAGAGCGGGGTGCGCGTATCAATGTTGCCAACGGTATTCTTCCAATGATTCATGTGGGCAAAATCGTCGCCTTCCACCCAGCAGCCACCGGGGAAGCGCAAAAATTTTGGATGCAGCGCGGCAAGCGATTCCGCCAGATCAACACGCAATCCGTGGCCCTTCCAAGTTTTGTCCGGCATGAGCGAAATCATGTCGAGATAGATCACGCCTTTGCCGTCGCCGGAGATTTCCAGTTTTCCCTTGGGATCGGTGCTTGTAGGGGTCAGTTGCAAGGTATGGTAATGCCAGCGGTCGCCGAAACCGGAAATTTCGCCGCTCGCCAAAACCTCGCCGGTGCTGCTCAGGAGTTTTGCTGTCAGCTTGCCATCGAATTTATCACCGCGCGCGGCCAATTTGAGGGTGTAGCTATCGCCCGCAACAAAGTTCATTCCCCAATAGCCATCGTTTTCCAATTTGAACGCGCCATCGGCACTCACGCGCAACGACTTGCGGTTGAAGCAATTGAGCGGCACGGGCTGGCCATGCACGTCAGCCGTGCTGATGGTCGCTTCGCTTTTACCGTCGCCCGTGCTGGTGAACTTCCAATTCTCCGGCGTATCCGCATCTTCAAAGGAACGATTACGAACCAGTTCAGGATAAATACCACCATCGGTGGACATGTTGATGTCCTCAAAAAAGATGCCCCAAAGCGTCGGGGAAATCTTGTGGCTGACTTGATCCGCCGTCACGGTGATTTTGGCGGATTGAGCGTTCGCGGAAAGAGCTGTCGCCATGACGCCGGCGGCCAGCCACGCTTGCAGTTTTATTGTTTTCATTGGCAATAATTGTTGGGTGCGTTTCGGAGTTTGATCAGGAAACCCAGCCACTCTTGAGCCCGTAGGCACAATCGTTCCAGGTGAGTTCCTGTTTGAATTGACGCAATTTGGTGTCCGCGTCAATGACCACCACTTCCAGACCGGCAATGGCACCGAAGTCTTCCAACATCTCGGTGGTAACCGCCTGGCTGAAACCGGTGTGATGCGCGCCCCCGGCATAAATCCACGCCGCACACGCATCCTCAAAACTTGGACGGCATTTCCACACGGCCTGTGCCACCGGCAATTTGGGCATGGGATGTTCCGGTTTGACCACATCCACTTCATTGATGAGCAAACGGAAGCGATTGCCAAAATCCATGAGCGCGGCGTTCACCGCCGGGCCGGCAGGCGTGTTGAAGACCAGACGCGCCGGATCAGCCTTGCCACCGATGCCAAGCGGATGCACCTGCAACGACGGTTTACCATCGGAAATCGTGGGACATATTTCGAGCATGTGCGCGCCGAGAACGAGCTTGTTACCCGGTTCTAGGTGATAGGTGTAATCTTCCATAAACGAGGTGCCGCCCTTGAGGCCACTCGCCATCACTTTCATGGCCCGGACCAGTGCGGCGGTCTTCCAATCACCTTCACCAGCGAAGCCGTAGTTGTCAGCCATCAAACGCTGCGGAGCCAGACCGGGCAACTGCACCAAGCCATGCAAATCCTCGAATGTGGTGGTGAAACCTTTGAAATTGCCATTTGTCAGGAAGGCACGCAGTCCCAACTCAATCCGCCCTGCTTCGCGAATGGATTTATGGCGCTTGCCGCCTTTCTTCAAATCCGCCGCCACTTCAAACTCGGCTTCATATGCTTTCACCAGCGCGTCGATTTCTTTTTCACTGACCGCGTTGACAGCCTGCACGAGATCGCCCACGCCATGGGTGTTGACGGAATAACCGAACTTGATCTGCGCGGAAACCTTGTCGCCTTCGGTAACCGCCACTTCGCGCATGTTGTCGCCGAACCGGACGAATTTGGCGCCCTGCCAGTCGGCCCAGGCCGCCGCCGCCCGCGCCCACGCGCCGAGCTTTTCCTGCGTGGCTTTTTCCTGCCAGAAACCCACTACGACCTTGCGATTCAAACGCAAACGGCTCCAAATAAAACCATGTTCGCGATCGCCATGCGCGGCTTGATTCATATTCATGAAATCCATGTCGATCGAAGACCACGGGATGTCGCGATTATACTGGGTGTGGAGATGCGCGACGGGTTTGCGCAGTTGCTTCAATCCATTAATCCACATCTTGGAGGGCGAAAAAGTATGGCACCAATTGATGAAGCCGATGCATTTCGGCGCATTGTTCGCCGCCTGGCAAAGCGCGGTAATATCGTCCGGCGTGGTCATCACGGGTTTGAAAACAACTTTCACCGGAAGCGCGGCGGCGGCGCTCAACGCCTTGGCAATTTCCTGTGAATGTTTGGCGACGGCCTTCAGAGTTTCAGGACCGTAGAGATGTTGGCTGCCGGTGACAAACCAGACTTCGAATTGCTTGAGGTTGATGTTCATAATTTCTATATTTTGTTCAGTTTATTAAATTACTTGTTTTGGTGTGAAAAGGAATGGTTCCGGTTCTAGGTTCTATTCAATGAATTCGCAGGTGAAATTCTTGAAGGTTTCCCGACGACCGCCAGCCTTGCAATCAATCTTAATCCGGCGACTTGACTGGCCTGCGGCGACTTTCCCGGCGTTGGGATGGTTGAATATCGGAACATGTTTTGACGCGGCTCCTCCATATCCGATTTTGGCGATGGTGGGCAACGCGGAATTCATGGATTAAGTCGGTTTAAGGGCCAAGTTCAGACTAGCTTTCGACTCTCAAGGGAGCCAAACGACGACGGGTTATTTTACTGGCAACAAAATCATTTTTCTTGCTGTCCGGCACCACCAGCCGGTCAATGCCGGTGGCCACGAGGCCCGCCGTGCGCCGCCGCGGCGCCGCCACACATTCCACCGAGCCGAATTTGGCCCACATGGAACCGTTCTGGATGGCTTTGGACAGGTGCGCCGGCACCACTGGCGGCAACTCTGTGAGGCTTCCGGTGATAATCACGCGCCGCAATCCCAGAACATTTAAAGCGCCCGCGATGGAAACTGCCGCGGCGTCCAGCGATTCCGCCAACCATAAAGGCAAACCGTTGCAAGCAATAAATTCCTTTAAGTCCGCCCAAGTGGCCTTTTTGCCGTTCTGAGCGCTGGAGAAACTTTCCAGAAGGCCGCGCAGTGAAACGAGTGTTTCCATGCAGCCGGTGGCTCCGCAACCGCATTTTCGCTGGTTGCCAAGCACGGGCGTATGCCCGATTTCACCGCTGATCGGGAGCGGATTGGCGAAAGGCTTGCCATCGACAATGATCGCGCCGCCCACCCCATCGCCAAAATCCACGAGCAGGAAATCGTCACTTTCCGGGTTGGCCAAGTGATGTCCCAGCGCCAAGGCGCGCTCCTCTTGAACCAACATCACGGGAATATCCCAAACCCGCTTTACGAGCGCCGCCAAATCCGTTTTCTCCGTCCAGTGCAAGTTGGGTGAAAACAAGACCCGATTGGCGGACTCATCCACAATACCCGGCACACTCAGGAGCACGCCGAGAAAATCTTTGCCGCCAATTTTCTGGGCGGCCAGTTTGAGTTGCTTCTCCCAAGCCTTGGCCTGGTCAGCCTCCGTTTTGGGGACGGAAAAAGCGAAATGCCATTCATCAATGTCGGAAACGCCAAAAGCAAGCCCGGCCACGGTGGTTTCATGCATCCCCAGTTGAATGGCCAATAACCGGGATTGCGACTGGTTCAGCCGCAACATCCGTCCCGGGCGACCACGCAAGACCGATTCACCACCATTGTTGTTGTTTTCGGGAACATCCGTTTCTTCCAATACTTCAACGGCCAGCAGTTCATCGACGATCTTCCCGGCCGTTGGCTGGCTCATGCCCAACGCTTTGGCGAGGTCCGCGCGCGAGGCGACGCCCAGTTTTTGCAACTGGCGGAGCAAGGCGCGCCGGTTCAGTTGGCCCATTCGGGAGGGAACGTAGATCATTAATTAAGAAAACTACGAAAGTGCCCTTCCTGTCAAGCACGTTTGAAATCTTTTCTGTGCGAGAAAAAGATTGTTCAACCGCAAAATAAATGAAAGCCTTTTTCAAGTTGCCTAAATCTATGAAAATAAAAATCCTATTAACCCTGCTTGCCGCGCTGATTCTGACCACGCCATCACCAGCGCAAGAACAAACCAGCACCAATGGCGTCAGCAGCGAGCTTCGGGAACTGGTCAAACAAGTCCGGGAAAAAATCAGCGCCGATAAAACCACCGAAGCCGATTTGGCCCCCGAGTTAAAAAGCTTTGACGCCATTCTGGCCAAGCACAGCGGTGAAAAAAACGACGAGCTGTCCCAAGTGCTTTACATGAAAGCCATGCTCTATCTGGAAGTGATAAAAGATTTCACCAAGGGCAAGGAATTGGTTGAAAAACTCAAGACCGATTTCCCGGACACCAAGCTGGGCAAAAATGCCGACAAGATTCTGGAGTCGATTGAAAAGCAGGCCGCCGCCGCCAAAATTCAGGGGGGACTGGCCGCAGGGGCGACCTTCCCCGATTTCAATGTCAAAAGCATCAGTGGCGAGCCGCTGTCGGTGGGCGGATACAAAGGCAAGGTAGTGCTCGTAGATTTCTGGGCGACGTGGTGCGGTCCTTGTCGCGCGGAATTGCCCAACGTCATCGAGACCTACAAGAAATACCACGACAAGGGATTTGAAATCATTGGCGTCAGCCTCGATTCAGATCGGGACAAGCTCGATGCCTTCTTGAAAAAGCAGGACGGAATGACCTGGCAACAATTTTTTGATGGCCAAGGTTGGGGCAATGAATTGGCCAAAAAATATGGCGTGGAATCCATTCCCTTCACAGTTTTGATCGGCCCCGACGGCAAGATTATCGGAAAAGATTTGCGCGGTGATGCTTTGGCAACGGCCGTCAGTTCAGCCGTTGATAAAAAATAATTCGCCCACGTTCGCAGCCAACTCGCCCGTCATCTGACCGGCGAGTTTTTTTATGGTCACGAACTGGCGCTCGTGTAGCGCCGGAGTGACCGTCGCCAAAACCATTCTGAAATCACCGCCCAGACGGCGCCGACCAGCAACAGCACCCCCCACGCGTGCCAGGAAGCCAGGGTATTGGCCAACACGCGGGTGGGCACGTTGCTCACCAGCAGCACCGGCAGGGCAAACGTAAAGACCGCCTTGAACACACCGCGGAACGCCTCATCGGGCAACCGCGCAATGTTGAATAAATTGTAATAACCCCAAACAATGCCCTGCGCCCGCACGGTCCAGAAACAAATCGTCGCCAAAATGAACATGAGCGAATAATGAATGATCATGCCGACGGCACAGAGCGAAGCAAATCCGATGATTTGCCCAACGGTAGGATGCAAATGCAGCCTTGTCGCCGCCAGAACCATGACGCAAACGGCAAACGCGGCGTTGACAAATGCCCCCAAGTCCACCACGCGCAATGAAACCAGAAACCGCGTGTTCACGGGCAACAACATAAAAAAATCCATTTTCCCGGTGCGAACCAGCTCCGACAAATTTGTGCAGTTGGTCAGAAACAACGCCTGATAAAGTTGCTGGATGAAATTGCTGGTGCCGACCAGCAGCACCATCTGCCATTTGCTCCAAGAGCCAACCGCATCGGTTTGCGAGAAAATGACGCTTACAAAGCAAAGCTGCAGGCCGAACCACAGCAATTCGACGAGGATCCAGAGGAGAAAATTGCCCTTGAAAGACATTTCGCGCGTTACCGAGTTTTTCCATAACGCGGCGTAAAGGGATAGGTATCGTTTTGCAGTCATGATCAGCCGGTTCAGCCGCCAAAGGCCGAATATTTTCTGATGCCCCGCCGCCACATGAAGCGGGCAAATTGATACGCCAGGAGCACCCAGCCAAGTTGAACAGCCAACCCGCGCCACAGGTCAACGCCCGCAATTTTCCCCATGTAAATCTGAATGGGAAAATACAGTTGATACGGAAAAGGTGTCAGGAACAAAACCTGTTTCAATCCTGGCGGCAGCACATCCAGCGGAAACAAATGTCCGCTGGCGAGGTATTCAAACGCGTAAAGGATGAAGATGAGGGTGGAAATTTCCAACAGCCAGAACGCCAGCATGGCCATGGCGTAAGAAATGAAAAATTGCAGCAGCGCCGTCAGCAGCAACGATACCAACACCAGGCTGAACACCCCAAGATCCGGGGGCGCCAAAAAATACGCCCGATAGCAGGAAATAAAAACCAGCAAAGGGATCGCCGCCACGGCGATAAACGCCAATCGGCCCGCGAGGAACAAACTGAGCCGATACCATAAATAATCAACCGGCTTGAGGAGGAACTGGCTGATGTTGCCTTCGCGGATATCGGCGGCAATTTGCCAGTCGTCTTCATTGACAGCCGTAAGCACATCCACCACAGCAACAAGCAAATAATAGAAAATCATTTGCGCCTCGGTGAACCCGTTTTCCCCGCCGTGGTGGCCGCGGCTCGCATAAATGGTCCGCCAAAGCGACAGCATGGCGAAAAGCGGAATAAAGCTAAACAGTGTGCGCGTCAGGTAATTAAAGCGATACTGCAAATTGTTTTGCAGTCCGGTAACCACGACATAAAAGTATTGGCTCATCTTCGCGCCCGGTAGTTTGCCTGGATTGACAAATAATGCGATCCCAAAGCCCGGTCACATGCCGCGAATGCCGCCGCATGGCAAATGTGTGGAACCCGGTTTTTACTTTTTATTTGCGATACCAGCACTGACCCACTAGCTTCAGTTTCAGTAACGCAACGGCAGGAGGCCCGAGCGGAATTAAGGAAACTCTTACTCATACGCATGAACAAACCTCTTTCGACGGCGGAATTGAACGAAATTGTCACCGGCTTGAAAAAATTGTCCCGCAATTTGTGGTGGTCCTGGAATCAGGAAGCGCAGGATTTTTTTCATGAGCTTTCGCCGCGCGGATGGCAGAACATGTTTCACAATGCCGTCGCCGTGTTGCACGAAGTTTCCGATCAGGAACTGCGCGCCCGGCTGCAAGATACCGCCTTTGCAGGGCGCACCCGGAACGTCCTACAGGAATTCAACGCCTATCTGAACGAACAAAAAACGTGGGCCCACACCCACGCCCCGCAGCTCCAGAAAAATCCGGTGGCTTATTTCTCCGCCGAGTTTGGCTGGCACGAATCGCTCCCCATCTCGGCGGGCGGCTTGGGCATTCTGGCTGGCGATCACTGCAAATCCGCGAGCGATTTGGGACTGGGATTTGTCGGCGTGGGTCTGTTCTACCGCGAAGGTTATTTCCAGCAGGCCATTGATTCCAACAACTGGCAAACGGAATATTACAATCCGGTCGATCCCCACAATGTGCCCATCGAACCGTTGCTGGATGCGGATGGCGACCGCCTGGTTTGCCAGGTGGAAATCGGCATGAACGCCGTGGCCTTTCAAGTTTGGCGGGTCAATGTCGGCCGGATCTCCGTTTATCTGCTCGACACCAACCTGCCGGAAAATGAGCAACACTTCCGCGATCTGACCACGCGCGTTTATGGCGGCGACAGCACCACACGCATCATGCAGGAAATGCTGCTGGGCATCGGCGGCGTGCGACTGCTGCGACGGCTCGGACTGGAACCCTCCACCTTCCACATGAACGAAGGTCACGCGGCGTTTCTGACTTTGGAATTGATCCGGGAAAAAATCGCCGCCGGCAAAAAAGCGGCCGAGGCCTATGCCGAAACCAAACAGGAATGTCTGTTCACCACTCACACGCCGGTGGAGGCAGGCCATGACCGGTTCACTCCGGAACTGCTGAACTACGCCTTTCAGCGGTTTCTGCCCCAATTAACCATTCCCTTTGAAGACGTCCTGAATCTGGGACGGGTTCATCCCGGCGACAGTCATGAACCGTTCTGCATGACCGTGCTGGCCCTCAAGTTTTCCCGCGCCGCCAACGCCGTAAGCGAATTGCACGGCCAGGTGAGCCGCCATATGTGGCAGGCGCTCTATCCCGGCAAAACTGTGGATCAAGTGCCGATCGGCCATATTACCAATGGCATTCACCTGCTCGGCTGGATGAAAGGTTCCGTGCGGCAATTCTGGCGCAAAAAACTCACCGAATCGGACGCCACCCAGGAAACCCAGTTTTTCCGCGATAAATTCGGCTCCGACTGGTCCTCAGCCATCAACCACGCCGACTTCTGGCAAAAAATGACCGACCCTCAATTCGTCTCGGACGAGGAACTGTGGGCGTTGCGCTATCAGTTGCGCCGGGAATTGATCGAATTTGCCCGGCGACGCCTGCTCTTGCAAAGCCAGCGGGTCACGCAGGGCGATTTCATCCGCTTCGATCATCTGTTGAACCCGGATGCGCTTACCATTGGTTTTGCCCGCCGGTTTGCCACTTACAAGCGAGCACCGCTGATTTTCCAGCAGTTTGACAACATCGTGAAACTCGTTCGCGACAAGCAACGCCCCGTTCAGTTCATTTTCGCCGGCAAGGCGCATCCGCGGGACGATGACGGCAAACGTTTTATCCAGCAAATCATCCACCTCAGCAAACATAGCGAACTGGCCGGCCACTTGGTGTTCCTGGAAAATTACGATATTCACGTCGCCCGCCAGATGGTGTCCGGCTGCGACATCTGGCTGAACAACCCGCGCCGTCCGCTTGAAGCCTCCGGCACCAGCGGCATGAAAGCCAGTTGCCATGGCTGCATGGATTTCAGCATTCTCGACGGCTGGTGGCGCGAAGGCTATAACGGCGAAAATGGATTTGCCATCGGTCCGGATGCCCACCCGGACAATGTTGAAGAACAGGACCGCGTGGACAGCGCCAACCTGTATCGCACGCTCACCGAACAAGTCGTGCCGATGTTTTACAACCGCGATGCCAACGGCATCCCGCGTGAATGGATCAAGCGCATGCGCCACGCCATGTCCACACTGGTCTCCCAATTCACCACCGACCGGATGGTCAAAGAATACGCGCACAAATATTACCTGCTAAAATAGCCCGGCGGTCATTACCAAACCCAAGGCAAAGCGGCGTGAGAAACATTTCCACGCCGCTTTCGCTTTGAGTCGGTGAGTCGGTGAGTCGGTGAGTCGGAACACACCGCATAAAACCGATTCAAACTCGACGGGCGTTTCGGTTAAAACTGGTGAATCCCGCAGACATCCAATACACTTCACCTGCAAAACCTTGATCAAAGGCTCGTCTCAATGAATATGCTTTCGCGCGCCAGTTTCCTTGCTTGGTAAACCGCCAGGGTTTGCACCAACGATGACAATTCCCGAACGTCCATTGCGCGTCGCCGCGTTGATCGATTTGCCCCGCTCCTCGCAGTCGGGCGGCCATGTGAAATGCTGGGAGCGGTTCGCCCAAGCCGCCGCGCACAGTCCGTTGCCACTGGACCTGACTCTTTATTGCTCCGGCAAAAAGAGCGAGGAAGTGTTGGGACCCAAAGCGCGCATCCGCCAACTGCCGCCCGTTTTCAGCACTTCGCATCTGAAGTTCCTGCCCTATGTGCCAGACCATACAGACCTGGCGCCGTTTCATCCGGGCCTGGCCCGGGAACTGCCGCAATACGATTTGATTCATACGACGGATGGTTTTTTTGCCTTTGCCCGCACGGCTGAAAAAATTTGCCGCCGCCACAACATTCCCCTTGTGACTTCCTTCCATACGGACACGCTGTCGTATTCGGAAATTTTCACACAGCACACCATTGAAAGCCTGTTGGGAAAACACGGTGTATTGACCCGTCTGCTGGTCACGCGCTGGCGAGTTCCGCAGAAAAAGCGCGAAGGCATGAAAGCCCGGCTGGCAAAACACGTGGAGACCTGCCGGCACGTCCTGGTGACGCGTGCGGAGGATGAAGCGTTCGCCCAGACGATCGTCGGGACCAATCGCGTGCATTATTTGCGACTGGGAATCGACCGCGCCATGTTTGGGGCGCACCGCAATCAACGCGCCGAAATCGAGCGGAGCCACGGTGTTCCGGCTAATAAAATTGTGATTTTGTTTGTGGGTCGGCTGGATGTCGGCAAAAACATCTACACCTTGATTGCCGCCATGGAAAAATTACTGGCTGAAGGCCTGCCTCTGCATTTGATCACCGCAGGGATTGGGCCGGCGGAACAGGATTTGAAACAACGGCTCGGCACCCATGTGTCCGTGCCGGGATTTGTGAGGCCGGAAGACCTGGCACGGCTCTACGCCAGCGCCGACGCGCTGGCGCTCACTTCAGAAGTTGAGATGCGCAGCATGGCCGGCGTGGAAGCCCTGGTTTCGGGCTGCCCGGTTCTGGTGGCGGAAAAAAGCGGGGTGGCGCCATTGTTTAATTTCACCCCCGCCATGAAAGTGGTGAACAGCGGAGTTGAGGCGTGGACAAATGCCCTGCGCGAAATGGCCACCCGGCCCGAGGCGCGCCAGGCAATGCGCCAGGCCGCTTTGGCTTACAGCGAAAAGCACCTGGCCAGCTGGGAAGATGTCCTGGCCGAAGATTTGTTCGCCATCTGGCTCAAGGCGATGAATACCACGACCGTCAAACCCTCAATAAACCCGTAAAGCAAGTCATGCCCAGCCCATTTGGACGACATATTCTCCTTTTGGTCCCGCATCCGGATGATGAACTCGTCGCATGCTTTGCCACCATTCGCCGCGCCCAGGCTGAAGGTTCAAAAATCTACGCGCTTTATCTGACGCATGGCTGTATCGCGCGCGATGTGCGCTGGCCTTGGGATCGCAAAAAGCACGACGGACACGTGGCACGGCGACGCAACGAAGCGGAGCAGGCCGCAAAGCGGCTCAATTTAATTCCCGTCGGCTGGTCGGGCCGCGCGGCCCGCAGCCTTCGGCAACACATGCCCACTTTGAACACGGAAATTCGCCAGGCCATGACTGAACATCACATTGACCAAATATGGGCACCGGCTTACGAAGGCGGCAACCCGGATCACGACGTGTTGAATGCCATTGTCAGCACGCTGACCGAAAATGTGTCCGTGCTGGAATTTGCCGAATACAACTTTGCCGGCGGACGTGCCCATTCGCAGGAATTCCCCAAAAACAACGGACTAGAAACCAGAATTCGACTTTCTCCCGCGGAGCAGAAGGAAAAAAAACAAGCGCTGGAACTTTACGTTTCCGAACAATGCAACCTGGGTTACGTCAAAACTGAAAGCGAGTGTTTCCGACCCATTGCCAAATACGATTACAGCCAGCCACCGCATCAAGGGACTTTGTGGTATGCGCGGTTTCGCTGGGTGCCATTCCGCCACCCACGTGTGGACTTCACCGATCCGGAAGAGGTTTGTCAGGCGATGACCCATTTTTTGCATCCGTCCGCCGCCGCTTGAACCACGCCCCGCCCTCCTGCATCTGCCAGACAATCAAGCCCGGCGCGTAGAGCAACAAATCGCGGCAGCGGCGGATCACCGCCAGCGCCGTCGCCACATCCGGGGTCAATCCCAGCAGATGGCCGTATAATAAAAATCCCGCTTCCTGCACGCCCAACGCGCCCGGCACCACAAAGGCCGCACTGCCCGTGCCTTGAATCAGGGCTTCGATCATGAACGCCTCGGAAAGCGGCAGCGTGTGCCCAAGAAAATGCAGGGCCAGCCAGATTTCAATGGTGCCTGAACTCCAAGAGGCGCATTGCCAAAACAGGCAAGCCAAAGCCCGACCGCGCCGCCGATACATGGTCCGCACCGCCTGATCAAGATGGGCGGTGTTGCCGAGAAAAGTGGTCCAGGTTTCGCCAAACAGCAGGGTGAAAATTTTCGTCAACAGACTGAAAATCCCGATCCGCTGAATCAGCACAAACGCCGCCAGCAACGGCACCGAAAGCAGCAATCCCATGATCAGCCGGCCAGCCAGGTTTTGATCGCTGACCCGCAAGGTAAAAAAAGCCACGCCAACCACGGTGAAAATAAAAACGGCAATCACGGAAAGCGTCGTCTCCACGACGGTGCAAGCCACCGCCTGCGATTTCCGAACGCCATGCCGCATCAGCAGGCGCACGGAAACCACCTCGCCGCCGATGCGCGCCACGGGCATCAGGTTGTTGATGGCCGCGCGAATCCACAGGATATAGAAGAAAACCGCCTTACCGGGACGATTGCGTTTCAGCAACGTCTGCCAGCCGATGACGCAAAAAATCATTGAAAGCAAATGGGCCAGGCAGGTCCACAAAATGCCCCACCCCGCCACGGACAACGCCTGCAACACCTGCCGATAACCGCTCCAAATGATCACGCCGGTTGCGATTCCCAGTCCGATCAGGCTGAGAAGTATCATCAGGCGTTTCATGGGAGAAATCCGTGGATCATGGCAGGCCGGAAGAAAAGCTAACCAAGCTTGGTTGGCAGCGAAAGGATAAATCCTCAAATCGCCAGGCTCGAAACAAAACAGCGCGGAGAATCTTCTCCGCGCTGTTTGCTTGAAAACTGTGCGTCACTTTCGATGGTGTTGTTTGACTTTGATTTGCGCCAGAGCATGCGCCAGCGCGGCATGAACCGTCGCCGCCTCCTCATCGCTCAACTTTTGCTGGAGCCGGGCTTCGGCGCGCCGCTTGGCCTCCTCGGCCTTTTGCTCGTCAATATCCTCGGCCTTGATGGCCATGTCCGTGAGAATTGCCACGCGATCCTTGGTGATCTGCACAAACCCATCCCCGACCGCGAGCGCAATTTCCGTGGCGTTTTTTCGGGCCAAGACTTCGCCGGCAACCAACTGCGTCATCAAAGGCATGTGCTCGGGAAAAATCCCCATCTCACCATCAACGCCGGTGAGCGTCACCATGTCAACGCTGTCCGAGTAAACTTTCGCCTCCGGCGTGACGATTTCCAATTTGAGCGTGGCAGCCATTATTCTTTGATCTCGTCAATGCCGCCCTTCATATAGAAATTCTGCTCGGGCACATCGTCGTGCTTGCCTTCGAGAATCTCCTTGAAGCCGCGGACGGTTTCGGCCACCGGCACCTGCTTGCCTTCGCGGCCGGTAAAGACCTGCGCAACCGTGAACGGCTGCGACAAGAACCGCTGAATTTTGCGCGCACGATACACCGTCAGCTTGTCATCCGGCGACAATTCGTCCATGCCCAAAATGGCAATGATGTCCTGCAAATCTTTGTAACGCTGCAGCACCTTCTGCACGCCACGCGCCACTTCGTAATGTTCCTGGCCAACGTATTCCGGCGCCAGCGCGCGGGAGCTGGAAGCCAGCGGATCGACGGCGGGGAAAATGCCCAGTTCCGCGATGGAACGTTCCAACACAATGGTCGCGTCCAAGTGCGCAAATGTCGTGGCCGGCGCGGGGTCGGTCAAGTCGTCCGCAGGCACATAAACGGCCTGGAACGAGGTGATGGAGCCTTTCTTGGTCGAGGTAATACGTTCCTGAAGATCGCCCATTTCGGCAGCGAGCGTCGGCTGATAACCGACCGCCGACGGCGTGCGGCCCAGCAAGGCGGACACCTCGGAACCGGCCTGCGAGAAACGGAAAATGTTGTCCACGAACAGCAGCACGTCCTGGTTCTTTTCATCACGGAAATATTCCGTCACGGCCAGCGCGGAAAGCGCCACGCGCAAACGCGCGCCGGGCGGCTCGTTCATCTGGCCGTAAACCAGACCGATTTTGGAACCTTCCTCGATGATCGGAAGACCGTTTTCACCTTTGATCGGATGCCCCTGGCTGTCTTTCTTCACCTTGATGACGCCGGCTTCGATCATTTCGTTGTAAAGATCGTTGCCTTCCCGCGTGCGCTCACCGACGCCGGCGAACATCGAAATACCGCCGTGCAGCTTCGCGATGTTGTTGATCAATTCCATGATGACGACCGTCTTGCCGACGCCGGCACCACCAAACGCGCCAACCTTGCCGCCCTTCAAGAACGGGCAGATCAGGTCGATGACTTTGATGCCGGTGGTCAAAATCTGCGGGCTGGTGGACTGGTCCACAAGCGAGGGTGCTTGACGGTGAATCGGATTATATTTGTCGGCCTTCACCGGGCCTTGTTCATCCACCGCTTCGCCGGTGACGTTGAACACGCGGCCCATCACGCCTTCGCCGCAGGGCATGGAAATGGGCTGGCCGAGGTCAACGACTTCATAGCCGCGCTTGAGACCTTCAGTGGTGCTCATGGCGACGGCCCGCACCCAGTTGTCGCCCAAGTGCTGCTGCACTTCGAGCGTCAGCTTGGTGTTACCGTGGCCGGGCAGGTTGTAGTCCACCGTCAACGCGTTGTAAATCGCGGGAAGCTGGCCGGCGAACTCGACGTCCACGACCGGGCCGATGATTTGAACGATCTTGCCTTTGTTCATGTGCTTTAAAAAATTTTCAGTTTCAACCAACGGCCATTTGCGCGGTGGTGATTTCGAGCAATTCCTTCGTAATGTTCGCCTGGCGCAGCTTGTTGTATTCCAGCGTCAGATCTTTGATGAGCTGCTTGGCGTTGTCGGTGGCATTCTTCATGGCCACCATGCGGGCGCTCTGTTCGCTGGCCTTGGTTTCCAGCAAAAATTGATGCATCTGGAAATTCAGGCTGTGCGGCAGCAAGGCGCCCAACACCGATTCTTCATCGGATTCAAATTCAAAAATTTCGGGGCCGGCATGGCTGGCCAGATCTTTGGCCGGCTCATTGATTCCCGCAGTCGCGGCGGAGATTTTGCCGATGGGCAGAAAGGGCATGAGCACGGGCTGCTGGGTGAGCGTGTTGACGAACCGCGGGAACAAAATGTCCACGGCATCCACCTTGCCCTCCAGAAACAACTGCTGGGCATACTTGGAAATGACCCGGGCCTCGGAAAAATCCGGCGTATCCTTGTAATGAAATTCCGCGGCAAGATTGCGCTTGGTGCGGGAAATAAATTGCGCGGCCTTTTTGCCGGCCGTGATGAACACCGTGCTGTTCTTGTCCAGCTTGGTCACTTCGCGGAAGAGATTGCTGTTCAGCGCGCCGCACAGGCCGCGATCCGAACTGATCACAATCACCGCCCGCCGATTCACCGGGCGGGATTGCAGCAACGGATGGTCAAAACCAATGGTGCCTTCCGACGCCTTGGCCATGATTTCGTTCATCAACTGCGCGTAGGGCCGCCCCATCACCGCCGCCTGCTGCGCCTTGCGCATCTTGGCCGCGGCCACCATCTGCATCGCCTTGGTGATCTGGGCGGTGTTCTTGACCGACTTGATGCGTCGGCGTATGTCGCGCGTGCTGGGCATGAAAATTTATCAGCGGTAGGTCTGCTTGAATTCGCCAACCGCCGCTTTGAGTTCGGCCGCAATGGCATCGCTGATGGCTTTTTCGTTGCGAACTTTTGTCAGCAAATCGGCTTTGCGGGTCGTGAAATAATCCATGAGTTTCGTCTGGAAATCCTTCACTTTTTCCACCGGCACATCGTCGAAGAAATTATTCTGCGCGGCCCACAACACCACCACCTGCATTTCAACAGCGAGCGGGTTGTATTGGTTTTGTTTGAAAATTTCAATGATGCGTTTGCCGCGTTCGAGCAACGCCTGCGTCTTGGCATCCAGGTCGGAACCGAACTGGGCGAAGGCCGCGAGTTCGCGGAACTGCGCGAGATCGCCTTTAATGCGCCCGGCCACCTGCTTCATGGCCTTGACCTGCGCGGCGGAACCGACGCGGGAAACGGACAAACCGACAGAAACAGCCGGACGGACACCTTGATAGAACAAGTCGGTTTCCAAATAAATCTGGCCATCCGTAATCGAAATCACGTTGGTCGGGATGTAAGCCGAAACGTCGCCAGCTTGCGTCTCAATGATCGGCAAGGCCGTGAGCGAGCCGTTGCCGTATTTTTCACCCACACGCGCGCTGCGTTCGAGCAGACGGCTGTGAAGATAAAACACGTCGCCAGGATAGGCTTCACGACCGGAGGGGCGCTTGAGAACGAGCGAAACTTGACGATACGCCACGGCATGTTTGGAAAGGTCATCGTAAATGATGAGCGCATCCATGCCGTTGTCCATGAACCATTCCCCCAGCGCCGCACCGGCGAACGGGGCAAGATACTGGTTGGCTGCCGAATCCGAAGCGGACGCCGCGACGATGATCGTGTAGGGCAGCGCGCCGGCTTCTTCAAGCACGCTAATGACGCGGGCGATGTTGGACTGCTTTTGGCCGACCGCGACGTAAATGTTGTAGATCGGGCGAAAATCCTTGTCACCGGCTGCTTCGGCGGCTTTGTTGATGCGCGCCTGATTAATCATCGTATCCACGCCGATGGTGGTCTTGCCCGTAGAACGGTCGCCAATGATCAACTCGCGCTGACCACGGCCAATCGGAATCATCGCGTCAATCGCCATGATGCCCGTCTGCACCGGCTGACTGACGGACCGGCGCTTGATGATGCCGGGCGCAATTTTTTCGACCGGATAAAAAGCGGATTCCTTGATCGGCCCCTTGCCATCGAGCGGTTCGCCGAGCGTGTTGACCACGCGTCCCAGCAGGCCTTTGCCGACCGGCACCTGAAGCAGTTTGCCCGTGGTGCGAACCTCGGAACCCTCCTTGATGCCGGTGTAATCACCAAGAATAATGGCGCCCACTTCGGTTTCTTCCAGGTTCAGGGCGAGGCCGATGATGCCGTTGCCGAAGTCAAGCATCTCGTTGAGCATCGTGTCGGTGAGACCTTCGATCTTGGCCACACCGTCGCCGATTTCGCGCACAGTGCCGACGTTCTGTTTTGCCACTGCGGTTTTTGCTCCCGCAATCTGGGCTTCAATTTCCTGTAACAAATTGCTCATAGTATCCGGTTAAAAACTCTGCTCCAATTTTTCCAAACGGGTCTTCACACTGCCGTCGAAAAGGTCGCTGCCCACCTGAATGCGCAAGCCGCCAAGCAAGGCGGGGTTTTGCGCAAACGACAAGGTCAGGCCATCACCGTAGATTTGATTGAGGTGCTGCACCACCTGCTGCCGGGTTTCGCCCGGCAGTTCGACGGCGCTTTCAATGCGGGCCGCATGCTGCTCAAGATCCAACTTCACCAGCCGGTGCAGCCGAACGAGAATTTCAACGTATCCGCGCGGCTTTTTTTCCGACAGCAGTGCCACTGTCTGCCGGACACGGGCCTCATCCAGGCGTCCGTTGCGAAGACAACTTCGGAACAACTGGCGCGCTTCGCGTTGGGCTTGTTTGGAAATTTTCATTCCTTGCGTCAGGCCAGTTGCTTCTGGGTTTCCTCGGCCAGACGGCGCTGATCTTCGGCGGTGAGAACCTTGCCGGTGACGGTCGTGGTGGTTTGCACCACCAGGCGTCCGACTTCGCGCTTCAATTCCGCAAGCATCCGGGCATGATCCTGGGCGGCCGCCTCACGCGCCTTGGCGATAATCTGCTCGGCCACGGCCACAGCCTTTTGCGTTTCCATTTCGCTTAGGCGGGCAGCCGCTTCGCGGGCATCGGCGATGATCTTGTTGGCCAATTCCCCGGCTTCGGCCAGGGTTTTCTGGCGATCCGCCTGAGTGCGTTCCAATTCGGCCTTAATCTTGTCGGCGTTGGCGATGCTCTCGGCGATTTTTTTCTGCCGCGCATCCAACATGTTGAAGACAGGCTTGTAAGCCCACTTCCACAGGACGAACATTACGATGCCGAAGTTGATGAACTGCGGAATCAGTTTCGTCCACTGGATGCCCAGCGTCTGGAGCATTTCTCCCATAGGTCAAAGGGATTACTTGTTGAGCATCGGCAAGAAATACACGAGCATCGCGAGACCTTCGGAAAGCGCCATCGCAAGTAGCGCTAGGATGAAGATTTTGCCAAACGCGCCCGGGTTGCGTCCGATCGCCATGGCGGCGCCCAGACCGGAAAGCCCGATCCCGATGGCGGCACCGGCACCGACGATTCCCACGCCGGCATTACCGTGCAAGGTCAAGGTTTGCGCGACTGTTTGTGCTAACATCATATGTTTTTCGATTTTTAGGTTTCAGTTTTCTGCCGCCGTTCGCCTCAAGGTCTCCCGGCCGCAAATTAAATTCAATGCGCGTGCTCCCCGCCGTTCTCGTCGTCATGCGTGCAAAACATGCCGATGAAGGCGACGCTCAGCATCATGAACACGAGCGCCTGCACCAACGCCACGATCAATTCCAGAAAATAAAAAGGCACAGCGGCGATGCCCAGCGGCGAATTCGTCAACATCATGGTCAAGACGCTTTCCCCGCCATAAATATTGCCATACAAACGCATGGCCAGCGCCACCGGCCGCACGCAGATGGAAATAATTTCAATGCAGCCGACAAACAGGAAAATCAAAGACAACGGAATCACAACCACCCCCTTGAAACCGCCTTTCACACCGAAGATGTGCTTCACCATGCCCCACAGGCCGTTGTATTTCAGCCCCCACCAAGTGCTCATGACAAAAAAAATGGCAGCCATGGCCACCGTCATGTTGGCATCGGCGGTGGGCGGGCGGAGCAACGGTGATTCGGCATGATGAATTGCCCAAGGCAGGGAACTGGAGGTGTCCGCCACCCCCCATCCGATACTGCCCACGCCGGGAAGCAACGCCATTAAGTTGGCCGTCACAATGAAAATGAAGTAAGTCGCCACCAGCGGGAAAACCCATTTGGCCACCTTGGGTTCCAGCAAACCCTCACACATTCCCCGCAATCCGCCCACCAACGCCTCAACCACGTTCTGGGTGCCGGTCGGAACTTCACTCATTTTTCGCGTGCCGGCTCGAACGATTAGCAGAAGAGTTAACGTCACCACCCAGGTGAAGATGAGGGAATTGGTAATCGGTATGGACGGCCAGCCTTGGGGCCATTGTCTGGCAAAAAGAGTTGGAACATGCAGTTCCTCTTCGGCCGCGTTGGCGGGCACCGGCCCCAAAAAGAGCAAAGCCGGCGCATAAGCCGTCACCAACGGCTTGTCCGCGACGGCGTCAACTTTGGGAGCGTCAACTTTTGCCGTTTGAACCGCCGGTTCACCTGCGGCGACGCCGGAAGATTCCGCCTTCAGACTGGCCCCGAAGGCAAGGGTTGCCAGCAGTAGTGACAAAATGATTTTTTGGAACCGGTTCACCATTGATTCAACTGGACACACAACTGATCGCGTGATCAGAAGAGGTCTTTCAGAGCGGGAAAAAATGCCGGATCGTGAAAATTTTCACAAGCATTTTTTGCGCTTATTTATTTTATCATTCCCACTGTTTGCTGTTCCAGTTGGCTCGCAGGCGTTCCGGCGAACTTCCCAGCGATCTCAAGGTTCGCAAGCTCAAGGAATCGTGCCGTTTAGCCATGCGAACCCCGGAAGCATCGCACATCAAGTCGCAATGAAAATATCGGGGAGCCAAAAGCCCGAGCGCTTGAAAGAGCAGCCATTGACGGGCGGTGCTCACGAGCAAATCAGCCCCGCGCACCGCCTCGGATATTTGCATGGCCGCATCATCCACCACGCAGGCCAATTGATAAGCGGGAAGATCGTCCTGCCGCCAGACCACAAAATCGCCAAAATCTTTGCCCGCCGTGAACTGCTGTTGCCCATAATTGGCATCCTCAAAGGCAACGACTTTTCCATCCGGAACGCGAAAACGCCAACAAAATTTTGGCGAAGGCTGGGAGGATTTTGGCCCCTGCCGGCAGGTGCCGGGATAAACGAATTCATCACGCTCCTGCTCGTGCGGAGCGCTCAACGCCTGCTGGATGTCTTTTCTGGAACAGGAACAAGGGTAGATAAATCCGCCCGCCCGAAGTTTTTGAAACGCCGTGCGATACATGGCCAACCGCTCGCTTTGATTATAGGGACCAAAATCACCGCCAACGTCCGGGCCTTCACTCCATTGAAATCCAAACCAGCGCAAATCTTCGAGCATGGCGGTTTTAAACCCAGGTCGGACGCGACTCGCATCCAAATCCTCATTTCTGAGAATCAGGCAACCGCCCGCATTTTGGGCGCGGGTTTGAGCAATCCAGAATGTTCGAGCATGGCCCAAATGCAAATACCCCGTCGGCGAAGGCGCCAATCGGCCACGATAGCCAAAAATCGCTTTGGCGTTGGTAGGATTGGCCAGCACGGACGAATTCACGTCGGTGAAGTAACCAACAATTGGATGGCTGAACAACGATTTTCCGAGGAATTTCTTGTCACCGGCAGAATTGGCTGAGTTTGCAACACTAAAAAAGCTCAAGCCTTGGACAGCCAAAGCTTGAGCTTGATGAAAAAACGTTCCGGGTATGTCTGTTCCGAATTTAGAAGCGGTATTGCAGACTGGAGGAAACAAGAGTGCTCTCGTAGTTTCCGTAGCCGCTATTGGCCGTATCGTTGTAGTGCGTGTAAGCGAAGCGCACGTTGACCCGGAGATTTTGCGAAATTCGCCGCGTGAGGGTGGCGGTAACGCTGTGTTGCTTGGCCCCCGCGCCATAGCCAACGCCGGCTTGAGGATTTTGGAAATCATTGGCGTAATAATAAAAATAGCCAAGGTCCAAATCAGTCCGGTCATCCAAAACGAAGTCGGAATTAAAGTTGGCGGTCCAGTAATTGTTTTGAGCGTTCAGAATCGATTGCGTCAATCCATCCGCCGGAGTTTTTGTGGTGCTCCAAACGTAATTCACCCCCACCTGCAATCCCAACCAGTTCAAAGGCGTCCAGCCGAGATTCTGGCCGAGGATCTGAGTGTTCATCGTTGAGCTTTCCTGCTCGCCCAGGCCGGTGGTGCTGTCGGGACGCGTATTGATGCTCGAATATTGGTATTCGTAACGGCTGACGCTGGTGAACTTGCTGAACGGACGCAGCGTCAGACGGACATTGCCATCCACGGTTTGGAATCCTTGATAAACAATAAAACCCGGATACGTCCCCGGCGGGTTATCCTGAGTATTGTTGTAGTCGTAAGCGTTGATCTTGTAGTAACCGCCAAAGTCAAGGCTGGCCAGGCGCGTGGGATACCAGCGAGCATTGGCAAAATATTTCTGGAACAAGCGGGAATCGTCCGTGGAAAAGTTCACCGGCGGCTGGCCGATGCCGTTGACCGCCGTGAGTCCGTCATGTTCGTTCAAATTCCCCTGCCCTTCGGTCCATTGTCCGCCAGTATTGAAAACCCAGTTGGTAATGCCCGTATAGCGTATATCCAAGCGCTCACAGACTTGCAGCAACTCGCGCCCGCTGTTGGAATTAAAACCCTCGGTATCATTATTCAACGTGCCCACGCCGGTTGAATCGGAGTTCCAATTCTCTTTCTGCACGCGGATGGAGGGCGTGATGGTGAATGACTTGGTGGGCAACGACATCAAATTGATGTTCCAAACGTATTCATTCTTGTGCCCGGTGCCATTCAGATCGTAGTAACCCAGCGGTTGGAATGCCGCAGGAGAATATGCCACATCGTAATCTTCCCCATAAATGCGGCTGCCGGAAAACGAGTCATCCAAATTGGCATACATGAAGCCCGTGGATAAAAATAGATTATTTTTAATCCAAGTCTCAGCAAACGCGTGAGTGCTGATCAAATCATACGTGGTGCCTTGTCGATCAGTGTTTTTATTTGGACCTAATTCCCCTGGCCAGGTCGTTTGGTAGTGGGTGTCCTGCAAATTGCCATGTTCATACCCCACGCCGACGCCATAATTAATGTCTTTGTAATGATGCGCCAAATCCAACTGGAACGTGTCAATCGTTTCGTCCAAATGCAGGGCGCCGGGATAAACGCGGGATACCGTGCTGCCATCGGAATTATGCACCGCCCCCCACTCGGTCGAATCCTTGTCGCCTTCGCGGGTGGCATGACGATATTTGAACGTCAGCTTCGGCAGATTCGGCTTGGTCAAACCGGCCTCAAATGAAATCTGGCTGCGGTCCAACGCCAGCGGATCGCCGGGCAGGGCGTAGGCTTGCTTGTCAACGGGAACATAACCGCCAATGCCGGAACTCCACGTGCGGAAATTTTCGACCAACAACCGCACGTAACCGAAATCCTCCTTCTTCAAGCCCAAAGTGACGCTGTAATCGTGTTGGTCAAAAATGGAATGGCCATCAAGCGTGAACGTGGTTTTTTTGGCAACCTCCGTGGCGTAATGCAAATCCGAAATCCCGCCGAACACCCCCGGATCCATGCGCTGACCTTGTGCGGCCTGATTTTTGTTGCCGCTGGTCATCATGCCTCCGGCACTCATTTCGATCCAATTGCTATACGTGTTGGTGCCGCCCTCGAAGAGTTGCTCCGGAGTAATGGCCGGATCCGCCGCATGGACCTGGGTGCCAAGCGCCACCAAAGACGCTCCCACCACATAACGACCTAATCCGTGCTTGCGCTGGATGGCGCGAAACGATTTTGACTTTTTAAGCTTCTTTTTCATCGGCTTCCGGGGCGTTAATTAAAATCTTAATGACGGGCTTACACGTGATCCATGCACCGCTTCATGGCATCCCGCACTCCAGCAAGTGCCCGATCGCAGGAAGCTTTCATGCGGCACGCCACCAATCAGGATCGAGCCGTTTTTGACTTGCTGGAAATGGCATTTCAAACACAACGTGGCGTTGCGTTCCGTCAACAACTTGGGGTTCACACTACCGTGGGGCGTGTGACAGGCAGTGCAGCCTTCGTTCATCGCCTCGTGCTCAAAGACGTAAACACCTTTTTGCTCGGCATGGCACTGCTGGCAATTCTCCTCCTGCGCCATCAACTTGGTGCTGCCGCCGGCATGGGCAATGCCTTTGTGCGGCGGATGGCATTGGACGCAGGTCATGCGGCCTTCCATGACGGGATGATGGTTCGGCAGATTGAACTGGCCGCGCACATCCATGTGGCATTGGAAACACACGTTTTCGATCGCCCGCGCGGTTTCGAGCGGGTAACGTCCGCTCAAAGATTGCGCCTGGGGCCGCCCCGCACTGAAACTGTAGGGCGGCTTGACATCACCACCGGAATCCACGTGCAGGCTGGCGGGGCCGTGACACGATTCGCAACCGCCATCAAGACCGTTTTTCCCCTTGGCAATCAGGCGGGCATGATCGGCCGTTTTAAAGCTGCGACAAAGGTCGTCGTGACAATCTTCACAGGCGGATGAACCGACGTAATGCGCTCCGGGCACTTCGGGTAAAACCACGGCATGACGGGTCAGCGTGCCGCAGGAAATGGCCGCCAGCAACAGGCCGGCCGTGCCGGCCGCCAGCACCGTCGTTCTGCCCATTTTTCGAAAATTAGAACAGCGATTGAACATAGAGGACATTGGACGTTAGATTAATTGTGATTTGACCCAGCACCCAAGCATTGGCCGACTGCAATAATTCCACATCATAGGGTGCGTTATGCACGCCATAGCTGCCGTCATACAAAACCAGATATAAATCGAAACGCGCCTTCTTGATTTCGTCTGGAACCAGACTTTGATCCGCCGCGCTGGGGCCGGAGCCGCCGGGAGACAAATCGCCCGGTGTCGTGTATTCCCAAGCGTAAACGCCGTATTTTTGCAATCCGGGAATGGCCACAGGCACCGTATTCGTCGCCCAATAATCGAGATAGGATTTGGTCAATTGAATCTGGCTGGCAATGGAATTGGTCGCAAGTCGAACCAACCCGGCCGGATCGGTGTGACAGTTCATGCAAACTTGGTAAGTGGCCACCTCAAAAGCATGACCGGTGGAACCGTTGGCGGTCTGCATGTGGCAACTGGCACATTGCCTTTCCAGACGCGAATGGGTGGCGGGCAGACCGGGCGTCGTTCCCGTCAAGAGTTCACCCGCGCTGCCGAGCAACATGTTGTATTGCGGCGAATGATGCGGCGAACGCGTCGTGTCGCTCCAAGCCGCGCCGCGGTCGTTATGGCATTGGCCGCAGATGTTGATGTTGGGATTGTAAACATTCGTGAAAACATCCGACGAAGACAGAACATAATCGCCGGTCGAAGCCAGCGCGTTGCGCAGTTGATTGGTATATACCGCTCCCAGCGTGTTGTTGGTGATCAACGTCACGCCTCCAGTCAGCGTATTCGTAAACGAAATCACCCCGTTGAACGAATTGGTCCAGACGGATTGCGCGTGCGGGTTGTGGCAGACCGCGCAAGTAATCGCCACATTAAAGTCGTGCGCCATGGTCACACTGGGATTTTGTCCCCCGAGCAGCGCCAGTCGCGCCGAACCGGAATGACACCTTCCGCAACTGCTGATATAATTAGTATTCGCAGCCATGGTAGAAGCCACGTGCGGAACCACCGCGCCATGACCGCTGGACGACCATTCCTCAAAGGTCGGCTGATGGCCCGAATGGCAGCCGCCGCAAACCTGCGCCGCAAGCTCCACCCGTGGAATCACGGTGGGATCATCCGGGGTCGCGGCATGTTTCGCCGCCGGCCCGTGACAGTTTTCGCATTGCACCCCGGCCAGTTGCGGAGTGTTGGTGATATTTACAAATCCCGTGGGCAATCCATAGCCAACCGTGTGACAGGGCAGGCAGGAGGCATTTTGCTCCTGATGAATGGACGCCAAAGCAGAATAGGCATTGGCATGCGGGGTGTTCGTCACATATTGACAAACGCTGGAATGGCAGGTGATGCACACCTTTAAGCCCGCATACTTCGGGGCCGGACCCGAAACCCGGAAAAACGCATTGCTGTAAAGCGTCGTAATCGTCGCGGAACGATTCAGATTGGTCGCCTTGCCCATGGCAATCCATGGTCCCTGCATCGTGTTGCTGGATTGAAGCACCTGATAGTAACCGGATGGGCCGTCCCATGAAATGGCCACGCCATTGCTCGCCTGCGCAATCCCGGTCATGACCGGGATCCCCGGCACGCCGCCAGGCCGAATAATCGTTTGATGAGTCACTGTTTGGGCCGCCAACGGAAACAGACCGGCGCAAAGAATCATCCACGCCAGAGCCAGGAAGTTTTTGGAAACCGTTAAATATTTCATGCTGTCCAAGGTCTGATATTAAACCGAACACACGCATTCCACCGACCACTCTTCATGCAACGTTGCAAAAGCCAAACTGCTCCTGCCAGCAGAATGAATGTTGGGAAAATCATATACCCATTATTAGATTGCTCTAACCGCATCTTGCTTCTTAGATGACGAAACTTGCACAAGGATCTATTTTGAACGCAGCACTTTTCTTCAATTGACACGCCTCATCAATGCGGGAAAATGGCCGACAATGAAATTGATTTGCAGCAACCGAAACCGAATTTGCACACTCCGCCCAGCCTCGCAATCCGCCGGCACCCGGCCGCTGGTGCTGGCCGCCGTCAGTTTTGCCTTGGGCGTCGCCATCACCGGGGCATGGTTCATCCGTCAAAATATCGCCCGGCACTCCGCCGGGCTTTCGGCACAAACCCAGAGTGCTCTGGCCCATCTGCCGGCACCGGTAAAAATCCGCTTCTACTCCATGCTGCCGACGGGCTGCGCCGATAACGACCTCACCAACTTTACCGCGCGGGTTGACCAGCTTCTCACCGACGTGCAACAGGCCGGCCAAGGCAAAATTCAAGTGGACACCGTTCAATCCGTCACCGAAACCAATGAAACCGAGGCCGACAATCAAGGGATCCAACGATTCAATTTGGTGAAGGACGATGCCTGCTATCTGGGACTTGTCATTAGCAGCGGCGCCAGCAAGCAGATACTGCCCCGCCTGCAACCCGAATGGGAAGCCGCCCTGCCCTACGATCTGGCCCGCGCGGTGTTGGCCGTCGCCGATGCCTCCGTGCCGCCGGTTCCCCCGTCCGTGGCCAAGCCAGCGGCAGAAATCACCGCCACCATCGCCCGCCTCATACCCGATGTGAAAACCGTCACCCCCGAGCAGGCCGACCAAATTCTTCACGCCGAATATCTCAAACAGTGCGAAAAATTGAGCGCCGAGGCCCAAGCCCAAATCCAGGCGGCCCAACAACAAGTCGCCCAGGCTCAAACCGGCGGTTCCGCCACTGAATTGGAAGCCGCACAAAAGAACCTCTCACAAGTCCAACTGGCGCAAGCCGAGAAACTCAAACAGCTCGCCGCCCAGCTTGACATCCAACTGGCCGTCTTCAAACGGATGAAAACGGAATCAGACCAAAACCCGAAGTAAGTTTCCACGACCGACCGAGGAAAAGAGCGCCACCCGCAACTCGCACTTAACGCGAAAGCATAATTTGCGCGTGGCTCTCATGCCGTTATATTCAAATCGCTTTGATAATTTTAAGTGTAGCGGCGTGTCGCGCAGACCACCGCTAATTTTCTATAAACAAAAAAGCGCGAACGGCTTTTTGCCATCCGCGCTTTGGGATTTTGTTTTGAAGGTCAGGCTTCCGGAGCCGGGGCAGCCGCAGCGGCCGCCGCTTCCTTGTCACGGTCTTCCATGGCAGCTTTGCGCGAGAGGCGCACGCGGCCTTTTTCGTCCACGCCGAGGCATTTCACGGTGATATCGTCACCGACTTTCACGATGTCCTCGGTCTTCTTGACGCGGAAATTCGCGAGTTCGCTGATATGCACCAGGCCATCCTTGCCGGGCAGGAATTCCACAAACGCGCCGAATTCCTTCACGGTGACAACCTTGCCACGATAAATTTTGCCCACTTCGGCCTCGGCGGTCATGCCGCTGATGGCGTCCACAGCGATCTTCATTCCCTCCGCCGAGACGGAGAAAATGTTCACTGTGCCATCATCTTCGATGTCAATTTCGCAACCGGATTCTTCCACCAGGCGCTTGATGTTCTTGCCGCCGGGTCCAATGATCGCACCGATCTTTTCGGGATTGACCTTTAACGTGGTGATACGCGGCGCGTAGGGGCTGATGTCCTTGCGCGGGGTGGCAATGGTCTTGGCCATTTCGCCGAGGATAAACAGGCGGGCGATGCGCGCCTTCTCCACGGCTAGTTCCATGATGGCGTGAGGCAAACCTTTGAGCTTTAGATCGAGCTGGAAGCCGGTGATGCCCTTCTCGGTGCCGGCGATTTTGCAATCCATATCGCAATACGCGTCTTCCCAACCAATGATGTCGGTGAGGAGCTGATATTTGGAAATGCTCTTGTCCGCGCCGTATTCGGTGCAGATGCCAACGCTGATGCCGGCGACCGGACGAATCATCGGAACGCCCGCATCCATGAGCGCCAGCGTGCCGCCGCAAACGGTCGCCATTGAGGTGGAACCGTTGGATTCCATGATCTCGCTGGTGACGCGCACGGCGTAAGGATAATCCTTGAGCGGAATCATTGGCTCAATGGAGCGCTCGGCGAGCGCGCCGTGGCCGATTTCGCGACGGCCGGGACCGGAGATGCGGCCGGTTTCGCCGACGGAGAAATTCGGGAAGTTATAATGCAGGATAAACTTCTTGGTATTCTCGCCGCCGGTGTAGGAATCAAATTCCTGCGTATCGTCGCCGGTGCCGAGCGTGGCCAATGTGACCGCCTGGGTTTCGCCGCGGCTGAACAACGCCGAGCCGTGGGCGCGCGGCAAGATGCCGACTTCGCTGTGCAGCGGACGAACCGTTTCAAAATCGCGGCCGTCAAGACGCTTCCCGCTTTCGAGAATCAGTTTACGCACAGCTTCTTTTTGAATGTAATAAAACGCGTCGTTGATGACGAACGGCGTTACTTTTTCCACGCCAAATTTTTCGACGAGCTTGGCACCGACTTCTTCCTTGATGGCGTTGCAAGCGCCTTCGCGCGCCAGTTTACCAGGGGTCAGCAGTGCGGGAACGAAACGATCACCGGCCAAAGCTTTGGCTTCGGCGAGAATTTCGTCAGGAACAATCTTCAACGTGATTTCGCGCTTCTTCTTGCCGAATTTGGCGGCGAGATCTTTCTGCGCCTGAATCTGCGGCTGGATGACTTCGTGCGCCCATTTCAGAGCGGCATTGAAGTCGGCCTCGGAAATTTCCTTGGCCGCGCCTTCATACATGACGATGTCTTTTTCGTTGCCAACATAGACGAGGTCGAGGTCGCTCTCGGCCTGTTCGCCGTGCGTCGGATTGGCGACGAACTTGCCATTGATGCGACCGACACGCACGGCGCCGAGCGGCCCGGCCCACGGAATATCGGAGACCATCAACGACGCGCTCGCGCCGACGATGCTCAAAATATCGGGATCGTTTTCGCCATCGGCGCTGAGGAGGACGGTTTGAACCTGGACTTCGTTATACCAGCCCTTCGGAAAGAGCGGGCGAATCGGACGATCGGTCAGACGGCAGGTAAGAATTTCTTTTTCAGTCGGACGGCCTTCGCGCTTGAAGTAGCCGCCGGGAAATTTGCCGGCGGCGGCCGCTTTTTCGCGGTAGTCCACCGTGAGCGGGAAGAAGTCCTGGCCTTCTTTGGCCTTGGTCGCGGCCACGGCGGCCACGATCACGATGGTATCGCCCATCTGAACAGTCACGGCACCATCGGCCTGCTTGGCCAGTTTGCCGGTTTCAATAATGATTTGCTTGTCGCCTACGGAGGCGGTGATTTTCTCTGACATACTTAGTGTTCCACCGCCTCCAGAGGAACTTCAGTGAACCCCGAAATGCTTCGGAGCTGAATGAAATTTCCCGAAGGCGGCAGTATTTTTACGCGAGTTGTTTGGTTAAGGAATCAAGCCGTTCGCGTTACAACCAGATTCCAAAACGGCGGCGGGCTAAGAAGTTGGGGAAAGCCACGCCGCCGCAAATTGATAAACGACTTACTTGCGGAGCTTGAGTTTCTTGGTCACGGTCTGATAACGGCTCAAATCGGTCGTTTTCAGGTAGTCAAGCAGGCGGCGGCGCTGGCTGACCATCATGAGCAGCCCGCGGCGCGAGCTGTGATCTTTCTTGTTGGTCTGCAAATGTTCGGTCAAATGGTTGATACGCTGCGTCAACAGGGCCACTTGCACGTCGGCAGAACCGGTGTCTTTGGCGTGCGTTTTAAATGCTTCAATCGTCTTCGTCTTAGCTTCCATAATTTAAAATGAGTTCGGGAAGATAGTTATTCACATCAACAGTGTAAAGCGAATTAAGCGCCTATTTCGGACCATTTCAAGCCAAATACCCGCTTCGTTTCGGGCAAAATTTTGAATTTCTCACCAATCCGCAAACCTTCCACCCAGAAGACTTCCCCCGCTTCGGTTGCCGCCAAAACCAATCTGCGCCGTTGCGCCGCCGGGATTTTGGCATTCACGAACAAATCCTGCAACTTGACGGCGGACTTGAAACCCATCGGCTGGAAGCGATCCCCGGCCCGCCAATGCCGCAAAACAATCCTTTTTCCGATCCGGTCGGCATCGAAAAATTCGCTCGGCAACTGTTTCCGAGGGAGAGCGAAGTTTTTTTTGGCCTTCAGTTGCCAGCAGAATTTCCGAGAACCAAAGAAGACATGCCCGGCGCGACCAGTCAATTGCCACGGACATTCCGCCAAATCGAATCCGTGTGCCATGGGCTTGCGACAAATCACTTCCCCGGATGCTTCGCGCGCAATTGACCGCCCGTTTTCCACCGTCACCCACTGACCGACGGCAACGCGCAATTCCTCGATCAGATCAAAATCGGGCTGGACGCCCATTTCCGTTAGCTGGAGTTGCAACACTTTGCGTTGAACCGCCAGCGGTAAAACCGTAAACGATTGAATGGCCATGGGCGCATTCTTTCTTCGTCCTCGGGACTTGCCAGTTGGCGGTGAAAACCGCCGAAAATCCCGCAACCAATGCCGGGCACATTCGGCCACATGTTCAGCCTCAGCCCCGACAATGTTCATTAAGCGCAAAACAGCCCTGGCAATGCCCGGCGAGTAATCTTGTTTTAGCCGGGGCAACAGTTTATGGCGAATCCGGTTCCGGAGAAATTCCGTGGAAAAGTTGGTTTGATCCTGGCGGAATTTGACGTTGCCGGCTTGCGCAAACTCCAGCAATTCGTGCTTGGCAAAACCCAGCAACGGGCGAACCAACTTGATCCGCGAATCAGCGGGCGATGCTGATTGCCATTTCATGCCCGCCAGGCCTTCGCCGCCCGCCCCCCGAAACAGCCGGAGGAAGAACAATTCCACCTGATCATCGGCATGATGCGCCAGAGCGACGGCATCCGTTTTTTGAGCGCGCGCAGTTTGGGCCAGAAATTCGTGACGCAATTTCCGCGCCGCCATTTCAATTGAGAGTTTTGCCCGACGCGCATATTGGGCAACGTTGGCGCGCCCTGTATATAACGGGAGATTCAGCTTTTTTGCGGTCAAGCGAACCAGTTTTTCATCCAACTGGCCCGCCCTTCCCCGCAATTGGTGATTGAAATGGGCGAGCGCAATTCGCCAGCGATACTTTGATGCGAGCTGGTTTAAAACCTCAACCAACACCATGGAATCAACCCCGCCGGAAACCGCGATGAGAATATTTTTTCCGCGCGAAAAAAGCTTCCGACGATTCACGACGGATTCCACGCGCTGGAGCAAATCATTCACGCCGTCATTGTTGCCATTTCCCCGTCGCCGGGCAAGCTGCACCGAATTTCCTCTTCCTCAAGGAGCTTGGCGCAACCGGAAGAAACGTTGGCTGAACATCCCCATATCCGGGTCGTAAAAGTGCCAGTTCCCATCGCTGCCGAGCGTATTAGTCGCAAACGGCACCCAACTATTGGGCAAAAATATATTGGTGCTTGTCTCCAAAACATAGTTCGTCCCGGGCATGCCACTCAAAGCCAGCGGCACGTTAGCGCTGACATAGGATCCCGTCACTGTCACAAATAATCCGGCAGATTTGCTGCTCGCCGAGCCGCCGGACGACGTGACCACAACCTTGTAGATGCCGGAATTGGTGGTTTGCAGGTTGGCCAACGTCAGCACGTCGTTGGTCTGACCATCCAACAGGGTGCTGTTAAAAAACCATTGAAATTCCTCAACCGTGCAAGCGGTAGCCAGCGCGGTAAAGCTGACGGTGCCTCCAACTGTGTTGGTCTGGCTTTGGGGCTGGGTCACAAATTGCGGTGGAGTCTGATCCTGAACCAGAATGGAATTGGTCGAAAATGCTGCATTGCCATACGCATCCTCCACCGTGATCACCACCACATTCGTTCCCAGCAGCAAACTCGTCCCGTTGGTCGGATTCTGCGTCAGGCTCAACGGCCCCGACAAATCATTCGCAATGATGTAATTCGTGGTCGTCACGTCCGGCATCAACCCGCCGCAATTCGTGTCCGCCGCCATTACCCAATTCGTATTACTCCACAATATGATTGGCGGCGTTGTGTCCCGCACCACCACTGTCCGCGTCACCACGTTCGTGTTGCCACGCCCGTCATCCGCCGTGTAGCGGATCACATTCGTCCCCACCACGTTCCCATTCACACTCCCGCTGACAAGAACGCTCACCCCGCCGGCACAGGCGTCCAACGCCACCGCGCCCGGCTCCACATAACTCTGACCCAGTTCGAGGAACATCGGATTGCTCCCGTTCAGCGTGATCGCCGGCGCCGTCTCGTCCTTGACCACTACCGCATTGGTTGAAAATGATGTATTCCCCCACGCATCCGCCACCGTTATCACCACCACATTGGTGCCCAGCAACAAACTCGCCCCGTTCGTCGGATCCTGCGTCACGCTCAACACCCCAGACAAATCATTCGCAATGATGTAATTCGTGGTCGTCACGTCCGGCATCAACCCGCCGCAATTCGTGTCCGCCGCCATCACCCAATTCGTGAAGCTCCACGCGATCACCGGCGGCGTTGTGTCCCGCACCACCACCGTCCGTGTCACCAAGTTCGTGTTCCCACGACCGTCATCCGCCGTGTAGCGGATCACATTCGTCCCCACCACGTTCCCATTCACGCTCCCGCTGACAAGAACACTCACCCCGCCCGCACAGGCGTCCAAAGCCACCGCTCCTGGCTCCACATAGCTCTGACCCAGTTCGAGCAACATCGGATTGCTCCCGTTCAGCGTGATCACTGGCGCCGTCTCGTCCTTGACCACTACCGCATTGGTTGAAAATGATGTATTCCCCCACGCATCCGCCACCGTGATCACCACCACATTGGTGCCCAGCAACAAACTCGCCCCGTTCGTCGGATCCTGCGTCACGCTCAACACCCCAGACAAATCATTCGCAATGATGTAATTCGTGGTCGTCACGTCCGGCATCAACCCGCCGCAATTCGTGTCCGCCGCCATTACCCAATTCGTATTACTCCACAATATGATTGGCGGCGCAGGGGCGATCTTCACCGTTTGATAATTGGTGCCGCCAAAGCCGTCAGTGATCGTGCAGGTAAATTGGTCAGGAACATTATTACCATTTGAATAGACCAAGGCGCTGCCGGTGTTCGTGATTACGACACCGTTGGTGCTGTTGCTGACAAAAGCCAGCGATAATGCATCCCCATCCGCATCGCTCCAGTTTGTCGCCAAATCCACCATCGGAATGGACAGTGCCTCGCCCATAAGATTGGTGTAGAACGCCGTGACAACACTTGGAGGATGATTGGTCACAATTTGCGCCAGCGTGTTGGTTGCCATTTCATGCAGGCTGTCGCCGGAATAGACGGCTTGAACAGCATTCGTCCCGCGAGGCAACGTCGAAATGATCGAAGATACCGCCGCACCCGCAGCCAAAGTTTTTGAATCGAAAGCGATGCCATTTGTAAAAAACTGAATGGAGCCGGCAACATTGGTTGGAGAAACAACGGCGCTAAACGCGATTCCATCCCGATACCCCGCAGGATTGATCGACGAAATCAGGTTCATCGTGGCGGGCAGCAAATTCACGGTAAGCGTCGCCACCGCACTCGTGCTGGAGCCACCCGCAGCCGTCGCGACTACCGAGTAATTTCCGGCGACTGCCAGGGTGAGGTTCGTCAGAGTTAGCGAGCTATTCGTCTGGCTGGTGAGCACGTTCGTGCCGAAATACCATTGAAGCCTGACGGGCGTGCAGGCTGTGGCTATCGCACTCAACACCGCAGAATCGCCCGCGTAGTTGGTTTGATCCTGGGGCTGGGTCACAAATTGCGGCGGAGTCTGATCCTGAACCAGAATGGAATTGGTCGAATATGATGTATTGCCATACGCGTCGGAAACGGCGATGACAATCGTGTTGGTGCCAAGCGCCAAATCCGCGCCGTTCGTCGGGCTTTGCTCAAACGACAACGGGGCTGACAGATCGCTCGCAAGAATGAAATTGGTGGACGTCACGTCCGGCATCGTTCCCGCGCAATTGGTATTGGCCGCCAAAACCAAATTCGTAAAACTCCAGGTGATCACCGGCGCCGTCGTGTCCCGCACCATCACCGTCCGCGTCACTGCATTGGTATGGCCGTTGCCATCATCCGCCCAATAAGTAAGCGTATTCGTGGCCACCGCACTGGAATTCACAGAGCCGCTGACCTGGACCGCCAAAGTTCCGGAGCAGACATCCACCGCCGTCGCGCCGGGATCAACAAAAGCCTGCCCCAATTCCACATACATCGGCGTGCTGCCGTTGAGTGTGACCACAGGCGCCAATGTATCTTGAACGCTCAGGAGGACGTTGTTGGTGGCACCGCCATAAAGATTAGTGACGACGACAGTGATGAGGTGGTCCGGCAAATGAATATTCGTAAGTTGCAGCGTCAGATTCGTGGCGCCCGCCACGGGAACATTATCCACGCTCCATTGCAGTTTCAAAGGCGGCGTGCCGGTGACTGTGGTCACAACCGACGCATTGCCGCCACACTCGATGAGTTGAGCGGACGGCCCGGTGACAATCGCCGCCGGGATGGGCGCGTCTTGTTGGGACACCAAACTGGCTTGATTATTGATTGGATCGAGTTCCGGCGTGACGCTGCTGGCGCTTAAAGTATTTGTGAAAGTTATGCCGGATTGCGGGGCAAGCGTGAGGGTAAAATTGGTGCTGCCGCCAACCGGCAGGGAATCCACCAGAAATGTGACCGCCCCGGCCGCATAGCTGCCATTGGATGTGGCGGAAACAAACGTGGTATTGTCGGGTAATGTGTCGGCAAGGGAGACATTTGCCGCCGGTTGCGGACCCAAATTGGTAACGCCCAGGCTATAAATTAAATTCTGTCCGTAGGCCAGCGAGTTGGATGATAACGACTGGCCAACCGCCAGATCCGCAAATACGGACAGACAGGCGGGCGGATCGTCCGTGATATGCACCGAATCCACATACCAGCCGCTTAAAATCGCGCTGTTGCCAGTATTAAAGGCGCAGTTCCAGCGCAATTTGATGGCCTGACCAGCGGCCGCAGCGGGTAAATTAACCACGGTCGTTGTCCATCCACCTGAATTGCCGGACCAAGCCGAGCGTCCGCCCAGCGGATTGTCCGAAGTCGTGGCGAGCGTGCAGTTATAGCCGCCGGAAACGAAACTCCCGCCCGCGCTGATGATGTCCGTAAAAGCAGCATTCCCAATCTGAATTTCCAGAACGCCACCATCGTAATAGTTAGTATAGTAAGTAAGGTTTTTGCCGAAACCAGTAGAACCGATGCTGATTTCCAGATTGTAATTATGTTTGAATGTCAGTTGAGCATTGGTGGCATGGATCCAAATCGTAGGGGAAACCAAGGCACTCTGCCCCATACTGGCCGAATCGGGAATGTAGGCGGCATTGGGAGCGCCATCATATGTCGTCCCGGAAGTGACCCAGTTGGCCGTTGGACCTTGGATGATGCTGTTGGTCCAGGCCGCCGGCAGGTCGGGGGCCAGCACCTCGTCAAAATTCCCGGTTAAACCGTAACTTCGCCCCAAGGGCAAGGTGAAGGCCATCGTGCCCCAATCGTTGGTGCCGTCTTGAAGCTGCAAATTCGCCACAATATTCGAGCCGCAATCGCCCGCCGTGGTAAACGTGAAGGTGCCGCTTGCCGTGCCCCCCAGCGCCGCCAACGCGCCGTAAGTTTGCGGCGCGCTCGGGGCCAACACCCCGCTGTTTGTCTGCAAGGTTGCGATCAAATTGCCGGTGGGCAACCCACCGCGATTGATGAGCGCAAAACTGATCGTCACCGTTTCACCCGGGTCCAGTTCGCCGTTGGCCGGCGTGGCGCTTTCGGCGATCAAGGTCCAACCGTCCGCCTGCAAATTCGGAGCCGCCACCACGGGAGCCAGGGCATTGATCAAATTGGTTCCGTTCGGTGTGCCCAATCCCGTGCACAGGTCATAGCCGGCCACGGCGTAATAGAGCGAAAGGCTGTTGGCATTCGTGTTGTTGCCGGTGGTCACATCGTGGAAATTCGCGCTGTAAGCCGGCGTATTGGCCATCGCATAGAGCGGCGGGTTTACAAATCCCACGGGCGCCAGCCCGGCCATTTGCGCCTGCTGATTCACCAGCGCCATGTAACCCGCCCAGAGCGGCGCGGCGCAACTGGTGCCGGCAAAAATTCCGTAGCTGCCGTTGTTGTAAACCACATAAATATTATCGCCAGTCAACGCCACGTCGGGAATGTTGCGATACGTGGTGGAACCGCCGTTGGCGGCCATGTTGATATTGGTTTGCCAGAACGGAATCTTGTAGTAGGTGCTGAGACCGCCACTGCTGCCGGTGCCGTTGTTTTGATTCCAAACTTTTTCCGACACATAAGGTCCGCCGGCGCTGCTGGTGGTCAGCGTGGTGGCGCCGACCTGCGTAATGTTGGTGCTGTCCGCCGGGAAAGGCACGCTGTTCGTGAAGGCGTCCGAATCGCCGGAAGCGTTGAAAAACGACTGTCCCTGCGCGGCCATTTGTTTGAAAATTTGCTCGGAGGTTGGGTCCACACCGCCCCCGCCCCAGGAACAGCTCAATTGTTTGGCCAGATTGTCATTCGCCATGCGGCTGAGAATCGTGGACCAGGGGGTGCTGCCATTAGGGCCTTCGTAAACGTAGATTTTGTCCAGTCCCGGCGCCATGGCGATGGCCATTTCAATGTCCAAGGAGACCTCCGCCACGCCGCTGCCGGGCGTGCTGACGCCGCCGTTAATGGGCACGTTGGTCAGCACCACACTCGTCTGAATGCCTGACTGGCTGATGTAGGACGCAATGTCGTTCGAATAATAACCGTCAAATTGCAGCAAGCCCACCGACTGCCCCGCGCCCGTCAGGGACGTGCCCGGCACATACGCCGCGCGGAAATCGTTTCCACGATACGACCCGCCGGGACCGGAACCGATCAGGGGCGTCGCCGCATTAGGGGCGTTGTTGGGCTGCAAACGCAGTTTGGGGCGCGGCAGCGAGTAATTATCCAACCCACTCACTTCCAACAAAGTAACCGGCGCGGTAATGGCCGGCGTGGTATCCGGGGCAAAGAAATCGCGGTTTTCTCGGGGATGCCGATAACGACGCATCTTAATCCCAAACACCCGATTCACTGTGGCGACCGACCCGACCACATCCACCAACACCCGGTTGGGATGAGTTCCCGTCACTTGAAAACCATTGGTCCGGACAAATGTCAGCAAGGTGTCGTAGTCAGCCTGCGAGGGGCCAAAGCGATTTGCAAACTCTTGGGGGGTAATGAATTTACGAAAATTTTTGCTGGCGGGGTCGCTGAGTTCCCGAATGAATTCGTCCAAGCTGGGTTCACTTCTCAAAGGCAAACTAAAGGAAAGATGCAGCTGATTCGTGTCCGCCAAGTCGCCTTCCAAATTTTGGCGGGCCTTGGCCGGAAGCAGGTGTCCGGGAAACTGCTTCCGTTCAACGGCAGAAGCCGGCCAAGAAAAAATTACGCAAAGCAGAAAAAATACACCCAAAATTCTCCCATCGTGTCGATGGCACTTCATGATTCTGGTTAAATCGGCTGGGTCAGGTTTGGCTTTAAGAATACCCAAGGATTTTTCACCCATCAAAGCGCAATTGATGCCAATTCCGACCGGACCAATATTGGAGTCAATTTTTACGACTTAAGTATAAACTTCAAAAGCATTTATAGATTTATTCCCCACTCAAGAAACGAGCGATTCATTTTCTTGAATACGACACAGTGAACAAAATTTAGACACAAAACACCAACAATTAAGATGTCGCCAATTTTAAAGTTTTTGATCATTTTTACTGAACTTTGAATATGAAGCCGATTTCCCTAATCACCTGTTGTCGTTATGTCTTGATTGGATGGTTTTTCTGCGGAATAAGCCCGTTGCCAGCCCAAACGGTCATCACCAATTTCGCCGGGTTGAATTACTACGACATCGCGCCGATTAGCGGTTTCACCACCCCGCCCGACACCATGGGTGCCGCCGGCACCAACCATTTTGTGGAATTCATCAACGGCGGTTTCGCGGTTTATGATAAAACCGGCGCCCGATCATCGCTCATTTCCGACACCGCCTTTTGGCCCAATGCCGGCATCAGTCAGGCAACCATTGCCGCCGGACTCACCGATCCGCGCATCATTTTTGACGCCCAGAGTGGACGCTGGTTTGCCACCGAGCTTACGCTGGACACCACGGGCAATAAAATCCTGGTTGGACGTTCGGACACTGCGGATCCGTCCGGCCCATGGAAAGCCCTTTCCTTCACGGCCAATTCCGGCTTTGGGGATTTTGACACATTAGGCGTCGATGCCACCGGCGTTTACATCGGCGTTGATGATTTTGACGCGACTAACAACTTTACCGGCGTGTCAATGTTTTCCATTCCCAAGTCAGACTTGATCGCCAGCCCGCCCACGCTCGCCCGGATGACCAAGTTCGAAAACTTGGATGATTTAACCTACGGATTCACCTTGCAGGGCGTCTCCAATCCCGATGCCGGGCCGGGACACGGTTTGTTTATCGCGATCGACAACGCCGCTTACGGATACATTGATCGCACCACCATCAATGGTTCCGGCGCCGCCGGGGCGACGCTGGGCGCGCGCGTGCGCATCAGCACCGTCTATGATGCCTACCCCAATCCCGCCGTGATGCCCAGCGGCCAAACTGTGGACGCATCGGATGACCGGTTTACCAGCGCCATCAAACAAATCGGCGGCTACGTCTATATGGCCAACACCGTCTCTAATGCTGTTTTGCAAGGCGGCCAGGACGCCGTGCATTGGCTGGTCTTGAACGAAACCAACAACACGATCATTGGCGAAGGTCTGATCAGCGATTCCAACTACGATTTTTTCCAACCCGCCATCGCCGCCAACCACAACGGCAAAATCCTCCTGTCCTTCAATCGCTCGGGCACACTTAGTCCGGCGGGCAACATCAGCATCTACGCTGCTGTCGGCACCCTTGCCCATGGCGCCATCACCATGGGCGCGCCGTTTCTGCTGAAGCAAGGCCAGACCGGCACTTACAGCGTTTCCGGCGACACCCAACCCTTTCGCTGGGGCGATTATTCAGCCACCATGGTCGATCCCACGGATGACGATTTGTTTTGGACCATTCAAGAAATCCCCAATTCCGCCACAAGCTGGGGCACGCAGGTTTTTTTGATCTCCATGGCAACCAACCGCCCCGCCCTCGCCATCGCGCCCAGCGGAAACAATGTTCAATTGAGCTGGCCATTGAGCACAGACCGCGCGTATCAACTGCAAACCACCACCGACCTGGCCTCCGGCAACTGGTCAAGCGTCACCAACGTGCCCGCCGTGGTGATTAATCAAAATGTCGTCACCCTGAACCAGAACGGGCCGGCGGCGTTTTATCGTCTGGCGAAGTAAGTTTTTCCGCGCGACGTTTTGACAAGGCGTGGCCTTCCCTACCGCGCCTGCAAAAATATTTGCCCGCCGCCCCATGCATCTCTAATTTCATTTCGTGTCCGTTCAACTCACCATTCTTGGCAGTGGCTCCAGCGGCAATTGTGCCTATGTGGAAACGCCAGAAGCCCGCATCCTGGTGGATGCCGGGTTTTCGCCGCTGCAAATCCGCAAACGCCTGGCCACCATCGGCCGCACGCCCGAAAACTTATCCGCCATTCTCGTCACGCACGAACATGCCGACCACATCGCCGGCATCCCTGGCCTGGCGGAAAAACTGCGCGTGCCGGTCTTTTGCAACCGTGGCACGCAGGACGGCACCATTTGGGCGCTCAAAACCAAATGGGATTCCAAAAAGAAACCCGCGTTTGCGGGGGCCGACGGCACGGAACACCTCAAATCCAAAATCGACTGGCGCTTGTTTGAGACCGGCGCCAGTTTTGAAATTGGCGACATCGGGATCGATACTTTTTCCATTCCGCATGACGCGCAAGACCCGGTCGGATTCGTCTTGCGCACTCCCGCCGGCGTGATTGGTTTTGCCACGGATTTGGGCCACGTCACCAAGCTCGTGCTTGAACGCATCCGCGGGACGAACGTGCTGGTTCTGGAGTCCAATCACGATGTAAAAATGTTGCAAGATTGTCCAAGGCGCTCGTGGGCCTTGAAACAGCGCATTCTGGGCAGACACGGCCACATTTCCAATCCGACCGCCGCTGAAACCGTGGCGCAAATCATGTCCGCCGAATTGAAGCATCTTTATCTGGCGCACCTCAGCCGCGAATGCAACAAACCTGAGCTGGCCGAACACGTCATGGCCGAGCAACTCCACCACATCGGAGCGCATCATGTTCGATTGCAGGTTGCCGATCAGGATGTGCCGTGTGCCACGCTCACGCTTTAGTTCGCTTTTCGGCTCCACTGAGACGCCGTCGGCACTTCCGGTCAAACCTCATGTGCTTTCCTTTTCAAGAACCCGCATGGCCGCCTGCATGTAACCCAAGGCGAACGCCATGCCTGCGTGCCACGGCGCGTCGCAGGACATTTGCGGCGTGTGATCGGGGATGAGCACGCCGTTGAACCGATTCTTTTTCAAAATGCGCAGCACGCGAATCATGTCGATGTCGCCGTCATCAATAAATGTTTCCCGGTAATACGGCACTTTCCCGGTGACATTTCGGAAATGCACATAACCGATCTTTTGCTGGCGGCTGTATTGCTCCACCGCGTCATAAACATCGCCTTCTGTCATTTCCGCCAGCGAACCCAGACAAAACTCCAGCCCGTTGGCCTGGCTGGGCTTCAGATCAATCACCCGCTGATAAAGTTGCGGCTGATAAACCAAACGCGGCTGGCCGCGCAAAAATGGCAACGGTGGATCATCGGGATGCAACGCCAGCGTCACCCCCGCCGCCTCGGCCACCGGCAATACCGCATCCAAAAATTCTTCAAGCCGGCGCCATAATTGTTCGGGCGTGGCGGATGGCACATTGCCGGCAAATGCGCGTTCGTCCACGATCATGTTCCACGCCATGCCATTGGGCATGGGAGTGTCAACCGGTCCCTCCATGCCGGCCGACATCGCTCCGCCACGCGCATACGGCTGGTGCGTGCGACCGCAGACACCAGCGATGCTGAAGTTGTAGCCCATGATGGGTATGCCCGCCTGGCCAAGATGGCGAATGATGGTTTTGCAATTTTCCAGATGAAGCGGCTTCTTGGGACCATCCAGCAGAATGTCATGCCAATGCGCGGGATCGAAGTTTTCTATCGCTTCGAGTTTGAGTCCTTCAGCCTCGATTGATTTCCGCAAACCGGTCAATTCATCAACCGACCAGAGCACCTTGGGGTCGCCGGCCAGCCCCCAACCGCGATCCGTGCCGGTGGGTTGGTTGTCGCGTGGATTTTTCAGACCACCCCGGAAATAATCCACCAAATGAGCCACGATATGTGTCGCTCCCGCCTGCCGGGCGAATTGAAAATTTTCCCGGGTGAGCATGTGGCGGTAAAGGCCGAGTCCGAGTTTCATATTCTTTAACTTTTGCCCTCACCGGGCTGCTTCAACCACAGGACAAATTTTCGCGGCTTGAGCAGGTGAAGCATATCGAAATCTTGCTGCGCATCAGTCAACCACGGTTTCCAAAGCGCAGCGTCACATGCCGCAAAAGGAAAACCTAGCCCTGCGCCAGGCGACGTGCCCAGGCATCGGCCTCCAAAATTTGCTCCAAAGCCGGATGCTCCACGACTTGATGCGCGTCCATGACGCGACGAACCATTTCCGTGATTTGCGGAAAATTGATTTTGCGGTTCACAAAGGCATCCACCGCCACTTCGTTGGCCGCGTTAAATACAGCGGGCATGGTTCCACAAGTTTCCCCGGCCCGCCGGGCCAAGGCAATGGACGGAAACCGCTCGGTGTCCGGCTCTTCAAAGGTCAGCGAGCCGATCTTGGGAAAATTGGTTTGCACGCGTTCACTGGCGGCGCGTGCCGGATAGGTCAGCGCATATTGAATCGGCAGACACATATCGGGAGTTGAAAGCTGGGCAATGAGTGAGCCATCCACGAATTCCACCATTGAATGCACGATGCTTTGCGGATGCACCACCACGCCGACGCGCGCCATTTCAATGTCAAACAGCCACCGGGCTTCGATCATTTCCAACCCCTTGTTGAAGAGCGTGGCGGAATCGATGGTAATTTTCCGCCCCATGACCCAGGACGGGTGTTTGAGCGCGCGTTCAACGGTGATTTCCGAAAATTTCTCCTTTGGCCATTCGCTGCGGTTGCGGAACGGCCCGCCGCTCGCGGTGAGCCAGAGTTTGCGAACCGATCCCGTCGGCTTGCCGTCAAGGCATTGAAAAATCGCCGAATGTTCACTGTCCACAGCCAGCACCTTCACACCGTATTTGCGCGCCTCGCTCATCACGATTTCACCCGCCATTACGAGAATTTCTTTTGAGGCGACGGCGATGTCTTTCCCGGCGCGAATCGCCGCCAGCGCCGGCTGCAAACCCGCCGTGCCAACGATGGCAATTAAAACAATGTCCGCCGCCGGCAAAGTGGCCAGTTTGAGCAGACCTTCATTGCCACAGCAAATCTGCGTGCTCAATCCCAGGATGTCTTGGAGTTCTTTGGCCTTGGCCGGATCGTTGATCGAAATCACGGCCGGCCGATGTTTACGGGTTTGCTCCAACAACAAATCCGCGTTGCCGCCGGCCGCCAGACCAATCAAGCGGATTTGATCCGGCAAATCTTCCGCGACTTTCACCGTGCTGGTGCCAATGCTGCCAGTTGAGCCAAGTAAAACGACGTTTTTCATCAGGAAAAATTAATACAAATCAAGCCACAGAACTCCGCCATAAGCAACGAATCGTTTCGCGACGGCTTGTTCCATGATTATTCATCAGGCGTGCAAAACAGGATGCGTCAAAATATGCCGCAAATACAGATACATGAGCGGGGCATTGAACAGGAGGCTGTCAAGCAGGTCGAGAATGCCGCCGATGCCGGGAAATAATTTGCCCGAATCTTTCACCCCGGCTTCACGCTTGAACAGCGATTCAATCAAGTCGCCAATCACCGCCGCCGTGCTCAGAATCACACCCAGGATAACGGCGTGCAAATAATTCATTCCCACCATGTTCGCGCCAAAAAAGTGAACAAAAGCCAGGCTCGCGCCGGTTGAAACCGCGACGGCTCCGCCGAATCCTTCCCAAGTTTTTCCGGGACTGATGCGCGGAATCATCTTGTGCCGGCCAATCAGCGAACCGACCGCGTAAGCGCCCATGTCGCTGAACTTGGTCACGAGAATGAAATAGAGCAGAAAAAATTTTCCAGCATCGGGCGAACTGCCCGCCGGAAAGGGAAAGAAACTGATTTTCTGGATGAAGTTGAGCAACCAGGGCACATACATCAGCCCCAAAAGCGTGGTGGCTATTGTCGTGATGCCGTTGGCGTTTTCCTTGGCGATGAATTGCCGGATGCACAAACCCAGCACGAACAAAATCAAAAAACTCGTTTCAAAGTCATTGACCCGCGCCGGCGAACCCGAGGTGCCAAGATGCCCGGTCAAGTTGAGGAATGTGCCCACCATCAATAAAAGTCCGCCCACCACGCCGCAATATTTGAAGCAGGCCAGCCCGCGTTTTTCCGCAATCCCGTAAAATTCGGCCAATCCGGACAGGGCCAGCAACGCAATCAAGATTAGAAAGACGCCATCAGAAATGACCGGATGCCCTGAAAACAACGCCGCCAGAATAATCGTCCACAAGACCAAAGTCGAAGCCAGCCGACGCAACAGCGTTTGCGCCTTTGATGGTGACGGGGCTACAGTCGATGGATTGGACATGGGCGGCAAAAGCTAACAGGCAAAGCCCCAAAAGCCAACGCGATTTGCTGTTAAGTGCCGCGGTGCCGTCATAAAAAATGCCGTGTTTGTGCCGGATTGACATCTGAAATCCGGGTAAGATTATGCTCTGAGCGTGGTGGAAGTTCCGTCCGTGCCGTCCTACTTTTTCTCTTGTCCTGTTGAATCGAGTTCCGCCGTCGGGAAATGCCGTCAAAAAAGCTCACGCTGGCGGTAATTTTGCGGCAATCAACCTGGATGTTCCATCGGCCTTTTCATTTTGGGCGCGACCACGATGAGTTAAACACGCGGTTTTTCACTTAAATCGATTTCGGTATTGCCGGTCAACCGGCTGCCTTACCGGGCGCTGGAGGGGGGCCTCGCAGCGTATTTCAATGAACTGGCGGAGGTTGGGTCGGCCCCGATCTTCCGCCGTGGACTCAAAACAGGATGTCCGCGTCAAGCTTGAACTCGATTTCAGACCAGAGTTGCTTTGTTGAAGAATGCCTTTGGTCCTTTGATCGCCAACGTCAGCAACTCGTCCGGCCCCCTGTGGAAACAGATGCGCCAGGCCGATGCCAAACTACCCGCCTTATGTGCCGTCTATTGCTCCTTGCAGCGCCAGTCGCTGGATCAACGCTTCCGCCGCCATCTGGCATACGAACCGGCGGCACTTGACCCCACGCTTTTAGAGATGGCGCAGTCCAGACTCCATCCTGCGGTTGAAATCGCTTGCGGGTGGCATGGAATGGGCTACGTTAAACCTGCCCTTGAGAACGGGCGCTCCGTTTTTCCTGTTTGAAAGACGAGCTTCGGCGAATCCGGAAAAATAGTTATCGTGTGCCGGATTCGCCGATTTTATTTCCCATTCCGAACCAAAACTTTGCCGTCTGGAAAGGCACGACCAGACGGCTGAAGCGCCCGTTTCTCGGCGCTGATTCGATTACGCGGCTTCGGCGACTCCGAGCGGAGGAATCGGGCAATCCATGGTGTCGGCCACGGCGCGCAGCAATTCCGCTTCGGGTTCGAGGATCACGCCGTCAGCGCCCACCACGCGAGCGCAGGCTGTCAGCAGGTTCTTTTTGAGGATGGGGGCTGCCAGCGCCAGCCGATCCAGCGAAACATCCAAGTTCGTTACCCCGCAATCTCCAGCGGATAGCAATGGCAGTTCGTCCGGCACCGGCGAGCGCAAAAAGGGAACGCCGACATTGAAGGCGTTTTGAATTTCACTTTCCTGTGAACCGCCCGCCCGCGCCATCGCCGACAGGACCACGGCACAATCCGGCAACAGCGGCTTCAAGGAGTAATATTCCACAGTCGCGGAACGTATCGGGTTAAACCTGGAATCCAGGTGGTGGCGAATGATCTTTTGCAGGACAAACTCGAATAACTCGATCTTCCCATCAGTTTCCACCAACCAGGTCAAGGTCGAGGAAAATTGATCGAATTGCGGCCGGGTCAGATTGCGCAAAGCGCCGACCGCCAAATTGACCAATGGCAGGCGTGCGCGCCGGGCCACCGCCTGCACTTGGGGATACAACAGCGCTGTTTTCTGGGCCACGTCGCTGGCAATGAGCTGACCGATCCGGGCCAGTTGCTCATTCCGCAAAGGTTCGTTGGCTGAAAGCAGCAGGCCAAAAACCAGGGCCATGGCGCCGATGGGATCGCGCGCCGCGTTGCGCAAATCGTCAGGCAACGCATCGCGCAATTGTTCGGCATATTTCAAATGCAGCGGGGTCGGGTTGCCCAGACTGGGCAGCACCGTGTGCGACGGAATGACCGGCGGGCGAGATCGAGGGACGTCTTCATCAGTCATGGTGCCCGCGAGAATGGCTCCCAGGATCTGGGGCATGGGCTGGCGGGCCGGTTGAAGCTCCGAGATAGCCGCGCGTCTGACGGTTTCAATTTGCTCCGATTTGAGGGCCGGAAAGGTTCCATCCCAAGCCGGATCAATGGCCCGAATGCGATCCGGAATCGGCGGATGCGTCGCAAACGCGCCGAACACGGCCGCGCCCAGCCCGTTGCCAAAAAACATGTGGCACATGTCCGGAGCATGCTCGGAAACCAGCTTCGAACCGTAGCTATAGCGCCCGATCTTCTGCAAGGCTCCGGAAAGTCCGTTGGGATTGCGGGTAAACTGCACCGCCGAGGCGTCCGCGAGAAACTCGCGCTGCCGGCTGACGGCGGCCTGGATCAGACGTCCGAAGAAAACGCCAATCCCGCCCAGCACAATCAGAAACAATCCTAAAATGGGCAGCGGATTTTTGTCGCGGCTGTTGTTGCTGCGGGCATACAGCAAAATGCGCCCGATGGTCGCGAGACAGAGCAATCCGAAAATAATGCCGATCAGGCGGATGTTCAGCCGCATGTCGCCATTTAAAATATGACTGAATTCGTGGCCGATCACCCCCTGCAATTCATCGCGCGAAAGCAATTCGATGCAGCCCCGGGTCACGCCGATCGCGGCGTCACTGGGCGTGTGGCCCGCCGCGAAGGCATTGATGCCTGGCTCCCGGTTGAGCACATAGACTTCCGGCATGGGGGTGCCTGAAGCAATGGACATTTCTTCGACGACATTCAGCAGTTTGCGCTCATTGGGATCGGTGGTGTTCGGGTCAACCGGTATTCCCCCCATGAGCATGGCCACCGATCCGCCACCGCTGGAAAGCTGGCTGGTCTTCCAAGCGCTACCGATGAAGATGACGGCCAAGGTGCCGAAGGTGGCGCCCAGAAAAACTTCCGGATCCCACCAGGCGGTCGCCACCGGAGACGGTTGCTCCTCGTAGTAACGGTGGTGGTGGGATTGACGGGCGGCATTGACGCCAATCATCACCACCCCATAAACCGCCGCCACAATTAGAACCACCGCCACCGAAAAGTAGAGAACCAGCAGTTTGGTCCGCTTGCGGGCATGGTCCTGTCGCTCAAAAAAGTCCATTTGAATTGATGTGGCAGCCGCGGCGTCACGACGCGATCAAATTGGCCCCCAGCTCTGCGCCTTCTCCTGCCCGGCGGCCACAAAATTATGAGAACGAAACCTTCGGGGCTTCTTTTTGCTCGGGTTTATCCACCACAAACAATTCGGCCGCCGCGAAGTTGAACATGCCCGCCACGAGGTTGCTCGGGAACACTTCGCGGTTCGTGTTGTAGGTCATGACGGAGTCGTTGTAAGCCTGACGCGCGAACGAGATTTTATTTTCCGTTGACGTCAATTCCTCGGTCAACTGCATCATGTTCTGATTCGCCTTCAGATCCGGATACGCTTCGGAAACCATCATCAGGCGGCTCAACGTGCCCGCCAGGCCGGTTTCAGCCGCAGTCAGATTTTTCATGGCTGTGGCGTCGCCCGGATTGGACGCCGCCGCCTTGGCGGCCGCATAGGCGATGTTGCGCGCCTGGGTCACCGCTTCCAGCGTCTCGCGCTCGTGTTTGATGTAGCCTTTGGCCGTCTCAACCAGATTGGGAATGAGGTCGTAGCGACGCTTGAGTTGAACATCAATCTGCGCGTAAGCGTTTTTGTAGCGGTTGCGCAACGTGACGAGCTTGTTGTAAACACCGACCACCATGCCGCCGATGATCAATGCAACCAGCAACAATCCGCCCAAAACAACAATCAAAATAATTCCGGCAGTCATAAATTTTCTTTCGTTAAGTTCAGGGATAGTTTCCCTGAACTGAGCCTCCGGGCAATGATAATTTCAAAACAAAATTGGAATCAAAATAGAAGCCTTTTGCTCTCAGCCGGAACGATGTAGTTGAAAAGCAGCCACCGATTGGGGATTGATTGGTGAATAATGAAAACAACGCAATCGTCGAACACACGCCCGGACCACCCGGATCACCAAACGGCGGCAAGGACATTTGAGATCAAACCCCGCGGTAAAGCAATCGCTATTGCCTTTACACAACAACAGCTTTCTCCACATGCGGGCAGCGCCCTGTTCCGGGGGGGGGGCGGCGGCGGCGTTGCCCCCCCTGCCGCGTTCCAACAACCAACTTCTGCCAGTGGCGAAGGCGCTGGCCTTTATGCACGGTCTGCTGTGTGATGCCCGCAAGCTGACGCATGTGGCGTATTTGCGGCGCGATCCGGGGGCGCCGGACTTGATTGGCATTGGTGCCTGCGCCGTTTCCCAGCGCCAAGGAGGGCTACACACTGGATTTGGAGTCGACGCGGATTTTGCATGAGGACGGCCATCAGGAGGGCGTGGCGGTGGGTTTCACCCGGCAGCCGACACCCGTTTTTTCCGCTTGTCTGGTTTTGCGTAACGGGTTAGCCTTCAGACGTGACCAATGTTGCAACTTGTAAAGTTGGCGCATGATTCCAGGCTGGTTAAGCACAACCAAACGCTAATAGAATCAATTATTTAGGAGAGATGGCCGAGTGGCTGAAGGCGCTGGTTTGCTAAACCGGTATACGGCCAAAAGTCGTATCGGGGGTTCGAATCCCCCTCTCTCCGCCATTCAATAAAAGCAATGGTCTTTTTGAATCTGTGGCGTTGGTGATAGTATGTAGTGGCAACAAATCCACCCTCATTCAGAGTTGTTTGCCAGCGTTATTCTGGCCGGATTTTGTCTCCATTTCGCAGCGTTTGATAAATGCCAGAATGCTGGCAAGATGAAAAAGACGGATGTCTTTTATCCTTCCGGGTTCACGAATGGATGCCGAGCGGATAAATCCCTTTGCCTCCCCATCCATAGAGTTTTGGCTGTGAGCAGCCCGAATAAAACTCATGCCGCGCTTGGGCGCTCTCACCCCAAACCGGCATCCCGGCTGGGCACGACATTGGCCGGGTTTCTGGCCTTGTGGGGCATTGTGGCCATGGCCGTGCGAATGCCCCGGCGCGCGACGTAAATCATTTTGGCGAGAGCTGGTTTAACGCCTGTCTGGCCTGATCGCCCAGCGACTTGCGCTCGGCCTCGCTCAAGCCGTGCGGATCAAACCGGTAGCGATAATGCAGTCGCAGGAGTTGTTGTAAAACGGGACGCAACTCCGCGACCGACGGCTCAGACAGGGCGCGCTCCAGCCAATCAGCCAGCGCCTCGCCGGGTTCACGGAGCACGCCGCAGGCCGCCAGACGGCTTTCGATCTGATAGAACTCGGAATCCAGCCCCGGCCAGATGACATCGGCATCCAGACCGGCTTTGCCTGCCGGACGTTTTCGTTGCGTGCGCCGCCGGAAAATAATGTGATACAGCAGCACCACCATCACCGGCAACAACGACCAAAGGATGTATTGCTGGAGATGCGCCTGGCGCCAGCGGAATTTTGATATTTGAAATCCAATCCACGACCGCGCGTCGGAAAACCACAGGCCCACGGCGGAAAAATGGTTTTCCATGGAAACCCACGAAGCGGGCGTGGTATCGAAGTCCACCCAGTTTTTTGCCTTTTCATCCCAAGCCAGACACCAGGCGTGCGCGTCCCGCTCGCGCACGACGTATTCCGAACCGTGCGCTTCGTGAACCGCATATCCAATGGCATAACGCGCGGGAATGCCCAACTGGCGCAGCAGCAAAACCGTCGCGCTGGCGAAATACTCGCAATGCCCCTTGCGGCTGGTCAGGAGAAACTTGGTCAAGGGTGTCGCATTCGTGCTGGCCACTTTGTCCCAGCCCTGCCAGAGGCTGTAGGAAAACTTGCTGGAAAAAAACCGGCTGACGGCCCGGAGTTTTTGCGTTTCATCGGCTCCCGCATCCAAATGCATTTCCGCGATCACCTGTTCCAACGCGGGAACTTCGTTGGTGGGCACATCCAAATCCAGCCGGTTGGTGGAGGTGATATTCGGCGGAGAATCCATGGTGGCGCCGCCGGCATAAATCGCGTCAAAAATCACCAGGCCCCGGCCGGCGGCGAGCACGGCGCCATTTTGGTTGCGCTTCATCACCATGTAGGGCGGAACATTTTCCAGCCGACGCACTCCTCCCGGCAGCGGCAGCAAACCTTCGGGCATGTTGTCTTCATGAGACCAGCCGTTGAGATAGCACGAAATGTTCACCGCCGCCGGGTTGTTCATTTTCCCGGGAAGCAAAACCCAGGTCTTTTCATCGGGTTCCGGCTGGAGCGGTTTAAAATCGGTCAACTTGTCGCCACTGAACCACGTCATCTTGTCCGGCTTGTAGATGCGATAGCTGGCTTCGCGCAAATACTCCGGCACCTGGGCCAGCTCCCTCGGCTGGAGCCAGATGACAATTTTTGCGGACAATTTTAAGCCGCCGATTCTACCCATGCTGGTCATGGTTTGCAGGGGGTCGGAACGCTGGCGTAAAAAGCGGGCCATCAGTTGGGCATCGATGTGCTGAATGGCGCGCTGCACTTGATTGACTCCCAGGCTGCCGATGATCGCCAGGCCCACGCCCAATGTGATCGCGCAAATCCAAGCACCCAGGCCATAGCGTTTGGAGCGATTCGCCACCAACGCCCAGAGAATCAATGGAACCAGCCCGGCAAAATAATGAAAGTCCCCGCGGTTGCTGTGAATGCCGCTGGAAAAAAGGCAGACCATGAAATACGGATAGGAAATATCGGCATACTGACCCGCGAAGTCTTGCCCGCCCTTATGTCGCCGTTGCCGCCAGCGCGTGATGAGCGAAATCGAAGCCATGGGAACCGACGGACGGAGATTAAAGGTCTGCGCCGCCATGAGCGCGAACAAGCTCATGGGCAGCCAGCGCAGAAAACGGGTGCTGGTTTGGACGCTGGAATCCGAGACATTGCGCATGATGTTGCCATGAAACATCCCGGCAATTCCCCCGGTTTCGTCATTCATGGTGAAGACGTAGAGCACCAGCGCCAGATTCAACAACACACAAAAAAACCATACCCGGCTGAAATCCGGATCATCCAGTTCCCAGCGCGCGGAAATAAAACGCGCGCTTTCCAAGAGCAGCCCCATGAGCGCCCCGACCAGCAGAAAGCCGGACATCCATCCCCAAAAGACCAGCGCCGCGAGCAGCAAAAACGGAGGTGTTTTCATAGCTTGCGCAAGCCTTCCTCGATTTTGCCAATCTCCAACACGTGAAAGGTCGTGGATGCGTCGGGCAGCGGACTGCCCGCCAGGGAAATGCGGTGACCCGGCGGGGCCACAATCAGCACCAGCAAGGGCACGCCGATCCGCTTGAGTTTTTCAACAAACTTTTGACGCGCGGCATCCCACCGCTGCAATACGCATATACAACCGCTCACCACGGAAAGATGCCCCAACACCAGATGCTCCAGGGTTTCAAATTTCTTGTCCGGGCAATGTTTCACCGACGCCAAAACTTCCAGCATCTGGTCGGCATGTCCCAAACCCCGTCCGGCCGTAAAACAATAGGTCTGATTGCCCACGAACAACAAATCCAGCAACGATTCCTGGGTGATGATCGTGCAGGCAAACGATGCCGCAATGGACACCGCCTCTTCCAAAACTTCACTGTTGGGCTCCTCGTCAAACGTATCCAACACCAACGCATGGCGCACAAAGAATTCGTCCTCGTATTCCTTGACGATGGGCTTTCCGATCTTGGCCCAGCTTCGCCAATGGATGTGCCGCAACGGATCACCGTGCCGATAATCCCGCAACGCCACGAATTCTTCGCTGGCGCCGACATTTGCCGCCAGCGCCACACCGCCTTCCTGATAGCGCGGCGAACCCGGCAGCGCGATCGGCGGCAGTGGATACCGCTTGGGCAAAATCAAAACCGTCTGTGGCGCGGGAATCTTGAAGAACGAGCGAAACAATCCCAGCACATCCGGGCGGGCAACCGTGACCCCTTTGAACCGTAACACCCCGCGCCGCAAGGGAAGCAATTCCATGCGCACCTCCCCCACTCCAGACGGTGTCAGCGTCGGGATTGGAGATGCCCCCAAATTTGCCTGTCGAAATGGGTTGGTGCGCCGCCGTTGCGCCACGCGAAAAGGCCGGACTCGCCGGCCTTCGGCCAGTTGAAAACCCAGCCAGTCTTGGAATGTCGGACGCGGATCGGCCAGGTCATCCAGGAGCGTCAGACCGGGCTGATTATGTTTGGTCAAATTGCGCACTTCCACCCGATAACGCAGGGAATGTCCCGCCGTGCCGACCCGCGGCAAATGTCGGATAGCAGTAAATTTTGCCCGAAAGAAAAAGCTGCTGACAAATGCGAAGAAGAGCATCCCGAACAACAACAAGAACGCCTGGTAAGACACCGTGTTTTCAATGTCCGCCCCGACCGCGCCCGACACCACCAAACCTGCCGCCGCCGCAAATCCTGCGAGTGTCAAGCGTCGTCGCGCCCAATACCAGACGCCGGAAGCGACGTAGTAAGTCCAGTAGATCGGTTTGTAGATCAGCTTCAAGCCGGCACCGTTAGTTTTTTCAACACATCCTCCACCACCCCCCGGGCGGTGACGCCCGAAAATCGTGCCTGCGGCTCCAACACCAGCCGATGGGCAATCACCGGCACGGCGAGCTTTTGGATTTGCTCTGGAGCCACAAAATCAGCCCCTGCAAACAGAGCTTCCGCCTGCGCCGTTTTCATCAGCGCAATGGAGGCGCGCGGGCTGGCGCCCAATTGCACTCCGCTGGCGGCGCGGGTGGCCGATACAATGTCCACCACGTAGCGCTTCAGTTCATTGCTGATGCGAACGTTTTCCACCGCCTCCTTCATGGCAATGACATCGCCCAGCGTGGCCACCGGCTTCAGTTCGTCGAGTGGATGATTATGTTCTTGCGCCGTCAACACCGCGACTTCATCCGCTGCCGAGACATAACCCAATGTAAACTGCATGGCGAACCGGTCCATTTGCGCTTCCGGCAACGGATAGGTTCCCCGGAATTCAACCGGATTTTGCGTCGCAATGACAAAAAACAAATCCGACAAATTCCGGCGCACGCCCTCGACACTCACCTGCCCTTCGCCCATGGCCTCCAACAAGGCGGATTGCGTGCGTGGCGAGGCGCGATTGATTTCATCGGCCAGCAAAATATTGGTGAACACCGGTCCTTCATGAAAATGAAACTGCTGGTCGCGCTGGTCAAAAATCGAGACGCCAAGAATATCGGACGGCAAAAGATCCGGCGTAAATTGAAGCCGTTTGAACTGGGCGTCGATCGATTTGGCCAGCGCCTTGGCCAGCGTGGTTTTTCCCGTGCCCGGATAATCCTCCAGCAAGACGTGCCCGCCCGCCGCCAGGGAGGCCAGCAGATGCCGCGTAGCCGCCTCCTGCCCCCGCATGATCAAGGCAATGTTCGCGGCAATTTTCCGGTAAGTATCCCTCGCCGCGTCAAATGGATTCGATGTCATGGCCGAAAATTTACCCATGAAATCATCAAATGGCGAAGCCGTTTCCTGAAAAAATTCTTGAGGTAAAGGATGTGACACCCGCCAACGCTTTTGGCAGGGTTAGCCCATGTTCAGCCGCTTCAGTATTCTATCCATCAAAGTCGGAACGCTGCTCATCTTGTCCGGCGGGTTCAGCGGCACCGCCGGCGCCACCAATTTTGATGAAAGCAAGGTGGGCCATTACACCCTGCCCGACGTGCTCACCGCCAATGACGGCACCCGGATTACCAACAGCGCCGAGTGGTATTCGTTGCGCCGTCCGGAAATTCTGGAAGCGTATCGCGACCACATCTTTGGCCGCAGCCCGCAGCCGGGAACCAATGTCACTTTCCATGTCTGGGAGACCGCCACCAACGCGCTCAACGGCATCGCCGTTCGCAAGCAGGTGGAAATTAATTTTTCCGGCACCACGTCCGGTCCCATTGCGCATCTCCTGCTCTACACGCCGGCAAATCAATCCGCTGTTCCGACGTTTCTTTGCCTGCAATTCAATGGCAATTACACCGTCGATCCCGATCCGGGCATTGCGATATTTCCGGAACTGAATCCAAAAAGCGGCTTGCATGAAATGCCGACCAATCCCCGGCGCGGCGCGGCGGCGCGCAATTGGAAGATTGCGGAAACGCTCGCCCATGGCTACGGAGTTGCCTTTATCGATTATCGCGAAATCGAGCCTGACCTGCCTCACGGCGCGGGAATGCCTTATGGCGTCCGCAAGAATTTTCCCGCACCAAATGCGGGCGATTGGGGGGCAATTGGCGCCTGGGCTTGGGGCGTCAGCCGCGCGCTAGATTATTTGGAGACTGATAAAAACGTGGATGCCAAACGCGTCATTCTCTTTGGCTTTTCGCGCCTGGGCAAAACCGCGCTGTGGGCGGGAGCCCAGGACACCCGCTTTGCCGCCGTGATTGCCAACTGTTCCGGCGAGATGGGCGCGGCGCTCTCCCGGCGGGATTACGGCGAAACAGTGAATGACATTCTGGCCCGTTTCCCATACTGGATGTGCGGCAATTTCCAGCAATACTCAAACCACTGGGACAGGCTGCCGGTGGATTCACACATGCTGATTTCGCTGATCGCGCCAAGGCCATTGTTCCTGAATACCGGCAGCGATGACCGGTGGAGCGATCCCCACGGCGAATTTCTGGCCGCTCAAGCCGCCACGCCCGTTTATGAACTGCTCGGTCGCACCGGAATTACGGAAACCAATTTTCCGCCGCTCGATCATTTGCTGTTGCATGATTTGAGCTTCAATTGTCACACCGGCAAGCACGACATTTTGCAAACCGACTGGGACGATTTTCTGATTTTTGCCGATCACATTTTCCAGACGCAAAAATAGCGACCCGGCCATTAACTGGTCGGGTCGCGACTTTACCGGCGAATTTCGTCGAGGCCAGCTCCTTGGGCCTCACTTGCCCTTTTCCAATAAAAATACCCGCGCCGATTTTTTACCCAAAGTGGATTGCACTTTGAGAACAGACGGATATTCCTCCGGATTGATAATCGCGGGTTCGGTATCAATTTGGTAATTGAGCTGATAGTGTCCCGAACTGTCTGATTGTTTTACCACCGCGCCACCAGCGCCATCCGGCAGGGTTAAATTTTCGTTGCCGGGCGCAATGACGAGATGTTGGAAGCCCGGCGGCAACTGAATATCCGTTTGAACCGTTTGGTCCGCGACTCCCGATAGAAACAACGGCAACGCCCGTTGATCGGCACCGGCAATAAAGAGTGACGGCGTAAAGGGCAGATCGAAATAAAGATTTTTTCCGTCCACCACGCCGTAATGATCGATCTCGACCGTGAACTCTTCAAGGCCCGGATAGCGATCGAATTTCGTCGTCAAATCGCCGATGGGCCGCGCACCCTGGGCCACGGCGGACACCACTTCCTGAAAATAGCGGTTCCGTTCTTCCGGCGGCAACTCTGAGAAGAATCGTTTTTTGGCGTTGTAGGCAGCGCCAAAATATTGGGTGCGGATGGCCACCCGGGCTTTTCCGTTGTCGGCCAGCGTCAGGGAATAAAACGTGTCCGACTTGTTTCCGCAGTCTTTCGCGGCATGCACCGTCACAAATTGATTCGCGGAAAGATCCCTGGCGAGACGGTCGTCGTGCAGGGTGGTGCCCAACTGCGAATATTGATCAGTGTCGTTTAAATAATAGGTTTCGTCATCAACGCTGACCCGCACCAGCGGCGCATCAAAATATTGCGGCAGCGGCAAGGTGTCCGTGAAGTTGGTGATCCCGGCGATGGGCGGCATCGACGATGCCATGACAAATTCCGGCTGAAAACCGGCGGCTTTCAACATGGCGTGCAGGAGAATGGCGCGATCCGCCAAATGGCCGTAACCGTCGGCCAAGGTGGTGTCGGCAGCGGATAATTCAGTCAGCGGCAGTTCGGTGAATGAAGGGCCGGCCACGCGAATGGATTTGGCGACGAAATCGCGAATGGCCTTCACTTCATCCAGTTTTGTTTTGGCCGAACCCACAAGTTGTCTGGCCGTCTCCGAAGCCTTGGAACTGAGTTCCGATTTGGCTTCCATCGTTTGATTCAACGTCTGCCAGTAGGCATTGGCATCGCCAATAAAATAGCCGACCCCGGCGGAATAAACCCATTCCGGCGGGAGTTGCGACTCGGCGGGCAACGCTTTGACATGATCAGCCGTCCATTGAAAGTGCTGGCTGTCATTGGTAGCCGAGGAAACGGCTTTGATGAGACCGCTCTTTCCCGTCACCTGGCTGTCAATGGCAAGGCCCGTCGGTGCCGTCAGTTCAAATGACTTGTGATCCATGCCATCCGGAAGTTCAAAACTTTCATACCCAGACAAGAAGGGTCGGCCTTGGTTGGTGATCACAAATTCCACCTCGATGGTTGAGCCAATTTCCACTCCCGGCAAATTGGCCACAAGAATCTTGCTGCCGGTGTAACGCTTTGCCGAGGCGTTCCAGCCCGCGTCCATGACGTTCACTTCGTCCGCCGAAATTTCCTGGCGCTCTCCGGTCTTTGAAATCACCATGCCGCGAATGAGTTTGGCCTCCTGGCAGGACGGATTGTATTCCACCTTGATTTCCGCCTCACGCTTCTTGCCGATATACGTCAGGATGCGCTTGGAATACGAGACTTTGTAAACAGCCGTGTGGGCATCCTTGACCTGCAGCTCCTTGTGCGAATACAAAATTTGCGCATTGGAATCCACCGGCGGCAAGGACTGGCTGGCTGGCGTTTCCCCGGCAACCGGGGCGCCTTTGGCCACAGCCAGCACAGGAGTTTTACGCTCGTCGTATTGCAGCAGCTCCAGCGTTTTCTTTAACTGCAGGTATTGTGCGGGCGAGAATTCTACAACTTTCAATTTCAACTCCCGTGACGCTTCCAGCGTCTGTCCGGCCAATGCCACATGCTCCTGATAAATCACGGACGCATCGTTGACCGGCGTGCATACCGGCATCGAAACCGCCCCGGTAAAGCCGTTCCCCATCTTGATCTCGACTTTTTCGTCCAAGCCGCACGCGACCGCGGTTTTCAGCGGATATTTGCGCTTCTCCAATCCAGTGCCGCCGAGGATGAAATTCACGATACCAAAATGTTTTCCCACCCACGGCAAACTGACCACCGCCTTGCCATTGCCGGAAGCGATCATGCCATCCGCCGTAAACTCCATCTCCGCGTGCAGCGGCACGGAAGTGTCGAGCACATTTTCCGGAAACACTTTCAGTCCGGTCAAGCGCGCCCCGGACATCGCCGCTTTCAAATTTCGCTCGAAGAACCGGCGCAGATCGTCGGGTTTCATGTGCGCAAAAGCGTTCCGATATTCATCGTCGTTGACCCCGTCAAACCATAATTGCGTTTTGGCGGTCAGATTGCCCGCACTGGTCAGGGAGCCGGTGGTTTGCACGCGCATCAGATTTTGTTCCGGCGGCTTGATCGGGCTGATCAACAACTTTTCGCCTTCCGGACGACACACCAGATAACTTTGATCGCGATCATAATCCGGCAGCAATTCGCGCGTATTTTCATCCGTCGGATCCATCAACGTGTATTGCCCCGGCTTCAGTTGCACACACGCGATGGCGTGGTTAAACCCGGGATCCGGCACCTCGGGATCGCGTTTGGTGCCCACGTTGATCAGCACCGGATACGCCTTCAAACCGGCGGTTCGCAACATGGCCACCAACAAAGCCGCCTTGTCACGGCAGACCCCGTATTTTTTGTCGAAAGTCAGGCACACGTCATGCGGTTCAAAACCGGGACGATCTTTTTCCGGTGTCAGCCCCATGTAGCGAATGTTCTTGGAAACGTAGTAAAACAGCGCTTTGACCTTTTCCAGATCATTGGTGGCCCCCGCCGTCAGCTTATCGACCTGCGATTTCAAATCCGGCGTAACGGCTTCCAAATGCGATTTGCTCAACTCCCAATACCACTTCGAAACCGCCTGCCAATTCGGCAGCGTGCTGATCATCACGCGTTGCAATACGCGTTCATACGGCGGCATGTTGGGTTCATCGAACATGCGCGGAACATTGTTCACCTCCCACACGTGAACCAATCCTCCGTCAGGACCGGCGTGTTTGGTGTAAGTGACCGTGCCTTTGATTTCATCGCGCAACTTGATGCACTTCAACGGACGTTCCTTGGGCGCATCCACCTGATACGTCAGGTGGTGGATGTAACCCGGGCTCTCAAACAAGGAAACCTCGGTGTATGCGCCGGGAATGATGGACCGCTGCGTTGTGAAGCGGACCACGGAATGCACCACATCGCCAACCTCGACTTTCGGCAGATTCACCTGCAACACCTTGCTGTTCGGATCGTAGATGTTCATGGCCATCTGGCTGTCATCGATCGTCTCCTTGGAATTAGCCGCCACATCCACCGGCTGAATTTTGCCATCGGATTTAATCACCTCCAGCTTGACCACGGAAACCGTGTTATACGGCAACTGAAAACCCATCGTCAAAGTGCGGTTGTTGCGTTTGCCTTTTTCAGTGAGCACCTTAGTGAACGTCTCATCCTGCGCCTCAGCGGTCCCGTCCGGATGATATACCCGCACACTGCGTTCATCGACCGTGGCGTCGTCGCAATCCGGATATTTGGCAAGCGTAATATCCGTCGCTGCCGCCAAAACCTGTTTGGCATCCAACAACGCCCAGTTGGTCCCGGTGTAAAGATTGGGGTTCTGTGCCTCCTGCGCCTGAGCCAGACTGACTACCAAGGCCGCGCTCAAAATCAGAATGAAACCGGCGTTCCGCAAATAAAGATGCTTCATGGCGTAATAGAATGTTGGCATGACAATAATCATTGGCACCGGGAAATCAATCATTCCGGTCGCGCAATTGCTTCTCCCAAAGCCACAATCTCATTGTCAGCCGCGAGTTTTGACAGGCGAACGTCGTTTTCATTCGCCGAAATTTTCGATTCTGTTAATGTCCCGTCAGCATGGCGTTTGAATTTACCTTTCTCGGCAGCGGCACCTCCCAAGGCGTGCCATTGATCGGCATGGATTATCCACCGGAATTTCTTGCCAATCCCAAGAACTGGCGCACCCGCCCGGCGATTTACGCGGCCACGGATCAAGTCAAGCTGGCGGTGGACACGCCGCCGGAATTTCGCCTGCAATGTTTGCGCGAAAAAATCAAGCATCTCGACGCCGTGCTGGTTACCCATGCCCACGCGGATCACGTTCTGGGCATGGATGACTGCCGCCGCTTCTGCGACATGAACGGTGGCACCGCCCTGCCCATTTATGCCAGCGAAGCCACCATGGTGCATCTGCGCCGGGTGTTCATTTATGCGTTTCACCAAGGCCCCTGGCCCAAGGGCTATTTCATTCCAGAAGAACGCGTCATCACCGGCCCGTTTGAAATCGGCGATCTGAAGATTACGCCGCTGGATTTGCCACATGGGCGAACCATCACCACGGGTTATTTGTTTGAGCAAGCCGGGCGCAAACGCCTGGCTTATTTGAGCGATTGCAAAGAAATCCCAGAGGAGGCCATGACCAAAGTGCGCGGCGTGGAAATTGCCGTGCTGGATGCGCTGCGCTTCAAGCCCCATCCCACGCACATGTGTCTGGACGAAGCGCTCGCCGCTGCCCGACGCATCGGCGCGGAGCGGACTTATTTCACCCATCTCACGCACGATTATGATCACGACAAATCTCAAGCCGAACTGCCGCCGGGCGTCACGCTGGCTTGGGACGGCCTTAGAGTGGCTGGAAAGTAACTATTCAAGCGTCCGCAGGTCCTGTGATGTGTTTTGCGGACAAGACAATTTGGCGATCATTTCAGTAAATTACAGCGTATGAACCGAACAAATCTGATTGGGACAATCATTGTCGTCGCGCTCCTAAACGTTTCGGCATGGAATGCCAGGGCCGAGGGGACCAAAGTTTTTTCTCCCTCCAATCCGCCGGCGATGAAACCCATCGCCAGTCACAAGACACCGGCCTATCAAGCCGCGAAGCGGTTCAAACATGGCGTGAACCTTGGCGATTATCTCGAAGCCGGGAACGGCTGGGGCGTCAAGGTTTCGGCCGCTGAATTTGCAGAGATGAAAAAGCAGGGCTTCGACCATGTGCGGGTTCCGATAGCCTGGCATCGCTACGTCGGCCGGGCTCCGGAGTTCAAGCTGTCACCGGAGATTTTTGCGAAAGTGGATTTTGTGGTGACCAATGCGCTGGCCAACAAACTGGCGGTCATCATCAACATCCATCATTTCAACGAATTGGACCACGATCCCCAAGGCGCCACGGACGAATTCCTCGCGATTTGGCGGCAAATTGCAGCCTATTACAAAGCGTATCCCAAAGCCCTGACCTTTGAACTCGACAACGAGCCGCACGAAAACGCCACGACGGCCCTGATGAATCCCATTTATGCGCGGGCGATCAGCGAAATTCGCAAATCCAATCCGCATCGCACTCTTTTTGTGGAACCCGCCGGTTGGGGCGGCATCGACGAACTGAACAAGCTGGTGCTGCCGCCGGACAACAACGTGATCGTCTCCGTGCATTGCTATGATCCGTTCTTTTTCACCCATCAGGGCGCCGGCTGGGTGGGCGCCGACTTCAAGCAGACAGGTTTTCAGTTCCCCGGTCCGCCGGGAAAACCGCTCGTCCCGGATATGAAACTGGAGCCAAAAAATTATGTGCTGGCCCGGATTGAAAAATACAACACATTGCCGCGCGACCAAAATCCCAGCAGCCCGCTGGCGTTCACGGGAAAACTGAAATTCATCCACGAATGGTCGGATTACTACGGACGCCCGGTCCATCTCGGCGAATTTGGCGCGTATATCAAGGCTGATCCCCAGTCGCGGGCGAATTTTTACGGCGCATTCCGGCGGGCGGCGGAAGCCGAAAACATCGGCTGGTGCATTTGGGACTGGAGCGCCAATTTCCGTTACTGGGATAAAACCAGGAATGAGCCGATGCCCGGACTGCACGACGCGCTTTTCGGGAAAACACCTTGAACTGAAGACCCGCTACATGGTCAAATCAGCAGGATGAATTTATTGGCAAGACTCACGGGAATAATTTTAGTAACGCTGGCCCCATGGATTGCACATGCCGGAGGTGATGAAGTTATCGTCCTCTACAACTCGCGCGTGCCCGCATCCAAGATCGTGGCGGAACATTATGCGGCGGCCAGACAGGTGCCATCGAAGCAAATCTTCAGCTTTGGCCTGACTACCAATGAGGTGATGACCCGGGCGGATTTCACCGATTTTCTGCAAAAGCCGCTGGTGGAAAAATTGGAGTCCAAACATCTGTGGAAATTTGGCGACGTGGATCTTCCCGCCACCAACGGGCATCCCGCGATCATTGGCACACGGGTGATCCAGTCCAAAATCCGCTACGCGGTTTTGTGTTACGGCATGCCGTTGAAAATTGAATCCACCTCCACGCTGGATGAAATGGCGGCCAAGATCACCAGCGGCCAGGCCATCCATAACGAAGCCGCGGTTGATTCCGAACTGGCCTGGCTGCCGTTGATCAAAGAAAAAGTGCCTTTGGCCGGGCCGTTACCCAATCCGTTTTACGGTTGCACCAACAAGGAATTTCTCAATTGCACCAACGGGCTGCTGCTCGTTTCCCGCCTGGACGGACCAACCCCCGCCATTGCCATGGGCTTGGTGGACAAGGCGCTTGCCGCTGAAAGTAACGGGTTTTGGGGACGCGCCTATTTTGACGCCCGCGGATTGAAAACCAACGACGCCTATTATCTGGGAGACAGTTGGATGATCACCGGAGCGGAAATTGCGCGGCAACTTGGCTTTGAAACCGAATTGGACACCAACGCCAATACCCTGCCCGCTTCGTTCCCCATGAGCCAGATCGCCATCTACGCCGGATGGTATGATGGCAACGTTTCCGGGCCGTTCACCCTGCCGAACGTCGAATTCATGCCCGGCGCCTTTGCGTATCATTTGCATTCGTTCAGTGCCGACACCCTGCGTAGTTCGACGCGCAATTGGTGCGGTCCCCTGCTGGCCAAGGGAGCCACCTGCACCATGGGCTGCGTCTATGAACCCTATTTGCATTACACGCCGAACATTGCTTTTTTCCTGTCCGCCTGGGGCGCCGGCTATAGTTTTGGCGAAGCCGCCTGGACCGCGCAACCCGCCCTCTCCTGGCAAACCACCGTGGTTGGCGACCCGCTGTTTACACCGTTCCAGAAATCGCCGCCGGAAATGCACGCGCTGCTGGCGCGGGAAAAAAATCCGTTGATCGAATGGTCGTTCGACCGCTTGGTTTGCCTGGATCTGGCCCGCGGAGTGCGCGCGCCGCAGTTGATTGAATTCGTCGCCAACCTCCCGCAGACGCCTCAAAGCGCCGTGCTCATGGAAAAACTGGCCGAACTCTATGACGCCTCCGGCAAACCCAGCTCCGCCATCGAGACGTGGCAAAACGTCCTGAAGCTCAAACCCACGCCGCAGCAACGTTTGCGCATTCGTCTCACCTTGGGCGAGAAATTGATCGAGCAAGGCGATCTTGCCGAAGCCCGCGACAATTACCGCCAATTGCTACGCGAAGACCCTGACTATTCCGGGAAAAATCACATCGAAGATCAAATCCAATCGCTGGAACAGAAGTTGAGCACCGCGTCCAAGCCCTGATTTCATGCCCGCCTTTTACGACACGCACGCGCATTTGGATTATCCCGAATACGCGTCAGATTTCGCTGAAATGCTTGCCCGCGCAGAGCGAGCCGGCATCACCAAAATCATTTCAATCGGCACCAGCCTGGACAGCAGCCGCCGCGCCGTGGGCCTGGCCGAAAAGCATCCAGCCCTCTATGCCGCCGTGGGCTGGCATCCCAGTGAAGCCTTGCACGCTCCGGCAGACCTTCGCCCCGCCCTGCGCGAATTGGCCCGGCATCCCAAAGTGGTCGCCATCGGTGAAACCGGACTGGACTATTACCGTTTGCCCGGTGCCAATGGCGGCACGACTGCGGACGATGCCCATTACAAAAAGCGCCAGGCGGAAATTTTTCAACAACAACTCGAAGTGGCGGCGGAAGCGGGTCTCAACTGCATTATTCATCAACGCGCATCGTTTGAAGACACGCTGGCCCAGCTCAGAGTGTTTGCCAGCAAGCTCCGTGGCGTTTTCCATTGTTTTGGCGAAAGCATCACACGCTTGGAACAAATTCTGGAAATCGGTTCGCTGGTCAGTTACACCGGGATTGTCACTTTCAAAAATGGACAAAACATCCGCGACGCCGTGGCTGCCACTCCGCAGGGTAAGTTCATGCTGGAAACTGATTGTCCGTATCTCGCGCCGGTGCCGCATCGCGGTCAACGTTGCGAACCCGCGTTCGTGAAGGAAATTTCCGAAACAGTGGCCACAACCAAACAGTGTTCGCTGGAAGAACTCAGCCTGGCCACCTGCGAAACAGCCCACAAATTCTTCCCCAAACTTTTGGCAAAAAATTAGCGAGCATTTTCCCGCTGCATATCTTTCAGCCCCCATTCAACCTGCTGGCAAGGCTTCAAGTAAACGCTCTGTGGCAACGCAGCAAATGTCTGTTTTCCCATTATATTGAGCTTGCCTACTTGAGCTTTACAAGTAACATTCCGGCTGCGGTGAATTTGTGGCGATTATAAATTATTTTTGCGAGAAATGGTTGCGAGGTTTGTATCATCAAAACCACTATTCAAAGACAAGTTTAAACAACCAAAATTCACCAAAAGACGTTGAAAACAACGCAATGGATGGGGTCTTAGCTCAGTTGGTAGAGCGTCTCGTTCGCAATGAGAAGGTCAGGAGTTCGAGCCTCCTAGGCTCCACCATTCAAATCCTCAATAAACCCGCACAACAAGCCCTGTTTATGCGGGTTTTTTCATTTCCAGTGCCATTCATCCTTAAAAGTTCATGCGGACTTGCTGCGGAGTAAATGCGCTTTTGTGGTTGCAAAATGTGCCAACAAGTGCCAACGCTACGGAATGAAAATCAATGTGTCGCCGGTCGTGGTTCGGGGTAAGCGTAAATTCTCCGTGTCGTATGGAAGAGGGAAAGAAAGAGTTCGCCGGTTTTTTAAAACCAGAGCCGAGGCGGAAGCCGAAAAGGAGTCGCTGGGCTTGCAGCAGGCACAGGCGGGTGATGTTTGGCTTTCACTCGCGGCTGCGGAGCGCAACGAGCTGATTGCGGTCTTCAATGACGCCCGACTTAGAGGCGTGAGCCTGCGGGATGCGCTTAACGCCTTTCAGCCGGATTCGATTAACCCCAAGGGTGTCCTGAGCGCGTTCGATGACTTCATCGCTGACCGCAAGCGGGCCTTGGTGTCCAGTCGAACCTTGAAGGCTTACAAGTCGAACGTCGGTAGGTTTGCCCACCGCCACACGGGAAAGATGTTGCATGACCTCGTCCGGTCGGACGTGTCTGATTTCCTTGTCGGATTGAATCCTCGCACGTTTAACACCTACCTTACGAGTCTAAATACGTTTTTCCTTTGGGGTAAGAAGCAAGGCCACCTGAAGGAGTCGCCTTCGTCTAGCCTCGAAAAGATTTCCTCCCGCCGAATGGGTGACTTGGATAAGGAACCTGCAATCCTGTCGGTTGAGGATTGCGCCAGATTGCTCTCTGAGGCGTCGAAGCGTGACAAAGGGCTGTTGGCTTATATTTCGGTCTGTTTGTTCGCTGGGCTGCGTCCTGAGCGCGAGGCGGGCCGTTTAAGCTGGGAGGATGTTTCGGGTGACGCAATAACGGTTAAAGGTGTCCATGCGAAGGACCGGCAGCGTCGTCATGTAACGATTCGCCCCGTGCTGGCGGAGTGGTTGCGTCTGCGGGGTGATCTGCCTGTAAGGAATCTCCGAAAAAGGTTCGAGGCTGTGCGTGACAAGGCTGAGTTGTGGGATGACTGGCAACAGGATTGTCTGCGCCACACGTTTGCGTCCTGCTCGCTGGTTAAGTTCGGGGTCGAGGCCACGATGCGGGATATGGGCCACGGTGATTATGACATGCTATTTCGCCACTATCGCGCTTTGGTAACGCCGGAACAGGCGGAAGCCTTTTGGAGCCTAACGCCGGAAAAGGTTGTCTGAATTAAGCCGGGGTGACTCACGGCAGCAAGTCAATGACGGCGGCGGTGTCATTGATGAATGCGGCCATGTTTGGAAATGCGGCAACGCCTCCATTGATGTCGGCGCTAACGCTCCCCTTGCTGGCAAGGGCGCGGATTTGCATTCGTTCGGCGGCCAAATATACGAGGGCGTCGGTCGTGAACACAGGCCACAGGACTTTGTAAGTGTTGCCCGAATTGAAATGACCAAACGAAACAAATGCGCCGTTCCTCATGCAGCCGATTTCAACGTCGTAAACACTCGTCGGGCCGGTGTCGCCATCGGGGAAGCCACGAATTTTGTCGATGGCGATGAAGGTGATGAACGCACCGCACATTGCGCCGTGCAGATCGGTCGGGAGACTTGAATCAAACAGGTCGCCGTTGGTTTTTTGCCATCCTACATCGGGGTTTCCGCCATCGCCGCCCATCACCCATTGGCCATAAGTGCCAAATCTGGTCGGGCCACTGTCGGCGGTCGGAGGTTTTAAAAAGGACTCGGTTTCGTTAGTCCAGTAGGTCGGCCAATTCGGGATGCACCGGGGGCGATGCTCTGATTGCGTAAACGGAGGGTCGGGCGTGTAAACGCGCTGCCACATCAAGCCGGAGTCGGCGGAGGTTTCATAGTAATACACCCCGCCAGCCGTTACATTGTTTGGGGCGGCCCAACTTGGGACGCTGCTCTGCGAGTTGCCTGCCCTTACGCAACGCCACACATTGCCATCAGCGGCGAGGATGTTAAAACCTGCGCTGAAATATGTATTTGCCTTCCATTCGGGAAGCTCGCGCTGATATTCCACAGGCAACGATTGATCGTAACTGTTGGATACCTGTGCATGACCACTGGAGTCATCGGGGGCTTCGCCGCCTAAAAGCATTGGGTTGTAATCCACCTGCACCCCTCCTGCGGACCCTGTTTTAGTGCGGATATAATTCCACGGCATGTCAGCAGGCGTGACGAAGTTTGGATTTGTCAACGGCTTGGTTTTCGCCGACCAAAAGCCATTGCAAGAGGTGGTGACGTAGAGGTTGAACGACTTGTAAGTAGGCGCTGAATCGAAGGTTGGTTGCGGGTATGGCGGCGTTCTCCACGCCGCGCCCGCGCTCGCGCCATTGGTGCAATAATAATCAACGGCGTAAATGACCGGAGCAAGGCCATTCAGGTCGGTCGGAAGTTTGATTTTCTTTACGGTCTTGAAGCTGTGAATGGCGGGCGCTACCTCGGCGGTTGAAACGGTGATGGACGATGTTCCGGTTGCCAATACAGAACCTCCGAAGCCGACTAAAAAATTAACGCCCGTATGGGTTTGCTGCGACGTTCCGTCGGCGGGGGCGGTCACATCGAGAATCAACGTGTAGATTCCGGGGGCGAGGGATTCATTTATGTCGAATTTGATTGATACAGTCCCGCCCGTTGTCGGGGATGTAGGAACAGGGGTTGATGTGACTGTCATCGCGCCGGGGAAATTGCCTGAAATTGCAACCAACGAAATAGGGTCAACGCCATCTGGTGTCCATGAAGCTAAGGACGCATCCGGGTTGTATGTGAAAGTTCCTCCCCAAGCAACAAAGCCATTAAATGTAAAACTTCCCGTCACTTGCAAAGGCGAGGAGCCACCGACGCAAATAGAAAATTCCATGTGCGTGCCATAAGTTTGCGGGGCAATATAAGCAACGTCTTTGTCAACAATCGCCACCTCAAACGGAGACGGGGAGAGCGACGGCAAATCGCACGCCAGTGTGACACTTTCCGCAACGCCGTTGTCTTCGTAATAAAAATTGGTGTCCTCAAAGTTTTCCGTGATGCCAGCGGTCGGCCACGGTCCCGAACAACATAATTTTTCCGGGCTGATGACACGTCCAGCGCCCAGCATTGTGTTGTTGATGTAATCGGCAATATACCAGCGTAGCCGGTTAAGCTCAGTGCGCCATGATGGCTTTGGTTCGAGAATGGGATAGCCGCCAAATTTAGCGCCGTAACCGGAGCCGGTGACGACAAGCATCAAGTCGTAATTTTCCGGCACGATGCCAGTCACAGTGATGTCTTCGGAGTGCCATGCGGTGATGCTGCCATCACTGGCGACAGCGTCCACGATGATCTTGCTTGCGGTCCATTCTGGCCACGTTAGTTCGTTGCCGACTTGATACTCCTTGCCGGTGGAAACCATGAAAAATTGATTGATCTGACCGCGCAGCGGGTTGTAATCGTTGCCGCCCTGCCCAAAGTCGTAATTCACATTGGGGCCAACTTGAACAATCGACCATGCAGCGGTGGCCCCGCTGCCGCTGCCGCCCGTAAACGCTCCGCTGATGGGCATGGTGTCGCTAAATAGTCCGTAGCCCTTGTCGATGGCCCTAAGCAGTTTTATCTGACCACTCTCGCCCACCGCGCCGACTTCGTATTGCGTCCCCCAGCCCAGCGAAAGCAAATCGCCAACCTGATAAAGCGCACCCGCGTTTGTGATTTTGACTCGATCAACAATCCGGTAGCCCCACGGCTGGGCGCTGTCGTCGTAGGTCATCTTGAAGTAATCCACCGCCTTGCTTACGGGCGAGGCGTTGGCGGAAGCCGCGAGTTCGATGAGTTGCGCGAAGTCAAATTTGTCGCCGTGATTTATAGCCATGTCGAGAACGAGGAGATTTGAATCCAACCGAGTCCGGTGTCGGGAGCGTTATTGTTGCCGTCAATCATGCAAAGGTAGATGCCCGCCGCAAAGCCATCGCCAACCCGCACCACGTCGCCGTGATCGCAGGGACCATGCGCCCAATCGCCGCGATAGTTCCAACCGCTCGCGGGGACGCTGGTGGTTTTGTTTCCGCCTTGGGCGTGAAACGTCGTGCCTACACTGGTGGTGTGCGGCCTCACGCTGGCGCTCGGCCTCGGCGTGATGGCGGCGAGGTATTCAATCAACTCGCAAATGATTACTTCGAGGTAAGAGTTGCGCTGTGGTTTAATTGGTAGTCGCGGCATAACTTAGAAGCTAATCAGCGGGGCGGCGTTGTAAGCGATGTTGTTTCCGCTCCAAGCGTATGCGCTGGCAACATACTGATAAACGATTTCGGTCTTCTGTCCGGCGATGCTATTTACGGTTGGCGGATATTTAAACCATACCTTGTCGGGAAGTTGAAACCACCACAACGACGGGACGCCCTCAAACGAAGAAATCTCCGATGCGGTCCAAACCTCGCCAACGCCTGCAAACGCAGCGCGGACTTGATTGCACGTTGCGGCGGTGATGCGGCGGCGGTAAATCGGATTGAATTGAGGGGTGTTGCGGATTTGGTGGTAAGCAATGCCGCGAAACAAATTCAGCATCAAGGCGAGTTGTGCGCCCGCGTAGATGTTGAAGGTGTCTTCGATGGTGGTGATGTCGGCGGCGGCGTGGTTGTCTTGCCCGTCCCATTGATCGACCTTGCCCTTCAGGAAGGTGATGGCCCCATTGACGCCCGCCCACGAGCCAAAGGAGTCGTAAAGCTGCTTTCGCATAATCTCGCTCGTGAAGATGTCAACGCTCTGCACGTCGATCTCAAGTTCGTGCGCGTTCGTTGGCGGCGTGGCGGCGTTTTGCTGTCCACCCCCGGCGTCAAAATTGAAAGAGCTGGTGAGCGTGTAGGCACCTTCGGAGAATTCAAGTTTGGTGACAGACGCACCAAAGTTTATCTCCATGTTGCGGCGGGCGATGAGCTGGCTTTTGGTGCCAGCGAAAACGCGGGTGGTCGTCGCCCCGGTGAGCCGGTTTGTTTCAACGGTTTCGCTTTTTAGAAAGAGTCCGCCAGCGGAGGATAAATGATCGGCGCTCATGGGGCAAATGGGTCGGGTTTGGTTTTGGTGTTTTCGGCAATTTTTACGAGTTGAGTGAGTTGCTGGCGACTAATGTCAATCATAGGATTAGTCAACGCCCCAGCGGAAGAAATGAGGCCCATCGACGAAAGCGAGTCGATATGCTCAATCTGTTTTTTTGCGAGCGCGGGCTTGGTTTTGTTGTAGTCATCGGCAACGTCTTTTCGGGCGGATTTGATTTCGCGCTGTTTTTGGAGCAATTCGGTTTTGAGTTGGAGGGCGGCAACTTTGTCGCCGTCCTTTTCAGCCTTGGCGAGCGCCTTCTGCAATTCGCCTTGGTCTTGAAGCAACATGAGCAGACGGGTCTGAGTGTTGACGGAGTTTTCGAGTTCGCGCCGGTAAGCCTTCTGTGCGCTTTCGAGTTTGTTGGTTGCCGCCTCGGCCTCGGCAGCGCCCTCGGCGGCGCTTTGATGCGGGCGGTCTTTCTTCTCGGCGGCAAGTTTGTCGCGGTCGAATTGTTGCACGGCGGCGGCGGCTCCCTTGAATCCACCAACGCTAAACCCGCCAAGGAAGGCAGAGACGCGGGCAATGCCGTCGTAGATGTGAGAAAAGATGTCCGCGAAAAATCCAACGATGGGCGCGAAGCCTGCACGGAGCTGGTAGCCGATCATCGTGATCTTGTCGGATGTGGCCTTCATCTTGTCCACCGTGACGCCGTCGATGACAGCACCGACGCGGGCGGCTTCGGCGGTCAAATCGTCCATACCGTATTTGAATGCGGCTACCATTGCGGTCGCACCGCGCCCGCCAACCTCCTTCATTGGAGCGAGGAGTTTTTGCACGTAGCCGGTCTTGAAGCCTTCGGAGATTTTCATGCCGATGTCTTCGAGGCGTTTGTTTTTCAGGTCGTCGATGCTGACGCCGAGCTGGCGAAACGAGTCGATATAACGCGATTGTCCTTCGAGGGCGTAAGCGCGATTTTGGGCGAGCTGGGCAAAAAAGGTTGTGAGCGCGGATTCGTCGCCGCCCGCCTGTTTCAGCGCGTAACCCCATTTTTGAACGGCGTCGGTGGAAATGCCGAGCGCGGTGGACGTGTCTTTGATTTTAGCGCCATATTCGATGGTTTGCCGGACTGCCTCCTCACTAATGACGCCTGCCGCCATAGTGGCGATACTGCTACCCATTTCGGCGCGGAGTTCGCGAACGCCGTGCTTCAGGGTGTTCATGGCCCCGTGCGCGTGAGCGACATCCTTGGAGTCGATCAGGTTGCCGTAACGCTGGCGAAGCGCGGCGGCGTTTTTGAAGGTGTCCGGGGTGTAGCCCTCAATGGAGCGGGTCATATCCCGCGCCATTTTTTTGGTTTGATCGGTCGCGATCTGAAAGCCGCGTGTGCTGCCGTTTATATCAATGCGAAGCTCTTTCATGCTGTGATTACTCTCCCGAATGTTTCCGGCTCGCTGGGGCGCAAGCCTGCGCGTTCTGTGAGGCGATTTGACCGGCCATGTCCTCGGCGGCTGCGTCATCGAGTGCGTCTTGTAGCGTGTAGAAGATTTTCTTCCACTTCGAGGCGTCTTCGCACTTGTCTAGCTGCTCGATTTCGGTGGCGGCAAAATAGTCATACCAGGCGGCGGGCAAGTAGGCGTTCATCACCTCCTTGGAAGTGAATCCGGCATGAACGAGCCGCACCCGCAAAAGCATTTCCCAAGGGGCGGACATGGAGACGCCCTTGACGCAAGTGTGACGCCATACGGGCGCGATGCGATAGCCTTCGCGAAGATGCTCTCGGAACACTTCGCCAGCTTCCTTCAGGTCGAACTTGCGGCGTTTCACCTGTTTTACCCATCGCTCGTGGGCGGCGGAAAATTCCATGCGGATATGGCCGGTGATGTTTTCCTCGTATGTGTGAGCGCACAGGAATGCGCCCGTTAAAAGCTCGTCGGTCGTGAAGTCGGCTTCGGGGTTGTCGGTGAACGCCAGCCCGTGCCGAGCAAACATGACGTGATGGCCCAACGAAAACGGCAAAAGGACCGTGCCGAACACGGTGCAAGGCGTCGGCACGGTTTCGATGATGGTGGCGAAACGCTTCATGGTTAGCCCGCGATGGCGGCGAAGGTCTTGCCGAGCCAAACGGTGGCCTCAATATCGACGGTCAACTCGTTGTCGGGACTCCATTTGGCGTTGGCGCTGTCGCAGACGATGGTGTTGCCTGCGGAGTCGATCTGAGCGTCATCGCTGCCGATGGTTAAGATGTCCATTGGCATGGGCAGGTCTTGGGCGATGGCCAGCGCGGCGGCGCGAGTGGCCCCAACGGGCTTGGCGCTAAACTTCACCTTCATGCGCTTGTTGGTCCGGTCCATGCCCATCGTCTCGCCGTCGCTGTCGATGGACTCCTTGACGTTTGCGGTGGGGGTCTTGTCCACGCTGGACATGACTGTAAGGCTGTGGGCAGCGGTGCCGGTCCAACCAACAGTCATTGCGGGAATGCCACGATAAGTGGCCTTGTTTACGGCTGCGATTTGGTCGCTCATATTTGCTTTCTATTTGGGTTGAGGTTGCGGTTTAAAGTCAGGCTTCGGTTGCGGTTACATAGAGGTCACAGTCGGCGGCGTGGGCGCGGGCGTAAATGACGGCGACGGGCGAACGCAAAACGAAATCGTCCGGCAAAAGTTTGTCGGTGATGGTTGCGCCTGCGGCGTCGGCGGCGAGTTCGACGTAATTCGTGGCGTCGAGGTTTTTCACGAGGAGCTTGGACGGCGCTCCGGTGATCTTGCCGATGTCAACCAGCGTCCAGACGCCCGCCGTGAGGGGCTGCGTAAGCTGGGTCATTTGTCGGCCTGCCATGTCAAGCGAGCCTTGTTCGCTGCGGGAAATGGCGGCATTGTTCTTCTGCGCTGAAAGCGTAGCCGATATGTTCACTTCGTTCATAGTGCGTAACCGTTGAGGGTGATGGTGGTTTCGGAGAAAATGAAGCCAACGCGGGTGTAGTCGGTTTCAAATTCAAATTTAGGAAGGCAATCAGTGATGACGACCTCGGCGCTTAGGGCGCTAACGTCCGCGCAAAAGGTGTCGCCAAAAAGTTTCCCGCGCACCTCGTTGACGCGCTGAAAGTGAGCCTTCAAATCTTCGAGCGTGCCGATCTGTCCGAGCTGGGATTTGACGGTGATCTTGACGGCGGCGGAAAAGTTATCGGCGCTGCTGCGGTCAACGAGCGCCTTGGGTGATTCGATGACAATGCGGTTTGCCTCGTCTATCGCCATCGGGTCAAAAAAGGCAATGACGGGCGAGGTGTCGGTAGTTGTCTTCGCAAGTTGCTTCCTGAAGTAGCTGGCAAGCAGCGGCGACAGTTTCCATTCGAGGTCCAAATTCATCGTAAAATCCTTCCTTGCGTGTCACGCTGCCAACCGCGCTCGATGAGAAATTTGATGTCGGCGGTGATTAAGTTTTCTCGGTTACGCATGACCGACTCCGCTATGCGGCGGGCTTCGCCCTCGTCGTCATACGCGCCCCATTTAGAGCGATTGATGAAACTGAAGCCGATTTCGGTCTGATTGGGTTTGAGGTTGTCGCGGGCGGCTCCGGCTTTGCGGTGGCGGGCAATCCACGGCGGGACTTTGCCGCCAAGCGCAAACAGGCCATTCGCCCAACCGCCCTTAGCCTGCCCTACGCCGTGCATGGCCTCGGCGGTGTAGCTTTTTATGTAGGACATGGTTCGGGCCGGGATGGCAAAGCGCGGCTGTTTGAGTAGGACGCGCCCGCGTGATACGCGGCTATTTTGATGCGCGGTAAACTCGTTGCCAGCGGGCAGGACTTTCATGCTGGTTCGGTCGTGGCCAAACACGCCCTGTTGCACCATCATTTGAAGTTTGCTCACGTCCTCGGAACGCAAGGCGTCCTCGACGCGCCGTTTGACTTTGACGTTGCGGAAGCCCTTTGAGGTAAGCGGATAGATGGAGCGCCGCACATCGCGACGCACCGCCGCCTCGCCCTGCTTGCGGTCGTTTGGCGGGGTCGATTGATTCCAGTTTTTGCTGCCGGAAGGTTCGTAGCCCAGCACGAGCGCGGAGCCGATCATGCGGCACTGGTAGCGGAAGGCGTCAACGATGCCCAAGCCGGACGCAACAACCCAATCCTCGAAGGCGCGATGCCATTCGGGGAAGTTGGTTTTAAAGTGTTGAGCGTCCAGCGCCATATAAAAGGCGGGACGCTATGAGCTAAATGGCCAAAGGTTGGGCGATCTTGAGGCGCGTGCTTTCGCAAAAGAATTTCCACGTCACTTCGTCGGAAGCCGATTCGTCAAAGCGCAGGACTTTATGCGTGCGTTTCGATGCGGCTTCGGTGAGCGAAACGAGGCTGTGAGGGTCGGCTACGGCACCGGCTTCGATGCTAACTGAGGAGTAAACAGGCTTGGCTTGCTGCACGGCGGCAAACGGGTCGGGAAGCGTCGGCTCCTCGTGGATGATGCCTTTTATGGTTTCGCCACTCGAAGCGGCTAGAAGGCGTCCACGGACCTTCAGCGCGGAGCTAAAGGCCCGTTGACGAGATTTTGAAGCGGGTGTCATGTTTAATTGGATTGGTCGCGTGACGAAACCACATTGGCAGCGCCAGACGGGACGCCCGCCGTGTAACCGATATGCCAACAAGCGTATGTCCCTGCGGGGATGGTAAACGCGGCGGGGTTAATCCCAATACCCGAAGACGGGAATGAGAGATTGGTGACTGAGTAGCCAGTATAAGCGCCAATGCTCGCCGTGCTGCTGTTGGTGTATAGCATCATAACGAGATTGGTGACTGAGTAGTTAAACCACATATTCTTAATCGTCGTGGCACTGGCGAAATACTCTAAGGCTGCTACCCCGCCCGCATACGAAGTGAAGGCAGCATAGGGAGCGCCGCTAACGGGAACATTGTAGCTGGTCGCGTCGATTCGGTAGGCAGCGCCTTGGTGGGTGAATACATTAGTTACACCAAAGCCGCTGCCGACAAATCCGCCAGCCGATACAATGGGCTGTGCCGAGTTGTTAGTGACACCTCCTGCCGTGGTGGTAACGCCGCTTGGGACTTCCAGACCGAAGCCGGTTGAGGATGCGATGCGGAATGCTTCTGTCAGCGTTGACTGGTTGAATGCACCGGGAAAGGGCGTCTTGTAATAGAGGCTATACGTTGACTGATTGTAAGTCGTGCGCCATCCAACGTCGTTCGTGTTGATGAGATTGTAGTATCCAAACGACGACGCACCGGCAAAAAGATTATAGTCGATATAATTGTATTGATCGCCGTGAATACGCAGCGCCGACCCGCGATAGTTGGTGTTCCAATAGCCTCCCATGCGTCTTGGGTCGATATAGACCGAAGGACCGAGCAGGGAACGAAAATCGCCGCCGCCCGCAAAAACATATTTCGACTTAACCGCCTTCGTGTCGCTCGTAAATGTTGGCCTATACGTCGCGAACCGGCTTTCACAGTTGGTCAGGTTTGCGGTGTCGGTGCTGAAGTCGTAGGCGTAACCAACAAGCAATGTGCCGTCGGGCATGAGGACGCCGTTGGGGTAGCCTCCGGTGTAGTTGCCCAGCGTCCCGCTGGCGGTAAACGGCAGGTTGCCGATAGTCGTCATGTTCCATGAAAAATTGTCCACGTTCGGCAAATCATCCCAGTTAATTTCCGAATAATAAATGCCCGGAGCGGACGATCTAACACCGGCAAGCATTAAGATTTTTTCGTTTCCACCGACCTTCGCGGAAAAAATATCGACCGGATAATTGTAAGAGAGGCCAGAGACGACAGAGCCATCCGGGCTTCGGCTGAAAACGGTGCCAAGATTGGTAAACGATGCGCCTCCGTTCGTTGTCCAAAACGCATTCCATCCGTTTGAGCCGCGACAGATGGCTAGAAGTTCCTGTTCGTTGCGAACAGCAACCGCTGGCTCGTCATACATCATGCTCACGACGTTATGCGACCCAATCGACAGGCTTCCCCAAGTGGCCCCGTTGTCTTTCGACCTCAGCAATAAACCTTCAACTCCGCTTGAACCTTGTCCGGTCCCGTAAGCGCCACAGTAAAGCGTGTTTCCGGCGCTGGTGATTTTACCGAATGGAATCATTGCGCCAAATACGGTCGAGCTGACCGAGACTAAGGCGGGAGCGGAAAAGGTTTTGCAACCGTCGTCGGAATACATAGCCCAAGTCGTCTCATTTTTGTCAGTGAGCCTAAGTTTTCCGAACAGGACGCAAACCCTTCCGTCTTTGCCCATGCCCGCACTGACATTCATCAAGCTAAACTCGTCGCTTGATTGCAGCACGGTAGAGTCGCCCCACGTCACGCCGTTGTCGGTTGAGATGTTCAACACAAACATATTGTCGTTCGTCCCCCCGTGCATATACGCAACGCTGCGGAAGCTGTAAAGCTGTCGGCGGTGACTGTCGTAAACGAGGTTGGGCGTCCAGCAATAAGTGTGGTCGCCGACGGTCGGCAGGTTGGTTTGAATGTTTGCGGGAATGGACTCGCCCCCGGTGTCTTCAGCCTTGAATGCGTTGGCAGATTTAAACGCTGCCGTGCCGAGCGATGCCGAAAGGTTGGAGACTGAAGTAGTGAAGTCGCGAGCGTCAAAAAACAGCGTTCGACGGTCGGCGTCAAAGGTTGATGGCGCATTGGTGGCGACGTAGTTGGTGACGACAAGGTTTGGATTCATCGCCGCCCATTGATCGAGCGCGTGCGGCCAATAGGCGAAGATTTCGTTGAGCTTTTTATAAGCGCCAAGGTTGGTTTCGACGAGGTCGGTCCAAAGGTAAGGGTCGCTATCACTCGGCACGTTAAGGACGTATTGCTTTGGCTGGCCCGCGAAGGCGGCGAGCCATTTCCCGCCTACCAGCGGGATCGTTAGGCTCCCATTCGTCCAGACGTGGACTTGTGGCGGAGAATAGGCGGCGGCCCCATTGTAAGATACGGGAGCGCCCAACAGCGTCAGCGTGACGTTGTTGCTTTGCTGCAAATCGCCATAGGCGTCATACGTTTCAAATGTGACATCGGACGCAATGACGGAGATGGCGGCGAGCAGGATGGCAGCGACGAGTGATAGCGTGTGTTTCATTTACTTGGCGAGGGCGAGGAGTTGTTTAGCTTGGTCGGATTCAAGATCAATGCCTTTGGCGGTCAGAATATCTTTAACCACCGAAACAGAATCTTGCTCGCCGAGGGCGCGGAGTTCGGCGAAGTCGGACGAGGTTGGCGCTTGTCCGGCCTCCCATTTTTTTACGATGGCTTCGGCGGCTGGCACTCCGACTTTTACGATAAGACTGGCGACTAGTTCCCAAGTCATTTTTTTCCTTTCAGTTCGATGATGAGGTTGACAACGTCCTGCCCTTCCACGATCAGCGCGGCGGGAGCGAGGGCGTTGGTGTTGTATTGCACGGCGTCCAAGGCGACGAGAAACGACGCTTGGAAATGGTTGAACGCCGCCGAAACTTTCGGCACGTCGTTCGTCGCGATAGAGCCGTCTGTGACTCCTTCCATATAGCCCACATACGCGGACTTGGTGCCGGTTTCGACGGTGTAGAGAGAGTTAAAGGCGATGCGTTGCGCTGTCGTGCCACAGCCGGTGAGCAACATGTTAATAAGCAGCGCCCCGCTGATGGCGATGGCGATGAGCGAAAGCAGGCCGAGCTTGCCGCCACTGTTGTCGGCTCCCGCCGCGGTCGGCGGCGGCGGGGTCGGCGTGTTGGTGCCAAACAGGATGGCGTTTTTGATGCCGCTCAATCCGCCGCCCGATTTCAGCGCGTGCCATGCGCGGGTGACGTATGGGAAAGCCATGACGGCAATCATGGCAATGCCCTGATATTTTTCGGGCAGATATTTTATGATCGGTATTTCGTTCATTTTTTACTGTTGGTTTTGGTTTCGTGTTTTGCAGTAGGTCAACGTGGCGTTGACATCAAAAAGGACGCGGGTGTTTTGGGCCACGACTTCGTTATTGCGGGCGACGACTTCAATTAGCTTTTGGTGAGCGTCAATGTGCCGGTCGGTAACATCGGTGAGGCGAGCGCCGAGTTTATCACGGTCCTTGATAATCCAGCGCCAGAAGACAACGGACGCGATGAGCAGGATGACAAGGATGGCGATAAAGAGCCAGCGGTCAGACTGGCGGGCGGCATGATCTGTGATGGTTACGACTTCGTTCATTGCTTTAAACGCAAACACCCGCCCGCCGTAGCGAGCGGGTGCGCTCTATTTGGTAGCGGAGGCCGGACTTGAACCGGCAACCTTTCGGTTATGAGCCGAACGCGCTAACATTGCGCCACCCCGCAAAGGTTTATTTCGCTTGGTCGAGCAAGTCTTTCAGCTCGATGTTTTCCCGCAGAGCCTCGTGATAGGCGTCCAGAAGGCGCTTCACAACGGGGTCGATGCGGGCTATGTATTTCCACCGCGTTTCGTCGGTGACGTTGAGGCCGACGGTGCCGCCAACGATGTTGCGCGTCTCCGGTTTCAAGCCCTGTTGCAGTTCGTAGATGTGCTTGCGAAGGGCGTTGAACTGGTTATGCGCGGCAACCTGTTCGGTGGTCGGGTTTGCGCCCAGGCGTTTATGCGCCTTGAGTGAGTCGAGCATGGCCCAGCATTCCCGCAATGAGCCGGGGAAGGCTTTGCCATCCTGCTCGCTGGCTTCGTTTGTGACGGGCTTTTCGTCGGCTAGGGTGTCTTGAGACTCCCCAGCGCCTTCCGTGACGCTGGGGGCCAAAGCCTGCACGCTGGCGACGGGTTTTTCGGCCTGTGCCGCGACGGGCGCGGAAACTTCATGCACCTCGTCCTCGGCGGGCCACTCGGCGCTGTCTTTTAGGTCCATACGCTTTTTGGTCCTTGAGGTTTAGCCGTTGGTGCGAACACAGACGGCACCGCACAGCTTCGCGGAGGAAAAGGCCAATTCCCAAGCCGTTCGGTCCTGCAATTCGGCGTTGGTCGGCCCGTTGTTCGGGTCGGCGGGTGCGCCCTTGTAGCGGGTGCCAGCGATGCCCTGCATGTGGCGAGTGCGGTCGTAGATGAACTCGTCATTCGCTTCCTTGTCGTGGAAGTATTGCAGCGAGGCGACATCGGCCACGTCACCGGCCTGCGCTTTCTCCCCGTAACCTACGGTAGAGCTGGCTAAGAGGTAGGTGTCGAACACTTTCCCGGTAGCGGTGCCTGCTCGGCAAAGGGAATCGCTAACGATCACCGGGATGTCGCGGTAGCTGTCGATAGTAAACGGCAACTCGCTCGCTAGGACGGTCTTTTTAAAGTTCAGACTGTCCAAGACTTCGAGCCGGGATTTGACAGTCGAGTGCATCAACAGCACGCCGTCGCGGAGGCTGTCGCCGAGTTCGCCCATCAAACCCTTAGTACCAATGAACACATCGGGGTTAAACAGGTTGGCGTCGGTGGCGGCAGCGCCGTCTTCGATGAAGATTTCATTGCCCGCGCCGTTGACGTAACGGCAATCGGTCAATGCGCCCGCAAGGCCAGCCGCCCCAGCGGAAGCGAACAGGCCGCGCAACAGCGAGATGAAGGTCTTTTGCCGCTGTTTGAGCCGCGTGTCGTTAATCTGGTTCAACACCTCGCCCAGCGGGTCAGCGCCGGAGAGCTGCTTAGAGAGCGCGGTCGCCGAAAACTTCGTGACGCGGTTCATGATCGGGAAGTATTGCAACGCTCCGCCGATGCCGTTGTTTGCTACCGGGGCGGTGCTTTCCTTCTGCACTTCATCGGAAGTGTCAGTGATGTCGCGGAGCAGCGGAACGGTCGTTCCAATGCCTGAGCCGCTCGCAAGTTTATCGAACAGCGGATTGCGGGAAACCGCCTTCGACTGAAACAAGGCGGGGAAAGTGGCCTTGCGTTCGCGAATTGCTTCACCCCATACAACGAGGGTCCAAAGTGCGCCAATGTTAGTCATAATCGTTTCGGATTTGGGTTAAGGGTTGAGGTTTTAAAAATTACTTACGAGACTCGATGAATTTCTCCTGTGCTTCGGCGAGTGTCTTGTAACCCTTGGAAGCAAGGGCGCGTTCGGTGTCGCTCATCGGCTTCTTGGCGGGCTTTTGTTCCTGTGCTTTGCTGGTCCCCGTGAAGCCGAGAGCAACAATTTTTTGCGCGGCGGCTTCGTCAACGCTTTTGGCGTTGGCTTTCAGCGTCGCATTTTCCGCACGAAGCGAGTGTAAATCGTTCGCGGCGGTGACAAGGTCAGTCGGTAAGTTCGCACCCGCAACCAGCTTCGCCTTGTCACCCGTTAGCCGAGCAACGTCGCCATCAATCGTGGCCTTTCCCGCAGACAGCGAAGCGTGTTGCGAGATCAATTCGTCGAGACTCAGGCCCGTTTTAGCCAAGGCGGCTTCCATGCCGCCAAGGCGGGCAAGAATATCGGCTTGATCGGGCTTCGCACCGCCAGCGGCGGCGTCGGGAGAGAGGTGCAAATTCAGGATTCTCATTTTTCGTTTATTTGGTTGCGGCGTTGTGCCTCTACATACAACAGAACGCTATGGGCGAAGGTATGAGCGCAGCACGGCGAGCGCGTAGTTCTGGTCGCCGATGCGGTCCACAAGTCCGGCCTGTTTCGCCGCCTGTCCACTGAAGGTTTGGCCCTGCATGGCGTCGGCTTTAACCATTGGCCGATTGGATTGAACCATGTCTTTGAACATCGTGAACGCGGACTCAACCGACGCTTTGATCTGCGCTCGTTGCGGGTCGGTAAGCGTGCTGCCAACCGCGCCCGCGCCCTTGAAGATGGCGGCGTCGTTGGTGAAATACTCGATCTTGATTCCAAGGTTGGCGAGATAGTCGGTGTAATCTGTAACGGACGAGATGACGCCGATGCTGCCAACGATGGCGGAAGGGCTGGCGATGATTTCCGCCGCCTGCGACGCGATCATGTAGCCTAAAGAGCAGCACAGGCCGGACGCAAACGCAACGACGGGCTTGCCGCTGGCCCGTAGTGCGCTGACAGCGTAAGCCATCTCAGGTCCGCCGAGCAGCATCCCCCCCGGCGTGTCCAGATTCAACAGGACGCCTTTAACTTTCGGATTGTCGTTCGCCTCGTTGAGCATGGCTACAACGGTGCGTGAATCCTCAACGCCGCTGTAAAGGATTTCAAACGCATCGGGATTGTGCGCCAAGGTGCCTTGGATGGGCGCGATGGCGACATCGCCGACGATTTGAAGTTTTGGCGCAAGCGTGCCACGCAACGCGGTGAAGGCGGGATGCTCCGACATGCGAATGTCGGCGTCGGAAACGGTCGAGTGAAGGATTTGGTTGAGGTGGCCCACGGACATGAGCGGCACATCGGTTTGCAGTCGCCAGCTAAAATTTTTCATGGTCAGTTTTTGGTTTTGGAGTTGTCGGCTTGGTTGTCGGCTTGGCTGTCGCCAGTTGGCGGGGTTTGGGTTTGCGTTTCAGTCACGGAGGACGAGGTCGCGAAGCCCAAGCGCCCCAAGATGAGCGGGAGGGGAACGTCAGGAAATTTCTCCTTCAGCGCCATCGCTGATTGCAACTTGGTTTCGACCTCAGAGACGATCTGATTGTGTTCGGCGCAATGATCTTTCCCGCGATTGCCAAAGCGTTCGCGTTCGGACATCTGGCCACACATGACATCGCTGCGCTCGTTGCTCATTTGGTCGCCGAGGTCGATCAGCAGCAGCGGAGGAAACTGAAGCGTGATGCGGTCCCAGCCTGCGGCGGCTTTGAGTTCGCCGCTGGCGATGCCGTGAGCGATGACGCGAAGCCAACACCACTCGACAAATTTGGCGAGGACGGCTTTGCGCTTGTCGAATTTGCGTTGCGCCTTGCCGATGACAGAGCGGAGGTTGGGGCCGGTGAGTTTTTCGTCGAGGTAGAACGCGGGCGGCAATCCGAAGCCCGCCACAAATTGACCGGCGAGGTATTCGATGAACTCAATGGCGTTGATGCCGTTGAAATTCGATTCAAGCTGCTTCAGCTCGCCATCGACAACCGGAATGTCTCCGCCCAACAATTCAGCGAGCGAGATTTTGCTGTCAACGGGTCGGCGGTTCGGGTCGGCGGCGGTGCGTTCGTTGGTGCCGCCTTCCCCGGTGTCGTTGCCCCAATGGTCCTCCTCAAGCATCCCCTTTTGCTGGATGACGGCGGCGAGTGCGGACGAGATTTTTTCCTTCAGCTTGACGAAGGCTTTGATGTCGCCCTTGTCGCGGAGGTCGTTCGAGCCGCGCCGAATGGGAGAAATGCCGCGATATTTGTCGTAACGCTCAGGGTCGTGAATCAAAAGAAACTGGTCTGCGGTGTAGTAGCCGCTGGCCACGCCGCGCATTTCATCCTGCGGACCTTCAATGGTTTTATAGCCGAGCAACACGCCGCCGTTTGCGTCGTCGGTAACAACGCCGTCCTGCGCGTCGGTGGCGAACTGGTTGCCGATGTGGAAGGTGTCGTAAAGCCGGACGCGAGGCGCACCGGATTCCAGCGTCATAACGCTGCCGATGTCGCCCTCGGCGTCCACGGCGCTGCAAATGATGTCCTGCAACTCGGCGAGGTTAAAGCGGCGGGTGTGGTCGCAGTTTTTAGACCACGTTCTAAAGTAGTCGTTGAACGCTTTGGCGGATTCCTGATCGGGGCAATCCGAATGCGGAGTAACGGGCGCGGAATAGGCCGAGATGGTTTTGATGGCGTAAGCGACATCGGAACAATTATCGGCGAGGTAGCGCCCCAGCGCGGCAATCATGCGGCGGTTTAGACTTCCGACCAGCCGAGCCATTTGCGGGTGCAGGTTGGCGGACGCATACGGGACGGGTGTGCGGTCATGTGATTCGCGCAACGCCTCGTAGTAATTTCCGTTGCCGCTGTTGGTGACGGCTGGCGGAGGCGTAGAGGTGGACGCCCGAGCAATGACGGGGCGCGGAGTCGCGGGGCGCGACGGGGCGATGGCGACGCTCGGCAGGGTAGTCGAGCGAAAGCGCGGCATGATGTTTTTGAGGGTGGCGAGTTTCATCAGATTGTGGCGTTTTTAAACGAGGCGCGGAGGCGCTTGATTCGCTTCGCGGGAATTACCTGCGGGTTAAGTGGGTCGGGTTGGCTGTTGAGCCAAACAAGGGACTCCATTGCCAGCTCAACAATGTCGGCAGGGGTCATGCCGCCGATGATCGCGAAACTGTGAGCGCCGTTGGCTTCGTTTACCGAAATGAGGGTTTTTCCTTCGGACAGTTCGGTTTCAAACCTGCCAACAATGATGTCCTCCAAAACGGACGCGGGCGTGACTTTAGAGTTGGCCCCGGCGTCGCCCGATTGCGCGGCCTGCGCGGTGCGGACGGCGGCAAGGACCATTGCACGCATTTGAAGATAGCGGTTGTCTGCCATACTAAAGGCGGAACGCTATTTGACGGCAAAGGTTTTGGTGATGACGGCGGCAACGTGAAGCATCAGCTCGCAGTCGCCTAGATGGTTGTCTCGCCGGATTTGTTTCCAGAAGTAGGATGTCCGCCCCTTGGCGTCGATGCGGGCCTCGCGGCGTTCGGCGGTGACTTGCTTCAGGTAGAGCAGTTCGACCTTGCGCGGAAGCGTCCACCCCCCTGCTTTGCCTTGCATTTGCTCGGCGAGTTCGTCCTTGGCGGCGGAGTTCGACCACCGAAAGAGCGGAATAGGGCGGGTGCGTCCTTGAAGGTTCGTGCCGTAATTGGGGTCAACCATCGTCCGCGTCCAGATGCGGCGTATCTGTTTTTTAACCACTTGGCTCCCGCTGCGGACGTTGACGGTATGCAAAAAGTAATCGGCATCGTCGCCCTTGAACGCCTTCCATCCGTATTTAAGGCAGAAGCGATACACCTCGCGGGCCTTGTAACCGGAGTCGATAATCGAGTTCGCATTCGGCACGTTCAGCTCTTTGCGTTTGGCTTCCAGCTCCTCAAAACTATTGACGCGGCCATAGCTCACGAGCCGCGACTGTCCATTTGCGCCATACGACCGGCACGCAAACCAGATGTGGAAGCCATCCTTTTCCTGCACGTCGGCAGAAATGAAGCGAGTCTTTTCCTCTGGCCACACGTCGCCGAAGTCATACGGCTGTTTCCGCATTTCGAGAAAATCGAAGTCGTCGATTTCGCCAAGGCTGTCTTTCCACGGGAGGCCGAGCGTTTCATTGTAGAACGTCTTTAGTGGTGAGAGGTCGCCCAAGCGTGCGGCGTTTAAGGCGTTGATGAACTCCTCTACAATGTTAATCCAGCGCACCCAAGGCGGAAGTAGCGCATTCCAGTGGAAGCTGACACGGTGCTTAGGAGCCTTCGGGTTCATGCGGACATATCGACCTTCGCGGGCCAGTCGTTTGCGCTCGTAGGGTGTGTCGCTTACAAGGTGGCCACATGCCGCGCACTCGTAACGAAGGTGAATGGCAAGCAGGTCAAAATTCCAAACGCCTTGACTGTCCTTGACGTTGGGAACATCGGTGAATTTGCACGCCGTTTTGCTCACGGGATGAATGGCTTTTAGCTGCTCAAATTTGAGCGGCTGAAGCTGGCCACAGCACGGGCATTTGACGTGATACATTCTTTGGTCGCCTGCGAGATAGGCGCGATGGACGGCGTCGTTTTCCTGATCGGGTGTGGAGACTATCAGGCGTCGGGTATTCCAAAAGGCGCGGGTGCGTTTCAGCACGGTGTCGAGTGCGCCGGGCGGGTAGTTTCGGACCTCGTCCAGAAAAAGCCAGCGTATCGGCTTGGATTGCAGCTTCGACGGCGAGCCAGCGCCGGTGAAATAAAAAGGCATCGAGCCGAATGTGATCTCCATTGTCTCGGACGAAACGATCTGATCGGCGACGGGCTGGCAGCTCTCGAAGGTTGGCTTGATGCGGTCGCGGACGAAGGTTTTAGCTTCATCCCTTGCCGCCATAACCCACATGGCGGGGCCGGGGTCTTCGCTGATACACCAAGCAGCGCAACCCATGACGTATTGCGTCTTGGCGGACTGCGCTGAACACATGGTAGAAATATCGCTGATCTTGTTGTCGGCAAATACTTCCATCGGCTCGCGCACCCACGGCGAATTGTCTGAACGCCAGCGCCCCGGCATCGGAGAGGTGTTATCGACGTAAAGGTGCGCTTCGCACCACTCCCAAACTTTTCGGCGGTCGCTGGGACGGCAGGCCGACGCGAAACCTTTAAGCAGCGGATTCATTTTCGTTGGGCTTTGGTTCGCTGGGGATGCTGGCCTTAAATTCAGTGATGGCGTTGTCGATCAAATGAAGCGCCTGCAATACCTCGTCTTCGATTTCCTTCAGGCGGGCCTCGGCCTCGGCCACGGAAACGCCGACAACATTCGGGGCGGCAAGGTGTATTTGTGCAACGATGCGGCGGACGGCAGAGCCGACTTCCCCACCGATGCGCTCGACTTCCTTGACGGGCATCCAATGGCGCTTGAGGACGGCAATCTTGGCTTCCAGCTCCTCATTTTTTAAAAGCAGTTGCCGGTTTTTTTCGCGCTGCGGGTCAACGTCGTCGGCGGCTTCATCGTCGTGTCCGCGCTGGCGCTTGAACTCGCGCCAAGACGGAACATGATAGCGCCCGTCGGGGCGCGTTTCAGGGGAGCCGTCAATTTTCTTCCAGCGGGAAATGGTGCGGCGGGTGACGCCGAGGGTGTCAGCAAGCTCGATTACGTTATCAACGTATTCCTGTGCCGACAGCTTTCCGCCATCGACGGCAGATTGCAGGATGTTGCGCTCTGAAGGCGAGAGCGTCTTGCCCGCCTTCACCTTTTTGGCGATGTTCGATATGTCGGCTTTAAGGAGGATTTCGGCGTGCGCCTTGTTGATTGGTGGCGCGGGCGTTGAAGACGGCTCTGAGGGCGTATTCTGTGCGCTGGCAGCGTCGTTTGATTGTGTGGTGTCCTGCATGTAAAAACGCAGGACGCTATGAGCCGAATAAAAAAAGCCGCACCCGTTAAGATGCGGCTTGCAACAACAAACAGAAAGTGGATGAAATTAATGCGCGGTCATTGAATGTGGGGCAGCTCCCGCGTGCCGAATCGCTTCCGCCCGATTTCTTGCCCGCCAAGCATCGCGGGCGTCGTTCTTCTTTTTCTGGTTTATGGCCAGCCAAGCCCGGCCTTTGGGCGACTTCGCCCATTCATTTTTGCGGGCTTGCGCCCGTTCGGGATTCCGTTTTTCCCAATCCCGAACGAGAGCCAACTGCTTTTTAGATGTCTTCATTTTTAACAGGGCGAACGCTGGCGGTGAACGGATGGCGGTCGTCTTTGGTCAAGCTGCGAGCGCAGGCAACCGCCTCGCGCTTGGCTTTGAACCAAAAGTTAGAACGGTTGTAATGGCAATTCCAACCCTGCTTTTTGATCGCCCTTTCGTTGCTAATTGTGATTTTCATATTATTTTTTTCTTTGGTGTTCGCAAGTATCCCGCCGCGTTGGTCATCGTGTTTTTCGGTGCGTTTCATTGGCGGCTTTGATTTGTTTCGCGGCATAAGCCATCACCGACGCGATATTGAATGGCGTTGGGCATTTTGAGTGGTCGGGATTCGACAAGGCTTCTGCCATTTTCACTAGCGCGGTCGGCACATCGAGCGGCTTGCTTCCGGTCGGCGGAGGCAGTTCGCCATGTTGCCAGCGATAGAGTTCCACCGCTGCCCATGAGTCATTTGATTCACCAGTCAGCGCGGCCATGAGTTGTTCGCGCTGCTTTTTAAGTCCTAGTTTTTGGCTCATACGATACGCTTCATCCATTCTTCCTCGCCGTTGGCTTTTTGGCCCTCTGCTCCATTGCGGCACGCAACAGGCGTTCGGTGATCCGGCTTGGCTTGGTGCGGGCGACTTCCCAATTTTCCAGGGTGCGGAGCGGGACGCCAAGGGTTTCGGCGGCTTGCGCTTGGGTGGTAGTCGTTTTCTTGCGCCACGCCTTCAACGCGGCGGCGAATTCGGCTTTGCTTTTTTTGGTGACTCGTTTCCTCATGCGCTGACAGCTTACGCGGCTGCGGTTGACGGTCAACAGGATTCCGGTTTCGGTGATGCTCATTTTGTTTTTTAGCTGGTTGCCAGTTCCTCACGGGCGATGATCTTTTCGCCCCCGCACAGCGGACAGCATTCACTTCGATTGCTGCGCTTGACGATGCCGAAGCCCTCACAGCACGGGCATACGCGATGCGTTTGCTTGTCAAATTTGGGAAGCTCGACGGGCTTGCGCCGACAGTTGCGGTTTACGACATCCCAATAGTTGCGAACGGTGTTCATGTCATAAAGCTCGTAATTCTCGTCGTCATCATTGGTGGTGATAAGCTCTGGCTGGCTTAACTTGGACGCGCCCTTGCGGCCCCTAGGCACGTTTACCGACGGTTTTGGCGGGGCCGGTGGCAACCAGTGGAGATTTGAAAAATAAATGCCGTCACGCTTATACCATTCGCCATATCGCACGATCTCTTTGGCGTTCATGTAAACCCAGCGGGAATACCCGCACTTGGCTAAAAACTTGTGGCCATAGATGGAAACAAGGAAGGCGGCGGCACGGGCGTCGCTCATTTCGCCATCGGGAATTTTATGGCCCTCCTTGGCGGCGAATTCCAGCGCGGAGCTAAAGCCGGTCCACGTTCCGTTTTGAAACAGCACGGCTCCAGTGCGTCCTCGTTCTTCGAGGCTGGCTTTTTTGGTGACGGGGAACGGGTGGCGAAGTTCATTACACACGCCGCCGATGGAGGCGATTCGGAAATGAATGACCAGCTCGCCCTTGATTTTGAGGGCGAGCTTGTCGATTTCATTCACGTCGTTGGTCTTCAGCCACTCGACGGCTCCGGCGTTGCGCCAAGCGATGCCGCCCCCGTGAGGGTTGGCGCGCTCGCACAGGCGAAGGGTTTCGATGCTCGGACGGGCTTCTTTCGGGATGATAAGGACGACGCACATAATTTTTTAATTCGTTTTTTGTTTTTTGGTTTTGGCGTCCGGTTTTAAGCCGGACGCCGGTTGGTTACTTACACGTTTGGAGTCGAAAAATTTTCTGGTTGCGGTTGAGCTTGAACCGGTTGGCGGACCACCGCAAAAGCGGCGGGATATTGAGCCTCGAATTTCTTTGCCATCTTCATCGCGGTTTTGGTCATGTCTCCGATCTCGGTGTAGAGGGTGCCGAACAATCCGAAGGCGGGGCTGTTGGCGTTGCGAGTGTTTGGTTTGCCACCCCAGCCCAGCGCCGTCCACAACCGGCGCATTGCCTTGTTGGCGTTCGGGACGTTGAGCTTTGTGTATTTCGATTCCCATTCGCGCAAACGCATAGTGTGAACCTTGCGGCAAATTCCGAAAACGGTGGCGAGGTGATGCAGGACTTTGGAAATGTTCAACGTGCCAGCGAAGGCGCGAAACTCGACGGTGCTGTTTCGCATGTCGCCGCAAAACGCCTTGCCCAAATTCAACATACCCCGACCACAGGCAGCTTGAACCTTGGCGGACGGGCGGGCGGCGGGGACGCTAACATCGTAGAGCAGTTCGTTGCTGGCGGAGGCGGCTTGCGGGTTGGGTCGAGTGCAGTAGCGGTTTTGGTGGCGATTCGTTCCGGTCTGCGCGTAGATGGCGAGGGCGTGGAAGTCGGCCACGCGAATCAGTTTGCGGACGAACACGGCAACGTCCTTGATGTCGTACGATCTGATGATCGACGGAATAGAAACGGTGACGTGACAGCCGCAACTGGAATTTACCTTTGCTCCAATCGCACCCATAAATCCGACGAAACTTAAAAGAGCTTGGAGGCCATTAGCACCATGCAGGCGCGGGGAGACGAATTCGCACGCCTCGAAACCGGAGTCGCACCTAATGCTTCCGTCGCGCTGAGATTCCCAGCGGAGGGAGCCGAAGTGCGGGGCGGCAATCGTTGTTCGCATCGGCGTCCGGCCTTCGTGAACCTGATTGCCGTTGTGATACATGCCGACGGGGCCGACGGCGTTGATAGGGATTTGTGTTTCGAGTTCGACGCCGAAAATTGCGGCGGCAGCTTGGGTGTCTTGGGGTTTTTTCATGCGTTGATTTCTTTCAAGGTTTGTTCTGCGAGGCGTTTGCAGCCGCCATCAAAAAGGATGTGGCCTTGCTCGTTTTGGAGGCTGGCAATCTGGCGTAACGATTTGACGGCGGATTGAAGCTGCCGCCGCAGGACGGTGACAGCTTCAAGTTGGTTGATGATGTGCGCGACGTAGCGATCATTGGCTTCCTGCAAGCGCAAGTTTTCAGCGGCAAGGTCTGCGGTGGTCATACGGCGGGCTTGGTTACGAGGTGGCCGGTGGATTTCATCCTTGCCCATGAGCGCGGAAAAATGCGCTTGTAGAGATTCACGGACCAAGCGCACGCCTTGAACTCGTCCTCGCCCGCAGTCGTGGCGTGGGCGAACTCGTGAAGGTAGGTGAGGACGGAGAGCTTGCCGGTCAGAATAATCTCGTTTGACTCGTGATCGTAGCAGCCATTGCCGCGCTGCTGTTCGGCCTCTGGAACGTCGATGACGAGGGGGATGGTCTTCCGGTAGGCTTTGCACAATGAGCGGTGCAGTCGGCGGAGCTTGTCGCCGCGTTCCGACAGGGTGCCACGCCACGGGCGGGAGTTTTTGAAGCGGCGAAGCGCCTTCAACACGGCGGGCTTGTATTTGCGGGAGTCGTCGAGAATTTCGGCGACAGTCTTGGGGTAGGGACTCATTGCGGCACCTCCATCGTGTGTCCGCAAGCGCAGGTGAAAATGATGGTAACGCCGCCGGCTTGTTGCGCTATGCAATAGGAGCTTTTTTGCTCAACCTTGCCGCAGGATTTGCAAGCGAATTCAAACGGACCAAGTTTTTGCTTTTTGTTCGGTTTTTTTGAAGTTTTCATTTTTGATAAATGGCGCGTTAGTGGTTATGATTCGAGTTCGACGGCTTCATTGCTGGCTGACTCCGGTGCAAAGCCGGTGATGCGCTGGCGCTCGGTGCGTTGCTGGCGCTCGGTGCGTTGCTGGCGCTCGGTGCGTTGCTGGCGCTCGGTGCGTTGCTGGCGCTTGTGCTTTTCCTTCGCCTCTTTGATCTTTTCAATTTCGGCGACGAGGATTGCCTGCGTGATTTTCCACTGTTCGGGGTCTTCGTGTGTGCTGCCAGCGTAGATTGAGTTAAGGCACACGTTTTTCAGGTCGCCGCCTGACAGTCCCTTGCTGGCCTTGGCGACTTCCAATATGTCGGCCTCTACGCGCTGGCGATTGGGCAAGTGAAGCTCAAGGATGCGTTTCCGCATGGTGCGGGTTGGCAACTTGAATTCGATGTGCTTGGCAATGCGGCGAAGCATGGCCTCGTCGTAATTCTGGAAAAGGTTGGTAGTCATAATCACCACGCCGTTGAACTGGTCGAGGCATTGCATGAGTGTGTTGCGGTTTTGATTAATGGAGGTCGCACAGGACTGGTTCATGTCGGCGCGTTTGGAAACGAGCGAGTCGGCTTCGTCGAAAAACAGGACGGCTCCCAATTCCTTCGCCCACATGAATGCAAGCGTGATGTGTTTGGCTGTGTCGCCGAGATACTTTGAAATGATGGCGGCGTAATCCACCTTGTAAACCGGCTTGCCGAGGCGGCGAGCAATAGCCAGAGCGGCGCGGGTTTTGCCGGTGCCAGCCGCTCCGTAAAAGTTGAGGATGCAACGCCCTTGCATTGGCTCAACATTGCCGATGTTCCAAATGCGTTCTAGGTCCGCACGCATTTCAATGGAGCGCAAACCTGATAGCAAGTCAGCCTTGGCGTCTTCGTGAAGCACGAGCATTTCAAGTTCGTCGCGGTCGGTGGGCTGGACGATGGTGCCGACGTTAGGCAAGGGCGCGGGCCGATTGCGGCGGCGTCCGTTGGGTTGATCGTCTGCGGTTGCCGCCTCTGGCGGAAGTTGCTGCTCTACTTGTCCAGCGCCGATGTCGGTGACGGGGTTGGCGCTGGTTTGGGTGGTGGTGTCGTTTGTGTTTGGCATAGTTGTTTGTTGTTTGTGGTTACTTGTGGTTTGCGAAAATTAAAGAGCGTGATGGCGGCGGCATTCGGGACCGATGCCGAGCCGGATGCTTTCGGGGTCGGTTAATTTCTTTCCGCAACAGCAGCACCGACCTTCGTGCTGAATTGCGTAGCCTTCAGGAAGTGTTTGGCGACCGGCGAGGCACCGCACAACGAACTTGAAAACTTTGACGGGCAAATCTTCCACCGCAAACTTGCTGCTGCGGGTGACAACCGTCTTGTTGCTTTCGGGCTGGAAAATTCCAAGGTAGGAAAAGCGGTGGCCACTCCCCTTCCCGCCCACGAGCGAAATGAAAAATGGCTTGTCGTCTCCGAGCCTGCGAACCTTGAATGTGTAGTGCTCCGCGAGGTTGTTTGAGACGGTGAAAAGAGCGTTGCCGCCCGTGAGGAAATTTATCGAGGTGATGTTATTCATAAATTTTGTGGTGGTTACTTACACGTTTCAGGCCGAAAAAAATTCATTGGCGAACTCAATTTCGCTCACGGTGGGAAGCCGTTTGAACTCGCTGGCAAACACGTCGTAAAGCTCCTCGACGGTGCCGACGATGAACGAATCATTTCCCCGCAGAAGCTCCACTTCGCCGCCGATCAGCCCGTTGATTGCGATTCCGTTGTTTTTCATTTGGTGTTTTGATTAATGTTTAACTTTACTGCAAGGCCACTCTATACGCTACTAGCGTAGCTGTAAAGATGTTTCGGAAAATACTTTCAACTATTTTTCGAGGCGGATTCCGGCGCGGTGCGCTGCGCCCAAAAAGAGCAGGCGGGAGATTTCAGGCGAATGTCGGTGCCGGGGCCACCTGTCCAGTTTCCAATAAGCCTTTACGCCGCCTTGACGCTGGCGGGCGTTCATGCAGGTCTTGCAGGTTTCGCCCTGCGGGCCGGAGCCGGGGCGGCGTAACCTTTGGGCTTTCCGGCTGCGCGGGAAGCAGCCGCCTCGGAGGCAGGCTGGCCAAACAAGTCAAACATTGGCAAAAAGGTCGGGGGTGAAATTCGGCTGGCGGCTGGCGAACTTGGGACCGGAGTGAACCTGTTCGCGCACCCATTCCCATCCGTGCGCCTCGACGTGCTGCGACAATTCGAGGTGTTTGTGATAGTGGCCTGAGAGGATGGTTGCGCCAACGTCCGCGACCTTGCCCTCGAACGTGTGGGCGTCAACGACGGCTCGCGGCATTCCGCTCCATTCGGTCATGTCGGGGATGCGCTTGCGGCCCGTGTCCAGCGGGGCCATTTCCAGCCATGTCCACCAGACGTTGAGCGCCCGCTTGGAGAGCCAGATATTGTGACGCTTCCCCGCATCGAAAAGCTCGCCCACCTTGTTTTGTGCGGCGGCTTTGGCTTCCGGTGCCAGCTCGCAAAACCGAGGCGTGAGGCCGCGACCGTGATGCGTTTCCCGCTCGCACAGCGCGACGAAGTCGAGCCGACGAACTTCCTCAAGGACTTGGGGTAATTCGTTGATCGCGGGGAAGGTGTCTTCAAACAGGCCGCAAATAAGTATCGGCTTCATTTCGGATTTGCCGAGATTGCAGCAAGCCCTTTCCAGCCCTTGCACCCAACCAAGGCGGAGCGCCTTGACGGCAAGCGATTTCCAAGCGGATTTACTAAAGCCTTCGATGTATTCGGTTTCCATAGTGGTTTTCAGATTACGCTGGCAGCGTAGCGATGTCAATTAATCCATGTCCCAATCTTCACGAAAGCCGAGAAAGGAGGGAAAACGGGGCGCGTCCTTCATGCCGCTCGGCTGATATTTGAACTTAACAGTTTTGCCGACGAGCGTTTCGCGCTGATTCCACATGGTCGCCCTGTCCTTGCCGTAGGTGTGATTGTAACCAAGTTTGAACTCGACGCCGCTGGCCATTCGCACCACAAACCCGCCAAGCTCGCCACGCCCCACCTTGCCAGCCTTGGCGCTGCTGCGCTTCGTGTGGCCAAGGGCGTCAACGGTGGCCTCGTTGTTGTTGGTCATGCCTTCGTAAGTAGAGACGACGACTGCCTCAGCGTCGGCGAAGCGTTTTAGTTTTAGAAGGTAGCCCTCGGCTTCGGTAGAGCGTCCGCACTTGTAAGGACCGGACGGCTTGCGAATCATCACGCCTTCGTAACCTGCGGCGAGGCACTTGGCTTCGTAGGCTTCGAGTTCGGCGGTGTTGCCGATTTGCACCGGCAGAATTTTCTGGCAGCGGTCCAAAAGTGGAAGCGATTGCAGCGCGGCCATGCGCTGCTCGTAGGGCTGTTTTATGTTTTCTCCAAACGGCTCGGCGCAACGCACGAAGTCAAAAACGTAGAAGACAAAATCCGGTGTGCCGGATTCCTTGCCGATGGCGGAGGCGGTTTCATTGAAGTTGCCGCTGCGGAGCATCAATTCGCCATCAACGCCGTCGGGGCAATTTGCTTCAATCCACTCCCGCACAAACTTGTTTCGCACGGGGAGAAATTTTCGGGTGAGCGCCTTGCCTTTGATCTTCAGGCAGCGGAAGCCGTCGAGCTTCGGCGTGCAGAGGACGGGGAAGGTTAAGCTGGCCATGTCGGTCAGCGTTTCGGCGAGCATTGGTTTCGTGATCTGGTTCATAGTGTTGTTTGTTGTTTGACTATCTGTAATCACTATACGCTATCAGCGTAGTGTGTTCAAGGCTTTTCGGAGACTTTCAGAGGAGGCCCGCACGGGGCGAGCCTCCCCTTGCGGACTCAATCGTATTTGAGGAGCGTCCGGTTTGGTCCGACGCAATGCCCGCCGATGAAGCCCGCGCCGTGACTAATCGGCTGAAGGACGGGGCGGACATATTCGGGATGACTCAACGCCGTGTAGCCTTCGTTGTAGGTTTGATTCCACAGGGTATAAACTTCGTGGAAACTTAACCCGTGAAGCGTGGCGACGGATTTTGCCTTTTCGCAAAACTCAATGCAGGCGCGATAATACTCGGTGTCGAGCAGCTTCGCCGCCTCGGTGGTTTCCGGTGAATCGAACAGCATCACGCGGAGGCCAGCGCGGCGGAAGTAGTCAGCGACGAGGTGGGCGTCGCTTCCCCCCCAGGAATTTAACGAACGTCTTGATTCCAGTGTCGAGGAGCGGGTGCAATCCGCGTATCGGCGAATGCACGGCTCCGCACTGGCGGCTCGTGCCGATTGGGACGCTGCTATGAATGACAACGTGCTTTGGCTGGAAGCGGGCGCGATATGCTTTGACGATGTCGATGAAGTTTTCGGAGTATGGGATGCAGACGTGCATGATGTCGTAAGGCCCATCGTCCGCGTTGCTGACTTTTAAATCGTGAATGCTCACGGGGTTGTAATGTTCGGACAAGACTGAATGCAGCGCGGAGCCGACTTCGCCGATGCCAATGATTATGGTTCTCATTTAGGTTTCAGGTTTTGGTTTTGGGTTAGTAAGTCCACGGGATGACAATGAGCCGTGCGCCTCGGTTGAGTTCGCGTTTGGTGGTTTGTCGCCCTGCGGAAAGGTTTGATGTTTTCTTAACGATGGCTTTGCCGAAGCATTTGCGGAGAAATTCATATCCCCGCTCCTCGCCACGATCTGCGCGAAGGTCGGTGAGGCCACCAACGCCCGTGTAGGTCTGCTTGAACGCGAACGCAAAACGCCGGTCGAGCCAGCAATATCGGTGGGCGTAGAGATTCCAAAGGGGAAGGAAGTGGTCGCACCCCGGCACCATCATGGAGCCGAAATGCAGGCGGCTCCCTTCGAGGATGCCGAACGCTCCGCCCATGACGTAGCCGCCAAAGGCGTATGGCCGAAAGCCGTTATACGTCATCGGATTTGCGTGCAGGTTGAAGCCAAACAGATACGCGCCAAGTTCCTTGCAAGTGTCGGCGCTGCGTTCGATGAGCAAGGTGGTTTCCTCTGGCGTGAGCGTCGTCCCTTTGAGCTTGTAGCCTGCGGGTCGCCAGATGCGGAAGATGCCAGCGCAATCGTCGTCGAGCTGAAAGACTCGCTTGTATTTCGCGAGAATCCACTCCCGCTTAAGCGCACTCCCTTTGATGCTGTCGGGGTGGGTGATTAACTCCTCTGCGTGGTGATGATCGCGATAAGCAGCATACTCGCTTTCCGGCACGCATATCTTGGCTCCGACAACCATGCGATGAGACGTGACACGACCGGCTCGCTTGTAGCTGGGAATGATGATCGGCATTTCCATTTTAGTTGCCCTCCGTTGTCGGCGCTGCGGGTGCAGGCGCGGGGATGTTGGCGTCGGGTGTCGCCCTGAGTTTTTTCACCATCTCGAAAAACTCCTTGGCGTGCAGCACGCGAGTCGTGCCGATGTTGCCCTTGCGGTTGATCTTTCGGGGGAGCGGCAACATGGTGGTCAACTGAGTCCATTCGAGTTCGCCCCGGCAAAAGATGATGACGCCGTTGTAACCCTCGTCGTAATCCGGCACGAGCGGAAACTGGCAATCGTCTTCCTTCTTTTCCTCGTCGATGATTTCCTCAAGCTCACTGAGGACGCCAGCAAGCGCCTTGTCCAACCCATTCGCCTCGATGTGGCGGACGACGTTGTTCAACTGCGCTTCGTTGACGACACCATACTCGGCGAGCTTGTTGTCGGCGGCGAGATGTGCAAGCTCGTGCGCCTCGTCCTTGAAGTCCTGATAGTCAACGGGTGCCTTTAGAGCGCCCATCATTTCAAGCGCCTGAAATAAACCGTGACCAGCCACAATGAAGCCGGAACGGCGTGACACTGTAATCGGTCGGCGGATTCCATTCCCTTTGATGATCTCCGCGAATGCTTGAAGCTGCTCGACGGGATGTGATTTCGGATTCTGCGGGTGCGCTTTGAGTTCAAACAGCGGAACGAGTTCAGAGTGCGAACAGTAAACCTTAGGGATGAACTGCCCTTCGATGTGCTGCTCGAATCTTTCCTGTTCGGCCTGCGGTGCGTTGTCGTTATCAGTCGGCATTTTGGTCCTTTGAGTTGTGCTTTAAGCCGAGCGCCAAACCGTGAAAGAAATTGGAGGCATCAAACAGGATGTCTCCAACCTTCATCAACAGGCGGGCGGCGATTGTTTTCGGTGTCGTTTTTACGGGGGCGGTTGACTGCAAAAGTTCGGCGATGGCGTCGTAATAGTCGTCGCCTTGGTGTTTTTTATTCATGGGACACGGATTTTTTGGCGTTCGGTGCAGATTTGCGGGGCTGACTCCGAACCTGCTCGCTTCGGGCGGGCCGTAAAAGATTCCTTGCGTGCCACCCCCCTATGGGGGTGCGTAGGATTCGATTTAAGCGGCTTTGATCGTTTGCGGCCTGTCTTTGTGTCCCCGACGGTGCTTGATGCGTCCTGTGACCGGCTGAGTCCCTTGTTGCCCCTATTCCAGCCATGTTCCTGTGAGCGGTTCACTATACCGAACTCCATGGCAGCTTCGCCGGTTAGTTTTTGGAAGTTGCAGGGCGATGCGATGCCGATGCTTTTCGCCACCTTGGCGGCTGACATGCCACCAAAGATTGCCGGATTTACAACCCATGCGAGGGCGTAAAACCGTCGGCCTGCAACCGCTTGTTTCTGCGGACCTTGAATCCCCGAGCGAGTAACCCAATCAAACAGCTTCGTGACGAGTTCCGAAAGGAGTGGTTTAAGGTCTGCCTTGTGGGCGTCCTCGTCATCCATGATGACAGGGCGATCAATGGCGTCGTAATCGAATTGCGTGACGCCGTCGTATAGCGGCGACACCTTGGGAGAGTTAAGCCCTTCGACAAATGCGGGTTTACCGTGTTTCATCGTGCTGAATAGTCTTGAGTGTTTACATTTACGGCGATGTTTGGCCCGCGAATTATTCGGCTAAAAATACGCTGGTCGATTGCGGCCAAGGCGTCGGGTGATTTGTTGCTAGTGATGAGCGTCCAGCGGTTCATGCGGCAACCGAGGAGCGTGTGCATCTCCTCAGAGGCAAAACCGGACGGGTCACGTTCGGCCCCGATGTCGTCGAGAAACAACACGGGCCAGCGTTTAAGTTCGTTTCTAAACTCGTAGGCGTGACCGCTGCGGAGTTCCTGCACGAAGTCGGGCCAGTAGATGACCTTTGGCATGAAGTCCATTTTCGACCAGTTCGAGCGTTCCTTGGCGTAATTCCAAAGACGACGGGCGCAATGTGTCTTGCCGGTGCCTGAGTTTCCCATGATCGTGAGCCAACGGGGAGCCTCGCTGTTTTTGAAGGCGTTTGCCCAGCGTTGGCACTGTGTCGCCAGCTTGACGAGTTGCGGGTCGTTAAACGTCCTCAGCTTTAACCAGTCACAAAACTTTTGCGAGAGCGGCAGGACTGAGCTTGCCGGTGTTGAAAGTTCCTTCATTACGGTTGGCAGAATTCGGTTTGCGTGTTTCATTTGCTGTTTTGGCTTTTGCGTTGCGTTCGGTTTCGTAGCTCCATTCGGTAGCGAGATGGAAGCGCCATTGCCTGATCTGGCTTTCGCGGGCGTCTCGGCCTCCCCGTGACATTGCCTTGTTCCAAACCTTGTCAGCGAAGTCGTCGGGACATCCTACGAAGGCGGCGGCGATGCGTGCTTCCTCAACGGTCCGAGGGAAGCCGTGCGGGAGTTCAACGGGCTGATCTGACAGCACAGAATGCTCGCCCGTAGAGAGAGAGGCTTTAATAATGTTACTGTTACTGTTACTAGCATCGTTTTGCCATCCTGTTTGCCATGCGTTTGCCATAGGGTTTGCTATCGTTTTGCCATTTTCAGGCTCCAAAAATGGCTCGGCCATCGTTTTGCCATCCTGTTTGCCATTGGCTTTGCCATCCAGCTCCGTTTGGCCACTTTCGTTTGCTATATGCGGTCGCATTGCGTTTGCCATACCGTTTGCCATGCCTTTGCCATTGGTTTTGCTATTGCGTTTGCCATTGGCTTTGCCATCGTTTTGCCATCGTTTTGCTGCTCCGGTCTTGCCCGCGGCGGACCTGACTGCGCTGATTTGCTCCATGCTGTGAAGCGTTTCTTCGATTCGTGAATGGCGAAGGAAGCCGTCTTCAAAGCGCCAGCCCAGGCGTTCTAGGTTGCCTTTGACTCGGCGGTAGTCGTCCGGTGCGATCTTGCCGATGTTTCGGACTTCCTCATCGTTGTCGGCAATGGGGCGTCCAAGCGCGTAATAGGTGTCTGTGAGCCGGTTGTGAGCAACTTCGGTGGCGGCATCGCACCAACAGGTGTCGGCAAGGAATACAAGCGGCTCGCGGGGATACCAAAAATTGTCGTTCATGGTTAAAACGCCTTTCCGCCTGTGGCCTTGCGGGCCTCGTGGGTGTGATCTTTTCGGCGGGTGTTGTAAGCGAGCTTTTCAACTATTGCGCCATGGATGTCGTAACCGAAACCTCCGCAATAATCCAAAATGCGGATCAGCGCGTCAGCCAGTTCCACCTCGGCCATGCGGCGATGCGGAAGGTGATCGTCCATCAAATTTTTGCGTTCGCCTTCCATCGCCTCGGAAATCTCCGAGTGAACGAGGCAAAGCAGTTCGCCCTTGTTGCGGTTGAGCGGCTGGCCGGTGTGGATGTCTGTCCACCACTTATCGTTTAGCTTACGAACAAGCGCGGCAAGGTCGTTTAGATTTTCAACTTTAATTTCCATAATTCAGAAGGGGAGCGGAGATGCTGGGTTTGAGTCGTTGTTTGAGTTGTTTTCGGTTGAGCCTCGCAAGCCTTGACGGACTTCGCCCTTGCCGGAATGCACGCGCACGGTGCGTGCTGCGAAATCAATATCCTGCACTCGCAGGTGACAGCATTCGTTCACGCGCAGGCCGGCACCATACATCAGCGCCGCCATGATTTTGGATTGGCCTTTCAGCCCGGCGAAAATGCGTCCCAACTCCTCGCGAGTCGGAATCGTGCGCAAGGTCTGCCGGACCTGGGGCATCGGCGGCAGATCAAGCCATCCAAGCTCAGATTTTAGGACGTGGTCAAAAACAAATTTAACGGCGCAAAGCGCCTGCTTGCGTGTGGTATTTGAATAATTCTGACCATGCAGCGAGATCATCCATTGCCGGACATCTTCTGGCACCCAGAGGGAGGCTGGTTTTTTGCAGTGCCGATAAAACTTACTGACCCAAAGTTGATAAGTGGCGCGGGTGTTCGGCAGGCAGCTACGTTCGATCATTGCCTCCTCAAGCATTTGGGTCAGTGTTTTCATTTATGCCAACAGGGTTGTTAGAATTAACTGTTGGGCCGCGTGGCGAGCGTCCATTGGTTCGCCATCGCGTTAGCCAGACCGGAAAATGTGCGCGAGCGTTCTTTCCAGCGGTATGGGCCCGGCGGTAGATAGTGCAGCCGTTGGCGTTGGTTTATTGGCAGTTTCATCATTTCAGTTTTCACGTTGTTGGTTTCAGTCAGTAGCGGCAGATTTTTCAGCCATAGGCACGTCGCCTTTCCTTCCATGTGCCCGAACATCCAGGGTTGCACGACTTGCGATTGCTTCACGCCGATTAGCCGCTTGGCGTATTTGTGCATCACTGGATTTTCGAGCGCGATATGCGGCACGTCCGCGTTCCACAGTTCGCCGAAGAAGTCCGCTGCCTCAAACAGCTTCATCCAGCGTTCCGCCGATTTGTGCAGCCACGACACGCCGCTGTTGCTCATGTATGTGCAGGTCGGATGCCCTATCAGGATGTCCCATTTTTCTTTCAGCACGTCGCGCACGTCGCATTGATAGTGATTTCCGGGCCCCTCGCTCGGTAGCAGATCACATGACCACGCATCCCAGCCGAGCCGAGCGAAGGCATCCCGAACCGCTCCGCTGTATTCGCAGGCCACAAGCACCCTGCCCAACAATCGCCCAGAGCCAACGGAATTGATCGGCCCGTCCGTGCTCGGGGCGCTGCTAGGCGTGAGAAGCATTTCAGTTTGCGCGATCATTTCCGTGGCTCATGCGAGGCGTTCGGCGTCTTTGTGACGGCGATACATTTTTTGAGATACACGGCTTGGTCTAGGCATTCCTCGTAGGCATGTTGCAGCCATTGTTCCTCCGGCTTTGAGGGTTGAAACTGTCCGCACCATTCGCCTTGGTTCGTGCTGGGAAACTTGGTGACAAATTTCTGTTGCGGTGTCTGCGGAGTGTCCGCGTGAATCTGGAAGTTGCGCGGGGCCAATTTTCGGCAATCGCCAAACTTGCTGTTTTCGTCGCGTTGTTTGACCCACGGCTTCCAGAAAATGCAGTCGATGCAACTGGCAGCTTTAACGCGGGGCGTTTCTGATGTTTCGATTGAGTTCATTTATTCTTAGTTGAGTTGCGGCCTTGCGGGCGTCGTTTTCAAAAAGTGCGATTCGAGTTTTGTTTGATGTTTTTAGTCGGGTGAAAAGGTCGCCAGCTATGAAGCGTTCAATGGCTTCGGCCTCATGGGCTGGCGACTTGAATTTCATTCGGGAAGGATTTCCACGGTTACGCCGCACCCGCATTCACCGTTAAAATGCGAGTAGCGTTTGGTGATGATTGAAAAGACGATTTGCCCGTCATCGTGCCAGAATCCGCACTCCGTCATTTCATCGGCAACCGCTTTCGCGAGGTTGTCGAAGTCGGGCTTGTGCGGACACCAGTTAGGCGCATCGGCGCGGAGGGTGCCGTTGCTATTGAAGTGAGCCTTTGGTCGCCAGAGGTAAAAACTCGTGGTGAGCTTCAGAGGGCCACTTAGAGGAAGCACAACTCCTTTTGGTATGATTGCCCCCACTGCCGCAAGCCGAACGCGCTGCCGCCATTCTGCTGCGGTTGGTGGCGTGTAAATAAACACCTTGCCATGCCTCAACGTGGCCTTTGGCCTTGGTTGCGGGGCCGGGATGCCGACAATTCCGAATTTGATTTGCGGTGTCTTCATGCTGCTTGTGCGGTGACGGCGCGGCGACGGCGAGGCGTGCGAGGCGTGGGTGCCAGCTCGGTCGGCTCGGTCGGCGTGGACGCTGGTGGCGGTGCCAGGGTTGGAGTCGGGAGGTCTGAGTCGCTTGCGGCAGAGTCCCGAACGATTTGAGCAAACGGGAGAGTTCCCTGACTGGGGTCATCGACCTGAAACTCGGTGTCGTCTTTCGTGCGGAGCGCAAAGGACATGGAGAGTTTTCCGACCGGACATTTGTGCGTCATGTCGAGGCCGAGCGAAAAGCCGACGTTGACCTTGCCGCCCGCGTCTTCCGCGATGGCCACATCGCAAAGATGGTCCCAGCGACCGGCGATCAGGCCGACAAATTTCTCGGTGATGAGCGAGATGGTCGCGGCATTCACGCCGGTCAACCCGCTGAAGTTTTTGACAGCTTCGCGTATCGCGATTTGCTGCGGTGACAGTGTTACGTTTGGTGATGTTGGCATTAGGCTTCGATGGTTTTGGTTGGTTTGCTGCGGACGGTTGATTTGACGACCCGTGTGGCGCTGATACCGGCGACGGTCACGCCGTTGTCGAGCAGGGTTTTAATGTCCCCAAGGCGCGGCTCGATCTTCACGCATGTCGGATGAGATTTGGCGAGTAGCCAAATATCGAAAACAGTGATGTCCCAATCGCTTTGAACCTTTTGCCCCTTGGCTTTGGCGGGCGCATTGATGGGAGCCGACAACACTTGCGCCTTGTCGTTGTAGCGATGATTAATGTCGTCAACCTGTTCTACGCTGGTAGCGCAAGCCAGTTCAGTCCTGCGGTCGCGTTCGATGTGACTAAGCTCTTTGTTCTTTAGCGCCTCGGAGGCTTTCGCTCGCTCAAATTCAAGGGCGTGGAAA
>JAKALA010000028.1 GCA_021813325.1 bacterium | reverse complement strand
CGCGCTCCCGGCTTACGCGCCCGAACTCAATCCCACCGAATACGTCTGGGGCTATTTCAAACAACACCGCCGCCCCAACTTCACCGCCAAGGACATCGCCCACCTCGGCGCGTTCGGCCGCCGCCAATTGCGGAACATCCGCCGCCGCCCCAAGCTGATCTCCGCTTTCTGGAAGCAAGCTGAATTGTGGTGAAATACTCACTTTATTATGCAGGATTCAATAATAGACCTCATATTACCTATCCCGTCCTGCGTTTCTTTGTCCCAGAAACTAAAGGGCGCGAACCTGACGCACCCTCATCCGAGGCACCGCTAAACGCCTGTCAACAGAGCACGCCAAGCCGCGCCGATCTGGCGCGTGCTTGGTGAACTGTTGACTCGGAAAATTAGCGGTGCCTCGGATGAGCCCGCAGCAAAGTCATGTTTCGTTGTTGTGGTTTATTTCATTTGCTAAAGCGAACGGCTCCGTTTCTATGTTCTTTGCTAGAACGAGACAAGATTATTTTGATTTCATTCGGCGGGTGCGTCAAGAAAGGCCCGCGCTTCGACGGCTTCGGATTCCGGGACCTGAACGCGGATGCCGCCGATGGCCAGGGCGTAGCCTTCCGTGCCGAGCGCGGCGGCTTCATCGGCCACAAACGGGTGAAAGCCGGCGGCTTCGAGGCGCGAGGCGCGAGGCGACGAGTTGGGCATCGGCGGGATTCAGGGCTTTGTAAATGGTGGTTGGGTTCATTTGCTTTGCTCCAGGCCGGGAATTTCGGCGAAGACCAGCACGCCGGCCCCGGTTTGCACGGTGCTGACTACCTGGGCGCTGACGGTTTGTCCCACGTGCGACAGGCCGTTGTTGATGACGACCATGGTGCCGTCCGGCATATAGCCGATGCCCTGGCCCTTGTCGCGGCCTTCGCGGACGATCTTGATCTGCACGCTTTCTCCCGGGATCAATGCGGCCTTCATGAGGTGGCCAATTTCGTTAAGATTGACGCAATTGACTTTTTGCAGGCCGGCCACCTTGGCGAGGTTGAAATCGTTGGTGAACAGCTTGGCGTTCAGATTCGTCGCCAGCCGGACCAGCTTGGCATCCACGCCTTTTTCTTCGGGAAAATCGGCGTCGTGAATGCGCACCTCGATTTTGGGATTGTGCTGCAGCCGGTTCAACATTTCAAAACCGCGCCGGCCCCGCGCGCGTTTGATGTCATCCGCCGAATCGGCGATCTGTTGCAATTCCAGCAGCACGAAGCGCGGCACCAGCACCAAGCCCTCGATGAAGCGGGCTTCGATCAGGTCGGCGATCCGACCGTCTATGATGACGCTGGTGTCGAGCAAAAGGAGGTTTTCCGGTTTGCTTTGCGGCGCGAAACGAACGTAGGGGATGATCAGGGAGAAATCTTCCTTGTTGCTGCGCATGGCCAGCACCATGCCGATGTAACCAAAACCTAGAAACGTGCAGAGCCGAATGATCCAGCGCACTTTTTCATCGGCGTTAATGAACAATCCCGAACTGTCCACGAGCCAGGCGACGAGCGAACCGAGCAGCAATCCAAACGTGGTGGCGGAAAAGGCGCGGAGCGAAAATCCCTTGAGCATTTCATCCACCGCGATGAGCAGGCCGCCGAATCCGAACCCGATCAAAATGCCAAACACACTGGCGTGCTCGTGATTGATATAATCCGGCTGCACCTGGCTGATGGCATATCCCGCCGTGACACAAAGCGAGAGAAATAAAATGCGAATGGGCCAGAGTGGGTTCATTTTCGCGTCGGGGTGGGAAACGTGGTCAGTGGCGCGTTGGTCGGTTTGGGTTTGTCCGGTTTGTGCGACCAGAGAATGCCCCATAGCCCGCGGCGATTCAAGTTGCTGCTGGTGACGGACAGGTTGGCGGCGATGGATTCCATGTTGGTGGCCAGTTCCTCGTTTTGCAGCAGCGCACCCGCCAGACCGTGGCCAGCCTGAACGTTGGTGGCCAGTTGTTTGAAGATGGCGGTGGTGTCGGCAAGATCTTTTGTGGCCTGGTTGAGGTTGACGCTGTTGGTGGCCAGCACTGCCTGGGCCGATTCCGACAGTTTGATGAGCTGGGATGAAAAATAAACGGCATTGCTGACGGCGAGTTTGACCTGATCCCCATTGGTGTTGACGACAGTTTTGATGTCTTGGACGGTGTCAAGCGCCTGTTCGGTGAACAATTTCATATTGGTGATGGAGGTTCCAAAGCTGGCAAGGGTTTGTTCATTCAAGACCTCCTTGCGCAAATCGGTGGCGGCGGCGTCCAGTTTTTTGGCCGTTTCATCGATGCGTTGAATGAACCCGCCGGCATCGCGCGCCACCTTTTGCATGTTGAAAGGAGGCAGGCAGGGAACATCCGCGCCATCCGCCAACTTGGGTTCCGTGTTGGCCGTCGGATTGATGGAGACATATTGATCGCCCAGAAAACCCGCCGACTCGATGACAAACTGGGCGTCGTGATAAATGGGCGGCGTGTCCTTGTAGAGTTGCAAATCAATGGTCACGCTTTTGCCGTCGGGCGCAATCCGGACCCCGGACACGGTTCCGACTTGGACGCCCGCCAGCAGCACGGCGGCGCGCTGTTTGATGCCGCCGACATTTTCCGCGTGCAGATGCAGCTTGTAAGTGCCGCGATAAATGCTGGTGCCTTTGCTGAACTGGATCATCAGGATGGCCAGCAAGGCCAGTCCGACAAACACGAACAGTCCGACTTTCATTTCCAATCGTTTCTTTTCCATGATCAAATCGTTTTTTAATCGTCCGCCACGCCGTCCACGAATTGACGCACCACCGGGTCGGTTGAGGCGAACAGTTTTTCCGGCGTGCAATTTGCGTAAATCTTTTTTTCATGCAGCATCAGCACGTGATTGCCCACGCGGCGGGCGCTCCGCATGTCGTGCGTCACCACAATGGACGTGACGTTCAACTGGTCGCGGACCCGGATGATCAGTTTGTCGATGCTGTCGGAAACGATCGGGTCCAACCCGGTCGTTGGTTCGTCGTAGAGGATGATTTGGGGTTCGTAGATGATTGCGCGGGCCAACCCGACGCGTTTGCGCATGCCGCCGGACAGTTCCGCCGGTTTTTTATTTTGGGTGCCGGGCAGGTCCACCATTTCCAGCGCGGTGGCGACGCGTTTGGCGATTTCGCCGGGGCTGAATTTCTTTTTGCGTTCGAGCGGAAACGCCACGTTTTCCGCCACGGTCATGGAGTCAAATAAGGCGGCCCCCTGGAACACCATGCCAAATTTCTCCCGCACCCGGAGCAGTTGGCGCTCGGACATGGTGACAATATTCTCCCCGGCGATGAGCACTTCGCCGGCATCCGGCTGCAGCAGGCCGATGATGTGCTTGAGCAGCACGCTTTTTCCGCCGCCGCTTCGCCCAATGATGGTCACCGATTCGCCGGCCTCGATGCGAAAACTCACGTCTTCCAGAACCGGCTGGGAGCCGAAGCTTTTTTTCAGTTGGCGGACCTCAATCATGCCAGCAGCAAGGCTATCCGCTGGAGCACCAGCGTCAGGAAAAAGTTGGAAATCAGAATGGAGATGGAGGAATACACCACCGCTTCGGTGGTCGCTTTGCCCACGCCTTCCGCGCCCAGTCCGCACGTCATGCCTTTATAGCAGCCTACCAAGGCGACGATGCCGCCAAAAATGAGGGCTTTGGTCAGGCTGATCACCACGTCGATCGGCTCGGTATATTTTAACATGTTATACCAGAGATAGGCCGGATCAATGCCCAGCAGGCTCGTGCCCACCAGATAACCGGAGCCAATGCCGAGGGCGATGGATTCCATGGTCAACAACGGCAGCGCGATTTGCGACGCGAGCAGCCGTGGCACCACCAGATAGTCCACCGGATGCGTTGCCAGCGTGCGCAGCGCGTCGATCTGTTCGGTCACGCGCATGGTGCCGATTTCAGCGGCAATGGCCGCGCCGACCCGCCCGGCCACCATCAGCGCGGTCAGCACGGGACCAAGTTCATCGCACATGGAGACCCCCACGACGGCCAGCGTGGCGGTGTCCATCTTGATCTTGTGAAATTGAAAATAAGTCTGGGCCGTCAGCACCATGCCCGTAAAGCCGCCGGTCACCAGCACCACCGTCTGTGATTTGATGCCGATGAAATAAATTTGGTAGAGCAAATCGCGCCAGGCCACCCGGAAGGTGAACAGCGACAACACCGCGTCCCGCGACATCGCGGAGATGCGGCCCAGGCCGACCAGCCATTCGCCCACCCATGTTCCTGCCAGAAAATTCATTGTCCGGGCACTTTAGCAAACGGGCCGGGTTATTACCAGTGCCGGATGTCATATTGACGAAACACGCTTGCAAGAATTCTGTCCGGCTTTAGGCTGGCCCCGGTTTGCGCACAATTTTTAAATGGTTTTTCCGTCTCGCCATCCTCGGCGTCCTTTTGGCGACCGTGGTTGGCGGGATCGCTTATTATTACCCGGAAAAAATTCTATGCGTGGATAGCGGCAAGGTTACGGCGGATGTCATCGTCGTCCTGGGCGGCGGCCTGCACGAACGGCCTGAGCGGGCGGCCGAATTGTTCAAGCAGCAGGCTGCGCCCCGCATCATCATCACCGGTGCCGGCGACGACCAAATCAACCGCCTGATTCTGCGCCAGCAGGGTGTGCCGGCCAGTGCGATCCAAGTGGAAAACAAATCCACCACCACCCGCGAAAATGCGCTTTTTACCATCAAGCTTTTGCGGGCACAAAACCTCCATTCAGCCATTTTGGTGACGTCGTGGTATCACTCCCGGCGGGCGTTGAAGACCTTTGAGCATTACGCGCCGGACATCACCTTTTATTCCCGCCCGTCCTATTACGCCTTTGAGCAGGAGGAATGGGCGCGGCGTGGGAACGGCAAGCGCATGCGGCTGGAATTTTTAAAGCTGCCGGGCTATTGCATTCTTTACGGGATCAACCCGTTTTAAGCGGGGACAACGGACGGCTCGCTTGAATTCCTTCGCGGGCGAGTCTTTCGGCCCGCCGGTTCCAAAAATGGGCGAAAAGGATGTGCAGCGGCACCTCGATCAGCATGACAAGCGCAACCAGTGACAGTAATGCGGTTGTGCTTAAACGCCCCAAAGTCAGGAAAATGAGCGTCGCGCCAGCGAGCATTCCCGGCAAACCCAAGACGAAACTGCTCAGGATAATGTAGCGAGGCCCGATATGGTCGAGCTTTGCCGGGCGCAGCCAACCCAAACCGATCCAATTCAGATCGCTGTCAGCGATGCGCAAAAACCAATTTTCAAAGTTCTTCATATAACTTTCAGACAAAACTCGGCATGAATCGTCACCCGCATAACTCTCTTCGGCCAAATTCAGTTGAGACAATTGCTTTCCCCAAAAGCGCGTTGCTCATAAACTGACTGAGGTTGCCGGGCGGATTTGAACGAATGTCTGACCGGCCCACCGCATTATATTTTATGGCTATTTCACCGCTTGCAGGCAAACCGGCACCGCAATCGTTGCTCGTGGACTTGGCGCGTTTGGAACGGGAGTATTATGAGCGCGCACCCGACGTTTCAAATGCCAACCAGTTGGTCAGTTTTGGCACCAGCGGCCATCGCGGCACTTCGTTGGATGCCACTTTCACCGAGGCCCACATTCTGGCCATTTCCCAGGCGATTTGTGATTATCGCAAAAGCCATGGCACGGATGGGCCTTTGTTCATGGGCAGGGATACGCATCCGCTTTCCGCGCCGGCGCAACGCACGGCTTTGGAGGTGCTCGCGGCGAACGGCGTGGAAACGGTGATTCAAGCTGACGACGGCGCCACGCCGACACCGGTGATTTCGCGCGCCATTTTGGTGCATAATCGCGGACGCAAGGAGCGTCTGGCGGATGGCATTGTCATTACGCCGTCGCACAATCCGCCGCAGGATGGCGGGTTCAAATACAATCCCACCAATGGCGGGCCGGCAGATACGGACATCACGCGGTGGGTGCAGGATCGCGCCAATGAACTTTTACGTGGTGACAATGCGGGAGTAAAACGCCTTCCCTATGCACAGGCGGTGAAAGCATCCAACACGCGCGAGCAAGATTACATTCTGCCTTACGTGGAAGATTTGAAAAATGTCGTGGACATGGATGCCATTCGCGCGGCGGGATTGAAGCTTGGAGTGGATCCGCTTGGCGGCGCCGCTTTGAAATATTGGGAGCCGATCAACAGGCTTTACAAGTTGGACATTGCGGTGGTGAATCCAAAGCTTGATCCCACGTTTTCGTTCATGACGGTGGATCACGATGGTAAAATCCGCATGGATTGTTCCAGCCCCTACGCGATGGCCAGTTTGGTCGGGCTCAAGGACAAATACAGCGTGGCCTTTGCCAATGATCCGGATTCCGACCGGCACGGCATCGTCACGCCGTCGGCGGGGCTGATGAATCCGAATCATTATCTTGCGGTGGCCATTGGCTATCTGCTGACACACCGTCCGCAATGGTCGGCCAAGGTTGTGGTCGGCAAAACCCTCGTGAGCAGCAGCATGATTGATCGCGTGGTCGCCAAGCTGGGCCGCAAACTGTGCGAAACGCCCGTCGGCTTCAAATGGTTTGCGCCGGGTTTGTTCGATGGTTCATTCGGCTTTGGCGGCGAAGAAAGTGCCGGCGCCAGCTTCCTGCGCCGCGATGGTTCGGTGTGGACGACTGACAAGGACGGTCCGATCATGAACTTGCTGGCGGCTGAAATCACCGCTGCGACGGGCAAAGATCCGGGATTGCATTTCCGCGAACTGGCCGCGGAATTTGGGATGCCGCATTACACGCGCATTGACGCGGCGGCGACGCCGGAACAAAAGGCGAAATTGTCGAAATTGTCGCCGGAAGCGGTGAAGGAATCCACGCTTGCGGGCGATGCCATTACAGCCAAGCTGACCAAGGCGCCCGGCAACCAGGCGGCGATCGGCGGGTTGAAGGTGACGACGGCCCACGGCTGGTTTGCGGCGCGTCCCTCGGGCACGGAAAACATTTACAAGATTTACGCCGAAAGCTTCCGGGACGAGAAACATCTCGGCGCCATCGTCAGCGAGGCGCGGCAGATCGTGAAAAATTCCCTCGGTTGATCCGGGGTTGGCACCGGATTTTTCTGAGCATCGCTCCGGTGGGCCGGGCGATGCTTGACTTTGTCTGGCGATGACCTTTAATCAGTCCTTGACTGAACACGCAAAGGAACAAGGCGTTCTGATTTTCTCTGTGTGTTTCTCACACCATCCGTCGCCGTTGGAAGGTCTGGTTGCGGTTGAAGCCACCGGCGGAATTCAGCCTGAGCGGCCCGGCAATGCGGGGCAAGTCGCGTTGATTGGGCGAAAAACGCATGCGCATTCTGAGTCAAACAGCCGGCAGCGTGGTCAATAATAGCGAACTCCGCGCGGAGTGACATTTATGACGCAAGCCAAAACGAAGGTTTCCAGCAAAACCCGGGTGGTTGCCGAGGTGCCCCACGTCCGCATCGGCATGAGCGTGGCCGACCTCAAGCAATCCTTTCTCGACAGTTTGTTCTGCGGTTTGGGACGGGTGCCGATGGCGGCCTCCAAGAATGATCTTTACACCGCTTTGGCGCTCACGGTGCGGGATCGCGTCTTCAAGCTCGTGGTTGAGACGATGGAAACTTACGCCGAGCGCGATGCCCGGGTGGTCGCCTATTTGTCCGCGGAATTTCTTCCCGGCCCGCATCTGGCCAACAAACTGTTGTGCCTGGGCATTACGGAGCCGATGCGGCAGGCGCTGTCGGAACTGGGCTGCAATCTGGATGAATTGCTGGAACAGGAAGAGGAACCCGGCCTGGGCAATGGCGGGTTGGGGCGGCTGGCCTCGTGTTATCTGGATTCGCTGGCGTCATTGGAAGTTCCGGCGGTGGGTTATGGCATCCGCTACGAATTCGGCATCTTTGATCAGGTCATCATAGATGGCTGGCAGGTGGAGATCACCGACAAGTGGCTGCGTTTTGGCAATCCCTGGGAAATCGCCCGGCCCGAGATCAATCATGACGTGAATTTTGGTGGTCGCACCGAAGCGTGGACAGACGGGCAGGGGCGCTATCGTGTGCGCTGGGTGCCGGCCACGGTGGTCAAAGGCGTGGCCTACGACACGCCCATCATCGGCTATCGCGTGGGCACGTGCAATCCGCTGCGGTTGTGGAAAGCCGAGGCGGTGGAATCGTTCGATTTTGCCGCCTTCAACCACGGTGATTATTACCGCGCCGTGCAGGATAAGATGTCTTCGGAAAACATCACCAAAGTGCTTTATCCCAATGACGAGGTGTTACAGGGCAAAACCCTGCGGCTGGAACAGCAATTCTTTTTTGTCTCCTGCGCCTTGCAGGACATGATCCGTGTTCACCTGCTGCTCAAACGCCCGCTGGAAAAATTTCATGAAAAATTCGCGATCCAACTCAACGACACGCATCCGTCCGTTGCCGTTGCTGAACTGATGCGATTGCTCGTGGATGAACATGGCATGCCTTGGGAAAATGCCTGGGATGTAACGCGGCAGACCTTTGCCTACACCAACCACACGTTGCTGCCGGAGGCGCTGGAAAAATGGCCGGTGCCGTTGTTTGGCAATCTGCTGCCACGGCATTTGGAAATCATTTATGAAATCAACCGGCGGTTCCTCGACGAAGTGCGCGACCGGTTTCCCGGCGATGACGCGCGTCTGGCGCGTCTGTCCTTGATTGATGAGAATGGCGAACGGCATGTGCGGATGGCGCATTTGGCCGTCGTCGGCAGCCATCATGTGAACGGCGTGGCGCAGTTGCATTCCGAACTTTTAAAACAAACCGTGCTGCGGGATTTTGCCGAACTGTGGCCGGGGAAATTTCTCAATGTGACCAATGGCGTGACGCCGCGCCGTTTCGTGGCGGTGAGCAATCCGCCACTTGCCAAGTTAATCAGTGAACGCATTGGCGATGGCTGGCTGCGCGATCTGGACCGGCTGCGGCAGCTTGAGCCTTTGGCGGATGATGCGGTGTTTCGTCAGCAATGGCGCGAAGTCAAATTGCAGGCCAAGCGGAATCTGGCCGGGCTGATCGAACAGCGAGCCGGCGTGAAAGTGAATCCCGAATCCATGTTTGATATTCAGGCCAAGCGGCTGCACGAATACAAACGTCAGCACCTGAATGCGCTTCACATCCTGACGCTGTATTTGCGTTTGAAAAAGCACGGCCAAACCGACCTGCCGGCGCGGACTTTCATCTTCGGAGCCAAAGCTGCGCCGGGTTATTATCTGGCCAAGTTGATCATCAAGCTGATCAACTCGATTGCCGAGGTCGTAAATTGTGATCCGGTGGTGAAAGACCGGTTGAAAGTGGTGTTTTTCCCGGATTTCAATGTCAAAAACGCGCAGCACATTTATCCGGCGGCCGATTTGTCCGAGCAAATTTCCACCGCCGGCAAAGAAGCCAGCGGCACGGGCAACATGAAATTTTCCCTTAATGGCGCGCTGACCATCGGCACGCTGGATGGCGCTAACGTCGAGATCCGCGAGGAAGTGGGTGCCGAAAATTTCTTCCTTTTCGGTCTCGATGCGGAGCAAGTGGCGTCGGTGAAAGCCGCGGGTTATCGGCCGCATGAAATTTATGACAATAATCTCGAATTGCGCGAGGTCCTTGATTTTATTGCTTCAGGCGCGCTGGCCGGCGGCGATATGAACCTGTTTCGTCCGCTGGTGGAAAATCTATTGTGGCAGGATCCGTTTCTGGTGCTGGCCGATTACCAGGCTTATGTGGATTGCCAAGAGCAGGTTTCAGCCGTGTGGCGCGACCGGGAGGTTTGGGCGCGGAAATCTATTTTAAATGTCGCGCGCATGGGCAAATTTTCCTCGGATCGTTCCATCCGGGAATATTGCCAGCAGGTGTGGCAGGCCCGGCCGGTGCCGACAACGGCAGCTTAAACATAATTATGAATCAATCCAGTGTTCCAAGCTTTTGAGATATGAAACGAAATGAATTCATTAAATTGGCGCGCACGATCACCCGGCCTTTCTGCGTGAGCAACGGGGAAAAGTTCCGGCTCAAGCATTTTGATCCGGCTGACACTTTGAACTTTTCCTCGGAAGACAAACCGCGCGCCAAGGAAGCGCTGGCTGCGGGTGTCGAGTTGCTCGCCGAGATGCAGGACCGGCTTTATGCGCAGGACAAATGGGCGGTGCTGTTGATTTTTCAGGCGATGGATGCGGCGGGCAAGGACGGTGCCATCAAACACGTGATGTCCGGCGTGAATCCGCAAGGCTGCCAGGTGTATTCGTTCAAGGCGCCCTCGGCGGAGGACCTGGATCATGACTATCTTTGGCGTTGCCTGAAGCGGCTGCCGAATCGCGGTGACATTGGGATTTTCAACCGCAGTTATTATGAGGAAACACTGGTGGTGCGGGTGCATCCGGAAATTTTGGGCAAGCAGAGACTGCCGCGTGAGTTGGTGGGCAAGGATGTCTGGCAAAACCGGTTTCGCGACATTCGCGCCTTCGAACGTTATCTCGCCGGCAATGGCATTGTGGTCGTGAAATTTTTTCTGAACGTTTCCAAGAAGGAGCAGAAACGGCGGTTTCTGGAGCGACTGGAAACGCCCGAAAAGAACTGGAAGTTTTCCAGTGCCGACCTGGCCGAGCGCAGTCATTGGAACGAGTATCAACAGGCCTACGAAGACATGATCCGCCACACCGCCACCAAACATGCGCCCTGGTATGTCGTGCCTGCTGACAACAAATGGTTCACCCGCTGTGTCGTGGCGGCGGCGGTGATCGATACTTTGGAAAGTTTGAATCTGCAATATCCTGCCGTCAGTCCGGAACAGTTAAAAAAACTGGCGGCAGCCAAAAAGGAATTGTTGAAAAAATAAACCTAAAATTATGCCTCAAAGAATTGGAATCGTAACTGGCGGGGGCGATTGCCCCGGTTTAAATGCCGTCATTCGTGCCGTGACCAAGGCGGCCACTATGCGCGGCTGGGAAAGCCTCGGAATTCTTGGTGGATTCGACGGTCTGCTGGAGCCGCAAAAGTATCGGGTGCTCGATTACAAGGCCATCGATGGGTTGCTTACCCGTGGCGGCACCATTCTCGGCACGGCCAACCGCGGACAGTTTTCCGCCAAAGTAGGCCACGGTGAAAGTCGTCAGTTGCCCAAAGAATTAATGGACGCCACCAAGGCAGGCATGGAGGCGCTGGGCATTTCGGCGCTGGTGTCCATTGGCGGCGACGGTTCTTTGACCATCAGCCAGCAAATGCATGAGCACGGCATTCCCATCATTGGCGTGCCCAAGACGATCGACAACGATCTTGAAGGCACGATGATGACCTTTGGTTTTGATTCGGCCGTGGCGTGCGCCACGGATGCGCTGGATCGATTACATACCACGGCGGAGAGTCATAATCGCGTGATGGTGCTGGAAGTCATGGGGCGTTACGCCGGATGGATCGCGCTTTACGCGGGGGTTGCGGGTGGAGCCGACGTTGTCTTAATTCCAGAAATCCCGTTTTGCTACGACAGCATTTGCGCCAAGATCACCGAACGCGAAGGCAAGGGGAAACATTTCACGCTGGTGATTGTGGCGGAAGGGGCGCGGGAAAAGGACGGCGGCTTTGTCACCACCAGTTCGCAGGAAGCCAACCGCGAAGCGCATTTGGGCGGCATCGGCCATGTCGTCGCCCAGGAACTCGGCAAACGTTCCGGCAAGGAAACCCGTTGCTGTGTGCTGGGCCACTTGCAGCGGGGCGGCACGCCGACGACGTTTGACCGCGTGCTGTGCTCCATGTTTGGCGCCATGGCGGTGGAACTGATCGTGGCGGGCGATTATGGCAAAATGGTGGCTTACACGGGCAAAGGGCTGGGCGCGGTCAAGATTTCCGAAGCGGTGGGCCGTTTAAAAATGGTTCCCATCGGCGGCGCGATGGCGCGAACGGCGCGCGCTTTGGGCATCAGCTTGGGGGAATGAACGAACCGTGAACTGGCGCGGATATTTTACATGTGCGGCAAAAAATGATTCGAGTGGGATTTCTGTCGGATGGAAGCTCATTCCCGACCCGTGATTCTGTTCAATCCCAGCGATTCAAACCACAAAACAACCTATAACAACCTATCATAGACCGATGAAAATTACCTTGTTGGGAGCGGCTGGTGGTGAAGTGACTGGCTCGGCTTATTTGGTTCAAACCAAGGCGGCTCGTGTGCTGGTGGATTGCGGTTTGTTTCAAGGCGGCAAGCGGGCGGACACGTTGAATCGTCCGCCGGTGCAGATGAACCGCAAACTGGACGCGGTGCTCATTACGCACGGTCATCTGGACCACACGGGCCGGCTGCCCTTGCTGGCCAAACTGGGCTACGCCGGACCAGTCTTAGCCACGCCGGCAACCATTGAGATGGCGGCGCTCATTTTGCGTGATTCGGCGCACATCCAGTTGGCCGATGCCGAACGCATCAATCGTAAACGCCAGCGTGCGGGCGAACCACCCATTGAACCGCTTTACACGGCGGCGCAGGCCGAGGCCATCATTCAATGTTTCAAGCCCGTTCCTTATCAGCAAATTGTGGAAGTGGCCCCGGGCGTTCAAGCCATTTGGGCAGAGGCGGGCCACATGCTGGGTTCGGCGAGCATTCAGTTGATCGTCGAGGAAGATGGCAAAAAGAAGAAAGTGGTGTTTTCCGGCGATCTTGGGCCCAAGGGCGCGCCCATTTTGCGGGATTATGAGCCGTTCCGGCAGGCGGACATGGTTTTCTTGGAATCCACTTACGGCGATCGTGATCACCAGCCGATTGACAAGACGGTGGAAGAGTTTGACCGCATCGTCAAAGACGCGGTCAATCACGGCGGCAAAATCCTGGTGCCGACCTTCGCGGTGGGGCGCGCCCAGTTGTTGATGTTGTTGCTGGGACAGATGTTCCGAAAGAAGCAGATTCGGCCATTTCCCATTTTTCTCGACAGTCCGATGGCGATCAAGGCCAGCCAGATTTACGCCGGGCACAAAGAATTGTTTGATGAGGAAATGTTGAAATACATTTCGCAAAAGCCGCTGCGGGAGGATTTGAAGACGCTGACGCTCTGCGAAACCGCCGAGCAATCCAAAAAAATCAATGATCAGCTTGGGCCGTGTCTGATCATGGCCGGGGCGGGCATGTGCAATGCCGGGCGGATTTTGCACCACCTGAAGAACCATCTTTGGAAGCCGGAGACGCATGTGATTATTGTGGGCTATCAAGGCGACGGTTCCTTGGGGCGGCGGTTGGTTAACGGGGAAAAATTGGTCAGCATCTTCGGGGAAAAGATCGCGGTAAGGGCGCAAATTCATACATTGGGCGGCTTTAGCGCCCATGCCGGCCAGACCGATTTGCTTAATTGGTTCAACGTCATTGCGCCCAGCAAACCTCGAGTGGTGTTGACTCATGGTGAAAATGAGCCGCGCGCCATGCTGGCCAAACTTATCCAGCAGCGCCATAAATTGAAGCCGCAACTGCCAGCCCTGAATGAAACGGTGGCAGTTTGAAACCGTCGATCTTGGCTCAAGGAGACTGGCCAACCCACAAGCGGGTTGATCCCACGATAAGCCTTATTGGATTTGGTAGGTCGGTTCGCGGAACAATTGCCCCGGAGTGTCTATTAAATGGGCGGTGTCCTGGCGTCTTGGATGGACAATGATCAAGTAATTTGAACATTTCTGGAAAAAATTGCCGGGATTACGGGGTTCAAATGGTCTTTGGACGCGGTTTGCTGACAAAAGCCGTCAATTTTCGATCACCTGGACTTTGGCATTCAGAGTGCTAAAATGAAGCAGCCGCGGTTGCAGCAGACAATCAAGTGAACGGCGTTGTCATCATCTAACCCGTCTGTTGCGCAGTTCCACCGTGTCAGTAGAGAGAAAGACATAAAAATGAAACAGACTAAAAACATTCGCAAGGCGGGTTTCACGTTGGTTGAAATCATGATTGTCGTGGCCATCATCGGTCTTTTGGCCGCCATCGCGATTCCGAACTTCGTCAATGCCCGTAAATCCTCCCAGGCCAAGGGCTGCATTAATAATCTGCGCCAGTTCGATGGCGCGGCGGCGCAGTGGGCGTTGGAAAACCACAAGACGGATTCCGACTCGGCGACGCTGGCTAACGATCTGACGCCGTATATCAAGTTGAACTCGGCTGGTAGCATCCCGCCCTGCCCGGCGAATGGCACCTATTCAACTTCTTGGGGTGTAACCAATCATCCGACCTGCTCTTTGAGCTCGTTGCCGGCTCCTTTCGCGCACGCGCTTGATTAAGACTTTTATTGTCTGGTTTCAACCCGGAACGTCAGTTCCGGGTTTTTTATTTCCAAGATAAGGTTGTCGGGGAATTGTTTTCCGGTTTACGCGCTGGCATTTGACGTGCTTAACAACTGGCACGGTTGTGGCCGGCAATCAATTGAACCAATTCGTTATTATATTAACCCGCCGGCCACAGTGTTCAGCCGTGCCTAGCAGAAAGTAAGAAAATGAAACAAGCCATAAAATATTCTCGGGCGGGTTTCACCTTGGTGGAAATCATGATTGTCGTGGCCATTATCGGGTTATTGGCGGCAGTCGCGATTCCGAACTTTGTGAAAGCCCGAAAATCCTCCCAAGCCAAAGGTTGCATCAACAACCTCCGGCAATTCGACGGCGCCGCCGCGGTGTTTGCGCTGGAAGAACACAAGCCGGATGACACCGTGGCCCATTTGGCCACGGATTTGACCCCCTACATCAAATTGAATTCCGCTGGCAGCATTCCGCCGTGTCCCGCCAATGGCACCTATTCAGACAGTTGGTATGTGACCAATCATCCGACCTGCACGTTAAGCACGTTGAGCGCGCCTTTTTCGCATACAGTTGATTGAATTTGTTTAGATCCAACCAAACCCCGAGACGCATGTTTCGGGGTTCTTTATTTGCAAGGACAAGATTGACTCGACTGGTAATTTTCATAACGTGAACCCAAGAATGCAAAATAATAGCCCAGAACCATGACGGTTATTCTTCAAACCCAGAAACTGCGCGTTGAATATCGCAACCGCGATTTCCGGCAGGCGAACAAGGTGGCGTTGTTGGGGCTGGATTTGGAGGTGCGGGCAGGGGAAGTCTTCGGTTTTTTGGGGCCAAATGGCGCGGGCAAGACCACCACCATGAACGTCTTGCTTGGCTTTATCCCGCCAACCAGTGGCAGCGCCAGTCTGTTTGGCATCGATGTTCGCCAGCCGATTGCCCGGCAGCGCATCGGCTATCTGCCCGAATTGACCTATTATTACAAGTTTCTCACGGCGGAAGAACTGCTTCGCTTTTACGCCAAAATCTTTGGGTTGAGCCGGTCTGAAACGGATCGCCGCATCGCTGACCTGCTCAAACTGGTTGAACTGGAACACGCCTCCAAGCGTCCGATCAAGTCCTATTCCAAAGGCATGCAACAGCGTGTCGGCATTGCTCAATCCCTGATCAACAATCCAGATTTGCTGATTCTCGATGAACCCACCAGCGGCTTGGACCCCTTGGGCCGCATGAAAGTGCGCGAGATCATCCAACGCCTGAAAGACGAAGGCAAAACGGTTTTCTTTTCATCCCACGAACTGGGCGAGGTGGAGGCGATTTGTGATCACGTCGCCATCGTGCATCAAGGCGAACTGAAGGCAATGGGCACGGTGGCGGAAATTTCCGCCGGCCACCCGAACTTGGAACAGGCCTTTCTCAAGGTTGTTGGCTATCAAAACGCTGCCGCATCATGAATAAAATTTTTGCCCTGGCAGGAGTCGTCATCAAGGAACTATACCGGCGCAAGGATTTTTACGTCCTGTTCATCCTGACGGCGCTGCTCACGTTCGCCGCCGGTTCGGCGAATTTTTTTCACGACGCCAAAATTGTCCGGTATTTAAAGGATATTTGTCTCTTGCTCATTTGGGTCTCGGCATTGTTGGTGGCCATATTAACCGCCGCCCGGCAAATTCCGGCGGAACGCGAGGCCCGCACCATTTTTCCGCTGCTGGCCAAGCCGGTTTCGCGGGCGCAATTAATCGTGGGCAAGTTCCTTGGCTGCTGGCTGGCGACCGGCCTGGCGCTTTTCGTCTTTTACCTGTTCTTTGCCGTGATCACCGGTTCGCGGGAGCAAATCTGGCCGGTTGGCGTTTATCTCGAAGCCGCGTGGATGCAGTGGGTCATGCTGGCGATTGTCATTGGCATGGTGCTGCTCGGTTCCATTTATTTTGCCGCGCCGTCCTCGACGACGACCATCGCGTTCATTGTCGTGGTGGGCATTTTGTTTGTCGGCAGCCATTTGAACACAATCGCGCTGCAGCAAGGCGAACCGGTGCAATCCATCCTGGCCTTCCTCTATTTCACCATCCCGCATCTCGAGTGGTATGATTTGCGCGATTTCGTGGTGTATGACATGGGCATGGCCCCGGTGGGCGCCGTGGCGCTGGCCACGCTTTATGCGGCGGCGTGGACGGGAATTTTCCTGTTGCTGACGTGGCTCGGTTTTCGCCGGAAAAATTTGACGACGTGATGAAAGTTTCCCCGTGGATTTTGCTCGCAGGTTTGCTGGCGCTGGCGTTTACGCTGGCGACCAAATTGGCGGCCACGGCCGACAACTGGAGCGGGCGATCCAAGCCGGAAAACGTCTTTGAAATGCTGCTGGGCGATGGCCGCAGGTTGTTCGCCAATGAATCGTTCACCATGGCCGACGTCTATTTCCACAGCGGCTACTATCCTTCGATGTTTGATCAAAATGCGAAGGAACAGCGGGAAATCATCGCTGCCAGCCATGGCCACAAAGAGACGGAGGAAGAAGAAAAAAAAGAAGATTTCTTTGGTCAGCCGCATGACTGGATTGATGCTTTCGGGCGGAACTTCCGCATCACCCGGCACACGCATTTGGCAGCGCACCAGGAGCGGGAAATTCTGCCCTGGCTGCGCCTGGCGGCGGACCTGGATCCGCAGAAAATTGAAACCTATACCGTGGGCGCTTATTTCATGCGCGAACATTTGGGCCGGCCCAACGAAGCCGAAGCCTTTCTCCGCGAGGGTTTGCGCCACAATCCTGGCAACAGCGAAATCCTGTTTGAACTGGGCCGGATCTACCGCGAAAACCGGCACGATCTGAACCGCGCGCGAAATGTCTGGGAGTATGGCGTTAAAAGTTACCTGTCGCTGTCCCCGGATTTGCAGAAAGAGAACAAGCTGGTTTACGAAGAACTGGTGATGAACCTCGCGCGTTTGGAAGACGAGGCCGGCAATTATGCCGCGGCCATTAAATGGTTTGAAAAAGGCAAAGTGGTGTCGCCCGCGCCGGATGCCATTCAAAAGCAGATTGATGACATCGAGAAAAAGCTGGCCGGGGCCAAGCCGGTGGCGGCGCCAAAGTGAACCCTTCAGGCGTTTCGCCGCGTCTGGTTTTCATGTTTTCCAACGGAGCACGGGCTAATTCCACGTGGTCTTTTCCCCGCCGTTTTGGTTTAATGCGGTCATGACCGCACGCTTGTCCAAAATCAAACGCCATACGCTGGAAACCCGGATTTCCATTCGCCTGAACCTCGACGGCAAGGGCAAATCCAAAATCAAAACCGGCGTTCCGTTTTTCGATCACATGCTCACGCTGTTTGCCAAGCACGCCACGGTGGATTTGGCGTTGCGCTGTGACGGGGATTTGGCCGTGGACGCGCATCATACGGTGGAGGATTGCGGCATCGCTTTGGGGCAGGCGGTGGCGGCGGCGCTGGGCGACAAACGCGGCATCCGCCGTTACGGGCATGGTTTTGATCCCCGGAATCCGTTCACGGGCGAGGCGTATGTGCCCATGGATGAATGTCTGGCGCGTTGCGTGGTGGATTTCAGCGGCCGACCGTATTTGGTCTGGCGCGGACTGAATCAGTTTTCCCAGAAAAAGATTTCCGAGGCGGAAAAAACTCAGGATGTGTCCAGCGCGTTTCGTTTTGGTCTGGCGCGGGAATTTTTCCAGGGATTTGCCAATGAAGCCCGGTGCAATTTGCATTTGGAACTGCTGTATGGCGATGAGCCGCACCACATCGTGGAAGCGCTGTTCAAGGCGTTTGCGCGGGCGGTGGATGCCGCGCGGCGGCACGATTCGCGGATTGCCGGACAATTGCCCAGCACCAAAGGAAAATTGTAAAATGCGGTTTCCGTCCGTTAGGTGATGGTTAAAGGAGCAAATATTTCGCAGAATTTTTGGCGGGAATGATTACTCCGCATTGACTTTTGGGTTTGCGCATGAAACCTTTTTGCCCAACGCGCTCCCAGAATTAAGTAGTATGGGAGCGCGCTAACAATCTCGTGGCAGAAAAAGACGATTATTTATTGGACCTGTTGGTTGACCTAGGCTTCACCACCCCGGATGTGGTGGCCAAGGCGCGCGAGGAGGCCAACGCCGCAGGAGTCGGCGTGGTGGATTTGCTGGTGGCCAACAAGGTGATCCGCCCTGGTGATGTGACGCAGGCCAAGGCGGCGCAATTCGGCGCGGAAGTGGTGCATCTTTCCACGCTCAAGATTGAGGATGATGTCATCGCCATGGTGCCGCGCGACATCGCCCGGAAATACCGCGTCATTCCCGTTTTCAAGACCGAAGGCAAGGTGGCGGTGGCCATTGCCGATCCCTCCGACCTGAACACCATCGACTCGCTGACGCATCTGTTGCACTCGGAAATCGAGTTGCGCGTCGCTTCCGATCAGGACATCGAGGCGGCGTTGAGCAAGTATTACGGCGGGGAGAAGAAGGCCATGGCCATGGACTCCGGCGTCTTCAAGGACGTCATTCAGGAGCTGACGTTGAGCAATGTCGAGGTGAAGGCCGACGATGGCGCCGAAGAAGAGGGGGATGCCCCGCTGATCCGCCTGGTGAATCAGATCATCGTGGATGCGTTCAAGATGCGCGCCTCGGATATTCACCTGGAACCACTGGAAAAGCGCTTTCGCCTGCGTTACCGCATTGACGGCATGTTGCAGGAAATGAAATCACCGCCCAAGCGGCTGCAAGCGCCGGTCATTGCGCGCCTCAAAATTCAAGCGGGCATGGTGATTTCCGAGCACCGGGTTCCGCAAGACGGCCGCATCCAAAGCAAGGTGGGCAACAAGCTGATCGACTTGCGTGTTTCCTGCCTGCCCACGAACCACGGCGAAAGCATCGTGATGCGTATTTTGGACAAGGAAGGTTTGCGCCTTGGGTTGCCGGAATTGGGCTTTCTGACCGACGACCAGCAGACGTTCGAGCGTATCATCGGGTTGCCGGACGGCATTTTGCTGGTGACGGGCCCCACCGGTTCCGGCAAGACCACCACGCTGTATTCCTGCCTCAACTTCATCAACCGGCCCGATCGCAAGATTATTACGGTGGAAGACCCGGTGGAATACGTGCTCTCCGGCATCAATCAGGTGCAGGTGCATGACGCGGTCGGTTTCTCGTTTGCCACGGCGCTGCGCGCCATCTTGCGTCAGGCGCCTAACATCGTGATGATCGGGGAAATTCGCGATATTGAAACCGGTTCCATTGCCATCAACGCGTCGCTAACCGGTCACTTGGTGTTTTCCACGCTCCACACGAACGACGCTCCCGGCGCGGTGACCCGTCTCGTGGACATCGGCGTAAAACCGTTCTTGGTGGCGTCCTCGACGCGCTGCCTGATGGCGCAACGCCTCGTCCGCAAAATCTGCAAAAAGTGCATCGCGCCGTATCAGCCGACCGAGGCGGAAATGCGCTCGCTGGGCCTGACGATGGATGACGTGAAAAACGCCAACATCCAGAAAGGCCGCGGGTGTGAAAATTGCAACGGCTCCGGCCACCGCGGGCGCATGGGCATTTTTGAGATTTTTGTGGTGGAGGACGAGGGGCGGAAATTGATTTACGATCAAGTGCCCACGAACGTTCTGCGTCAACGCGCCCGGGAAATGGGCATGCGCACCCTGCGCGAGGACGGCATCCGCAAAGTGCTGGCGGGCATGACGACGCCGGAAGAAGTGATCCGCGCAACGGTTGGTGATGAATCCTAGCTCCTAATTTTATGTCTTACTCGATGTCCGATTTGCTGCAGTTGGTGGTGTCTGAAAACGCGTCCGACCTGCATATTCGCGTGGGCTGCGCGCCAACCATTCGCGTTCACGGCACCCTGCACCGGGTGGAGGGGCCGTCGTTGTCGCCGGAAGACGCCGAGGAACTGATGCGCAGCATCACCTCGGAGGAGCACATCCAGCAGACCCGCGAACGCGGCGGTTCGGATTTCGCTTTTGCCTTCGGCGAGGCCGCCCGCTTCCGCGTCAGTGTGTTCAAGGAAAAGGGCAACTTCGGCATGGTGCTCCGCCAGATTCCCAGCAAGATGCTCACGTTTGAGCAGATTGGCTTGCCGGAATCCACCAAGGAACTGCTGTTCAAGCCGCGCGGATTGATTCTCGTCACGGGGCCAACCGGCTCCGGCAAATCCACCACGCTGGCGTCGATGCTCAACATCGTCAACGAGACGCGCGAGGAGGTCCACCTCATCACGATTGAGGATCCGATCGAGTATTACCACAAGCACAAGAAGGCGCTCATCACCCAGCGCGAAGTCCACGTGGACGTGCCGAATTTCGCCGAGGCGTTGCGCCGCGCGCTGCGTCAGGATCCGGACATGATTCTGGTCGGCGAAATGCGCGATTTGGAAACGATCGAGGCGGCCATCACGGCGGCGGAAACGGGCCACTTGGTTTTCGGCACGTTGCACACCACCGGCGCGGCCAAGACGATTGACCGTTTGACCAACGCGTTTCCGACCAACCAGCAGGAAATGGTGCGCATCCAGCTTTCCACAGTGTTGCAGGCGGTGATTTCGCAGTTGCTGCTGCCGCGCATTGACAAGCCGGGCCGCGTGGCGGTGTTTGAAGTCATGATCAACACGCCATCCATCGCGGCGCTCATTCGCGACAATAAAACCTTCCGTATTCAGTCGGACATTCAGACCGGCGCGAAATGGGGCATGGTGACGCTGGATGCGTTCCTGGTCGAAAAATATCTCGCCGGCCTGATCGCGCGCGAGGAAGTCATTAACAAATCCCAAGACCCGACGACCATCATGGCCAAGCTGCAGGAACTGGACCTGGCGGCGGCGGTCGGCAAAAACGAGGGCAAGACCAAATAATTCGTTTCATGTCTGACGAAATCTCAAATCCGCTGCTGTCGCTCATTCACGGGCAGGGCCTGATTGACGACTTGCAATACGAGGAAGTGGCCGCCGAGCTGAAGCGCAACGCCTCGCCCGTCATCCAGGTCTTGCAGGATTTCGGGATCATGAAGCTCAACGACATCCTGAAGGTGATGGCGTCGTCGCTGGGCACGGAAGTGATTTCGCTGAAGGACCGGCAATTCACGCCGGATTTGCTGGGCAAAATTCCCGCCAAGGTGGCGCAGATGTATCACTGTCTGCCGGTGGGCACAAACCACGGCGTCCTCCAGGTGGCGATGGCGGATCCGCTGGATCCGGCGCGCACGGATGAGGTGCAATTTGCCGCCAAGACGGACATTCAAGTGGTGGTGGCCGATCCGGCCGAGATTTTAAAGAGCATCGAGCGCCTTTACGGCCAGGAGGAAAACGAAAGTTTTTCCGAGATTTTGAAGGAGTTGAGCGATGATACGGGCATCGCCCGCGAAGTGGTCGAGGCCGGTGAGGACGCGGATGCCGCCGAGGCGCTGGCGAACGAGGTGCCCATCGTCAAGTTCGTGAATCTTGTGTTGCAACAGGCCGTGCAGGACCGCGCGAGTGACATCCACTTTGAACCGTTTGAAACGGAGTTCCGCATCCGCTATCGCGTGGACGGCGCGCTTTACGAAATGGCGCCGCCGCCCAAGCATCTGGCCCTGCCCGTGACCTCGCGCATCAAGGTCATGGCCAACCTGAACATTTCCGAACGCCGGCTGCCGCAGGACGGCCGCATCAATCTGATGGTCGCCGGCAAGCAGATTGACTTGCGTGTTTCCTGTCTGCCGACGGCTTTCGGTGAATCCATCGTGCTGCGCGTTTTGGATCGTTCTTCCATCAATTTGGAACTCGAAACGCTCGGTTTTCCAAAATACGTTTATGATTTCGTCACGGAAGTGATTCAGCGGCCGAACGGCATTTTCGTGGTGACGGGACCCACCGGTTGCGGCAAGACCACCACGCTCTATTCCTGCCTGCGGCGGGTGAACGTGATCGATTCCAAATTGCTGACGGCGGAAGACCCGGTGGAATTTGACATTGAAGGCATCATGCAGGTGGCGGTGAACGAGGCGGCGGGCATGACCTTTGCCAAGGCGTTGAAATCCTTTTTGCGGCAGGATCCGGACATCATCATGGTGGGGGAAATGCGCGATTTGGAAACCGCCCAGATTTCCATCCAGGCGTCGCTGACGGGGCACTTGGTGTTGAGCACGCTGCACACGAATGATTCGCCCGGCGCCGTCACGCGGCTGGTGGACATGGGGGTGGAGCCGTTCTTGATTTCCTCCACCTTGATGGCGGTGCTCGGCCAGCGACTTGTGCGCACCAGTTGCAAGAATTGCCGCACGCCGTTTGAGCCCACCGAACAGCAACTGGCGTTGCTGGGATTGTCCCCGCACGACTTGGGCGACAAGGTGTTTCATTACGGCCGCGGTTGTTCCAACTGCAACGATACCGGCTACAAGGGCCGCAAAGGGATTTACGAATTGCTCGTCGTGAGCGATGCCGTCCGCACCCTGATCAACGAACGCGCGCCCACGGTGGTGATGCGCCAAAAGGCGGTGGAACTCGGCATGGTCACGCTGCGTGAAGACGGCTTGCGCAGCATCTTTGACGGTGATACAACCATTGAAGAAGTCGTCAAATACACCTGATTCTCCATGCCAAAGTATAACTACGTGGCCCTCGACGCTCATGGGAAAGAAACCAAGGGCACCATTGAAGTCGCCAGCCAGAACGAAGCCATCGGGCGCGTCAAGGAAATGGGGTTGTTCCCCACGAAAATCACCGAGACGGACAAGGCCGCCAAGGAAGGAAAATCCGCCGGCAAGAAGGTGAAAGCCAAGCCCGCCGCCAAAGCCAAAGGCAAGAAGGGCAAGGGCATGAGCATCAACATCGCCATCCCCGGCATGAGCGGCGTCAAACCCAAGGTGCTGATGACCTTTACCCGGCAGTTGGCCACGTTGGTGGATGCCGGTCTGCCCTTGTTGCGCGGTCTGCGCGTGTTGGAAAAACAGGAACGGAATCCCAATCTGAAACGCATTCTGGGTGACCTGGCCCTGTCCATCGAAGGTGGCAGCACTTTTTCTGAAGCCCTGGCGCAGCATCCCAAGGTTTTTAACAAATTGTTCGTGAACATGGTCAAGGCCGGCGAACTGGGCGGCGTGCTGGAAGTGGTGTTGAAGCGTCTCGCGGAATTTTCCGAAAAAGCCCAGAAAATCAAGGGCAAAGTCAAAGCGGCCATGTTTTATCCGGTCGCCGTCTTGATCGTGGCGGTGGGCATCATGATCCTGCTGATGACAATGGTGGTGCCGAAATTCAAGGAAGTGTTCGGTGGCATGGGCATTACGCTGCCGAAATTTACCGTTTTCGTGCTTTGGGTCAGCGACATGATTCGCAACAACATTTTGGCGACGGCCGGCGCGTTGGCGGTGGTGGTGGTGGTTTTCTTGTTGTTCATCCGCACCAAGTTTGGCCGCCATGTGTGGGATAAAACCAAGCTGGTCATGCCGCCGACCGGACCGGTGGTCAGCAAGGTCTCCATTTCCCGGTTTTGCCGCACCTTGGGCACGCTGGTCAGCAGCGGTGTGCCGATTTTGCAGGCGCTGACCATCGTCAAAGAAACCGCCGGCAACGTCATTATTTCCAACGCGGTGGCCAAGGTGCATGAAAGCGTGAAGGAAGGGGAAACCATCACGGCGCCGTTGGAATCGTCGCGCGTTTTTCCGCCCATGGTAATCAGCATGGTGGACGTCGGCGAGCAGACGGGCGCCTTGCCGGAAATGTTGCTTCGTATTGCCGACAACTACGATGAAGATGTGGATAACGCCGTGGAAGCCATGACTTCATTGTTGGAACCCATCATGATCGTCTTCCTGGCCGTCATCGTTGGCAGTATCGTCATCGCGATGTTTCTGCCCCTCATTGCCATGATTACCAATCTGAGCGGTGACGATAGCCGTAAAGGGGGCGGAGACTGACAAATGCCTCGGAACCCGATTGAAAAGACTTGAACTTGACAATAATCGCTCCCAAATGTAAATACATTGTATTCACAAAGCATGGGCGAATTATTTACAACTGACTCGTTATGGAGTTCGATTGGAATAACCCGCCTTTTGAGCTTGGTTCTTTGAATCAACGGGAGATAGAAGAGTCATTTGAAGATCCGTTTGCCGTCCGGTTAATGCCGGATTCGCCCCGATTTGCGGTGCAGGCGCGTTTTTTCAATTTGGGCATGTCGGCGGGCGGCCTGGGGATTTACAGTATCTATCGCACCAATGGACGGCTCATTCGCGTGTTGATGTCGCGGCCATTCGAGCCGGAGGAGCGCTTCTTCTATCAAAAGAAAATGGATCAAACCCTGTCATAGAGTGCTTGAGAAGCGATTTGATTTTGGGAAAATGGGCGTCCGCAATCCGGTTTGAGACGCGAGTCCCCAACGATAATGCAAACATTTGCCAATTGGGAGGATGTGCCGATCTTCGACAGCGAAGCCGCCGAAACGGCTTTTTGGTCGGAAAATCGTCCAGATTTACGGTTGATGGATGCGGCGGTGGCGGGCGGCACCGAGACCTCGGAATCAGTGACCATTTCGCTGCGGATTGACCCGCGAATGCTGGCGCGGATCAAGCGCCTGGCGCGGATGCGTTTTTTGAATTACCAGAGCATGATCAAGCAATGGTTGAGCGAGCGCATGGAAGAAGAATTGCGCGAACGATAAGTTTCCGAACATGAAAAAAAACCAAAACCCAATTGGGGGCGTGAACAAAACGCGCGCCTTTACCCTCATTGAACTGCTCGTGGTTATTTCCATCATGGGTGTGCTGGCGGCTTTGACCATTCCGGTTTTGGGAAAAATCAAGGAAGGCAACTACAAGAAAGTGGCCCGGGCGGAATTGGGCCAAATCGAAATGGCGCTGGAAAATTACAAGGCCAAATACGGCACCTATCCGCCTTGCAATCAAAATCCGGCGTCGGCCAATTATGAGCCGGCCATCATGAACCAGCTTTACTACGAGCTTTCGGGAACCACAAATAACGGTTCGGCTTTTGTGACGCTGGACGGCCGGTCGCAACTGGATATTACCCCCGCCAACGAAGTGAAAACCGCTTACGGCGTGGAAGGTTTTGTTAATTGCGCGAAGGGCGTGGGCGATGAGGTTTTGCGGGCGCATAACTTCTTGCCCAGTTTAAAGGAAAGCCAATACAACACCTATGTCTCAAACAACCTGGTGCGCACCACCGAACTCGTCACTTCCGTTGGCGGACCGGATCAGCAATATCAACCCTTGAAAGCACCGAATTTAAATCCGTTTCGTTATTTGTATCCCGGCACCAACAATCCCAACTCCTACGATCTGTGGGTGGATATTTGCATCAAGGGCCGGACCAATCGCATCAGCAACTGGAGCCGGCAGGTCCAGATTCTGCACTGAAAAACATGAACCCTTTGAACGCACCCGACTGCTGGAAATGCTCGCTCAATATCGAGTGGCATGACTGCTCGTGGTGCCCTTCCATCGGCCTGCGGCAGGGCCTGGAAATCCGTCGGGGATCCCCGGCAAAACCGGTGCCCGCTGCGGGCATTCTGCCGCATCCGTCGCATCGCAAGAATCTCGCCAAACCTATGAAAATGATTGCAAATCCGAAATCGGGAACCCGCGGTTTTACCTTGATCGAACTGCTGGTGGTCATCGCCATCATCGGCATTCTGGCGGCCATGCTGCTGCCGGCGGTGAACATGGCCAACGAAGCGGCCAGACGCGCCAAAGCCAAAGTTGAGATGACCGATCTGGTAAACGCCATTCAGGCTTACGATCAGGATAACAGCCGGTTTCCGCTTTCCACCCAGGAACAGCAGGATGCGGGAACTAATGATTACACGGTGGGCATGGTGTTTGGACCGGCAGTGTCCGCTCCCTATACCTTGCACAACAACACCAATGTGGTGGCCATCCTCATGGACATGACGGCGTTTCCCAACGGCGTGGCGACGGTGAACGCCAATCACGTCAAGAATCCCAAGCAGATAAAATATCTCAACGCCAAGTTGTCCGGCTATGACCCGTCCACGGGTGGACAACCCTTGCCCGGCGTGGATGTGCAAGGCATCTATCGTGACCCGTGGGGGTCGCCCTATGTCATCACCATGAACACCAGCTACAACGAGCAGGGCACCCGCGATCTGCTCTACAGCCGTCAGGCGGTTTCGCAAGATTCCGGGCAAACCGGAATCAACGGCCTGTTCAATCCGGTGGATGGAACCAGCGGCAGCGGCGATCATTTTCTGTGTCGGAGCAAGGTGATGGTATGGTCGGCTGGCAAGGATAAAAATTACAACCCGAGTGTCTCCTCTCGGGTTGGCGCCAACAAAGACAATCTCGTGAGCTGGTAATCAATTTGTGAAAGCCATTCGTCCAATGCGGTTTGCCCGGGCCGGCGGTTTTACACTGCTGGAATTATTGGTGGTCATCGCCATTCTCGGCATTCTGGCGGCATTGACGGTGCCGGCGCTGAAAAACATCGGCAAAGGAAATATTCAAATCAGCGCCACCCGGCAGTTGTTGGACGACATCGGCCACGCGCGGCAACTGGCCGTGAGCCGCCGCACCACGGTTTACATGGTGTTTGTGCCGGCAAATTTCTGGCTGTTTCAAAACAACTGGTGGAGCAAGCTCACGCCGCAGGAAAAAATGCAGGGCACCAATCTGCTGGACAAGCAATACACCGGTTACACGTTTCTCTCGTTGCGCTCCGTGGGCGATCAGCCGGGAGCGGGCAAGCCGCGCTACATTGGTGAATGGAAATCGTTGCCGGATGGAGCCTTCATTGGCACCAACAAATTCAGCCTGAACTATCTCTATCCCAACCCCTATTTTCCGATCACCGATTATTCCCTCGTGCCCAACGTCACGTATCCCATTTACTGTTTCAACTACACCAATACCCTGCCGTTTCCGACCGAAGACCATTTTGATAACAACGCCTGGTTGCCCTACATCGCTTTCAACTATCAGGGCCAGTTAACCGTGGATGGTTTGAAGACGGTGGATCACGATGAGTATATCCCGCTCGCTCAGGGCAGCGCCGCTTATGCCATGGATGCGAACAAATCGCTTCAGTTTGGGCCGGCGACGTTCACTGAAATTCCGCCCGGCAATAGCACCAACTCAATGTTCCACGTCATCCGCATCGACCGGTTGACGGGACGTGCCACGTTGCTGGAGCAAAAGATTCACTAAGCCGAATGAAACTTTCCATCTCCCAATTTCAAGCTTCCCATGGCTTGCGTTCCGGTAACCCGCCGTCGGCGATTGCGAACGTTCGTGGTTCCGCCCGCGCGGCCAGCGGTTTCACGATGATGGAAATTGCGATCTGCCTGGCCATCATCAGTTTTGCCTTGGTGGCCATTCTCGGCGTGTTGCCCTACGGCATGAACACCCAGCGCGACGTGAAGGATGAAACGACCATCAATCAGGATGCCACCGTGTTGCTGGAAGCCATCCGCAGTGGCGTCCAAGGAGGAACGCAACTGACCAATGCCGTGTATGCCATCACGAATTATCAGACTTTTTATAGTTATAATCCGGGCAGTGGTTCATACACGACGAGCGGGGGAGTCTATGGCTATACTTATTTAAATGCGCCCTTCACTGGACTTCCAGTCCTAACCAATAACGCGAATATCATCGGGCTGATGAGCTTGCCGCTATTTACCGGGACGAACGGGATGCCGGTCAATTATCCCTACGGCCAAAGCTTTTACAGCAACCATGTGATGGCGTATGTCCGGTCCATCAGCGGTTTGGCGGCGGAGAAGCCGCCCCAGGACAATGACATCATGCGGGGCGACACGTTGACCTACCGGTTGATCTGCGAAAATGCGCCCATGCCCGTTTCCACGAACTGGTTTTATTATGATGGAATCTGGCCACCCGCCAGCAGCTACACCAAAGGCAAGATTGTGCTTTACCAAGGAAGCCGGTGGCAGGCATCCGCAGACACCACCGCGTCCGATATTCCAGGCCAGTCGCTGCTTTGGGTTCACCTGCCGGATTTTGCCAATCAACTGGCGTCCCGTCAGCGGGAGTTGCGGTTGACCTTTGATTGGCCACTGCATCCCAACGGCGTGCTTGGCGAAGGCCACCAAAGTTTCCGCACCGTGATGGCGGGCCAAATTGCGCCAACCAGATCGGTTCCGATTAACGGCAAGACTTTCTACTTTGGCTATTACTTCCAGCCGAATTCATTCACCAATTCGTTATGAGCCGAGCTTTGACAACCCATCCTGACCGCCAACGCGCGACGCTTCGGCCGACGTCCGGGCGCCACGCTTTCTCCCTGGTGGAAGTGATGGTGGTGGTGGGGATTTTATCGTTGATCGTGCTGGTGCTGATGGCGGTGTTCAGCAGCACGCAAAAGGCGTTTCGTTCGGCCGTGACGCAGACCGATGTGCTGGAAGGCAGCCGCGCGGCCATGGATTTGATGGTGTCAGATCTGCACACCATGACGCCGTCCGGCGGAGTGAGCAATTACTCTGCAAACGTGCGGGCGCCGGTGAATTTCTTTGTGCTGGCCAATGCCGCCCAGCCATTGTTGCAAAGCCTGCCCGGCAGCACGGTGGCGCGCACCAATCTGCTGCAATACTTCTTCGTGCTGGGACGGCAAAACACCAAATGGACGGCCGCGGCTTACGTTGTGAACACGGCTTCCTCCAGTCCGCTGTATCCGCTTTACCGGTTTTATGCGGAAACCAATGCCGTTTATTCCCCGTGGACGTTGTATAACCAATTTACGAGTGAACTGAACGGGGTCGATTGGTGGACCAACCTGAGCCATGTGATCGATGGCGTGGTGCATCTCACCGTGCGACCGGAAGATCCCAAGGGATTTTTGATCAATGACCAGATAATCAACGGCGACACCAACGTGGTGAATACCCGTTTTTATGATTATCTCAAGGACAGCGGCATCAGCGACGGCTACGGCGAGGCGCAGCTTTTCATGTATAGCAACACCGTGCCCGCCACGGTGGTGTTGGAAATGGGCGTGATGGAAGACAGCACCTTGGCCCGGGCCGAATCGCTCCAAACCAACGTGCCGGCGGCACCGCCCAATGACCGGCGCAGTCTTTTCCTCAAGAACCAATCGGGGGCCGTGCATTTGTTCCGTCAGCGCGTGTCCATTCCGAACATTGATCTCTCGGCTTACCAATGAAAAATAAGTTTCCAGTTGAAGGTGGCAAGTGGCCGGTTTTTCGCAGAAACCGGACGCTGTTGCCAACCCTTCAACCTTCAGCCTTTAACCTGCCGCCTTCGCGCCGTCGGCGCGAGGGCATGGCGCTGGTGATCACGCTCATCATGCTGGCGGTGACGCTGGTGATGGCCATGGCGTTCATCGCGTTGTCGCGTCGTCAGCGCGATGCCGTCAGCACCACCACCGATACCGCCATGGCCCGGTTGGCCACGGACTCCGCGCTGGCCATGGCGGAAGCCCAGATCGCCGCCAACATCACGAGTTCCACCAACCTGGCCGCCTACAACCAGCGCCTGTTGGTTTCGACGAATTACGAGTATGGGTATGGATTCAATCGCGTTGGCGGGCCAAACGGTTCCGGACCGGCCAATCCCACGAATGTTAACTACGACCTTTATAATACCGGTGTGGCGGGTCCGCTGTCGCCGGTTGATCAGGTTCAAAACATTGCCAATCTCCTATATCTGCCGCGGGCGCCGGTTTACATCCGCACCAATAATGCCAGCGGCGGCTACGGCTATGACTTCCGGTATTACCTCGATTTGAACCGCAACGGCCGCTTTGAAACGAACGGCTGGGTGGTGGATCTGGACAACCTGGGGCGACCGGTTGTGGATGCCAAAAATAATTACGTTTATCATTTTGAAACCGGCGATCCCGAGTGGGTGGGCGTGCTGGAGCATCCGGACCAGCCGCATGGGCCGAACAATCCGTTCATTGCCCGTTACGCGTTTATGGCGCAGCCCATCGGCAATTCGCTGGATTTAAACGCCATTCACAATCAGGTGTTGAACCAGACGCTTTCGGTCCGCGACGGCTATGTGCGCAATCAGGGCGTGGGCACGTGGGAACTCAATCTGGCGGCGTTCCTGGCCGACTTGAATACCAACGAGTGGGATTCGCCGACCTCGGTGAACCCCACCGTGAACCCCTACATTTATTTCCAGCCAAATATCGACAATAAAGGCTCGGCGTTCGAAGATGCCCGTGCGCTGCTGTCCTGGCGTTATGGCTACCGCTACAATTCGCTGGCCAGCGTCAACCAACTCTTCCCCAACAACTCGTTCAACGGCGCGTTTGCCTTTGACAATATTGACGGTTACGGCGACGGACCCTGGCAAATTACCGTGAACACCAACGCCGACGTGCCGCGGGCGGACAACGCCTCGCTACCGTGGGCGGGGGCGGAGAGCACCAACCAATTTTACAATTTGCCGAGCGATCTGTTCAATCCCGCCATGTCGGCTTCAAGCGGTGTCAACAGCTTCACCAATCGGCTGATGCAGGCGGGCCTGGGCAAATCCACTTACGATCGTTACACGTTTTACCGGCTGATGGCGCAATTGGGCACGGCCTCCGAGCCGGAGAGCGGCAAGATCAACCTGAATTATTCCAACGCGGTGGTGCGGTATAACAATTACGGCGTCGTCACCGGCGTGACAATCATTCCCGGCGCGGAAACCAACCAGGTGCCGTGGCGTCCGCGCGACTTTTTTGTGGCGGCGGCGGACCAGATGTTGCGGCTTTACTCGGAGATGTGGTTCCGGCGCAACCCGTCCAATTACCTCAGTTCGATTTATGGGATCAACACGAATTATTATCATCGCGACGTTAATTTCAACGTCATTGCCAATGATCCCTCCGGGCTGGGCCTGACGAATCTGCCGTATTTCGGCATGACCAATGAAATCCCGGTGGTCAGCATTACGAACATTCCGGTGCGGGTGAACGGTCAGTATGTCTATTCGCCGGCGGTCAACCGCATTTTGCAACTGGCGGCCAACCTCTACGAGGCCTCGACCAACGAGTTTTATCCCAACGTGTATCGCCCGATGTTCGAGCATGACCGGGCCGGAAACGCGTTCGTGGTGGGCTACACCAATCCCGTCAGCGGCGGTTTGCTAAATACCGTGGTCAATGAGAAGGACCACCAGCTTGACCCGCCGTTTGATGATTACTCGCCTGCGATTACCAACATTCCGCCCTTGTATCAGCCCATTCAATACCTTGGGCAGTTTGTGAATGTTTACGGGGTGCCGTGGATCATCGGAGCGAGGAAAGGATTTCCCAACTTCAACAAACTGGGCATGCAGACGGTGGTGGAAGTAACGCGCAAATTGCAGGTGGGCCGGAAACCAGGCGATACCTCGGTGCCAACTCATTTGCAGTTTACCAACCAACTCTACTCGTTTTCCATCAGCAACTCGATTGGCGTGGAGTGCTGGAATTCCTACACCAACGCGTATCCAAACCCGGTGTATATCAATGTTCGCGACACGCTTTCCATGGCGATCACCAACGATTACGGTCTGCCGCCGCGGGCATTTTCCGGCTACGTCATGGGCAATACCTATTACGTCGGCAAATGGCCGGGCTACGCCAATAATGCAGAACCTTCCTTCAAAGTTCCATTGCAGCGGTCTGCGATTTTGTTGACCAACGCGGATTTGTATTTCGGCTCAGCGCCGCCGGGAGTGGCGGGCTTTTATCCAGATTCATTCAATTACGGATGGGAAACCAACCGGACATCCTTTGATCTGCCCAACTTCACCCTGTTGACCACGAACCGTTTTCAACTGTCCATGCTGGACTTTTCCAATGGCGTGTATCACGTCATCGATTACGTTCATTTTAACGGCCCAAACAAGAACCGCTACCTCAGTTCGGTGTTGAAGACCACCAGCAGCGCGCCGGGCTACGATAACATGTGGAGCGTATTTTTGAAAAAAAACTCAGTGGTGCCGGTTGGGATTGATAACCAGTGGAATGCTTCGATAGGCAGTCCGCCATATCGAAACAATCAGGGTTATTGGAATGGGTTAACGGGCGTGACTGGATTAACTCCCCAAGAAGAGATCGACGGCTTTAAACATTTCCTTGGGTTGGCCTTGGGAAGCATGAATCCCAATTATTATACGACGAATTCCGTGGTGCAATTGCCTTACACGCCCACGGCAATGATTTACGATTACACCGGCTGGCAGGCCAACGATCCGCTGGTGCATTATCTGGCCAGCGATCTGAACTACACTGGCTCGGAAAACAAGGGCGCCTTGCTGTCGGGGCTCAACAAAATCCAGGACAACTCGGCGGTTCCCATGCCGCGCTACACAGTTTTGAACGAACGTTATCAGCCGTGGGGCAAAGCCGCGCCCATCGGCTTCGATAGCTTGGATTACAATTTCACCAACGCGTGGAATGCCATTTATAAGGATCCGCTGGTCACCAGTTCGGATGGCTGGAATTTTCCGACGAACAAATATCCCACCGAGGGTTGGATTGGCCGGGTGCATCGCGGCACGCCGTGGCAGACGGTTTATCTGAAATCGCAGAACGTGCTGCACCAATTGCAGGGCAACCGGATTAATTCCGGCACCAACACGTGGCTGGCGTGGACGGGCGATTACGACGTTTTTGACGCCGCCAACAGCGCGCCGTTGCTGGATCGGATGTTGTTTGACGTGTTTACCACGGGTTTGAACCCAAACTCCACGCGTGGACAGCTCTCGGTCAATCAAGACAATCTCGCCGCGTGGTCGGCGGTGTTCAGCGGCATGGAGGTGCTTTCCAACAACGTAAAAAACGCCCGGATTTCAATAGATCCGGCCACGTTCGCCAATTTGGTCATCCAGCCGGCCGGCCTGGAAGGCGATTATTCCACGCTCAACTATCTGGTAACCAACATCAACAGCGCGCGGGCCATCTACACCAACGCCGATGGCGTGGTGGGCACGTTTGAAGAGAAAGGGGATATTTTATCCGTTCCGGCGCTTACTGACCGGTCGCCTTACTTGAACCGGTCAAGCCGGTCGCAATTGAACAACGGCATCAGCGACCAGGTTTACGAATGGCTGCCGCAGCAGATGATGTCCCTATTGTCGTGTCCCAGCGCGCCGCGGTATCTGGTCACGTGCTACGGACAAGCGTTGAAACCCGCGCAGAACAGCACGGTGTTGAGCGGGAATTATTTCAAAATGGTGACCAATTATCAGGTGGTGGCGGAAAGCGCCATTCGCGCCGTGATCCGGCTGGACAAGCACGTCACGGCCACCGGCACCAATTACACGACGGCGGTGGAGAGTTACAACGTGCTGCCACCGGATTGAGCTGGATTTAGTGCGAACGCCGGGGAGCGGTGGGGTGGAAACGTTTGCGGTCAGAACGCAAACGGTTTCCAACCTTGGCGGGCAGGGCCGATTGGGCCTGGCCCAAAAAGATGTTTGGCGGTTTGACTGAAAACTTGGGGAACAACAACAAGCGTAAATTTATGAAACGTAGTATTTGGATTGCTTTGGGACTGCTGCTGCTGGCGGCAGGCGGGTTTTTCTGGTTGGCGGTCAATAATGCTCCGCCCACCGCGATGAACGCCCCGACCAACGCGGTCGCGCCCGTGACCGTGGCGGCGACGAATCAGATCGCCACCACCAATGTTTCCGTGGCCGCCACGGTGGCTGCGGCGCCCGCCAACAGCGTGACGGCGACCAACACGGCACCGCGAACGCTGCGGTTGAGCAACACCACCAAAAGCCTGGACGAATTGATCAAAACCCCGCAGGCCATTTTGCTGGCCAACGCGTTTTTGGATACCACGAAAAATCTGGCTTTGTCCATTCCCAAGCAGTTGCAGGCCGACGCGGAACCGGGCGCTTACATCGTTCAGGCGAAAGGCGTGATTGATGGCCAATTTCGTCGCGTGATCGCCGGCGCCGGCGGATTGATTGTATCGTATATTCCCAACAACGCGTATCTCGTGCAGCTCTCGGCGGCGGGCGCGGCGGTGCTGGCCGAAAACCAAATGGTGCAGGCGGTGCTGCCTTACGAACCTTACTACAAGGTGCAATCATCCTTGCTGGGTTCGGCGGTGGACGAAACGCCCTTGAAACCCGGAACGGCTTTGACAGTCGGCTTGTTCGCGGGCGACATCAGCGCGACGAAAAAACAATTGGCAGGCTTGCGGGTGAAGGTCATTGGTCAGGACGTTTCGCCGTTTGGTCCGGTGCTGCGGGTCTTGCCGCCGAAGGATTGGACCACGCTGGCCCGGCTGCCCATCGTGCAGTGGATCGAACCGGTGCATCAGCGGATTGCCGCGAACGATTTGTCGCGTCCGACCGTGGGCCTGACGGATGATTCAGTCACCACCACAAATTTCCTCGATCTTTCCGGGCAGAACGTGCTCGTGGCGGTGAACGACTCCGGCATTGACGCGACGCATCCCGATTTGACCGGACGGGTTTTGGGTTTGCCCGCCGATTTGACGGATACCGACGGCCACGGCACGCACGTCGCCGGCATCATTGCCGGGGACGGCGCCGAATCCCTGACGGTGACCAATGCTCAAGGCTCGATCATGCCGGGCACCAACGGTCAGTTTCGCGGCATGGCGCCGAAGGCCAGACTCTATTCGCTGAATTATGGGCATTCGGATTACGTGCTCCAAACGAATGCGGCGCTGGAGGGGGCGTTGATTTCCAACAACAGTTGGAACTACGGCGATGCCGGCCAATACGATCTGGCGGCGGCGTGTTATGATGCCGCCACGCGTGATGCCGTGCCCGGAAGCACGGGTTCCCAGCCGGTTTTGTTTGTGTTCCCGGCGGGCAACCGGGGCGGCGGCAATGACCGCGGCACGGGTGGCTCGGCGGAGACCATTCTTTCGCCCGGCACCGCCAAGAATGTGATTACGGTGGGCGCGTTGGAACTGCCGCGCGACATTACGAACATCGTGACGACGGTGGATGCCGGCATCACCAACCAGACGGCGTATTGGGAGCTGGCCACGGATTCAAGTTCGCAGGTGGCGGCCTATTCCGGCCGCGGCAACGTGGGCATTGGCACCGAAGGCGATTTTGGCCGCTTCAAGCCGGACGTGGTGGCGCCGGGATCATTCGTCGTTTCCACCCGTTCGCAGCAGTGGGACACGAATGCGTATTTCAATCCGACCAATGTTTCGGCCACGCCTTACACCGGCCAGATCGTGAATACCAATACGCTGAATTTTTATGGCGTTTCGGTGCCGCCGAATGCGGTGGGCGTGGCGATCGTGATCACGACGAACCGGTTCTCCACCACGTTTCCGGCCGATCTGCCGATTTACCTCCGGCAGAGTGATTATCCCACCACCACCACTTACGATTACAAGACGGACAAAAACAGTTTTTATATTCCCGGCGATCAAGGCACGGCCATGGCCGCTTACCAGAACAGCGGGTTTTACTTTGCGGTGGGCAACAGCACCAACGCGCCGGTGAATTACGATTTGACCGTGTATCTTTACACCACCAACGACGTGGGCGATTTGGAAACGGTGTTGCAGGGCATGGACGATGGCTTGGGCACGCCCCCGGAATATTACCGCTATGAAACCGGCACGAGCATGGCGGCGGCGGAAGTGTCCGGCGTGCTGGCGCTGATCCAGGATTATTTCACCAACAAATTGCAGATGACCCCGAGTCCGGCGCTGTTGAAGGCCATGCTTATCAATGGCTCCCGGCCGGTGGGGAGTTATTCGCTGGCGTTCACCAACAGTATCAATTTCCAGGGCTGGGGCCTGGTGAACATTGCCAATTCGCTGCCGTTTAATTCCACCAATGTGAGCACGAAGCCGGATGGAACAACGCCCCTGCCGCTGTTTTTCAAGGATCAAAGTTCGGCGGATGCCTTGGCCACGGGCGACAGCCACACCTACGTCCTGACCCTGAACACCAACAATAGCGCGCAATATGTGCCGCTCCAGGCAACGCTCGTATGGACGGATCCCTGCGGCGATCCCGCGGCCGCCATCAAACTGGTCAACAATCTGGACCTGATCATCACCAACCTGGACACAGGCGAGGTTTATTTCGGCAACGATATTTCGCCCGACGTGGGCTACAACCTGCCGTGGGACACCAATACGCCGCCCAATTTGGACACGATCAACAACGTGGAGAACATCATCCTGCCGCCGCTGCTGGCGGGGAGTTATTCCATCACGGTTGTGGGCCGGTCGGTCAACGTCAATGCGGTGACGGCGCACACCAACGGGGTGGTTCAGGATTACGCGCTGGTCGTGACCTGTGGCTCGGGCGAATTGACGGATACGATCAGTTCCGTGGCGCCGATGGTGAGTTATGCGAATCCCACCGGGGATCAACTGGTCACGTTCATTGCCACCACCAACAGCCCGCTGTTTGATCAATTCGCCGGGGCGAGTTCGCCGTTGTTGGGGACGAATACGCTGGCCTTGGGCGCCAACACCATGTGGAACAGCGCCGGGCAGGTGACGATCGGCCAGACCAACCAGTGGCATTTCTATGTGGTGACGAACACGGGACCGACGGCCGATTATACCAACGCGGCCTTCATCACCTTTCAATCCAGCACATTGTCCGTTCCGCGCATGGGCGTTTTTGCGGCTGACGCGGCGAATGCTACGCGGCCACAGGCGGACATTGACTTGTATGTGAGCACAGATCCGTCGCTCACCAATCTGAATCCGGTGGTTATTTCCAACTGTCTCAGCGGCGCGGCGGGATCGCGTTCATCGCTCACTCAAGGCGGAACGGAATACGCGTTTTACACGAATTCGGCGCCGGGCGACGTTTATTACATTGGCGTCAAATCCGAGGATCACATGGCGGCGGAATACGCGTTCCTGCCGGTGTTTACTTCAACGCCCTTCAGCCTGCTCGATAAAAATGGCAATCAGATTGTCAATGGACTGCTGCTGCCGGTGAACATTCCCGACGGCAACAATGCGCATCCCGGAGTGACCAACATTTTCGCGCTCGCCATTTATCCGATGGACATTGGCAAGGTCACGGTCACCAACTTGAATGAGCATCAAAATTTCGGCGATCTGGTGGGTTCGCTCACTTTTGGCGCCAAATCCGTGGTGCTGAACACTCACGATGGTTTGGGCAACACCTACGGCACATTTCCGCTCGTGTATGATGACAGCCGGAATCCCATGCTGGGCACCCGTCATTCCGACGGGCCAGGTAATCTGGCGGATTACCGTGGTCAATCCGCGCTGGGGCCGTGGATTTTGAGCGAGCTTGATGATTCCCAGACGCAAACCGGGCGGGTGAGCCAGTTGCAGTTGCTGATCCAGCCGCATCGCAAACTGACCGAGCCGGGCATCGTGGTGACCGTGCCGCCGCTGGGTTGGTTTGTGGATTACGTGGAAGTGCCGGCCGGCTATACCAACCTGAGTTTCTTTGCCACCAACCTGCCGCCCACCATTGCCCCGGCGCCCTTGCAAATGTATGAAAAATTCGGCAATGAGCCGACGTTGACGGATTACGATCTGGAAGCGGATTTGACCAACTGTGTGCTGGGATCGTATCCGGGAGGCACGTTTCCCGGCAATTCGATTTCCGTGGGTCCGCCGTTGGACAAGGGGCTTTATTTCATCGGCATTTATAATCCTAATCCCAGCCAGGAGGCGAAGGTGTTTTTATCGGCTACCCTCGGCATCGGCGATGTCACGCAGAACACCTACACTTATACGACCAATCCGATCACCGGCAATTTGCCCGATGATGCGGTTGCCAATTCGTCACTTTTTGTGGCGGCAACCCAGTTGGTTTCGTCGGTGAATGTGGGGATTGTCGTCCAATCGCCACGTATTTCAGATTACACGTTCACCCTGGTCAGTCCAACGGGGGGGCGGGTGTTGTTGATGGAAAATCGCGGCGGCACGGATACAAACGGCGCCGGTTCTTATGTGACGAGTTCGAGTCTGAATCTTTACACGATGAATTCCGCCCCGGCGGGCGTGGCGCTGTTGTCCAATCCGATTCAAAATCCGGCAAACAGCCATTATTATTATCTTCTAGCCCAAGCCAATTGGACGGACTCCGAATCCTGGGCGGATCTTCTGGGAGGCCATTTGGCTACGGTTCGCAATGCGAGCGAGCAAGGTTGGATTTGGAATACCTTTAAGAGCTATGGCGGGGTGAATCGGGATCTGTGGATTGGCCTGCATGACTTGGCAGGCGATACCACGACTGTGGCCGCGGATCACATGACAAACTTTTTCTGGGTTTCTGGTGACACGTCAAATTACCGGAATTGGTATCCCGGTGAACCCAACAATGGCGGTGGCGGTGTGTATGGATATGAATATTTTGGTTTCATGGATTATTTCTATGGCGGACTTTGGAACGATGGCGGCGATATCCCGCAGATGCCTGGGAAGACTGAACCGCAGAATGGTTTGGCGGAAGTTTACGCCACCGCCGCGACTAACTTTTCTTACTTGAAATTCACGGATGACACCAATCTGACGCAGGTTCCCATTAAATTTGCCGAGCCACCGTTTAGTTTGTCGGAATATTTAACCAACTATTCGCTGTGCGATTTTGAGAGTTCGACCAATGGAAATTATCGCGCCCCAACCAACATCGTGGACGCCGCCGGTTTTTGGACGGTGCCGACAAATCTAGTGACGGTTTCCACGGTGTTTACGCCGATTGGGAAGATCTACATCACGGTTACCAACGTGGTCAAGTTAACCAACAACCAGGTGAGTGTCGTTACCGATCCTTCGACATCCCAGTCAGGCAGCAATTATTTGGCGCTTGGGATGGGGACGATCACGCGCAATATACCCGTCACTCCCGGCGGTAAATATACCTTGAATTATTCGTATAGAGGTCCCGGCATAGTGGGGTGGTGGCGGGGAGAAGGAAATGCCAGCGACAGTTCTGACCCGGAAAATAATGGGAATAATGGCAGACTAATCGGTCGCTTTAATTTCCCCGACGGCGAAGTTGGCCAGGCTTTCCAGTTTCAAGATGCGGGAACGCAATTCCAATTTGCGGGCACCAATACCTACGTCCAAATCCCGCAATCCCCGACTTTGGATGTCGGCCAAGGCGGTGGCTTTACGGTTGAGGGCTGGATCAATCCCACCAATCTGGCCAGGCCGCAGCCATTGGTGGAATGGCTCGCGCATGTGCCGACCAATGCCGCCGTGACCAATCTGGTGATCGAGGCCGGACCGTTCCTGAATCGCGCGACCGGCCACTATTATTACATGCTTGGCGCCACCAACTGGGCGGTTTCGGAAATGTGGGCCAATGAATTGGGCGGGCATCTCGTTACGGTGGATACGGCCAATGAGCAGAATTGGGTTTATGACAATTTCGCCAATTATAATGGGATGAATCATAACCTTTGGATCGGTCTGACGAACTTGAACAATTCATTCGTTTGGTCCAGCGGGAGCGCCGCCGACAATTATACCAACTGGCTTTCGGGTCAGCCCGTGAACTGCGACGGGAGCCATGATTTTACATTCATGCTGGGCGGAACGAACACGGAGTCCGGCCTTTGGGTTTTGGCGGATGACAACGGATTTGTCTGCAATTCAAGTGCGACCAATAAAGTTTATGGCGTTGTCGAAGTAAATGACATCCAGACCAATGGGGTTCAGTTCTGGGTTTCGGTCACCAATTCGGTGGTCAACCCGAATGTTTTTGTCGGAGGAGCGGGATGCCTGTATGCGAACATCGTGGATACTAACTTTGCTTCGCATGAAATCTTTTCCGCGCCCGGCCTGCTCCAAAGCAACGTGTATCAGCACGTCGCCCTGACCTATAACACCAACAGCGGTTTGGCCGCGCTGTATTTGAACGGCACCAATGTCGCCAGCACCAACCTGGGGGTGTTCGTGCCCAAGACGGATGGCGATGTTTTGCTGGGGCGCGATATGAGCCGCGCCACCAACAATTATTACGGTGGCAAAATGGATGAAATCAGCATTTACAATCGCGCCATATCGCCCGCCGAAGATTTTGCCATTTACAATGTTTCAGCCAATGTGACCAACGGCCTGACCGGTAAGTTTGATGCCTCAACAAAATCCGCCTTGGGGTTGGCCGAAGCTTATATTTCGCTGGGATCAACCACGAATTACTTGGTTGGTTGGAATAATCAATGGCAGATGAACAGCTTTTCCTTCACCGCCACCACCAATTCCATTCCGCTGCAAATCATGGGGCTGCAACCGGGAATGCTGTTCGATTCGTTCAGCCTTACAAAATTGCCGCCCGATGGTTTGTATTACTTGCCAGAACAGGGATTGTCCTCTTTGACCGGGGTTTCAGCTTACGGCAACTGGGCTTTGCAAGTATGGGATAACCGGCTGGGGCAATATGTCACGAATTTCACGGATTTGCTGAGTTGGCAGTTGACCTTTGTGTTGGAATCCAATGCGGTGGTCGCCGCCACTTTGCCGCCAGAAACTCCCGTGACCAGCACAGTGGGACCCAATCAAACGGTCTATTACACCGTGACCGTGCCGACCTGGGCGCACTATGCGACGAATATTTTGGTGTCATCAACGTATCCCGTGGATTTGCTGTTTAACCAGACAAATCCACCTACCGAATCAAACCCGAATGATTATACTCTGTTGACCGGATCCACTAACGGGATTGGTTTCCCAAGTTTGGTTGCCAACGCGCTGCCGCCGGAACTGCCGTTGTTGCCTGGGAAAACTTATTACTTGGGGGTGCGGAACACCAATGCCCATGCCGCGACCGTGGTGTTGGAGGTGGATTACGACATTACCCCGCTCACCAATGGCATCCCGTATTCAAGTGTTTTGAGCACTAATTTCAGCGATGAGGTTCGCTATTTCTACTTTGATGTCAGTTCCAATATCTACGAAGCGACGTTTCAACTGTTGGATTTGAGCAGCAATGCGGACTTGGTGATAAGCAAAGGACCGCCTTTGCCCACCTTGACCAATTCCGACTACGGAAGCTTCAATGTGAGCAATCTTGATGAGAATATTTATGTCCTTACCAACTCATCGCCGGTGCCACTGAATTACGGTCGCTGGTATGTTGGAGTGATCAAGAGAGATGCCGGGCCGTTACGCTACACCGTGCTGGCTAAGGAACTGGACATGACAAATGCACCGCCGAAAATCATCGACTTGACGAACCGGGTGCCTGTCAACTTCACCTCCGGACCCGGCGCGGCTCTGACCAATTTCTTCCGCTTTTCCGTCACCAACATGCTGGCTGGCGGGGTGACCAACCTGGGTTTGCGATTTGAGTTATACAATCTCGATGGCGATGCGGATTTGACCGTTCAAACCAACCGTTTGCCGCTGGCCCCTCCATTTTATCAAACCAGCCAAAATTCTGGCACCCGGCCGGAGTTAATATTTGTTTACACCAACAGCGTGATGACCAATTTGCTGGGTGATTGGTATTTGGGAGTGCCCAACCATGAATCGCATCTGGTGCACTACACGATCGTGGCTTCCATCGAGACGAATGCTTACTTCCCCGCGTTCCCTGGAGCGGCTGGTTCAGGTGGTGGCGCCATCGGCGGACGCTTTGGCGATGTGTATCATGTGACTTCGCTGGCCGATTCCGGCCCGGGCACCTTGCGGGAAGCGGTTGGGGCTGCAAACCGGACCGTGGTTTTTGACGTCTCTGGCATTATCAACCTCACAACACCGTTGCTGATTACCAATTCGTATCTGACGATCGCGGGCCAGACCGCGCCTTGTGGCGGGGTGTCGGTAGCCGGAGACATGACAACGGTTCAGTCCGCACATGACGTGATCATTCGAAACGTCCGCTTGCGGCCGGACGCGAATTCGGCGGAGGCTCTACAGTTTTCAAATGTTGTCAATGTGATTGCGGACCATGTTTCTGCCAACTGGAGTGCGAACAATTTATTGTCTTCGGTGAATTCTTCGAACGTCACCGTGCAATGGTCGATTTTAGCCGACAGCCTTTTTGTGACCAACAACCCGCCTCCGCTGGGATCAGGATTACGCGGCGGAAGTGGGGCTTTGAGTTTGCACCATAATCTTTATGCCAACAATTACAGTGGCAACCCGGCACTGGGTGACAACCTCAGCTTGGATTTCGTAAACAATGTCATATACAATTGGGGGCTTTTCTCCGGGATGTCCCCGGTTTCAAATTCGGTGACCAATCAGTTGAATTATGCGTGCAACTATCTCATTGCCGGACCCGATACGGCCACCTTCGGCACGAACTACGCCATTACCAACATCGCGTTCTGGGGTGGTTCAACGAATTCTTGGATCTTCCAAACCAACAACTTCATCGACAGCGACCTGAACGGAATTTTAAACGGTGCCAATACCGGCTGGAACATGTTCACCAATCGCTATACGCAATTTGAACATTCCTTCCCGCTGTTGCCGGTGCCGACGGATGAAGCATTTCTGGCCTACGAAAAAGTGTTGGATTTCGCCGGTGTCAACTTGGGATTACGTGATTTGGTGGATGTTGACGTGGTTTCAAAAGTCCGCTCGCAAACTGGCACGTTGATTTCCACACCGCCGTTTTCTGGATTGGTTTCCTTGTGGTCAGGAGAAAATAACGCAAATGACAGTTTTGGTTCCAACAACGGATTCGTCACCAATGGAGTGATTGCTTATGGAGCCGGAGAGATTTGCAAAGCTTTTCATTTCAATGGTGCTGGAGGGTATGTCCAAGTGCCAGCTTCCACTTCGTTAAACGTGGGACTGGGTTCCGGATTTACCCTGGCCGGCTGGATTCGTCCTGGAAATTTGTCGAGTCAAATTCCATTGTTGGAATGGCAATTTGATGGAATTGATTCTGGTGTGCATTTTTGGATATCCGCAGTTGCGGGGAGCGGTCCGGGTTGCCTGTATGGTAATCTCATGGATACAGGCAATACGAGTCATCTGATTACGTCAGCGGGAGGTATTCTGACTTCTGATTACCAGTATGTCGCATTAACTTATGATAAAACCACCGGCATGGCTTTCATTTACCGAAATGGTGTGGTGGTCGCTAGTTCTAACCTGGGAATTTTCACGCCAAAAACCACCGGCAATTTACTCTTGGGAGCGCGAACTATTGCCGGTGGCAACTTGCAGTTTAATTATGTCGGGGATTTAGATGAAATGAGTGTTTTCAGTCGCCCACTCAGTCAGGCCGAGATCCAATCCATTTACAACGCCGGTAGCGGTGGAAAATATGGCGGGACATCTAATTCCAGATATCTCGACACCGACCAGGACGGCATCCCGGATTTCTGGGAAATCACTTTCGGCACCGATCGCTTTGTGCCGAGCAATAACAATGATCGTAACGGCGACGGCTATACGGATTTGGAGGAATACAACAACTGGCTGGCGGCGCCTCATGCGCTGACCATCACCAACACGCCGGTCGGTGTGGATCTGAAACAGGTGTTTGGCAAAACCGGTAATTTAACCTTCTCCCTGACGAACGCCGTCAATGGCTCCGTTTATCTGACCAATGTCTGGGACGGTGTGACCAATAGCGGTTTGTTTGGTTATAGTTTTGCCGTCTTTAATCCCACCAATCAATTCAACAGCGGCACCAATGGTTTTGGATACGCCTCATTCGGTGTGAACGTGACGAACAACGACACCATGGCCTATTTTGGGCCGGTGACGGTCAGTGTGGCGGTCAGTGCGGTCCCGCTGCTGATGAACACCAACGTGCCGCCGGCCATCATCACGCTCACCAATACGGTGCCATTCACCAACGCCAATTCGGCGGGTTCGGACTTCTACAAATTCACCGTCACCACCAATGGTGCCGGCGACAACCCGGTGGCGGTATTGTTTGAAGTGTTGAATCCCAGCGGCCCGGTGTCATTGGTGGCGCGCTACGGACTGCCCCTGCCTTCGCTGTCGAGTTATGATTACATCAGCAGCCCCAGCACCAATCTCGAGCAAATCGGCGTCAGCAGCAACAGCGTTCCTGTGGCGCTGACCAACGGCGACTGGTATCTATCGGTCGTCAATATTTCCAGCAATTCAGTTACATATACGGTCAAGGCCACCGCCTTTTATGTGGCGCTGCCGCCCGTATTCTCCTTCCCGACGAATACCGATGTCTTCACCAACCTGGAAACCACGCTGTTCACGACCAATTGCATTGCCACCGATCTTAACAATCCGCCGCTGCCATTGACCTACGCCCTGGTCAACGGACCGAGCAATCTGACCGTATCCGCCAGCGGCGTCATCAATTGGACACCCAGCGAGGCGCAAGGCCCGTCCACCAAGACTGTTTTGGTGAGCGTGGCGAACGCCCTCTATTCAGTGACCAACAGTTTCACCATTGTGGTAACCGAGTCCAACTTGCCGCCCATTCTGCCCAATATTCCGTATCAGCACGTCACCGTGCCGGACACGCTATTTGTGACCAACACCGCGTTTGATCCCGACATCCCGTCAAACACCTTGACCTACGCTTTGCTGCAAGCTCCAGCGGGTGCGGTCATTGACAGCGGCACGGGCCTTATTTCCTGGACGCCCACCGTGGCGCAGGCGGGGCAATCCTACGTTTTCACCACCAAGGTGACGGACTATAATCCTTGGGCGGTCAACTCGCAGTCCCTGAGCGCGACCAACAACTTCAATGTGGTGGTATTGCTGCCGTTGCCGGATGGCAATACGCAAACCAATAACGTGCTGCCCGGAGCCATTGCCTGGTTCTCGGTCAAGGTGCCGACCAATGCCATCATCGCCACCAACACATTGTTCTACTCGACCAATCTGCCGGCGAATGTGTGGTTCAGCACCAACATCCCGCCGACCATCGTCAATGCGGGCGACGTTGAACTGCTGGCCAACGCCAGCAGCGGCATCAGCGTGTTGAGCACCACCTCGGCGCCGGCCTATTTTGTGCCCGGCAACGAATATTTCCTCGGCGTGCAGAACCCCAACGCCCAGTCGATTGGTTTTGCCCTTGGTGTGGATTTCGTTCTGCGGGTTTCCGCCAGTATTGTTTACACCAATATCAATGGCAATTATGGCTTCCTCCTGACTTGGTATGCCCGGAGCAATGACGTGTTCCGCGTGCAGTGGACCGATAGTTTCCCGCCAACGTCTTGGAACACCTTTACCAACATCGTCACCTACGACGTCGGCGCATTTACCTCGCCCAAATACACGCTGTTCCAATTCTTCGACGACGGTTCGCAGACCGGCGGATTTGGCGTGACCCGATATTATCGGATTGTGAATGGCAGCCAGCCGCCGCCACCGGCGCCGGCGCAGACGAATCAGAGCGCCAGTGCGTCCTCTAAGCTTTCGGGCGGCACCGCCATGCTGAACAGTCGCGACGCCATGATTCTGGGTTACCGGATTGAAACTCCGCTGATCCGCTATCTCAATGGCACCAACGCCATAAGCATTTTGCACCAGCAGGCGTCAACCATCCCTGCCGGGCGAATCACCACTTTCGTTTGTTGCGCTGGCGTGCCGCCGTTGCCCTCCACCGCCAATGCGGATTGGCCAATCACGGCCAGGCCGTTGGCTTGGGAACTGTCTTGCACCAACCCGATCTACGCAAAACGGGCCACCAACCTGTCGCTGGTGTGCATGGTTTGCATCCCCGAGTTTGCGCCAATCGGCGCCGCCGGCTATTGATGCTGGCGCCGACACGAATTGAGCGCATCATGCCGGCAATCATGCGAGCTGAAATGTGCTTTCAGGTCCGCCGGTTAACCTTACCGCTTGGTTGAACCCGAGCTCCGAAATTGGGTGTAAATTTGAGGGGATCGCTTCGTGATTTCAGATCATAACGCCTCCGCCTTGCAGCCGGACTTGAGAATCTTGTAGAACAGCTCAATGGCTATGATCAGTTCCTGCGCCGGACAAATCTCACGGCCAAAGGGACGAGCGTTATAAACAATACTGCTTACGGCTATGACACGGCTTCCAGACTGTATTCCGTCAGCGACACAGCCAATAATGTTTCAGCGACTTGTAGTTATCTTGATTATTCGCCCTTGGTGGGCAATATTGCCTTCAAGCAAGGCAGTAACCCGCGCATGACGACCAGCAAGTCATACGATTACCTGAACCGGTTGACGTTGATCTCCTCGACCCCGTCATCGGGAGTGCCAATCAGCTACAATTACGGTTATAATTCGGCTAATCAGCGCACGCAAAGCACCATGGCCGACGGGAGCTATTGGGTTTATCAATACGATTCACTGGGATAAGTCACCAACGGAGTGAAATATTTTGCGGATGGCACCTTGGTGCCCGGACAACAATTCGGATATCTGTTCGACGACATAGGCAATCGAAAGCAGACCAGCGTTGGCGATGGCACCAGCGGCACCAGCCCGCGATTTGCCAATTATACGGTCAACAACCAGAACCAGATCACCAGCCGCGATTATCCGGGAACCAACGATGTGGTCGGGGTGGCATTCGCAACCAATAGCGTGGTGGTAAATGGGCAGACCGCTTGGCACAAAGGGGAATATTTTTGGGCCACGGTAAAGTCAAACAATACGGCAGCAGCTCAATGGGAAGGGATCGCTGTGTCCAGCGGCGGGGTTACTAATAGTGGTAATATCTACGTGCCCAAGACACCGGAATCGTTGAGCTATGATGCCGATGGTAATCTGACCAATGACGGACGTTGGAGCTATGTCTGGGATGCGGAGAACCGCTTGATCCAGATGACGGTAATTCCAAATGTGGGGACACAATATCAGTTGAATTTTACCTATGACGCCAAAGGACGGAGAATTCAGAAGGAAGTCAAAGTGAGTGGAGTAACAACGAGCACAACCAAGTTCTTATATGATGGCTGGAATTTGGTTGCAGAATTGAAATCGGATAATTCGCGGCTGAGAACTTACGTGTGGGGCAACGATCTATCTGGTTCGATGCAGGGAGCAGGTGGTGTGTAAGCGTCACCCGTAGCACCACTGGCTAAATTCTCACGGTTATCATAATTCTGATAGTTATGATAGCTACGAGCGATTCTGATAATTCTCTCCTATCGGCTGCGGCGGTAATGCCGAAGGTGCCGG
>JAKALA010000027.1 GCA_021813325.1 bacterium | reverse complement strand
GCGCGACATCGAAACCTGTCTGGCGGCTTTCGGCCCCAAACTTTATCACGCCGGCATCCGTCAGCCCACTTCCCGCAGCACCCTGGCCGATGCCAATGAAAACCGCGACTGGCGCATTTTCGCCGATTTCGCACAAGCCCTCATCCGGCAGGCCACCACGCGCTACGTCGATGAACCGTTCCGGGCTGAACTCCAAGCGGCGGCTTACGCGCTGGATTCCACCACCATTGACCTCTGCCTCCCGCTGTTTCCCTGGGCCACTTTCCGGCGGCATAAGGCAGCCATCAAACTGCACACGTTGCTGACCCTGCAAGGCTGCTTTCCCACCGGCATCATTATTACGCCGGGCAGTGTTCACGACGTGAACAGCCTCGACCAACTGGTCTGGGAGGCCGGTTCTTTCTACATCATGGATCGCGGTTATCTCGACTTCGCCAGACTCCATCGGCTCCACCAATCCGGTGCCTTCTTTGTCACCCGCGCCAAGCAAAACTTCCGCTGTGCCCGCCGTTACTCCCGGCCCGGGGACAAAACCACCGGCCTGCGCTTTGACCAAACCGTGGTCGCCACCGGCTTGGAAACCCAGACCGATTATCCCGCCCCAATTCGCCGCATCGGCTACCGCGATCCCGAAACCGGCAAGACGCTGGTCTTCCTGACCAACAACTTCACTGTCCCGGCTTTGACCATCACCCAACTGTATCGCGGCCGCTGGCAGATTGAATTGTTCTTCAAATGGCGCAAACAACATCTGCGCATCAAAGCCTTTTACGGCACTTCGCCCAACGCTGTCCGCACCCAAATCTGGAGCGCCATCGCCGTTTACCGGCTCGTCGCCATTTTGAAAAAACGCCTGCATCTGGACGCCAGCCTCTACACTATTTTACAGATTTTGAGCCTCACGCTGTTTGAGAAAATGCCAATTTTACAGGCTCTTTCTCAGCTCTCACTCCCGCCGCCACCGTCCAACCCGCAAAATCACCAATGTTTACTGGGCTTCTAAACCGGACAGTAGTGGGATAGAACCACAATTTGCCGCGCAGAAGGCCGACAGCCAACCCCATCTTGGCGAGTCCGTAAATCAAGAGATAAACGGATGCAAAATGTTTGGTGTTAATTGAGATTTGGTGAAAAAAAGCCACAAGGTGGGTCGCTACGAAATCTGTAGGATCTTCTCGAAGTTCTCCAGCCGTCAGCAAATCCGCCAACCTGCGGAGCGCCGCCGTGGAGGTGAAAAACAGCGCAACGCCGGCCACCGCCTCCAGCGCGCCGTCAACGCCCTTGATCACGACGCCGATTTTGAAGAGAAAGTGGATTTGTTCTTCTTTCAGTTTCATGGCAAGAGCAGCGCGTTGTTTTTTTCAGGGCGACGGACCGGTTTTCATCGGCGGGCCGGCGGCTGTTGCCGCAGGTTTGTCCGGCCCGGCCGAGACGATGTGGTTGGTGACGTAACACCAAAACGAATTGTCCATTGCAATCACCTTGGGCCGGATCAATGGCACATGGCCATACCAAATCGTCAATTGCTTGTCGGCCTGCTCCGGCTTCTCGCCGTCAATCGCAAAGCAGTAAAGCGCGGATACCAAACCGGAACGGTCGGCACCGCCGTTGCAGTGGATCAAAACCGGCTTGGGCGCCTGTCGCAACAAGGCCACCAGGTCGTCCATTTGCTCCAAGGTCAGCGGCGTTCCGGAGCCGAGACTGCGGTCGTAATGAACCACGTTCAGTTTCTCCGCCGTGGCGATTTCGGCCTGATGCCAGGAAGTTGCGGAGTTTTCGCCGCGCAGGTTCAGGATGCTTTTGATGCCATATCTTTGGATGTAATGGCTGAAATCGCCGGCATCCATCTGGCCCGAACGATACACTTGTCCCGGCACGACGGTGTGGAAATTGTCCGTCGCCAGCGCGTAACAGGCATATCCGCCCAGCGCAAGCGCGAGGGCAAGCAACCCGCCGCCGGCGAGTTTTGCCAGGCGATTGATTTTCAAATTGGCGGGAGGCATGGCCGAGGGCGGAATTGATTACGGCCGGCTGGTGGCGTTCCGGGGCGGGTGTTCGCGAACGTAGCGCCAGAAGGAACGATCCATCGCGCTGGTGCCAAAACCCATCCATGACGGCATGTGGCCGTAGAAGAGGGTCAATGCGTTGTCGGCCTTTCCGGCGGGCTGCTCTTCGATGACATAATGGTAGAGCGCCGCCGCCAGTCCGGTGCGGTCCGCGCCCGATTTGCAGTGGATGAGCACGGGCTTGGGCGCGGTGCGCAGAAGGGCAACAATCTGTCCCATCTGCGCGTCCGTGACTTCATGCCGGTCGGACAGGGAAACATCAAAATACGTTCCGCCCGCCCGCCTGACCGCGTTGCTTTCGGAGAGGCTGGGGCCGATCAAACTTAAAACGCTCTTGATGCCATGCGCTTGAATCACCCGGTCCAAGGTCCCCGGACTCATCCGGCTCGACCGGTAAACCTGCCCCGCCATAACAACATGAAAGTTATGATCCATCACCAGCCAGCCGGCATAGCTTCCGATCCCAACGAGCAGGATCAGCGCGCCCAGCAACAGGCGTCGGCCATTGTATTTGAGTTTTAGACTCATGATTGTGTCGAACTCGGTTTTGGTTTTATTTCCAGGCCAGCACCATCGCGCCCGCCACCACCAACCCGCCGCCGATCCACTGATGCCAGGTCAACCTTTCGTGCAGGAACAACGCCGCAAAGGCGATGACGAAAACGATGCTCAATTTGTCCACCGGCGCCACGCGCGACGCCTCGCCCAGTTGCAGCGCGCGGAAATAACACAGCCACGACAATCCCGTAGCCAGCCCGGAGAGAGCGAGAAACAGCCAGGTGCGCCGGGACAATTCCAACACGGCGGCGGGTTTGCTCGTGGCCAGCGCGATCCCCCAGGTGAACACCAGCACCACCGTCGTGCGGATGGCGGTGGCGAGATTCGAGTTCACGCCCGCCACGCCGATCTTCGCCAGAATCGCGGTGATGCCGGCAAATAGTGCGGATAAAACGGCCCAGACAAACCAGTTCATACAAGCTTATCCCGTTCAATGTTTCTCCATAAAATCGTCCAGCTGCCTTCAAACGGGCGGTTCGTTGTCCGGATATTTCCGCAATACGGTCAGGTGCATCCGGATCAGCAAATAGTAAACCACCGGCGTGGCGATGAGCGAGAGCAGCACGGAGATGATCAGCGCGCCGATGACGGCCACCCCCAGCGGCTGGAGCATTTGCGCGCCGGTTCCCGCTCCGTAAGCCAGTGGCAACATGCCCAGCGCCGCCGCCAGCGAGGTCATCAGCACCGGCCGCAGCCGGCGGTGGCCGGCTTGCACCAGCGCCTCGACCAATTCCACGCCCTGCCCGCGCAATTGCTGGAAATAGTCCAGCACCAGAATGCCGTTTTTGGCGACGATGCCCACGCCGATGATCATGCCGAGGTAGGAGATGATGTTGAGCGAAACCCCGGAGAGCCACAGCGCCGCCAAGGCGCCGAACAGCGCCAGCACGGAGCCAAAGACGATGGCCACCGGTTCATAGAACGAACGGAATTCAATCAGCAGCACGGTGAACACCAGCAGAATGGCGGCGAGCAACACCGCCAGCAAATTGCGGAAAGATTCCTGTTGCTGCTGGTAAAGCCCGCCGTATTCCACCGAGCCCGGCGGCAGCCATTTGGCCTGGCTCAGTTTGGCCTGAACCTCGCGCATGGCGGTGCCCAGGTCCACACCTTCCAGCCAAGCTGACACCATGTCCATTTGCCGGAAACCTTTCCGGTTCAATTCCGATTCGCTGGGCACCATGTTTACATCAGCCACTTGGTCCACCCGCACCACCGCGCCGCTCGGGGCGCGGATCGGCAGGTTGCGCAGTTTGGCGACAGAATCCACGCTCGCCGGGTCCACCTTGACGCGGATATTCACGATGCGGTCGCCTTGAAGCACGTAAGACGACACCTGGCCGAGCAGGGCGGTGTTGACCGCGTCGGAGATGCTCTGTGCCGTGAGGCCGAAGCGGTCGGCGTCCACCGGCCGCACGCGCAGGTTGATGGACGGCCCGGTCTTGGTCAGCCCGTCAAACGTATCCACGATGCCGGGAATCTGTTTGATTTGCTCTTCCACTCGCGGCGCGGTTTTTTCGAGCCACGACAAATCCGGCGAATACAGGTAAATTTGAATGGGCTCGGCGGTCATCTGCAAATCGCCGATCAAATCCTCCAGATAGCCGTGAAAATCCCAGCGGATCATCGGGAAACGCCGGTTGAAATCGTGCCGCATCCCGGCCAGCACCTCCGCAGTGGAATGTTTCCGGCCAGCCTTGAGCTTGATCAGATAATCGCCGCGATACGGTTCCGTGATGAACGGCCCCAATTGCGCGCCCAGCCGGCGTGAATAACTCTCCACGTCGGCATTGGTGCGGATGCTTTGCTCCGCCTGGTCGAGCACGCGCGACGCCTCGGCCAGGCTCGTGCCCGGCGGAGCGTTGAAATCCATGACGAACCCGCCTTCGTCGAAATCCGGCAGGAAGCCGGTTTCCAATTGCCGGAAAATGAAAATGCTTGCGACCAAAACAATGCCGCACGCGAGCAACGTCAGCCAGGCATGCCGCAAGGCCCAGCGCACGGCGGCCTCATACATCCGCAGCAACGGCCTCAAGACGAAGCCGGCTTCGTCTGGTGAGGGCGACGCGGCCTCGCCGCCACGCCGGCCGCGAATCAGCCAGGCCGCCAATGACGGGGTCAGCGTCAGCGCCAAAAGCAGTGACACCAGCAGCGCCACCACCATCGTCAAACCCAGCGCCCGGAAGAAGACGCCCGCCATGCCGTTCAAATAAGCCAGCGGCAGAAACACCACCACGGGCGTCAGCGTCGAGCCGATCAGCGCGGTTAAAATCTCGCCCATGGCTGCGTGAATGCACCGCAACCGCGGCCCGCCCGCCGCCAGCCGGTGGCACATCGCCTCCACCACGATGATGGCATTGTCAATGATCAGCCCGATGGACGCCGCGATGCCGCCCAGTGTCATCATGTCGAAGCTCATGCCGGCGATTTTCATGATGACCACCGTGACAAGCACCGAAATCGGAATGGTGACGATGGCCGTCCACACGCTGCCCCAGTTTTTCAGGAAAAAGAAAAGAATGATGACCGACAAAACCAAACCGAACAGGATGGCATCCCGGACGCTGCCGACCGAATCACGCACGAATTGCGATTGGTCGTAAAAGAATGCCAAGTGCATGTCCGGTGGCAGTTCCTGCTGAAGACTTTTGATTTGCGCTTTCAGTTGGGCCGCAATCGCCAGGATGCTGGAGCCGGGCTGGCTTTCGATGTTGAACAGCACCGCCTGGCGGCCTTGCGCGGTGATGCTCTGGAACACCGGTTCAGGCCCGCGCACCACGCTCGCCACATCCCGGATGCGCACTGGATGGCCGTTGGGAACCGTGATAACGACGTTCCCGATGTCGGCGGCGGAATGCACGCGGCCATCCACCGTGGTCAGGTAGAGGTGATAGTTTTCCGTGATCATGCCGGCGGCGGCCACGAGGTTGTTCTCTTTCAGCGCGTTGCTGACATCCGGCAAGCCGAGGTGCGCCGCCCGCAATTTCAGCGGGTCCACCACCACGTGAAATTCCGGCGCGTTGCCGCCAAGGATTTCCACCGCCGCCACGCCGGGAATTTGCAGGAAGAGCGGCTTGATTTTGTAGGTGGCCGTGTCCCACAAATCCATCTGGTTGCGCGTGGAACTGGTGAGGCTGATGCCGATGATCGGATAGCTCAACGAAAACGCCACGCGCGAAACGTCAGTGGACGCCGTGGGCGGCAAGTCGCTGCGAATTTGCGAGAGCCGGCCCATCACATAGACCTCCGCTTGTTGCATATCCGCGCCCCAGTTGAAGATCACGTTGACGACCGCCGAGCCGCGCATGGTGGAGGATTGCACCGACGCGACGCCGGGAATGCTCTTCATCGTCTCCTCGATGGGGCGCGTGACGGTGGCCATCATTTCGTTGGCCGGCATGATGCCGTTGTTGACCATCACGACAATGCGCGGGAAATCGGTTTTGGGGAACACGGACGACGGCGTGTTGCGCGCGCAGAAAAATCCGGCCAGGCAGAGCACCAGGGCGATAAAAGTGATGGAAATCGCGTGGCGTGTGGCAAACTGGCCGAGGCCCGAAGAATTGCCGGAGTTCATTGCGCGGATGCCGGGTTGGTTGCCGCCGGCGGATTGACGACTTGGATTTTAGTTTTATCCGGCAGCCCGTAAGCCCCGACCGTCACCACCAATCCACCCGCTTGCAAACCCGCGCCGGATACTTCCACCCAGTCCTTTTCGTGAAAACCCGTCCGCACAGGCACCGACACGGCCTCGTCACCCTGCACCAGACTGATGACGCTATGGCCGGTCTCATCCGTCACCACGCTGGCTTCCGGTGCCACGAGACAATTGGTGCGAACCGCCGTGATGATTCGCACCGGCACGAATTGACCGGAACGCAAACCATTTTCCGCCGGCAAATTTGCGCGCACCAGCACCGTGCCGTTGTTCGCATCCACCGATGGACTCACAAATGTAACGGGCGCGATCACCGGCGACGGTGTGAGTATTTGCAGTGTCACGCCGGCTTGCAAACCGGCCGCATCCGCCACCGGAATTTCCGCCCGCACGGACAGCCGGTTCAAATCCATCACCTCCGCGACGATCGTGGCAAGGTCCACTGCCATGCCCGGTTTGATGTTGAGTTTCGTCACCGTTCCAGACAAAGGCGCGACGACTTCCAGCGCGGCCATCTGCGCCTCCGCGTTTTGCAGGTTTTTCAGCGAAGTATTCTGTTGCGCGAACAGCTTTTGCTGCCGCTCCATTTCGGCCCGCGCGGAGACATACGTGGCCGTTCCAGAGTTCAATTCCATCAGCACGTCGCCTTTTTCCACATGCTGACCTTCCACGACCAGCACCCGGAACACCACCCCGGCGGTGGTCGCCGCCAGCGCCGCGCCAGCATCCGGTTCATCCGCCGTGGCCGTGGCCGGCTCAATTGTGCCATAACCGGCGGCGTAACGGTGCAGAGTCATGCGTTGAAGCGCAGCGGTTTGCACGCTGACCACACTGGGCGAATTATCCGCGTCGCCGCTGTCTGTGATGGAAGCTGAACCGCGATATTTGATGAACGCGTAAATGCCCAGTCCACCCACGAGCAGAATGACGAGGCCGATAGTGAGTGATTTCGGTTTCATTGGAAAATTTCGGATGATTTATTCACCGCCAACGCCAGCCGTTTTGGGGTGGCGGCAGCCAGCGTCAAAACCGTCCGCCCGGCGGCGGCCGGTTTGACCGGCGCGGGGGGTGGACTCGCGGCGCCTGCATTATCGGCGAACAGCCGCGCTTCCCGGCGCCAAGCCAGGGCCGGCAAAAGAATGGTCCAGCGATTTTTCATGGTGAATGGGTTTGGCGCGCCGGCAATGAAAGCAGGGCGTTCATCTCAAAATGATCAGCGGGCTGCTGCAACGCGTCCTCCAGCGCCGCCAGCGCGACCTGGGTGGCGGCTTGATTGTCGAGTTGCGCCAATTGGGCGGTGACGAGTTCGATGCGCGTCAACGCCAAATCGGCCCGCGAGGCTGCTCCTGCCTGCATTTGCGCGGTGACGGATTGCACCTGCTTTTCCGCCGCCGCCACGATGTCCTGGGAGGTTTTCAACTGGGCTTGTGCGTCGCGCCATCCCGCCACGGCACGGTCCACTTGCGCCGCAACCCGCGACTGAAGTTGCAGAAACCTGGCCGCGGCCAGCTTGCGATTGGCCTCGGCTTCGGCGATCGGCCCTTGGTTTTGGTTCAAAACGGGCAGTTCCAACGCGAGGCCCAGCGTCCATTTATTATTGCCCTGGTCATACTGGTAGCCGGGATTGAAATGCACATCCGGGTATTGCTTGGCAATTTCCAGGCGCAGATTTTCTTCACTGGCCGCGTAGTCAGCCAGCGCGGCGCGAATGTCGGCCCGACCAATCAGGGCCGCGCGGCGCGCCGCGGCGGCCTGGAGCGCATGGGGCGGAATCGTCAGCACCCCCTGGTTTAAATTCATATCCGCCAGCGCCGTTTGCGGCACGCCCAGCGCTTCCGCCAGCCGCGAAACGGCTTCGGAAAATTTGGTGGCCGCCGCCGCGCTTTCCAGTTGGGCCTTGTCGAGCGCGAGCTGGGCGGCAACCAGTTCCGGGCGGGAAACTTCGCCGGCATCCAGTCCGCCTTGCAAAAAGCGCACGATGTCGCGCTGGGCTGCCACCTGTTTTTGCAGCCACTGGCGGCGGCGCTGCGCGGCGCGATAATCGATCAGCGTGTTGCGAACCCCGCTGCGCAATTGCCAGGCTGCGGCGATGAAATTCCAGCGCGCCGCCTCGGCGCCGGCCGCCGCCATGGCGATGCGTTTGCCGCGTTTGCCGGCCGTTTCAATGGGCAGATCCACCGCGCCAAACGGCATCCACGGCGTCGGCGCGGCGGTGGTAAAATTGTAGCCCGGCCCGCCGGAAATGACCGGGTTGGGCCGGCCGGCGGCGGTGGTGATGCCGGCGGCAGCCACCCGCCACTGGGCCCGCGCGACCGCCAGATCGGGATGAAAATAAAAGGCCGCCAGCGTGAGCGAATTCAAATCCCACTTGGCGGGCGGCCAACTGGCGTAGCGGCCCGGGCAATTGGTGGCGACAAAGGTTTTCAGCCCGGGATCGTCGAGCCGCCGCCGATCAAATTGGCGCGCGGTCTGGGCCGGCTGGAGGGGCTGCGGCTGGTAATGCGCACAACCGGTGAGCACCACCGAAATCAAAATCAATATGTTAGACGGTTTCTTCATCAACACCTGCTTCAGGATTAATCGGCAGTCGCACGGTAACAATGTTTTTTTCTCCCGGGACGGATTCCATGCTGACGGATCCGCGGTGCGCCGTCGCGATCCAGTGAACAATACTCAAACCCAGGCCGCATCCGTCAATGGCGGAATTATGGGCCGGATCCCCGCGAAAGAAGCGGTCAAAGAGGCGCGGCATGATTTCCGGGGGGATGGCCGGGCCGGTGTTGACAATTTTCAATTCCGCCTCCAGGCCGGCCCGCCGCAGGGAAAATTCAATGGCGCCGCCGGGATGATTGTATTTGACGGCATTGTCGCAAAGGTTCAACAACAGTTGCCGGATGCGATGCCGGTCGCCGGGCAAGCTGGCCGGCTGGCAATTGACCAGGCTCACCGAAATCCGGGCGGGCAGCGCGAGAATTTTCGTGTCTTCGAATGCTTCCCGGACAATCTCATCCAGTCTCACGGGCTCCTGCCTCAGGCTGATTTGGCCGGCATCAGCCTTGGTCAGCAGCGTGAGACCGTCCACGATCTTGGTCAGCCGCTGGAGTTCGTCCAGTTGACTGGAAAACAGTTCCCGGTGGGCATCCGACAGGCCCGGGTCCAGCAGCGCGGTCTCGATTTCCCCATGCAGGATGGTCAGCGGCGTCTTCAATTCATGCGAAGCGTGCAGCGTGAATTCGCGAATGTGCCGGAAGGCGTCATGGAGACGCGCGGTCATGGCATTAAAAACTTCGGTTAGCCGGTCAAGTTCATCGCCATTGCCGGAGCGTGACAGTTTTTCGTGCAGATTGCGGTCGTGAATCCGTTCCGCGGCCCGGGTAAGCTGCGCGATGGGTGCCAGCGCCCGGCGCATCAACCACCAGCCGCCCGCCAGCGCCAGGCCGGCTGACGGCACACCGCAGAAGAAGATGATCCGCATCACCTCGCTCAAGTCGCCTTCATCCGCGTCCGCGCCGCCGGCCGACAAGCGAGTGGTCCCCGGTGCGAACTCCTGGAAAGTCAAAACCCCCATGAGCAGCAGCGAAACGAACATGATCGCCGCATACCACCAGGTGAGCCGTTGGCGGATGCTCATCTTCCCTCCTTCAGCACATACCCCACTCCCCGCACGGCATGCAGCAGTTTCACCTCGAACCCGTCGTCAATTTTTTCCCGCAGGCGCTTGATGTAAACGTCCACCAGATTCGTGCCCGGATCGAAGTCATAGTCCCAAACTTTTTCAATGATGCTCATGCGGCCGCAGACGCGGCCCGGCGAACGCATGAGAAATTCCAGCAGAAGAAACTCCCGGGCCGTCAACTCAATCCTCCGGTCGCCCCGCCGGGCGCCGCGGCTGATGGTGTCGAGTTCCAGATCGCCCACGCACATTATTGCCGATTTCGTTTCGCCGGCCCGGCGCCCGAGCGCGCGGACACGCGCCACCAATTCGGCAATCACAAACGGCTTGGGCAGGTAATCATCGGCGCCCTGATTCAATCCATCGACCCGCTCATTGACGGCGCCGCGCGCGGAAAGCAGCAGGACAGGCGTGCGATCGCCCGTTTCGCGGAGTTCGCGCAGCACGCTCAAGCCGTCACGTCCGGGAAGCATGATGTCGAGCACCATCGCATCAAATGCCGTGGTGCGCACCGCCACCAAGGCCGTTTCCCCGGTCGCGCACAAATCGACGGCAAACCCCTCGGCTTGGAGCGCCTTGCGAATGAACGAAGCCACTTTCTTTTCGTCTTCAACGACGAGGATGCGCATGATGGAAATATCGTTGGATCCGTTGGCGATCAAAGCTGAAAGTCCGCCGTCCTCCGGCCGGCCGGCGAACACCCCCATCCGCTCAATCTTTTTCCGCCTTTTGTTGTTCCGGCGTTTCGGTTTCAACCGACAGCATCTGGCCGGTGATCGCGTCCACGCCCACTTCGGTGATGTCCTTGGAACCCGGCGTGGCGATGTCAAACGACCAGATCACGTGGCCTTTTTCCTTTTCGAGTTCCGCTTCCTTCACCGTGCCACCGGGCGCCCGGGCCAGCGCGGTTTGGGCCGCCTGCTCCTTGCTGATTTTCGCCTGCGCCCGAAGTTCGGCCTGTTCCTGCTTTTCGGTGGCGCAACCGGCAGCGATCAGCGCCGCCGCGAGCAATCCACCGAAGATGATTTTGGTCTTCATGTTCATTTTCAGTTTGTGCGGAATCATTTCCGCAGTCCTAGTTCAGCAAACCATTCTGAACCGGCCATGAATCGAAAATGAAAAAACTGTCATTTTTCGAACTTACTCCGGGCCATACACCAAAATCTTGAAGCTGTCCGGCGTCATCCGGCCGCGCCGCCGGCCTTCCGCCGGCGCGTCAAATTTGGCCGTGGCGAGATAGATCTTGTGCGTGGCCGGGTCGATCGTCATGGTGCGCGCGCCGCGTTCGGTGGTGAGGGTCTGCACCACCGTCAGCTTGTCCCCTTCGGCTTTGGCAATCGTCACTGTGCCATCGCCGCAGGAGGCAAAGGCAAGACCGGTTTCCGGGTCAAAGGCATTGGCATCCACGCCCTGGCCAATCGGCACGCTGGCCAAAACTTTTCCCGTCGCGCTGTCCAGCATCACCATCAACTTGTTGCCGCAGCCCAGAAACAACCGGTGATTCTTTTCATCGAACGCCATGCCGCTGGCCTCTTCGCCGGGCGCAATGGGCCAGCGGTTCACGACTTCATGTTTCTGCGCGTCAATCACCGCCACTTCGCTCTTGTCTTCGAGATTGTTGAACACCAAACCCGCCGGCGCATCGGCCTGGGCAAACTCGGGTTTGCCGCCAAGCGGAATCGTGGCCACCACCTTTTCCGTCTGCGCGTCAATCACCGTGGCGGAGCGGCCCCGGCCATTGAAGGTGTAAAATTCCTTCCGCCCCGGCTCGTAAAGCATGCCATCCGGATTGGCGCCCGTGTCCACTTTGGAAAGAATCTGCAATGTCTTCAAATCAATGACCGCGCCTTTGTTTTCCCGGCCGCAAGTCGCCAGGCCACGGCCCAATTCCGGGGCAATGGCCACGCCATGAACGCCGGGCGTATCGGTGATTTCCCCGCAAACCGTTTCTGTGGCCGTGTCAATCACCACCACCTTGTTCCCGTGCGAAACATACAGACGATGCGGCGGCGAATCCACCGACAGATAATCCCAGCCGCCTTCGCCGCCCACCGGGATTTCTTTCAGCAACCGGTATTGACCGGCCTGACTTTCCAGGGTGGCGGCCAAGCTGAGAGTGAGCATACAGAGGAGGTGACTTTTCATATTGAAAATGAATTTGATGTTATATCGGACTATGACTGCAAGGTTTCAAGTTCTACTCAAAATGCAAGACACATTAAATGGAAGTCCAACGGCCAACTCCAAGCGTTGTTCAGAAATCGTGATTTGTGAGAACGTTTTAAAGTCGGCCAGTCTTTGACCAACAATCCCAAACCACGCCTGACAAAATTTCTCAATTTTGCCGGCGACAAAACTCATGGACTCATTGCGTCGGCTCCGGAACCATTGGCCGCTTGAAACATACCGACCATCCAAACGCGGCGTTTGCGCCCGGCGGCAGACGCTTTCCGCATGGTTATCAGTCCGAACCAGCGTTTTCATGTTTGACACCCATTGAGAGGAAATCATGCTGAACCCGACACAAGCAATTTAATCAATCACCATGCGAACTACGGCACGCTCTTTAATGGGTCCATCAATACTCACCGCCGCGCTCCTGTCATTCACCGCCGGCAGCCCTGCCCGGGAATCGAAAATCCCACAGCTCCAATCTGTGCCGATTCCACGGGTGCAAATCGAGGATGCATTTTGGTCCCCCAAACTCAAGGTCTGGCGCGAGGTCACCCTTCCCGACTGCCTCGACAAATTCGAGCGCGACGGCACGTTGACGAATTTTGATCTGGTGACGGAAGGCAAAAGTGGCCAGCACTACGGCGAACCTTGGTTTGACGGACTCCTTTATGAAATGATCACCGGCGCCGCGGATTTTTTGCTCGCCCAACCGGATCCAAAGTTGGAAGCGCGTCTGGATGCTTACATTGACCGCATCGCCGCCGCCGCCGATAAAGATCCCAACGGTTACATCAATACCTACACTCAGCTCAAGGAACCGACGCACCACTGGGGCGCCAACGGCGGCAATGACCGCTGGCAGCATGATCTCTACAACGCCGGAGCGCTGGTGGAAGCAGGCGTGCATTATTATCGGGCCACGGGAAAAACCAAGCTGCTGAATGTCGCCGTGCGAATGGCCAATTACATGACCGAAGTCATGGGGCCGGCACCAAAGCAAAACCTCATTCCCGGCCATGCGCTGGGCGAAGCGTCGTTCGTGTCGCTTTACCAACTGTTCAAGGAACAACCCGATTTAAAATCCCGCCTGTCGGTGCCGGTGAAGGAACGGAATTATCTGGAACTCGCGGAATTTTGGATTGATGCACGCGGGCATCACGAAGGTCGCATCGATTTCGGGGCTTACGACCAGGACGCCATTCCAGTGCTCCAGCAGGAAACCATCGAAGGCCACGCCGTGCGCGCCATGTTACTGTGCTGCGGATTGGTCTCCGCCGGCGAAGCCGCCCATCGACCGGAATATTTGGCTGAAGCAAAACGTTTATGGACCAACATGGTCACCCGCCGCATGTATCTAACCGGCGGCGTGGGCGCCGAAAGCAATGACGAAAAGTTTGGCCCTGACTATTTCCTGCCGAACAGCGGTTACGCTGAAACCTGCGCCGCAGTTGCCGCCGCGTTTTTCCATCACGATCTGAACCTGGCGACCGGCAACGCGCGTTACGCCGATGAACTGGAACGCGTGTTGTATAACGGCCTGCTCAGCGGCGTGGCCACCGCCGGCAACTGTTATTTCTACGAAAACCCGCTGGAAGCGGGCGCCCAACGCAAACGCTGGGAGTGGCATCCGTGCCCGTGCTGTCCGCCCATGTTTCTGAAAGCGATGGGCGCATTGCCGGGCTACCTTTACGCTCAAAATGCGGACAGCATTTTCGTGAATCTTTACATCGGCAGCCGCGCAACCGTCAAACTGGCCGGCGCTGATGTTTCGCTAACGCAGACCACCGACTATCCGTGGAACGGCAAAGTGAAGTTATCCATCAATCCGACGACTCCGGCCACCTTTGCCGTCAATCTGCGCCTGCCCGCGTGGTGTTCCGCACCGGCCATTCGCATCAATGGACAAACGCTGAGTCATTGGTCAACCGCTGGCGGGTATGCCAGTCTGAAACGGGAATGGCATCAAGGCGACTCGGTGGAACTGGATTTGCCGATGACTGCGGAAAGGGTTTATGCCAATCCCAAAATTGAAGCGGATCAAGGCCGGGTGGCGTTGCAACGCGGGCCGATCGTTTATTGCCTGGAAGGACTCGACAACGGCGGCACCACGCGCAACCTCTTCCTGCCGCCTGGTTCGGCGCTCACCGCGGAATTTCGTCCGCAACTGCTGGGTGGCATCACGGTGGTGCAAGGCCAGGCGTGCAGCGTGCATCAAGTGGATTGGGGCGATCAACTTTATATCGCTGGAACTGAAGCGCCGGGCATCACCAACATGGAATTCACCGCCATTCCTTACTTCGCCAATGCAAATCGTCAGCCCACAGACATGATGGTTTGGGTTGCGGAAACAGCCTTGAAAGCGAAGCCACTGGCCGCTCCGACTCTGGCCAGTCAGGCAAAGGCTTCAGCGTCGCACTGTTTCGCCAACGACACGGTGAAAGCACTGAATGATCAATTGGAACCAGCCGCATCGGACGACAATAAAATTCCACGCTTCACCTGGTGGGATCACCGTGGCACCAAGGAATGGGTGCAATACGATTTTGCGCAGCCACAAACGGTTTCCGAAGTGGAAGTTTACTGGTGGGATGAACGGCGCGTTCACGCCCAGTGCCGCGTCCCGCAATCGTGGCGTCTGCTCTACAAGGAGGGCGCGGACTGGAAACCCGCCGGCGGCACTGACGAATGGAAGCCGGTTGAAAACACTTCGGGCTATGGAACAGACATGGATAAATTTAACCGTGTCACGTTCAAGCCCATTAACGCTGCGGCGTTACGCCTGGAAGTGCAACTTCAGCCCGATTGGTCCGGGGGCATTTTGGAATGGCGCGTCAAATAAGCGCGCATGCAAACATCAAGTTTACAGTCTATTTACATGAAATTCGCATCACTGCTTTTGGCGGCTGGCTTTGCCATGACCACGGTCATCGGGCGCGCACAGGAAACCGGAATCTCCGTCCACGCCGATCAAGTGCTGCACCCCATCACCCCGTATCTGACCGGTGCCTGCATTGAGGACGTGAATCACGAAATCTACGGCGGCATTGACAGCCAGATGATTTTTGGCGAGAGCTTCGCCGAACCCGCCGCGCAGTTGCCCTTGAAACATTTTGCGGCTTACGGCGGGCGCTGGACCGTCGCGGGCGACGGCAGTGTTCAAGGCGTGGGCAGCGATGGCGCAAAAATATCATGGGACGGTCCGGCGGTCGCGACTGGTGAAATCAGCGTGGAAGTGAAATTGACGGAATCCACCGGTGGCAATGGCGGGTTGATTATCGATGTCAAAGACGCCGGCAAGGGAGCGGACGTTTTTACCGGCTACGAAATCTCGCTGGAACGTCCCGGATTTCTGGTATTGGGACGCCACCGGCAAAACTGGGAACCCATTCAACGCGTGCCGTGCGCGGTGCCGGTGAACGAATGGATCAAGCTGACCGTGCGTCTGCAGCCAAAATCGTTCGCCGTGTTCGTCAATGACCAGCCCGTTACGGAATACACCGACACGGAACATCCGCTGGCAGCGGGCGCCATCGGCTTGCGCATCTGGCAGCACAAGGTTTGCTTCCGTCATTTCACCGTTCGTGCGGCAGCGACTGAACAAACCATTCCGTTTGCATATGACAACGGAGGCAGCCCGTCAGATGTCGTCAGCGGCATGTGGCGGCCAATCCGCACCGGCACTGCGCATGGAAGTTTTTCGCTGGCCAACCAAAACGCTTTTTCCGGCCCGCAAAGCCAGCAAATCACTTTTGACGGCGGCGCTGGTGAAATGGGCATTGAAAATCAGAGTCTCAATCGCTGGGGCATGAATTTCGTCAAAGGCAAAACCTACGAAGGCTATGTCTATGCACGGGCGGAAAAGCCAGCCGCGTTTTCGGTGTCCTTGGAAAACCGGGAAGGCTCCGTCGTTTATGCACAAAAACCACTGAAACTCAAAGCCGGCGACTGGCAGCGGGTTGATTTCAAATTAAAACCCGACTCCGCTGACACGCACGGACGTTTCGCCATCAAGCTCCGCCAACCCGGCGCAATCACCATCGGTTACGCCTTTCTGCAACCCGGCGCGTGGGGACGATTCAAAAATCTGCCGGTGCGCAAAGACATCGCCGAAGGCTTGATCCAGCAAGGCGTCACGGTGCTGCGCTACGGCGGCAGCATGGTCAACAATCCGGAATATCGCTGGAAGAAAATGATTGGACCGCGCGCGTTCCGTCCGCCCTACGAAGGCCATTGGTATCCGGATGCTTCCGACGGCTGGGGCATTTTTGATTTCCTGAATTTCTGCGAAGCGGCGGATTTTCTCGGCATTCCCGACTTCGACATCAATGAATCGCCCCAGGACATGGCCGATCTCCTGGATTACCTCAACGGCCCCGCCAACAGTGAATGGGGCAAACGCCGGGTCGCTGACGGACATCCCAAACCGTATCGCCTGAAATATATCGAACTCGGCAACGAGGAGCGCGTGGATGATGAATATTACGCGAAGTTCAAGGCCCTGGCGGAGGTGATTTGGGCGAAAGACCCTTCGATCATTCTCATCGTCGGCGATTTTTCATATCACCGTGTCATCACTGATCCGTTTCATTTCAGCGGTGCCGACGGCGGCATCACGACTCTCGCCGCCCAGCAAAAGATTCTGCAATTGGCGAAGCAACACGATCGCGAAGTCTGGTTTGACCTGCACGTTTGGACAGAGGGCCCGCGCCCGGATGCCACCTTGCCGGCCATGCTCTCTTACATTGATGCCCTGGACAAAATCGCCGGTGGCGCGAAGCACAAAGTGCTCGTGTTTGAACTCAACGCGAACAATCATGGACAGCGCCGCGCCCTGGCCAATGCCCTGGCCATTAACGCCATCATGCGGGATGGGCGTCTGCCGATCACGTGTTCGGCGAATGGCCTTCAGCCCGACGGCCAAAACGACAACGGCTGGGACCAGGGGTTGCTGTTCTTAAATCCATCCCAAGTCTGGCTGCAACCGCCGGGCTACGTGACACAGATGTATTCGCGGAATCATCAGCCACTCGTGGTCAAAGCCGATTGTTCGAATCCAGGCCTTGATGTAACCGCCACCAAAAGCGAGGACGGCAAAACGCTGGTGCTGCAAATCGTCAACCTAAGCGAGCGATTAACCACGGTGCCCTTGCGCATCATCGGCTTCACGCCGGCTCGTCCGCAAGCCAGGATCACCACGCTGGTGGGTCAGTTGGATGCCCAAAACACGGCAGACACCCCCGAATCTGTGAAGCCCGCAACGGCGCAATGGACGCATGAATTAATCAACGGCCAAACCACGCTGACGACACCAGCCCACTCCGTGACCGTCATTCGATTTTAGTCGAATCCATGAAGTAGAATCAGCTTGCGACGTCGGCAAAAGCCGCCAGGCATCACCAATCATTCGTGATAATACCGCTACCGCCATTTGTTGTTCGTCAACAACACACCGGTTTCCGTTGGCTGGGAGCCATGAAACCGGCAGTTTCCAAACGAAACTGACAAATTTTAGCCCACAATCAAGTTCACCATTCGCTTGGGCACGATAATGACTTTTTTCACCGTCTTGCCGGATAAAAACGTCTGAACTTTTTCGGAGGCTTTGGCCGCCACTTCGATTGTGGTGTTGTCCGCATCCACGGGCACCTTGATGGTGTCGCGGAATTTCCCGTTCACCTGCACCGGCAGTTCGATTTCGCTTTCAATCAATTGCGCCGGATCAAACTTCGGCCAGGGCGCATAAGAAAGCGAAGGCGCGATCTGGCCAAAGGTGGAATGCAGCCGGGCCCAAAGTTCTTCCGCCAGGTGCGGCGCAAACGGCGCCAGCAATTGCAGAAACGGCTTCAGCACGGTCACCGGCTTGTTTTGCCACGTCATCGCTTCATTGATGAAGACCATCATGGCAGAGATGGCCGTATTGAAGCGCATGCCGTCCAAATCTTCCGTGACTTTCTTGATGCACGCATGCAGTGCTTTTAACTGTGCCGGCGTGGCGGCGGCGTCCGTAATCGCTCCGTCCAGCAGAATCAAATCCAGCAATTCTCCGCGACTCTGCGTCTCGGCGGTGGTTTCCGCCTGCTCAAATGCGGTTTCGGATTTTTCATCCACAAACAGACGCCAGACACGACCGAGGAAGCGATACACGCCTTCAACGCCCTTGGTGCTCCAAGGCTTCGACATTTCCAGCGGCCCCATGAACATTTCGTAGAGACGGAACGCATCCGCACCGAACTCCTTCAAAATATCATCCGGGTTCACCACATTGCCGCGGCTCTTGGACATCTTCTGGCCGTCTTCTCCAAGAATGAGACCTTGGTTCACGAGCTTGAAAAACGGCTCAGCCGTGGAAACCAAATCAAGATCAAACAAAACCTTGTGCCAGAACCGTGCGTAAAACAGATGCAAAACGGCGTGTTCCGTGCCGCCGACATAAAGGTCAACTCCCGGCTTGTCACCGCCGGATTTCATCCAGTAATGCTCCGCATCTTTGCCAACAAACGTGCCGGCATTCTTCGCATCCAGATAACGAAGATAATACCAGCAGGAGCCGGCCCATTGCGGCATGGTGTTTGTTTCCCGGACAGCACCCGGCACTTCGTTCAGCCATTCTTTGGCGCGGGCCAAGGGCGGTTCGCCGCTCGCCGTGGGCTTGTAGTCTTCCAACGTGGGCGGCAAAACTGGCAGCGCACTTTCCGGCAACGCTTCGTGATAGGACTCGCCGTCCGGGCCAACCTTCCAAACAATCGGAAACGGTTCGCCCCAGTAACGCTGACGGCTGAACAGCCAGTCGCGCAGCTTGTAGTTGATGGTCTTCTGGCCAAGAGCTTTTTCTTCGAGCCAGGCCGTGATTTTCTTTTTGGCTTCGGCGGTGGGCAATCCATCAAGAAAGCCTGAGTTCACCGAGGTGCCATTTTCACAGAATCCCTGCCAGTCAGTCTTCGCGTCCGGCGGCTGAACAACCTGAATAATCGGCAGGCTGAATTTCTTGGCAAACTCAAAGTCGCGCTCGTCATGCGCGGGCACGGCCATAATTGCGCCGGTGCCGTAGCTGGCGAGCACGTAATCGGCAATCCAGATCGGAATCTTCTCGCCGTTGACGGGATTGATGGCATAAGCGCCGGTCCAAACGCCGGTTTTTTCCTTGGCCAGTTCGGTGCGCTCCAGGTCACTTTTGCGGGCAGTATGTTCGCAATAATTTTCCACCGCACTCAACTGCTCTTCGGTGGTAATCACATCCACCAAACGATGCTCCGGGGCAAGAACCATGTAGGTAGCGCCGAACAATGTGTCTGGGCGGGTGGTGAACACGCGGATTTTTGAATCGGCAATTGGCAATTGGCAATCGGCAATCTGAAAGTCCACTTCTGCGCCCTCACTGCGGCCAATCCAGTTCCGCTGCATTTCCTTGAGCGAATCGCTCCAGTCAATCGTGTCGAGGTCGGCCAGCAATTTTTCGGCGTAAGCGGTGATGCGCAGCATCCATTGGCGCATCGGCTTGCGGATGACCGGGAAACCGCCGACCTCGCTCTTGCCGTCAATAACTTCCTCGTTTGCCAGCACGGTGCCGAGTTCCGGACACCAGTTCACCGGCGCTTCGCTGACATAGGCGAGACGCTTGGAATCGCGAAACTCTCGGCGAAGCTTTTCACGATTCCGATTCCAATCTTCTTGGAATTCTTTTTTGAAATCATTTTCCTGTTCCTTTGAAAGGATTTCACCGGGTGCAGACTCATAAATGAGTTGGTTCCAATCTGAAATCAATCGCAATTCCTTAGGATATTCCAAAGTTTCAATTGGCTCGGCTCGGTTCGTTTCGGGATTGAACCACGAATTGTAGAGCTTGAGAAAAATCCATTGGGTCCACTTGAAATAGGTCACATCCGTGGTGGCGACTTCGCGGGACCAATCGTAGCTGAAGCCGAGGCTTTTGATCTGGCGGGTAAAATTGGCAATATTTGCCTCGGTGGTCTTGCGCGGATGCTGTCCGGTTTTGACCGCGTATTGCTCGGCGGGCAGACCGAATGAGTCCCAGCCCATCGGATGCAACACGTTGAAACCGCACGCGCGACGATAGCGCGCCAGAATGTCCGTGGCCGTGTAACCTTCAGGATGGCCGACATGCAGGCCCGCACCGCTGGGATACGGGAACATGTCGAGGATGTAAAACTTCTTCGGCAACTGCGTGGCGGTCACCTTGCCGGAAAGCCCATGGCGTTTGGCAAATGGGTGGCCGTCCGCAAGGACCTCCCCGGGATTCCAAGCGCGAAAGGTCTGTTGAGCATCCCAGGCTTGCTGCCACTTGGGTTCAATCAGGTGAAACGGATATTGTCGGCGACTGCTGGCCATAGAGCGGTAGATTCTACGCGAAGAAGGAGCGGACTCAATCGCGGAATTGCCCGCGCCAAGGCTGACTTTGCCGAGATAAAAGTTCCGCTGCCCGAAGCAGGCTGAAATTGGTGTGCATTGTTTGCTGGAAACTTTGGCGCGGATAGCGTTTTAATACGCATGTGTTGAGTGCAAATGACCAGGCGGTCCAGCCTCACTGGCTGCAAGTGGCGTTTATCGGTCGCCGCCCCAAAGCGACGCTGATTCGCATTCTTGCCCTGGTGACGTTTTGTTTCGTCACGTTCAAATACGTGCTGCTGCCCATCCGCATCGAGGGCATTTCCATGCAGCCCACCTTGCACGACGGCGAGTTTGATTGCGTCAACTGCCTGGCCTATCGCTGGCACGAGCCGCAGCGCGGGGATATTGTCTCGGTTCGTCTCGCCGGCCCGCACGTCATGCTGATGAAACGCATCATCGCGCTGCCGGGCGAAACACTCACGTTCCACGAGGGCCACGCTTACATCGACGGCAAGCGGCTGGCTGAACCTTACGTGAAGTTTGAATGCGATTGGGAGCACGGCCCCATCGTTTGCAGCAACAACCAGTATTACGTGGTGGGCGACAATCGTTCCATGCCTTTTGAGTTTCACACCCAAGGGCGGGCGGAGCGCGATCGCATCGTAGGCAAATTATTTTTATGAAAAAGGTCTTTCGCCTGTTGCTGCTGCTGGCCGGCCTGGGGCTCGGCTATTGGCTGTGGGGCCTTTGCTGCCCCAGCCCGGAAAAACTGGTGCAACGCCAGATGGCCCGCCTGGCCACCACGGCGACGTTTACCACGCATGACAGCAACATCAGCCGCGCCCTCAAGATCAGCCATTTAACCGGCATGTTCACCGTGGATGCCCAGGTCAGCCTGGACGCGAGCGGCGAAACCGCACGCACGCTGAACGGACGCGATGAAATCCGGGACGCCGCCCGCAGCGGCCTGACCATGTTGAGCGCATTGAAGCTCGAATTTTCGGATGTGAGCATCCGCGTCGCACCCGACAAGCTGACGGCCGACGTTAACTGCACCACTCGGGTTTTGATGGGCGGCAGCCGCGACATGCGGGCCGAGGAAATGCACTTTCAACTGCGCAAAATCGATGGCAGTTGGCTGATTTCCCGGGCCGAAACCGTGAAGACCTTGACCTGACCGAGTCGCAAAGCCGTCCTTTCCCGTGGTCGAACGACAAGGTGGCTTCGCGCGGCACCCGTTGGCTTTCGTGGTTGAAACAAAAAGGCGAACGGAAATTTCCGTTCGCCTTTCAGATTTGAGTTCGCTTAGTAGCGATAATGTTCCGGCTTGTAGGGGCCTTCCATCGGCACGCCCAGATAATCCGCCTGCTTCTTGGAGAGTTTGGTCAGCTTCACGCCAATCTTTTCCAAATGCAACCGCGCGACTTCTTCGTCCAGTTTCTTGGGCAGACGATAGACCGTTTTCTTGTATTTATCCTTGTTGGCCCAGAGATCAATTTGGGCAAGCGTCTGATTCGTGAAGCTGTTGCTCATCACGAAGCTCGGATGGCCCGTGGCGCAACCCAGATTCACGAGACGACCTTCGGCGAGCAGGTAGATGCTCTTGCCGCCGGGCAGATAGTAACGATCGTATTGCGGCTTGATATTTTCGATGCGCAAGCCTTTGACCTTTTTCAAGCGGTCCACTTGGATTTCGTTGTCGAAGTGACCGATGTTACACACGATGGCCTGATCCTTCATCTTGAGCATGTGCTCGGCAGTGATGATGTCGCAGTTGCCGGTGGTGGTGACGTAAATGTCGCCAATACCCAACGTGCTTTCCACGGTGTTGACCTCGAAACCTTCCATGGCGGCCTGAAGCGCGTTGATCGGGTCAATTTCCGTGACAATGACGCGTGAACCATAGGAACGCAGCGAATGCGCGCAACCTTTGCCCACGTCGCCGTAACCGCAAACGACGGCAACTTTGCCCGCGAGCATGACATCGGTAGCGCGCTTGATGCCGTCGGCCAGCGATTCGCGGCAGCCATAAAGGTTGTCGAACTTGGACTTGGTGACGGAGTCGTTGACGTTGATGGCGGGCACGAGCAATTTGCCCTGTTCCGCGAGCTGATACAGGCGATGCACGCCGGTGGTCGTCTCTTCGGAAACACCGCGCCAATCCTTCACGATCTTGGTCCAGATGCCGGGCTTTTCCTTGGCAAGTCGGCGAAGCAGGGCTTTGACCACGGAAACTTCGTGGCTGTCGCCCTTGTTTTCGTAGGCCCACTTGGAACCTTTTTCGAGTTCGTAACCTTTGTGAATGAGCAGCGTCACATCGCCGCCATCATCCACCACGAGTTGCGGACCTTGGTCGCCGGGGAACAAAATTGCCTTGAGCGTGAGCTCCCAATATTCCTCAAGCGTCTCGCCCTTCCAAGCGAACACCGGCGTGCCGGTGGCGGCGATGGCCGAGGCGGCGTGATCCTGCGTGGAAAAGATGTTGCACGAGGCCCAGCGCACGTTCGCGCCAAGGGCGACGAGTGTTTCAATGAGCACGGCGGTCTGGATCGTCATGTGCAACGAACCGGTGACGCGCACGCCTTTGAGCGGCTTGGTCTTGGCGTATTTTTTGCGCACGGACATCAAACCGGGCATTTCGTGCTCGGCAATGGCAATTTCCTTGCGGCCCCAATCGGCGAGCGCGAAATCGCGAACGATGTAGTCTTTGCCCGCCGGCGTTTGGGCGGCAAATTGGGCGAGGTTAGGCAGCGCGGCGCTGACTTCGGCGAGCACGGCGGTAATTTTGGATTTGGAGGCTTTAGGCATAAGTTAAATAGGTTTCAGGTTAAAGGGTTAAGGTTTCAGGTGGTGCGGCTGCGGGCGCGGATCAAACCTTGCAGCATGGCGGAGATTTCTTTGCATTCCTGGATGAACGACTGGCATTTATCGCCAGCTAAAAGGTCCAGCTTCAACGCAAGGTAACATTGCGTGCGAAGTTCGGCGGCAGAGCCTTTGGCGATACGCAGAAAACGAATCACATCCAAGCGGCGGTCACGTTCATACCCTTCAGCAATATTAGACGGGATCGAGACAGCCGCACGAATCGTCTGATCTTTGAAGATGTAATCCTTAGACTTTGAAAACGCTTTTGTGACTTCAACTGCCAGTCTGCACGCGCGCTTCCAAACTTCCAAATCTTCAAAGGATTGATAAGCCACCTAACGGTCCAAGGGTTAAAGTTTTTGGTTCAAGGCAAGGTTCCAGGCCAGGACTTTTTCCTGAAACCTGAAACCTTTGCCCTTAAACCTTCATCAAATCGCTTTCAGCAACGCCTCAACTTTGTTGGTCGCTTCCCACGTGAGATCCTTGTCGCTCTTGCCGAAGTGACCGTAGTTGGTCGTCTTCGAATAGATCGGGCGACGAAGGTTCAATTGGTCAATGATGTCCGCCGGCTGGAAGCTGAACACTTTGCCGACGGCTTTGAGAATCTGGGCATCGGCGACCTTCGCGGTGCCGAACGTGTCCACATGCACGCTGACCGGGTCAGGATGTCCGATGGCGTAGGCAAACTGGATTTCACATTTGTCTGCGAGTTTGGCCGCCACAATGTTTTTGGCAACCCAGCGGCCCATGTAGGCGGCGCTGCGATCCACCTTCGTCGGATCCTTGCCGGAGAACGCGCCGCCGCCATGCCGCCCCATGCCGCCGTAGGTGTCCACAATGATCTTGCGGCCGGTCAAACCGGTGTCGCCCTGCGGTCCGCCGACGACGAACCGGCCGGTGGGATTGATCAAAAACTCGGTTTGCTTCGTGAGCAACTTCGCGGGGAGAACCTTCTTGACGACGTTCTCGATGCAGAACTCCTCGATCTCGGCGTGTTCAACATCCGCCGCATGTTGCGTGGAGATGACGACGTTGGAAATGGCGACGGGCTTGCCGTTTTCATAAATGACGGAAACCTGCGACTTCGCGTCGGGGCGCAGCCAGGCCGGACCTTTGCCGCTCTTGCGAATCTTGGTCAGTTCGCGGCCGAGACGGTGCGCGAACATGATCGGCGCGGGCATCAGCTCGGGCGTTTCGTTGCTCGCGTAACCAAACATCAAACCTTGATCGCCCGCGCCCTGCTTGGCGGTCTTCTTGCCTTTGGCTTTGCGCGCGTCCACGCCTTGCGCGATGTCGGGCGATTGCTGGGTGACGATGACATTGACGAACACCTTGTCGGCATGAAACACGTCGTCGTCGTTCACATAGCCGATTTCGCGGATGGCCTGGCGGGCGAGCGCGACGAAATCCAGCTTGGCCTGGGTGGTGATCTCACCGCCGACGATGGCGATGTTGGATTTCACATAGGTTTCGCAGGCGACGCGGGAAAATTTATCCTGGGCCAGACACGCGTCGAGCACGGCATCGGAAATGGTATCGGCGACTTTGTCCGGATGGCCTTCGCCCACGGACTCGGAAGAGAAGATGTAACGGTTGCTCATAATTTTGTGTGCGTCACGCCAACAACATATTGACGTATCAAGATTTGATGATATAAAAATTTGCAGATGCGTCAAACGGTTTCCTGAATAAAAATCTGGCGCGGGAACAAAATCATGTCCTCCACCCTGAAATCATTGCGCGCCCTCTCGGACCCGACGCGTCTCCGCATCGTCGCGCTGCTGGAGCGCGATGAACTGTCCGTGAACGAACTGCAGGAGATTACGCGCCTCGGCCAATCGCGCATCTCCACGCATCTCGGCTTGCTGGCGGACTGCAAACTGGTCGTCTCGCGGCGCGAGGGCAAGCGGACGTTCTACAAGCTCAACCAACACGCGGACCAGGTCGCGGCGGAATTCATCCAACTTGCGATTCGCGGCGCGCAGGAACTGCCGGAACATTCCCACGACCAGATCAACCTCAAGCGCGTGCTCGCCCGCCGGAAGGAACAAGCGCAGGTCTATTTCAATCAGATTGCCGGACGCTTTGACCGCGTCTATGGGCCGGGCCGCTCGTGGCAGGCGTTCGGGCATTTGCTGTTGAGAATCTTGCCGAGCATTGCCGTCGCCGACTTGGGCGCGGGTGAGGGCTTGTTGAGCGAATTGCTCGCGCGCCGTTGCAGGAAAGTCATCGCCGTGGACAACTCGGAGAAGATCGTTGAATTCGGTGCGGCCAAGGCGAGGAAGAACGGGTTGAAGAATCTGGAATTTCGCCAGGGCGATTTGCAGCATCCGCCGCTGGATGCCAACAGCGTCGATCTGGTGATTTTGAGCCAGGCCTTGCATCACGCGGAAGATCCGGCGGCCGCCCTGACAAGCGCTCAGAAAATTTTGAAACCCGGCGGACAAATCATGATTCTCGACCTGCTCAAACACAACTTCGAGAAGGCGCATGAACTCTACGGCGACCGCTGGCTCGGCTTTGCCGAAAGCGATTTGAATCGCTGGCTGGAGGAAGCCGGTTTCAAAAAAATCGAAATCAGCATCGTCGCCGCCGAAGAGCAGCCGCCGCATTTTCAAACGATCCTGGCGGGCGGCGAAAAAGCCTAATCCAACTCCGGAAATCGCCGCGAGAACCAGGAGTTGATGTCCAACGCCCGCGCCCGCGCCAGCCACTACTGTGCGACCGGCCCGTCCGCAAGAGACCTAGCCTTGGCCATGTCACCCGCCATTGGTCCGGCCATCGTCCGGCAGAATTCGCCGGCCCTGTGCTCGGCAGGTTTTAGGGGCGACTGGTTTTGGACAGATGAAAGCCACGGGCACATTATAAAAGCGACGGTTTGAAGATTTGCCGTCTTACCCGTCACATGAGCCAATTCGGTTGTCGTTTTCAGGCATGCGCTTCGCGGATTGCTCAAGGCTTGAGAAAATCCAAGCAAGATTCGGATACGATGCGAACCTTGGTGGAAGCGATTATGGAGGCGATTGGCCACCGGCCATCGCCAAGATGGGAGCGTGAATTTCATGGATACCCAAGCGGCCTGACAACTATTCGTAGCGGAGCGAATCGATCGGGTCCAGATTGGCCGCTTTCCACGCCGGGTAGGTGCCAAATATAACGCCCACCACGGAACAGATCGCCAGCCCGATGATGACCCAGTCCACCGGAATCACCGGCGGCAGCTTCAGGAAAACCGCCAGCAAATTGCCGCCCAGAATGCCGAGCACCACGCCCACCGCCCCGCCGACTTCGCAGAGTGTGATGGCTTCCATGATGAATTGAACCATGATGTTGCGCTTTTTGGCGCCGATGGCCCGGCGGATGCCGATTTCCCGCGTCCGTTCCGTCACCGAAACCAGCATGATGTTCATGATGCCAATGCCCGCCGCCAGCAGGGCGATGGAACTCACCACCGCCACGCCGACGCGCACGGAAAAGGTGAATTTTTTGAATTGTTCAATCATGGAATCGTTTGAGGCGATTTCAAAGTCGTCCTCCTTGCCCGGCGGCACTTTGCGGATGATCCGCATCAGTCCGCGCACCTCATCCACAGTGGCCTCATACGCGGCGCGGCTGGGCGCCTGCACGAGGATGTTCAGACTTCGCCACCAGCGTCCGTAACGATTCAATCCCGTGGTCAACGGCACAATGGCAAAATTGTCCTGATCGCCGCCCATCGTGCCGCCTTTGCTTTCCAACACGCCCACCACGGTGTAATTGATGCCGTCAATTTTCAACTGTTCGCCCACGGCGGAACTGTTGGGGAAAATATTGGTAGCCAGTCCGCTGCCCAGCACGCAGACACTGCGGGCGCTGTCCACATCCGCGTCCAGCAACAACCGGCCTTCCGCCAGAATCCAGTTGTGGGCGGGAAAACTGCCGGGAGTCTCCCCGTAAAGTCGCACCGTCGGCGCGCTGGTTTTGTAGCGTGTTTTTACTTCGCCCGACCAGAAGGTCGCTTCGATTCCGATGTTGGCGGGTAAATTAAGTTTTTCCTCGAGCCGTTTGCCCTCCTCCATGGTCACATTCTTTCGCCGCCAATATTTCTCGTAATCGCCGCTCGATACGCCGATGAAAGTGCCCGGCCATTTGCGCACCATGAAGGTATCGCTGCCCAGCGAACTGAGCTGACGTTCCACATCGCTCTGTAAAACCCGCATGGCGGTCATGACCACAATGATCGAAAACACCCCCACCAGCACGCCCAACAGCGTCAGCCCAGACCGCAGCTTGTGGGACGCAATCGCGCCCAGCGCCATGGTGCAGCTTTCGCGGACTTCGGAAATAATGCTGATCTTCCGGCTTTTCATCTGTGAATCAACCGTCTGTTTTCGTTCCTGGTCTTCATTCGTTGCGCAGGGCATCCACCGGGTTCATGCGGGCGGCGCGCCAGGCCGGAAAAAAGCCGGACAGCAGCCCGGTCAGCGCCGATACCAGCAGGGCGATGCCCACAATCGTCGGCGACAAAACGGCCGGCATGGCTTTTTTCAATAGCAAGGTCAATGGCCATGCGATCATCAACGCAATCATCCCGCCTATCAAACAAATGCACGCCGCCTCGATCAGAAATTGCAGCAAAATGGTGCGCTTCTTGGCGCCGATCGCTTTGCGCACGCCGATTTCGCGGGTTCGCTCCGCCACCGAGACAAACATGATGTTCATGATGCCGATGCCACCCACAAACAACGACAGGCCGGTGATGAACAAGCCGATACCTTCAATGGTGCCGGCCACCTTGTGAAATAATTCGAGAAATTGGTCCTGCTGGTTGATGGCAAAATTATCCGGATCGCCCGGCGCAATATGCCGATGTCGCCGCAACACGGCTCGCAGCTCTTCCTTGGTGTCGCCCAGGGCGTCGAGATTTTGCGACTTCACCTGGATGGTATAATCCGGATTGGACCAAAATGAGCGGGTGAATTGTTGAATCGGCACGATGATTTCGTTGTCCGCGCCACCGCTTTCCGCAAAGCCGCCTTGTTTTTCGAGCACCCCCACCACCGTAAAATTATGGTTATTGGCATAAATGGTCTGTCCGACCAGCGTCTCGCCCGGACAAAGGTTCGTCGCCAGATCGGCCCCCACCACGCAGACCGGCCGGCCGCCTTCGCATTCCGAAGCGCTCAAGAAACGCCCGTCATTGATCGTGAGTCCGGCGGTGAGCAGGTATTGTTCGGTCGTGCCGATGACGGGTGCGCTGGAGGTGCCGTGTTTGTTGAATTTGACGGCCGCGTCGTCCTGCGCGACCGGCGCAATGGCCAAGGCCGAGTTCATTTGCCGTTGGAGAAACTCCGCTTCCTCCAGGGTAATCCGCGGGTTTTTGAGCGCGTTCAACCATTCCTGACGCGATTGAATCAGCCAGTTGAAACGGCTGACATACAGCACGTCCGCGCCAATCGAGGAAATGCTGTTCATGAAGGAGGCATTCAGCCCTGCGATCGCCGTGCCCATCAAAGTCACCGTGACCACGCCGATCACGATGCCCAGCGTGGTCAGCACCGAACGGAGCTTGTTGGCGCGGATGGCGCTCCACGAGATCAGCAACCCTTCGCGCAGTTCGGCAAAGAAGTTCATCGGACAAAATGAATGAAACGCGCGGGCATGGACATTTTATCGCTTCACCGGTTCGTCGCTGGCAATCAAGCCGTCGCGAATGCGGATGATTCGCTGGGAGTGGCGGGCCACATCCTCTTCATGGGTGACCACAATGATGGTGTTGCCCTTGTCAGCCAGCAGTTGAAACAAGGCCATGATTTCCGCTCCGGTCTTGGAATCCAGATTCCCGGTTGGCTCGTCGGCCAGCAGAATGGACGGCTTGTTCACCAGCGCCCGGGCCACCGCCACCCGCTGGCGCTGTCCGCCGGAAAGCTCGTTCGGCTTGTGATGCATGCGGTCAGCCAGCCCGACATTGGTCAGGGCGTCCCGGGCCATTTGCCGTCGTTCTTTCGATGAAACGCCGGCATAGACCAGCGGCAATTCCACATTGCGCAACGCATCCGAGCGGGGCAGCAGGTTGAAGGTCTGGAAAATAAAGCCGATTTCACGGTTGCGGATTTCCGCGAGCTGATTGTCATTCATCTCGCTCACCTGCGTGCCATTCAGCTCATACGTGCCGCCGGTCGGCGTGTCCAGGCAGCCCAGCAGATTCATCAGGGTGGATTTGCCGGAACCGGATGGTCCCATGATGGCCACGTATTCGCCGCGCTGGATTTCCAAGGAAACTTCGCGCAAGGCGTGGACGGTTTCGGCGCCCATCTGATAGCGCCGCGAGATTTTTTGGAGGCGGATCAGGCTCACGGCTTGGGTTTGTCAGCTTCCGGGTTTGCGGCTCCTTTGATGATTTTCTTGCCATCGTCCAAATCGCGGCTGATGGCGCGGTAGCCGCCAACCACAATTTCCTCGCCTTCCTTCAAGCCATCGGTGATTTCCCAATAATTGTCGTCACTGATGCCAATTTTGACGGGCACCATTTTGACGTGGTCCCCTTCGACCACGAACACCACGTCCACCGGCTTGTTATTTCCGTCACCCTTCTTGTCGGGTTTGACGGCATTGGTCTCCGACCCGCCAACCGCGTTGGTGGCATTGACCGCCGGCGCTGCATTGGTCGTCACAGTGTTGGTGGCGGTATTGGCCGGGCCTTTCTTCATTTGCGGTTTCAGGGTGCGCGCCGTGACGCTGGCAATGGGTGCGGCCAGAACATTGGTGTGCGTGCGCGTCTCCACCGTGGCGGTGACGGACATGCCGGGACGGAACATTTCGCCCTCGGCAAAGCGGATGCGCACCTGAAACTGGGTGGCCGATTGGCCGGATGAGGAGGAACTGCTCAATGCCGAAGAGGTGTTGAAACCTTCGGATGAATTGGCCACCTGCGTCACCACGCCGGCAAATTTCTTGTCCTTGAACGAATCCACTTCCAGCTTGGCTTTCTGGCCTTCCTTGACCAAAACCACATCCATCTCGCCAATATCCACGCGCGCTTCCATCTGGCTGAGATCGGAAATGATCATAATATCCGTGCCCGCGTTTTGAACGGTGCCGAGCACGCGTTCGCCCAGTTGCGAATTCAGCTTGGTGATGGTGCCATCCAGCGGGGCGACAATCGTGGTTTTATCCAGCGAATCTTTGGTGCTGTCCACTGCTGCTTTGGCCACGTTGACCTGGTCCCCGGCGCTGTCGAGCTGGGCTTTGGCCACGTCGCGGGCCGCCTTGAAACCGATGTAATCCGATTCGGAGAGCAACTGGTGATCAAACAACGCCTTATTGCGCACAAATTCGGCCTCCGCCTTTTCCAGATTGGCGGTGGCGGTCGCCTTCGCTGCCAGCGAGGATTCGTAGCTCGCCTTGGCCTGGTTTAACGAGGCGAGATAGTAGTCGGGCTTGATCTTCAACAGCAGGTCGCCTTTATGCACAAACTGGCCTTCCTTGACGTTCAGCTCGATGATTTCGCCGCTCACCTCGGGACTGATGTGGACCTGCAAGACCGGATAAATCTTGCCGTTGGCCACGACGGTCTCAGTGATGGTATGCCGCGCCACTTTCTCGGTCTGAACGGTGACAACCGGTTCTTTCTTTTTAAAAATCGCCACCAGCGCCAGCGCGATCAGGATCGCGCCAATACTGATGAAAATTACAACTTTCTTTCGTTTTTTTTGAGTAGCCATGTCGCCTTTCGTGAAATGCTGGATGCTGGAAACCTTGGATCTATTTCGCAAAAATAGCCTGCATCGCCAAACTAAATCCGATGATCAGGCCGGAAATGATGAACCAGACGCCAAAGACCGGCACGGCCGCCTTGCCAAAACTCGCGCCCGTCAGTCGCGCCAGGCCGATGCTTCGAACCGCCAACAGCCAGAAGGTCATGAGATCGAATAATGCCAGCACATTGTGGAGAGGGCTTCGCGGGTCAAAGTGTTTGATGAAGATCAGCGCGTTGGTGGAGGCGTAGAGGTTCCCGGTAATGACGATCAGCAAGGTTTTAATCACGCCCGCCAAAGCCAGGATCATCATCGACAAACCCACCAACTCCAGCAGTTTCAGGTAGCCGACGGGCACTTTCAGATAGAAACGGGCGATCAACCAAAGGAGAAATGCCGACCAAAATGGCAGCGCAAATCCGGTGGTCGCGGAACCAATGCAGCCAAACAGAATCATCGCCGACGGCCCGGAAAACTTTTCCGCCATGGCCGCCGCCTGATCCGCCTGCGCCTGGGTCATTTTGCCGGCTTTGACCTGCTTGTCAAAAGCCGCCTGCTGTTGTTCATGAATGTGTTGAATAACGCTGGGCTGCGACATGACCACGACCGAGGAAATGATGCCGACGGCGACAAACAACAGCACCGGCGCCAGCCAGTTGGCGTGCGCCAGCTTGGTGCTCTTGAGTTCTTCGAAAACTTCGCCGGGCGCGGCAAAGATGTTGAAGAGACGCGACCACAGGCTGCTCTGGGGCGGTTTGCATTCGGTTTCAAGCAGGGGCGGAGTGGTTTCCATATCGATTCCGGGGTTCAAGGACAGCCCAGCATGTGGATAAGCCGCCGGTTTGTCCAGCGACAACCGTTCAGAGCGAACAAGCCAACTAAAGATGATTCTCTAACATTCGAGCCGGTCTAATCTAATCCCGCCGTCAGTCGGCTGGCCAACTTCTGGACAGGACTACCCGCCGGGCTGTTCTTTGCGCAGCCAAACCGTCGTTCTCGCGAAATGCCGCCCACTATTTAATCCACCGCAGGATCAAGCCGCTTGTCAATCACCAGGTATTTGCGGACGTAGTCATGCACGGCATTTTCCAGGGAGGTCACCGGCGCGGCATACCCGGCGCCGCGCAGGCGCAGCAAATTGGCCTGGGTGAAATACTGGTATTTGTCGCGAATGATTTCCGGCATCTCGATGAACTTGATGACCGGCTTCTTTTTCAACGCCGTAAAGACGGCATTCGACAAATCCACCCACGTGCGCGCCTGGCCGGAACCGATATTGAACAGCCCGGTCGCCTTGCCCGTGGCCGCCAGATGCAGCGTCATGGCCACACAGTCTTTGACGTAAAGAAAATCGCGCTTCTGCTCGCCGTGCTTGTATTCCTTGCGATAGCTCTTGAACAACTGGATGACGCCCTTGCCCTGCACCTGCGCAAAGCTCTTGTGGACGAGCGACCGCATGTCGCCCTTGTGATCCTCGTTCGGGCCGAAGACGTTGAAAAATTTCAGGCCGCAAATCTTGTTCAGGAACCCGGCGCGCTTGGCGTGCAGATCGAACAGATGCTTGGAGTAGCCATACATGTTCAGCGGACGCAGCGTGTCGAGCTTCGTGTCGTTGTCTTCCATGCCCGCCGATCCGTCGCCATAGGTCGCGGCGGACGAGGCATAGACGAAACGGGTCTTTTGCGCCAGCGACCACATCGCGAGGTCGCGGGTGAATTCGTAATTGTTGCGAATCAGGTAAGTCGCATCCTTCTCGGTCGTGGCCGAACAGGCGCCCATGTGGAGCACCAGGTCAAATTTTCCCAGCGCACCGGCCTGCAGGCGGGCGAGCAGGTCGGCGGCTTCGACGTAATCGGCAAAACGAAGCGGCGTCAGATTGCGCCATTTTTCGTTCGTGCCGAGAATGTCGCTGACGACGATGTTCTCGCAACCGCGCCGGTTCAGCGCCCAGACCAGCGCGCTGCCAATGAAGCCGGCACCGCCGGTGACAAGAATGCGCGCGTCAGAGAAGTCGTTTGGTTTCATGATGGAAAGTTTGGTTTCTAAAATATTTACAAAGTAAATCGAGTGCAAATTCCTCTGTCAGCCAGCCGTTCTGCCAGCTCACCGGCTGTTGAGTTGACCAGCAAAACATCGGAAGGCAACATATTGAACAAACCGGAAGGCTGCTGCAGGTCGGTGACAATCAGAACGAGCGTTGCCGGCTGTTTGCTGCGTCCGGCATTGTGGATCGCCTCGGCAGCATCAGCCAGACTCTCGTCTTTGCGTTGAACCCGGATTAGAACAGGATTTTCGCCGGGTGCGGTTTTAAGAATGGCATCAATGCCACGGTTGCGTTGGACTGGCACCACCGGCAAGCCGTGTAAAAAAGCCAGGGCATCTTCATCACACTGAACATACGTTTCACGCCCTTTCCGCAACAGTTCAGAAGAGGTTTTGAAAGGTTGCTCCAAACGCTGTCTGGTCAACTGAACCGCTTCTTGAGAAACATCAATTCCCAGCGAGTTTCGATCCAGCAACGCCGCCGCCACCAAGGTCGTGCCGCTCCCGCAGAACGGATCAAGCACCAAATCGCCTGGTGCCGTGGCCAGTCGGATGATGCGTTCGAGCAGCAAGATAGGTTTTTGTGTCGGGTAACCAACACGCTCCCGGGCTTTGGGGTTTAGGAAGGGAATATCCCACACATCAGCAATTGGAACACCCGACTTGTGGCCGTCGTAAATCACATTCCCCTGGCGGTCACGAGCGTAAATGGCTTTGCCATGTTCATCTCGCTGCCGCCGTTGAAGAATCTGATCTACGTTGGTGGACGGCGAATACTCGTCGAATAGCTGGTGATATTGGTAATTGTCCGTTTTGCTGTAAAAGAAAATGGTTTGATGCGACGGCAGAGGATTGCGTTGCGAATTCGACCAGCGGCGGTAATGCCAGATAATTTCCGAACGGAACATTCCATCACCAAAAACCTCGTCCAGCAAGCAACGGATGTGATGCGAAGCGTTGGTGTCGCAGTGGAAAAATATCGAGCCGGTCGTTTTCAAGACGCGCCGAAATTCGTGCAACCGGTCAGACAGGAATTCGATATATTCTTTGCGTGATTCCCACTCGTCGCTGAATTGAAATGTTGTCACCCGATTGCGGGCCGCCATCAAATGAGTTTTTTGCGTGAAGAATGGCGGGTCAACATAAATCAAGTCAACAGCCCCGGAAGCCAGGCTCTTGACCGTATCCAGACAATCGCCATGGCGAACTTCACTGGCCATGCTGTTCCGTCCTTTCCTGGGCCAGCTTTTCCAAAATCGCCAACAAGTCCACTCGCGTGCGTTGGTTCACATAAGCCCAGGCGGCATCGGCATAGTGATACTCCCCTTGAACACTTTTATACAAGCTTGCCAGTGTTTGCTGGATGCGGATGGCCTGTTCGCGGTTCGGGTAATAAAACATGAGGCGCACCGGTTTGTAGCCGGCATCTTGTATTGCCTGAATGCGAGTGTGTTCCTTGGTGATATGATCGCCATCCGTGGTTGCGTCGCGCCACTTGATTTCCAAAGCATCCTGACCAACCAAACAGTCTATTTCAAAGGTTTTTGGGCGTTCGCCTCGTGTGTTCGGCACACGCACCGATCCAGAATTTGGAAACTTTTTCTTGAAACATAATTTGGCGGCTTCCTCAAGAAATGAGCCGGCGTATTTGTAAAGAAACCGCCCTTTGTTTTGATAAACATCAATCAACTTGCCTTCGCTTTCTGTAACACCAAGCACCCGGTAAATCAAAACATGCGAGCGGTCATCCTGTTCCATCTCCGTCACGCGAACATCAATGCTGCGTTTTAAATCGGCAGCATAACGTTCTGCAAGTGTGCGGATTTTGTTTTCCATTTTTACCAGCCTAAAACATGCGCAAAAATCAGCGGCGCGACAATGGTTGCATCGGATTCGATGATGAACTTGGGCGTCTTCACGCCGAGTTTGCCCCAGGTGATTTTTTCGTTGGGCACGGCGCCGGAATAACTGCCGTAGCTCGTGGTCGAGTCGCTGATTTGGCAGAAGTAACCCCACAGCGGCACATTCGTCCGCAGCAAATCCTGATGCAGCATCGGCACGACACAGATCGGGAAATCGCCGGAGATGCCGCCGCCAATCTGGAACATGCCGATGGTGCTCTTCTTGGTGGCCGTGCGGGTGTAAAACTCCGCAAGCCAGGTCATGTATTCGATGCCGGTGCGGACGGTGTGGACGTTTTTCACGTCGCCGCGGATGACGGCGGCGGCATACATGTTGCCGAGCGTGGCGTCTTCCCAGCCGGGACAGACGATGGGCAGGTTTTTCTCCGCCGCCGCGAGCATCCAGGAATTTTTCGGGTCAATCTGGTAATATTTCTCGTATTTGCCACTGAGCAAAACCTTGTAGAAAAATTCGTGCGGGAAATAGCGTTCACCCTTTTTGTCGGCGTCGGTCCAGACTTCGAGCATGGCTTTTTCCATGCGGCGCATGGCTTCGCCTTCGGGAATGCAGGTGTCCGTGACGCGGTTCATGTGGCGTTCGAGCAACGCCTGTTCATCCTCGGCGCTCAACATCCGGTAATGCGGCACGCGTTCGTAATAATCGTGGGCGACCAGGTTGAAGACATCCTCTTCCAGGTTCGCGCCGGTGCAGGTAATGAGATGCACCTTGTCCTGACGGATCATTTCGGCGAGGGAAAGGCCGAGTTCCGCCGTGCTCATGGCGCCACCCAGCGTGATCATCATTTTGCCGCCTTTGTCGAGGTGGGCGACATAGCCTTTGGCGGCGTCCACCAGCGACGCGGCGTTAAAATGCCGGTAGTGGTGTTGAATGAAACGGGAAACGGGTCCGCCGGTGAGGGGTGCGGGTTTGGTCTGCTTTTTTGGGGCCATAATTTGGAAAAAATGTTGTCCCCAACGATACGCGAGCGGAAATGAAATCCAATCCCAAATTGCGCGAATGCTCGAAAATCCCGGTCTAGCGATGTCGTTGCGCTTCCTTTCCAGTTTCGGCATTTCCTAAATCCAGGGGAGCCGTTATGCTGCGCGCGATCTTTATGCCGACCGCAAAATTTTCGTTCACCACGCCGCCCGCCGCCCTTGGCTACGCCATGCCCGCCGAATGGGAAAAACACGAAGCCACCTGGCTGGGCTGGCCGCACAACGCCAGTGACTGGCCGGGAAAATTCGAGGTGATCCCATGGGTTTATGGCGAAATGGTCCGTAAAATCTCCGCCGGCGAAAATGTCCGTCTCATTGTCCGCCACAAACAGGATGAGGCATTTGCCCGCCGGGTGTTCAAACACGCGGGGGTGGATCTGCGTAAAATTAAGTTTGTCACGCACCGCACCAACCGCGGTTGGACCCGCGATACGGGACCGATCTTTGTCCGCAAGCCGGAAACCCGCAAACGCAAAGCCGAAACCGCCATCGTGCATTTTCATTTCAACGGCTGGGCCAAATACGACAACTGGCAGAAAGACACGAAGGTTCCGGAAACCGCCGCGCAACTGCTGGGCAAAAAGCTGTTTCACGCCCAATACAACGTCCGGCCATTTGTCATTGAAGGTGGCGGCATTGAACTGAATGGGCGTGGCACTTTGCTTTCCACCGAAGAATGCTATCTGAACCCCAAAATCCAGGTGCGCAATCCCGGTCTCGGCCAAGCTGAGATTGAAACCACGCTGAAAAGTTTTCTGGGCGTGAAAAACATCTTCTGGCTGGCCAAAGGCCCGAAAGGTGATGATACGCACGGACACATCGATGATATTTGCCGCTTTGTGAATCCCCAAACGCTGGTGCTGGTGAAGGAAAAAAATTCCAAAGACGAAAATTACAAGCCGCTGGCCGAAAATTGGGAGCGCATCAAGGATCTGCGACTCGAAGACGGCTCAAAGCCTGAAGTCATCGAACTTCCCATGCCGGCGCCCCTGTATTTCGATGGCGTGCGCCTGCCGGCCAGTTACGCGAATTTCTACATCTGCAACGCCGCCGTGATGGTCCCGACCTTCAACGATCCCCATGACCGCGTCGCGTTGGGCATCTTGGGCGAATTGTTCCGGGACCGTCCGGTCGTTGGCATTCATGCCGTGGACTTGGTCTGGGGTTTTGGCTCGCTCCATTGCCTCACGCAGCAGCAGCCGGTATAAAATCCAATTTGGCCAGCCGAGCCTACGTTCTGTTACGACCGAAGAACTCCTTCAGTTTGGCCAACGCCTTGGCGCGATGGCTCAGGCCATTTTTCACTGTTTCGCCCAGTTCGGCAAAGGACTGGCTAAAACCATCCGGCACAAACAGTGGATCGTAGCCAAAACCGCCCTGTCCGCTGGAAGAAAATTGAATCCGGCCTTCGCACGCCCCGTCAAACAGTTCGGCGGCAAATTCGTCGGCATAGCAAACCGGGGAAGCCGCTTCGACACGATCCTTTGCCACCGGCGCCAGGGCAATGACACAGCGGAATCGCCCGGTGCGCTTTTCCGCAGGCACATCGTTCAACAGCCGCAGCAATTTGGCGTTGTTATCCGCGTCCTGGGAATTTTCCGCCTGGTCCAGCGCGGCGAAACGGGCCGAATGCACGCCCGGCGCGCCATCCAAGGCGTCCACCTCCAACCCCGAATCGTCGGCCAGCACAAAATCCACGCCGGCGGAATGTTGACCGCCACGATCCGAAAGCCACTGGGCAAGTTCCACCGCCTTTTTGGCGGCATTGCCGGCAAACGTAGCGGTATCTTCCACCACGGCGGGAGCCTCGGGAAACGCTTTCAGCGTTAGACAACGGAATGAGGTGCCTAAGATGGCCTGAATTTCCCCAACTTTATGCGCGTTGCGGGTGGCGATGAGCAGTGTCGTCATGGGCGTAGTGTAGCGAACTTTTATGTTCCGGCGAGCTTGACGCAACGGTTTTCGGCGGCAAAATCGTCGGATGAAACCTCACCTTGCCATCGGCCTGGGCATTTGCCTGGCCACCTTGACCACGAACCTTGTTTCGGCTGAAACCGTCTGGCTGGACAGCCTGAATCTTGCCAATGCCTCCCAAGGTTGGGGCGATCCTCATGCGAACAAATCAGTGGAGGGCCACCCGCTGACCATCGGCGGCAAAACGTTTGAACACGGTTTCGGCACGCACGCCGACAGTGTCCTGGCCATCAACCTCGACGGCGCCGCGCAAAAATTTTCCGCCAGCGTGGGGGTGGATGACGAGGTGAATCATAATCCGGCCTCCAGTGTCACATTTATTGTCCGTGGCGATGGCAAGGTGCTTTGGGACAGCGGGCTGATGAAAGCCGGGGACGCCGCCAAGGAGGTGGACGTGGATTTGAGCGGAGTCAAAAAGTTGTCCCTTGAAGTCACCGACGGCGATAATGGCATCGATTACGACCACGCCGACTGGGCCAACGCGAAATTTGAAGCCAGCAGCCCCAACCTCGCCACCATTGCGAATCCTGACCAGCCCGAAGCCGTGGCTCCTTACATTCTGACACCATCTGCGCCGGCCACACCGCGCATCAACGGCGCCAGCGTCTTCGGCGTCCGGCCCGGCTCGCCGTTTATGTTTACCGTGCCGGCCACGGGTGAACGGCCGATGCGCTTTTCCGCCGATGGCCTGCCCCGCGGGCTGAAGCTGAATCCCAAAACCGGCATCATCGCCGGCAAGTTAAACACCAAGGGCGAATTCGTGGTGACCTTGCGGGCCAAAAACAAGCTGGGCCAGAATGAAAAGAAATTCCGCATTGTCTGCGGCGACCAGATTTCGCTCACGCCGCCCATGGGCTGGAACAGTTGGAATTGTTTTGCGGGCGCGGTCTCGGAGGAAAAAGTCAAAAGCGCGGCGGATGCGATGGTTAAAAGCGGCCTCATCAACCACGGCTGGACTTACATCAATGTGGACGATTTCTGGCAGAATCATCGCGATTCCAAAGACCCGACGTTGCATGGCGAATTCCGCGACGCGCAGGGCTTCATCGTGCCCAACAAGCGTTTTCCCGACATGAAGGGGCTGGCGGATTACATCCATTCACTTGGCTTGAAGGCGGGCCTTTATTCCTCGCCCGGGCCGTGGACCTGCGGCGGCTGCGCCTCGAGCTGGCAGCATGAGGAACAGGACGCGCAGACTTACGCCCGATGGGGTTTTGATTACCTGAAATATGACTGGTGCAGCTATGGTGATGTCGCCTCCAGCGATACCTTTCCCGTGAACCGCCCGCAGACCGATCCGGAAACCATCAAAGCCATCCGCCCCTACCTGCACATGGGCGAGTATATGGTGAAGCAGAATCGCGACATCGTTTTCAGCCTTTGCCAATATGGCATGGCAGACGTGTGGAAATGGGGTGGCTCGGTTCACGGCAATTGCTGGCGCACCACCGGCGACATTACCGATACCTGGAAAAGCATGAGCAGCATTGGATTCCGCCAGGATCCGGCCGCGCCTTATGCCCAGCCGGGCAATTGGAACGACCCGGACATGCTCATCGTTGGCGAAGTGGGCTGGGGCAATTTGCATCCCACGCGGCTCACGCCGGACGAACAATACACGCACATCAGCCTGTGGTGTTTGCTCTCCGCGCCGCTCCTGATTGGATGCGACATGACCAAGTTTGACGACTTCACGCTCAACCTGTTGAGCAACGATGAAGTGCTGGCCATCGACCAGGATCCGCTGGGCAAGGAAGCCACCTGTGCCATTAAAGACGGAAATATCCGCATTTATGAGAAACCACTAGAAGACGGCGGTCATGCGGTCGGCTTTTTTAATTTGGGCATTGCGCCCGCAACCCTGTCATTTACCGACTTTGCCAAACTCGGTCTGAGCGGACAACAAACCGCCCGCGATTTGTGGCGGCAAAAGGACGTGGCCACGGTCAACACGGCCAGCGACGCTTTGCCGGTGACCATCCCGGCGCATGGCGTGGTGCTCTACAAATTCACCGCCGCCAAGTAAGCCTGCTCAGGCGAATTTGGAACTCCATTCGTTCGCCAAATCCCGTCACCAAACCGGCTGTTGGCTGGATGCCACAGCCGGTTTTTTACCAGGCCACAGTGCGGGAGAAATTCACTCACCTCGGCCAGTGTTACCGGCGAACCGCTCATTGCAACGGCAAGTCACATCGACTTTGGCCCAACGGCGATGTCGCGTTCGTGGTTCAAAAGTATAAAGCGCCCATGCGAGCGGTGATCCAACGAGTCAGGCGTGCGAGCGTTGCCATTCAGGATTCGGTCAAGGGCCGAATTGAAAAAGGGCTGCTGGTGTTGCTGGCCGTGGAAGAAACGGACGCCGCCGAGGATATTGAATGGTTGAGCGGCAAAATTGTGCGGTTGCGTGTTTTTCCAGATGCCGCCGGCGCGATGAATCGCAGTGTTCTGGAGACCGGGGGCGATCTCTTGGTGATCAGTCAATTCACGCTTTATGCCAGCACGCGCAAGGGCAACCGTCCGTCCTTCACGCGTTCAGCTTCGCCCGTCGTGGCGATTCCCCGCTACGAAGCCTTCGTGAAGCGGCTGGAAGCCGATCTGGGCAAAACGGTCGCCACCGGCGAATTCGGGGCCGACATGCAGGTGGAACTGGTTAACGACGGTCCGGTAACCATAATCATCGATTCCAAGCTGCGGGAGTAACGGGCTTGATAGAAGCGGCGGGCCGTTTTATAAATCGTTTATGCCGCTATTGACTCTTGAAACAAACGTCCCCATTTCCCCCGAGAAAACCTCGGAATTGTTGGCTGCACTCAGCGCGGTCACGGCCAAAACCATCGGCAAACCGGAGCAATACGTCATGGCCACCCTGCGCCCGGCGGCCATCTTGATGTCGGGTCAGCCGGGCAACGCCGCCCGGGTGGATGTGCGCAGCATCGGCGGTTTGACCGGGCCAGTCAATGCACAACTGTCCGCGGCGATTTGCCGGCTGTTGCAGGCGTCGCTGGGCGTTTCGCCGGAGCGGGTTTATTTAAATTTCTCCGATGTCAAAGCTTCCCACTGGGGATGGAACGGGGAAACGTTTGGCTGAAATGGAACAAATTGTATGGAACTTCCTGACCCGCTTTCCATGGGCGCTTGTGCGGGTCAGAATGACGGGCTTGTGAGCTTTTTTGAGAATAGTTGATTCCATGAGAGGGACAGGTTCCTGGGGACAGAGTCTGAACTTTTGACTGAAATGAAACGTTTTACCTACGAGGAATCGTGCCGGGAACTCCAAAAGCAGCACTGGCTGGCCGCGGGCACGCTGCCGGCGTTGTTGCAACGCCCGCCTCGCTGCGGCGATGAATCCACGGGCGTCCGTTTTGTTCAAACCATGCTGGCAGACGCCAAGCTGGAGCGCCTGACGTTGCCCTGGACTTTTTTTGGCCGCTCAGAGATTCGTTCAGCGTCTTTCGCTGACAGCGATTTGTCTGGGTCGGTGGCCAATTGGAATGATTTTATCAAGGTGGATTTCAGCCGCGCGGATCTCTCCGGCGCCGATCTCCGGGCCAATTTGTTTGAGCAAGTGCGATTTGTCGGCGCGTCGCTTGCGGGGGCTGATCTGCGCTATGGCGGTTTCAAGCGATGTGATTTTGCCGGGGCCGATCTGACGGATGCAAAGTTGACGCGAAAGGCCGGGACAGCGCTCGGATTATCTCCGGATCAGCAGCGCATGATTGACTGGCAGGATGAAGAGGGAGAAGAACCGGCGGGCGGTTAGGCTGGAGCCACTGTGGCAAAGTCATTGACCACACTTCGCAACCGGAATTTGCCGACGCCAAGATCCCCCGCCCGTTACATCCACCTCCACGGCTTGGCGGATCAAACCACCATCGGCCGCCCCGCCTCCTGCGGCTGCATTCATCTGGCCGATACCGACCTGATCTGGCTGTTTGATGGCACCTTGGTGAGGATTGCCGATCAATAATTTCCCCAGCGGATCAGGCCGGGGTGCTGGCTTCGGGCGGCTCGAAGCGGTAGCCAATCTGGCGAATGGTGTGAATGTAAAGGGGCTGATCCGTGTCGGGTTCGATTTTATTCCGCAGCGTCGTGACGAAACGATCAATGCTCCGGCTGGTGACCACGCAATCGTAACCCCAGACGGCGTTGAGCATTTCATCGCGGGTCAGCGCCTTGCCGGTTTTCTTCACGAAAAAGGCCAGCAGATCAAATTCCTTGGGGGAAAGTTCAATCTCCTTTCCGCCGCGGGTCAGGCGGCGGGCGGACAGGTTCAGGCAGAAGTCGCCAAATTCATGCACTTCCTCGCTGGCCGCGCGTGCCCGGCGCAGAAAGGCGGCGGCCCGGGCCAGCAGTTCCTTGATGCTGAAAGGCTTGGTGACATAGTCATCCGCGCCCAGGTTCAATCCCAGCACAATGTCCGATTCCTCGCCCTTGGCGGTGAGCATGATAATGGGCATGGCGAGTTTTTCCCGGCGGATCAGCCGGCAGAGTTCATAGCCATTGATCTTGGGGAGCATGATGTCGAGTATGATTAGGTCGGGCCGGGCATTCAGCGCGGCGTTCAATCCTTTTTCGCCGTCCGTGGCGGTGATGACTTTGTAGCGGTTGAACTCAAAGTTGTCCTTCAACCCGATCAGCATCGTCGGGTCATCTTCAATGATGAGCACGGTTTCCATAGGTCAATCAATGTCGTTGCCGGCCACGGGCAGGAGCACGGTAAAGGTGCTGCCCTCACCGGGAACGCTGTCCACGCTGATCCGGCCACGGTGAGCGTCCACGATGAATTTCACAATGCTCAGGCCGAGGCCGCAACCTTCGGTGTGCCGGGCGAGCGAATTGTCCACCTGATAAAAGCGCTCGAAAATTTTCCGGTGATGCCGCCGGGCCAGGCCAATGCCGTTGTCCGCCACGGCAAAAGCCACTTGATTTTCGCGCAAAAATACTTTGAGCGTAATCTGTTTGTTTTCCGTGGTGTATTTGCAGGCGTTGTCCAGCAGGTTGACGAGCACCGTCACCATCGCGTCATGATCCGCCCGGATGTCCGGCAGGTTTTCCGCCACGCTGACCGTCAGCGTGCAACGGTTTGAATTGAATTTGGTGTGGACCGATTCAAGGGCGTCATGGACCAAAGCGCCGGGGCGGGTGGCGGCGAGATTGAAGGCCACTTTATGGCGTTCCATGCGGGAAAAAGTCAGGAAATTATCGATCATCCGGCTGAGACGCTCGTTTTCCTTCACGGTCAGCCGCAGATATTCCTGGGCCTGCGCCTCATTCCGCACGCGCCCTTCGAGGAGCGTGTCCACCAACACGCGCATCGAGGCCAGCGGCGTTTTCAATTCGTGCGACACGGTGGCGATGAAATCGTTCTTCATCTGGTTCAACCGGATTTGCCGGCCCACGGCGCGGATGGCCAGACCGCCGGCAATGAAAATCAACAGAATCACCAACGCTCCGGTCCAGAGGTAAACCGCGATCTGCCGCCGGGCGGTCTGCTCAAAGACATCGCTGCCGGTGAAATACAAATCCGCTTTCCAGCCGGGAAAACTCGCCGGTAAAATGGCGGTGAGAAACGGTTTGCCTTTCAGATCGGGCTGGCCGCCGATGTATTCACCCGCCGGGCCGGTGATGCGGTAAGCCACCTCGGAACGGGCAAAGGTGTCGCGGTAGCCGGTCAGCGCCGATTCCAAGCCCGATTTCGGCAGCAGCACCAGCACGGTTTGCGACCGGGTTTTGTGGCGCAGGCCGATGAAGGATTGATGGTCCACCGTGGTTTCAAAAAATACATCGGTCTGTCCGGCGGCGGATGGCTGCGTATCGGCGGCCACGAGTGACAGGGATTCGGCGGTGATGAGTTTGTTCAGTTCGTCGGCGCGCGGACTGTCTGCCGAGGCTGGACTCTGCCGCCGCAGCGCATCCAGCACCTTGCGAGCGATGAACAAGTTTTGATTCGCTGGCAGCGGCAGCTGTTGAGGCGGCGCATTAAACAGATCGGTATGCAGCGCATCGAGCGTTCGCGGAAGCAGCGTGGTGTTGCCTGGATTTTGCGTGCGGGCAATCAACGATAACAGCAAAAGCCTTGCATTATCTGCGGTGAGCCGCCAGCGGAGCGCCGCTTGGAAATCCAGGTTGTCCGGCGGTTGCGCAAATGCCGCCCGGGAGCATTCTGTGATGGCGGAATCGAGTTGGCCCAGCCTGGCCAGACAGCGGCTCCGGCCCATCCGCGCTTGCAAAACGACTTGCGGGCTGGGACTGGTGGCGGCGATTTCGGCATAGCGCGCGGCGGCCTGGGCCGTTTGTGCGGTGGAAAATTCAAGCTGCCAGGCTTCGGCCAGCGGCGTGCCGATGGCGGCATCGTCGCTGGAAATGACGCTGGACTGCGGATAAATGATGGCGCCGGCGGCATCCCAGATCACCAGTCCGGCGGCATGTTCCTGCAAAACCAACTGCCGCAGCAGCGGGTAGGCGTTTGCCGAAATCAGGTTCGTGTCCAGGTTCGCCAGATAGTTGGTGAAGTGCGACTCGGTGAGTTCATTAGCTTCCGCCAGTTTATCCTGATAAAGCGCCGCCAGTTTTTGGCCGACGACCAGGCGTTCATTGGCAATCACCCGGCTCATGAACCAGAGCAGGCTCAAAGTGGGCAGCACGATGGCGAAGACCAACATTGCCGCCCACTGAAGCTGACTTTTGCGTGTCATGAACCGGATGAGGTGCCAGAGTTAATTGTCGGTTCGGCCACTGGCCAGCGCCTTGACCTGGTCGGCGGCCAGGGCGTAGTTGTAAACCCGGACATCATCAATCAAGCCGTCAAAACAACGATTCGATTCCTCGGCGTTGTTGCCGATCAGCACGTCAAAATCATTGATTCCGACATGGTCGCCAATCCGATTGGTGGCCTCCAGTTTGCCGTCCAAATAGAGGGATTCAACGGCGTCTTCAAAAACGGCGGTCACCTGATGCCACTCGTTGAGGTTGACGGTGGTGGCAGTTTCTGCCGCCCCGAGGAACATGTGGCCGTGGCTGATGCCGAAGTGGAAGCGCGCTTCCTGGTTCCGGGTGGACAAACGCCATGCGGTGTCTCCTTTTGAAATGATGGTCATCCAGTCGCAGGGGATGGAACGCATGTTCACCCAGGCAGCGACGGTAAACCGGTCGGTCAGATTAAAATCAGCTTGATCGGCGATACGCACGTAACTTTGCTGGCCATCCAGATCAATGGCACCTCCGATCTTGCCGTGACTCCATTTGGCGTGGCCCTCCAGAGTGCCGGAATGATGTTTGCCACTGCTGTCTTGGGCCGTGGGGCCATCGGTTTCATCGAATTTCCACCAGCCGATCAGGCCGGGTTTGCCCGCCAGTTTGAGATTGCCGAAGGCCCGGGGGCTTTGCCAGGCGCGGTTGTCCTGATCCTGCCAGACCAGTTTGCCATCGCGCTGGGCGCTGCCCCGGTTGTCATTGACCTGCACTTCCAACCCGAGGCTGGCGCCGACGGCGGGATTGGCCCGCAGCGTGGACCAAGGCAGTTTGACTTCGACATTATAGCCTTTGTCCGTGGTCACTACCGCGTATTCCACGCCGTTGGTGCGGTCATGTTTGCGTTCCGCCATTTCGGGATGGGTGGCGTCCCAATTAAAAGTGAACATGTAATCCGTATCGCCATAGTTTTCGGATTTTCCGTTGGTGGCATCCAGATAAAGCTCCACGCTATCGTTGTCCTGCCACGGCACATCGGCAGCATGACGCAAGATGCCGTCGGTGACTTCAACGAGCAGGTAAAGATTATTGGTGTCCCAAAGCCCGCGGAACTGGGCGGCCAGCGAATTGGGCTTGTCTTTGGTGTCCGCCAAAACCCGCGCGATCGGATAAACCTGCGCCTCTTTCCAAAGATCCTCTGCCCGGCCATCCAAAGCCGGCGCGGTGGTCGTCTGGGTGAAACTGGCGGGCTGCTGGCTGCGCAGTTGTTTGATCTCAGAGGCGGCCCGGGCGGCGGCGGCGATTTGATTCATTTTTGCGAGCGGATCGAAGACGGTATTCAGCGGCGGCAGATGATCCAGAGCCGCCTTCAATCCCAACTGATCCAGTTGTTCCGTGGTGGAAATTTCCAACGTGGTGGCGGCGGCGGCCTGGTTGTATTGGGCAAAACATTGATCCAATTCCTTCTGCTGGGCGTCATCCAGTTGCAGATTTCCGGACGGCAACAGCAGATCGCTCAGGCTGGCGTTGTTCAAAAGAATGAGTTTGCTGGTGTTCGGATTGAGCGCGGCCACGGCATCATGCAACGATCCGGAATCGTTGACGGATTGGTGAAGGTTCACGGCATTGACGGACGCCTGGAGCACGGTTTCGTTCAGGCTCAACACAGTATTACCCTGGGCCTGGGCCAGAAAACAGGTGTGCTGGTTGTTGCCGATGCGGATGGGATAGTGGTTATCATCCGGCGGGGGATTGCCCTGTGCTTGCGCATTGACCGCCAGCAGGGTTCGCAGGAGCTGCCGGGTTTGTTCCGGATGATGGCTGGTGATGACCAGCCCCAGCCGGTTCATAATGGCTTCAGAGCGATTGTCGCCAAAGGTTTTGGCGTCCAAAGGCAGCAGGAAAAAAGTGATTTGCTCGATGTTGGCAAACAGTTCCCGGCCGATGTCCAGGCCCGTCAAATGCAGAAGGCCCGTTCGCATTTGCTCGGTGCGTTGTGCGTCGGCCTGACTCAGCGAAAAGCTCGCGAGAGCCACCGCTTCGGCGGGCACGCCGGACAGCCCGGCCCGGGAAATATGCGGCGTGCGGACCAGGTCATAAACCAGACAATGATTGTTGGTTTTAAAACGCAAGTCGGCTTGAAAAGTAATCTGGTTGGTTTCAAGCGTGTGGGTTACGATCAATTGGTCCATGTTCGGAAAATCGGCAAATGCATCAGCCATCATGAGTTCGCGGGGAAGCTGATCTTGCAAGAGCGTTTGCAGGTTGGTGTAAAGGCCTGCCACATTGCCCCAAAGTGTCAGGGCATTTTTTTGTCGTTGCGCCTTGGGAACCGTGGCGAAGGCCGCATTGGCCGAGGCCAGCGTGGGATCGGAAATCATGCCTTTGTATTGTTTCACACACCATTCGAGTTGCGAGGCTGGCTGCGCGAGCAGAATCACTTTGTCATCGTAGGCGGCGAATAGCTGGCCCTGTATTGTCATGGTTTGCATCCCGGCCAGGTCTGGTCCGGCCTTGCCTGCCATACCCAGGCCGGCCAGCGCCAGCCCGCGCAAGGCATCGCTCTGGCCGGGATAAAACACGGCGATAAACGGAGGGTCGTTATTGGCGATCCCGGTCAAGCCGACAGCCAGCCCGCGGATTTTTTTGAATTCCGCCGTCATGGAAGGATTTAGCAGCGCTCCCATGATGTCGCCGGGGGTCTTGCCGCCGTTGGCTTGTCCGCCCATGGCCGCCAGCGGATTTTCAAACGGCGTGCCCTTGAGCTGGGCCAGGACGGTTTCAATCTGTCGTCCCGGATTGCCCAATTCCACATAGGCCAGCGTGTTAGCCGGCATGAGCGTGGCCGGATCAAAATTGGTCAGGTCTTCCAACACCGGTTTGGCCTTCGCGATCAACTCGGTTTGATTCGTGTAATTGTTGATCAGTCGTTCCAAATCCGCCCGGGCGGCGCCCTCATCCTTCCGTTTCAGATAGCACATGCCCTGGCGGTAAAGGGCCTGGGCAATTTGATTCTCCGGCGCCGACCGGTCGTTGATCACCTGCCCATAATCGTTGATGGCCGCCTCCAGATTTCCCTCCACCTCTTC
>JAKALA010000026.1 GCA_021813325.1 bacterium | reverse complement strand
CGCGATCCGCGAAACGCTCAAGGCGTTGCGACTGCGCTACGCGCGGGAAAAAATCTGGGCAATTTTCGAGCCTCGTTCGAATAGCACCCGCCGGAACGTGTTTCAGGCGGAGTTGGCGGCAGCATTTGCCGAGGCCGACGCGGTAATAGTTTCCGAGGTCGCCCGCCTGGAACAGATCGCGGCGGCGGAACGGTTGGACCCGGAACAGCTCATGTTGGACCTCAAGTCCGCCGGCAAAGACGCCGTTTACATGCCGGATGCGAATGCGATCGTTAATTACATGGCAAAATGCGCCAAAGGCGGCGACGTCGTGGCTGTTTTCAGCAACGGCGGCTTTGACGGCATCCACGGCAAATTGCTCGCGCGGCTCGAAAAGAGGTGACGAAATTTTCTGGCACACGAGTTGCACAGGTTCAACTGTGGCTAAAAGATTTCCAGATTCGGATAGTTTCCGTGCGATGCAAGTCGCGCCGAGTTTGCGGATGGCGGCGGTTCAAATGGCGGGCCTGCGTGTTCCTCCGCGGGTCAGAAAAGTGCCGACTTTGCGTCGCCGCCTTCCGATTACAATTTTCCCGGAGTCCACCGAGGCAGTGATTATTAGGCATATCAACCAAAATTTGGACACTACGGCGACCAAGCTTCAACCCGCGCAGACTCAGCGGATTTAAAACCGGCGCGGAGCGAAATTCCCGTGGTGGCGCCCCGCCTTCCCGCTAGAAGCTTAAATACGTGTAGGCTTTCAACCCGCGTTCGTAGTCATCCAGCAAACGCATGGCTTCATTCGGTTTCATGCGGTCGGATTTAATGGCGTCATCCATCTGGGCCTTCATCTGGCGTTTCAGTTCGTTCTCGTCATATTGCACGGCCGTGAGCGAATGAATGACCGTGTTGCCTTCGATGATTTCCTCGATGTAATAACCGGCGGGTTCGTCCGGTTCGAGGAAGACATGCACCTCGTTGACGCGACCAAATAAATTATGCAGGTCGCCCATGATGTCCTGATAAGCGCCCATCAGGAAAAAGCCGAGATAATAAGGTTCCGGCTTGCCTTCGCCGTTGTTGACCAGCGGATGCAGCGGCAACGTGTCGCGCACATCGCGCAGATCAATGAACTTGTTGACCGCGCCGTCGGAATCGCAGGTGATGTCCACCAACGTCCCTTCGCGGGTGGGTTGTTCATTCAGCCGCGAAATCGGCATGATGGGAAACAACTGGCCCAGCGCCCAATGATCCAACAGCGACTGGAACACGGAAAAATTGCAAAGGTATTGGTCACCGAGGGAGTCTTCCAATTTGCGGATTTCCTCGGGAATATAGGATTGCGTCTTGTAATGGGCGACGACCTCGCGGCTGATCTGCCAGTATAAATCTTCGATCTTGGCCTTGTCCGGCAAATCCATCATGCCCAGCGTGAACATGTGCTGGGCGTCGTCCCGACGTTCCTGAGCGTCGTGAAAGGCTTCCAGCTTGTTCAGCTTGCAAAGGTTCTTGCGAATATCGAGCAGCTCCCGGACGAGCGAATGTTCGTTGTCGTGGTATTTCAGAAATTCGCCCGGGCGGATTTTTTCGATCGTGCCAAAGACTTCCACAATCAGCACGCTGTGGTGGGCCACCAACGCCCGGCCACTTTCGCTGACGATGTCCGGATGCGGCACTTTCTCCGCGTTGCAGACATCCGCAATGTAATAAACGATGTCGTTGGTATATTCCTGCAACGAGTAATTGGTCGAGGAATCAAAAGCGCTGCGCGAGCCGTCGTAATCCACGCCCAAACCGCCGCCGACATCCATGTATTCAATGGCGAATCCGAGCTGGTGCAGCTTGGCGTAAAAACGGGCCGCCTCCTGCACCGCCTTTTTCACCGTGAGAATGTCCGGCACCTGCGAACCGATGTGGAAGTGGAGCAGCCTCAGGCAGTGGCCCAAATTCTCCGTGCGCAGCATTTCCGTGGCGGCCAGCAATTCCACGGTGCTCAAACCGAACTTCGCGTTTTCACCGCCGCTTTCCGCCCACTTGCCCGCGCCCTTGCTCAACAACCGCGCACGGATGCCGATCAGCGGTTCGACGCCAAGTTGTTTGGAAATGGCAATAATCTGGCGCAATTCCTCCAGCTTTTCCACCACCATGATGACGCGTTTGCCCAGCTTGATGCCCAGCAGCGCCATTTTGATGAATTCCGCATCTTTGTAGCCGTTGCAAATGATCAGGCTGCCCATCTGGTTTTGCAGCGCCAGCCCGGCAAACAGTTCCGGTTTGCTGCCAACTTCCAGCCCGAAGTTGAACGGCTTGCCGGCGTCCAAAATTTCCTCCACCACCTCGCGCAACTGGTTCACCTTGATGGGAAACACGCCGCGATACTTGCCCTGATAATTGAATTCCGTGATGGAGCTTTGAAAGGCTTTATTCAGGCATTCCACGCGGTGCCGCAAAATATCCTGAAAACGAATGAGCAATGGAAACTTGAGCCCGCGGCTTTTGGCCTCTTCAATGACGTCGGTGACATCCACGCACGCCCCGCCGTCCTGCAACGGCCTGACGGTCACGTGGCCGGCATCATTAATATCAAAATATTTCGCGCCCCAACGGTGAATGTTGTAAAGCTCGCGGGCGGATTCAATCGTCCACGGTTCGGCGGCGTTGTTCGGAATACTCATCTCAAAGGTTCAAACGAGCGAACTATAGGAATTTCGGCGCAGAATGCAACAAACACATTGAAAAAAACACGCAGCACGAATCGGCGGTTTGGTAACAGATTCATTTACAAGCTTTGGCAGAAATGGCGTGGTTTGGGTTGGGGGTTTCCATTCGGGTTGGTCAATCGATTCAAGAGCGCAGAATAACGTCCGTGACAAAGACCAGAATGATGACGATGGCGATGGAAAATTTTCCCGCAATGCCCAGCAGCAAGCCAACCGTTGCACCGAAGCCCGCGTGAACTGCTTCTTTAAATTCCTTGTCGCCGATCAGTTCAAAAAGCATTGCGCCAATGAACGGTCCCAGGACAATTCCGGGCAGACTGAAGAATAATCCCACAAAACCGCCGATGGCCGCCCCCACCATGCCGCGCCACGTGGCACCGAATCTTCTGGCTCCCAGCAAACTGGCCAGAAAATCAAACACCATCGCCATCAGCGTGAGCGCGATCAAAATAATCAGCACAATATTGCTCACGCTGGCGTCGCCGAAATACAGCCGGTGGCCGATGGCGGCGACCAGCAACAATGGTGGTCCGGGCAATGCCGGAATCAGTGTGCAGGCCAAGCCCGCCAGCATCACCATCAACGTCAGGCTCAAGCCGATGATTTGTTCCACAGTCATATCGAATACTATCCGTGAGACAGGATGATCGGAATTTTGTTCACTCCCGGTCATTCACTGCCCGAGCCGCCTCCGGCGATTTCCAAGTTGAAGCCCGCTGTTGGCAAGCTCAAGTCTGGAATTCCAGATTTGCACTCCGCCCAGACGGTGGTTTGGTGAAGCCAGAGACCGGCGTGCCTGCGAAATCTGCCGCGCTATTGTGCCGGAGTTTGACTGGCCAGTCACCGGCTACGGGCGCAATGTTTCGAGCGCAACTCAACGCGCCCCCCCAGCCGGAGCGCCGACGTCCCCGTCGGCTTTCCGCGTTATGGGTCTCGAAACCCAACACGATGGAGGATCGCCAACCAACCTTTTCATGGCCAAAGCCGGCCCGAGGTCGGCGCCCCGGTGCAGGGGCCAAGTGGCGCCCCAATAATTCTCCATTTCCAAAACCCGGTTTGCGCCGGCGCGCTTTTTCTGCTAATTGTTGGCAGTGAATTTTTTCATTCAACGCAGCGAACTCCGCGAGCTTTACGACAAGGTGGTGGCCGGAGAACGCCTTTCCGAGGCGGACGCGCTTCGCCTTTTTGAAACCAAGGATCTGAATGCGCTCGGGGCCATGGCGGATTTCGCCCGCGCCCGGAAAGTGGGCAACCACGCCAGCTACATCGTCAACCGCTACCTCAACTATTCCAACTACTGCATTCTCTCGTGCCAGTTCTGTTCGTTTGCCCGGAAAAAGCGCGATGCCGACGGCTTTGAACTGACGCTGGAACAGATGGTTCAAAAGGCGCGGGAAGCGCTCAAACTCGGCATCACCGAACTGCACATTGTCGGCGGGCTGCATCCCTCGCTGCCGTTCAGCTATTATACCGACATGTTGAAAGCGTTGAAGGCGCTGGATGCGCGGTTGCAACTCAAGTGCTTTACCGCCATCGAGATTTTGCATCTGGCGTGGCTGGCCAAAAAATCCGTGGAGCAGACTTTGATGGAATTAAAAGCCGCCGGATTGGAATCGCTCACGGGCGGCGGCGCGGAAATATTTCGCAAGGAAGTCCGCGACCAAATCGCGCGCGGCAAGGAATCCGCCGCGGAGTATTTGGACGTGCATCGGACCTGGCATAAACTGGGCGGACGCAGCACCTGCACCATGTTGTTTGGCCACGTGGAGACACTGGCCGATCGCGTTGATCATTTGCGGCAGTTGCGCGCGTTGCAGGATGAGACCCGGGGTTTTGTGGGCTTTGTGGCGTTGCCGTATCAGCCGGAAAACAACGGCATTCCGGTGGATCATCGGCCGACGGGATTTGACGCCCTCCGCACGCTGGCGGTCAGCCGCCTGTTTCTGGATAACTTCGATCACCTCACGGCGTATTGGGTGGGGTTGGGCATGAAACTCGCGCAAGTGGCCCTGAGCTATGGCGCCGACGATCTCCATGGGACCATCATAGAGGAGCACATTTTCCACATGGCCGGCGCGGGCACGCCGCAATTGCAAACCGAGACGGACATGATCCGGGCCATTCGCGAGGCGAACCGCACCCCGGTTCAGCGAAATACTTTTTACGAACCCATTCGCGTTTTGAACGAACCATCCAATGCCGCTGCGGCTAGGGATGATTCCACCCGCTCCAAAGTTTTGGAGGATAATCTGGCCACGGCATAATGGCGTTCAATTCGGACGGCAAGTTGAAGATTTATCCAGGCGCAGGTTGCGCTCGTTTTGCGCGGCGCTTTTCCAGTGCCAAAACGCTTTAGGGAGACGCTGCATAAAGCCGTGTTTTCAAATTATCGGGCGTGCTGACGAAAAATGAGCTGTTATGCACAACTTCGTTTCGGTGGACGGCTAAATTGGCTCGGCCAACTTGGTTTTGAGCTGGGGTTCAAGCGTCTTTTTCCCGCCACTGCGGGTTGAGGCCGGCGTTTTTCACGCTGTTGCCCGCGTTCCGGGCACCGAGCACCACATTGACCAGGCCAAAGAGCACATGGAGTTGATGCCCGTCTTTGCGTATCCTTGGAAGTGCGCCGGGTCATCTATACCACCAACGCCATCGAAAGCGTGAACATGCAGTTGCGCAAAATCATCAAGAACCGGGGTCACTTCCCAATGACGAAGCCGCCGCGAAGTTGATTTATTTGGCCTTGCGCAACCTCACGGCCAAGTGGAAGCTCCCGCCGGAGTTCTGGAAAGCGGGATGAAGCAATTCGCCATCCGCTATCCCGACCGTTTTGCGCTGCTATCCGTGGGAACCGCATCGAAACAACATGAACCCGCCTCGCACACAAAATCACGGATAGCCCCCCGGGCGGCTCGCTTTTTCGTCAGACCCAACGCCAATCTGAAATCCAGGCTTTGTTCAGCGTTCTCTTAAGGAATGGTGGAAAAGGCCTTCATCGAAGCTGGCACACCCGCCAGAGTGGTTGTCCGACATGGATTCGAACCATGACTAAAGCCTCCAAAGGGCTCTGTGCTACCATTACACCATCGGACAATCGTGGCAAAAACTGACGCCATAAACTAGCAAGTCCCCCCGCTCCGCACAAGTTCAGAAACCGGACGCCTTAAATAATTTCGACCGGGCATGGCGGCAACGCATGCAGAAAGGCCTGGCCGTATTGCTTGGTCAAAACCCGGTTGTCCAAGACCACCACAATGCCGGTGTCTGTTTTGGTCCGGATTAATCGCCCCACGCCCTGGCGGAATTTGAGGATCGCTTCCGGCAATGAGAATTCGCTGAAAGAATTGCCGCCCCGCGCTTCAATCGCTTCGATCCGCGCCTCGATCAGCGGATGATCCGGCACGGCGAAGGGCAGCCGCGTGATGATGACGTTGCTCAACGATTCGCCCGGCACATCCACGCCCTGCCAAAAACTGTCCGTGCCAAACAATACCGAGTTTACGTCTTCCTTGAACTTTTCCAGCATCGTGGATCGCGGCGTGCCGGTGCCTTGCACGAACAGTTCAATTTTCAGCTTTTCAAAGAAGCGCCGCATTTGTTCCGCGACTTCCTGCATCAGTTTGTAACTGGTGAACAGCACGAAGGCTTTGCCGTGGGTCTGTTTGACGAAATGTTCGATCCAATGCTCCAGCGCCTCGGCATAGCCGTGCTCGCGTGGGTCCGGCATCTTTTTGGCCACAAATAATTTCATCTGCCGTTCGTAATCAAACGGCGTGCCCACCTGCAACTGGGTCGCGGATTCACAGCCCACGCGCCGGGCAAAATAACTCAATGGAGCAGCGTTGCTGGGCGATGACAGTTTGGATGGTTTGCGGCCGGAGGCGATTTCTGGGCTGGCAACGTTTGACTTTGAATTCGCTGCCGCCGTAGCCGCAACCGCCAGCGTGGCGCTCGTCATGATGACACTAGTGTCGGTTTCAAATAAGCGGCGGCGCAAAAAATCCGCCACATCCACCGGCGCGGCATTCAGCGATAAATTACGCTGCGCTTTGCCGGCGCGTTCCACCCAGTAAACATGGTCATCCGCTTCCTGGCTGAGAAATTGTGCCACTTCCAATCGCAATTCGCCCAGCCGCCGGTTGCATTCCACCAGTTCCTGGCCGATGTCCTTGTCTTCGCTGGTCTTGATGAGTTCGCTGACGGCTTCGCGCAGGCGCTGAATGGGCAGCGTCACGTTGTCCGCCACCAGTTCCGCCCGGCGAATGCGCAATTCTTTCCATTCACGCCGCCGCGCCGCGCCGCTTTCTCCGCCGGCGAAACGGGGTTTGGTTTCGGACTGAATGGTTTCACACGCGGATTCCACGTTTTCAAAAAACTTGTCCGATTCGCCGAGAATTTCGGCCACCAGTTTGACCGCCTTGCCTTGGCGCAGTGTCGCCAGCAAGCCTTTTTCGGTTTTCGGATTCCACAAGCGGTTCAGCGAATAGCGCACCTGGCCGCTGGACACGCTCAGCCCGATGTGACGCGAGGCGACGTTTTCCATCGTGTGGGCCTCGTCAAAAACCACGAAGTCATTTTTGAATAAAATGCCGCCTTCCATTTCTTCATCGATGCCGCCCAGTAGGGTGAAGAACAACGTGTGATTCAGGATGACCACGTCGGCGGAGAGAATACGGTTGCGGACGCGCTGAAAAAAGCAGGTGTCATGATCGCGCGCAAAATCCGATTGATGCCCGCAGACCTTTGGTGAGCAAAGCCCGCGTTCCGAGCAGACCTGCGCCCACACTTTCGGATCGGGTTCGATCTCAAAATCCGACAAGCTGCCGTCCTTGGTTTCTTTGGACCACTCGTAAATGCGCTGCAATTCTTCCGCTTCGCTGGTCGTGAACAAATTGCCGCTTTGCTGCATCGCCTTTTGCAGGCGCCGGGTGCAGAGATAATTCGCCCGGCCCTTGAGCATGGCGTAGCTGAATTTCACCGGCTCGGGCAGCGCGCCCAAAACGCCAGTCAACATCGGCAGGTCTTTTTCGCTCAACTGCTCCTGCAAATTGATGGTGTGCGTGGAGATGATGGCCTTTTTCTTGTGCGCCACGGCAAACAAAATCGACGGAACCAAATACGCGAGTGATTTGCCCACGCCCGTGCCGGCTTCCACCGCGAGATGTTTCTGATTCTGCAAAGCCCGCGCCACGGCCACCGCCATTTGCTGCTGTTGCGGACGAAATTCAAAATTCTTGGCCCGCGACAAAATGCCCGTTGGCGAAAAAATTTCCTCAACCTGGGAAACCAGATCGCCACTTTCGCCCAGCGGCTCATTTGTGATGATCGAAATCATGCTGCGCGAACCATACAAAATTGCCGGGTAATTTGCTTGTCATTTTGTCCAGAAAGGCAAAATCGACGGATACGAAAAGGGGGTTGCAGGCGGTCATGGTGTCGGTCGTCGCCGGCTGGCTCACGGGCTGCGCGCACGTTGCTGATTCCCGGACCGATTTTTGAAACTGGTAAATCGGCCAGGGGTGGTGGCGGATGCCCGTTGGGAGGCCCTGCCTGGAACCAACGAACTGGCCCATTTCATTTCTCACTGGCCACCGAGGCCGGCCAGCGTGTGAGCGGGATTGAATGGGTTTCCACCCGTTTTCCAGGGCGCCGTCCGCTAGTGATCGCGCTGCACGGCACCGGCGGCAGCAAAAACAACCTGGCCTCGCTTTGTCGAAAATTGGCCGAGCGCGGATTCGTCGCCGTCGCGATCGACGAACGTTACCATGGGGAACGCCGCTCATCTGTTCACCGGAATGCTGATTACAACGACACCATTGTGCGCGCGTGGCAGACGGGCGAGGAGCATCGCCTTTATTACGACACCGTCTGGGAGGTCATGCGACTGATCGATTATTTGCAAACGCGTGATGAGATTGATTCCGCGCGCATCGGGCTGATTGGCATTTCCAAAGGCGGCATTGAAACGTATCTCGCAGCGGCGGTCGATCCGCGGATTCGCGTGGCTGTGCCCTGCATTGGCGTCCAGAGTTTCCGGTGGGCGTTGGAACATAACGATTGGCAGGGCCGCATCAAAACCATTCAGCCCGCCTTCGAAGCCATTGCCCGCGAATCAGGAATTAGCCAGCCGGACGTTGATCATCAACAGCGACGCGGATCAGAATTGTCCGCTGCCGGGTATGGAGAAGTGTATTGCCGCCGCCCGGACGGCGTATGAATCCAAGCACGCCCCGGAGAATTTAGGCGTCATTATTCAGAAACACGCCGGCCATCAAGTGTTGCCCGAATCGGAACAGGCCGCCATCGAATGGTTTGTGCAGTGGCTGAAACCCTGAACTGAAATAAAGCGGCTCACAAGGTATCGGCACATCCGCCCGGAAGAGAGCCGGATCAACACCCGTTTATTAAACCCGAAAACCTCGTTGAACCCCTATTTCCCCGTTTCGTTCGGTGAAGATATTGGTTGGACGCCGGGTTTGGCGGGCCGCCAAACACCGCCGGCCAGCGGCCCGCGCTCCCCAACTGCGGAGTTCGGGTTAAAGCTGCCTGACCTGAAATAAAAAAGGCCGCGTTTGCACGCGGCCTTGAAAGGTCTGCATCGCGATTAAACGCCCGGCTTCGGATGGAGCAGGATGAAGTCGTCGCGACGGTTCTTCGCCCAAGCGGCGGCGTCATGGCCGGGATCCGCGGGCTTGTCTTTGCCATAGCTGATGGTGCGGATACGGTTGGCGTCCACACCGGCTTTCACCAAGGCTTCGCGGGCGGCGAGAGCGCGGCGTTCGCCGAGGGCGCGGTTGTATTCTTCGGTGCCGCGTTCATCGCAGTTGCCTTCGATCAACAAGCGGTCGTTCATGTTGGCTGACAGAGCGGAGGCCACGGCCGAGATGTTGGCTTCTTCACCCTGCTTGATTACAGCGCTGTCAAAAGCAAAATGAATGGTGTTGGCCGCCAACGCTGCCGGATCTCGGAGCATCATGTCGGGCGTCCAATTATCAGGAAGCGGGCCACCGCCCGGCTGCTTGTCATTGGACTGAACATTTTGGTTATCATTAAACGGCTGGCTATTCGGCAGTGTATTCTGATTGCCGGTATCAACAATGGGGGCCTGGCGGGGGCCGGGGATGATGGTGGTTTTGGGTTGGCCCTTTTTGCAGCCGGTGACGGACATCGTGGCGACCAGCGCGAGCACCAGCGGGAAAATAATCCGATTCATTTTCATAGTTTGATGGTTGGTTAAAATTTAAGTTTTCAATGCGGTCAAAAATTGGGCGATGAGAAATTAATCTTTTCTTTCCCATGCTGGCTGGGAATTGCTTCCTGGCACATGGGGACAATCCTTGTATTGTTTGGTGAAAACGTCAAGCACAGACAGGATTTGGCGGTGCCCCACGGCGTGATTATAAACCAAGGTGCGCGAGTTGGGCGACCAGGACGGATTTTGTCCGCTGACCAGCACGGTCGGCGTCTGGCTGCCATCGGCAGGCATCACGCAAATGCTGAAGTCGCCCATCTGCGAGGTGAAGGCGATGTATTTGCCGTCCGGCGACCAGTCCGGTTCCGTGGGATTGGAAACGCCGGCCGTGTTCAGGTATTGCACCGCGCCACCGGCGGCGGGAACTTTGGCCAGGCGCCGGCGCGAATTCACCTTTGTCGCATAGCAAATCCACCGGCCGTTCGGTGACCAGCAGGGCGAGGAGTCTTCGATGCCGGAGGTCACGTGCCGCAGATTTGAACCGTCGGCGTTGCAGGTCCAGACGTTGACGCTGCCGGTCTTATCCAAAACCATGGCGATTTTCGACCCGTCCGGCGACACGGCAGCGCTGGTGTTCAAGCCGGAATAACCGGCCAGCACGCGCCGTTGTCCGTCGGTGAGATTGTGGTAGAAAATATCCGGGTTGCCGCGGGCGTAAGAGGTGTAATACAACGCGAGCTGGCGCGGCACCCAAGCCGGCTTGGCCACAATCGCGCCATCGGTGGTGACGGGCCGGGCGTTGTGCCCGTCGAAATCCGCCACGTAAATTTCGCCCGGGCCGTAGCCGGTCGGCTGATCCTTGAAGGCGATTTTCGTTTCGCCGATGCCTTTCTTGCCGGTGATCGCTTCCACAATGTCGTCGGCAAACGCGTGCGCCTGCCGCCGCTTGGTGGCGCCGTTGTAACCGCGGGAAAACTTCACCTTTTGCGCAATCTTATCGGAGAGCGTGCCGGTGACATCGCCGGAATCGGAGCCGCTGATGAGATATTGCGCGGTGTCCGGCGAAACGAAAGTAAACCCCTGGACGGTTAAATCAAATTTCAAGACATCCGCCGTCTCACCGGTGAACCCGCTCATGGCCACGGGAATGGGTTTGGTCTGGCCCAGGATGTTGATATACTTTGTGGGGATAGTTACTTCGTCATCTCCCATGGTGTTGATGCTAGCCGCACAGAGAAGTCCTAAAGCAAGTAAAGTCGTGATAGTTTTTTTCATCCGATCAAGCGTTTGGTTTTGAGATTAAAGTTTAAAATGACGGTTCGCTGGCTGTCGTTTCCGGGCGGCGCCGGAACAGAGGAGACACGATCAATGGCCCGTTGCACCGAAGCATCCACCCGCGAGTCGCCCGATGGTCCAATGATCTTGGCGGAGATCACGGATCCGTCGCGAGAAATGACGATGCGCACCCTGATGATGGCGTCGTCGTTATCGGTGTTGTTGGGCGGCGTCCAGGCATCGTAATAGATGCTGGCGAGCGCATCTTTGAAACTGGCATAAGACGCATCGCTTTCGCCGGGCATCTCGACTTCCGTGGCGGAAGAGGCATTGGATTGGATATTTTTTGCGGCGTTGGCGAAGGCCTTCAACCGCGCATTGCGTTCCCGTTGCGCCGCGCGGGCATCATCCGCCGCCTGGGTGGTTTTGGTTGTATTGCGCACCACGGGATCGAGGCTGACCTTGATTTTCTTCGGCTCAGGCTTGGTGTTTTTTTCCGGCTTCGGCTTTGGGTTGTCTTCCGCCGTCGGCGTGGGCGGTTTGGGTTCCGGCTTGAAAAAATCTTTCACCTTTTCCACAAATGTAGGCTTGGGTTCCGGGGCCGGTTCAGGTTGAGCCACGGGCTTGGGTGGCGGCGGTTGAGGTTGCGGCTGGGCCACCGGCTGCGGCGCCACGGGTGCGGGCGCGGGCGGCTGGGCGTTCTTTTTACCGCTGCTCAATTCAGCCTCAATCACGGTTGAGGGAATGACATCTAAATGTTTAGTGTCATCCTGCTTGGATTCCTCCGTGAAAAAGGCGGAACCAAAAACCAACACCAGCACCAGCGACAGGTGCAAACCGATCGTGGCGATGAGGCATTTTTTTTGGAGCCGGTTCATCATGGTTTGGTTGTGGCCAGAGAAATTTTGATGCCATAATTTTGGCAGGCATCAAACAGCCCGGCCAGCAATTCGTAACGACTGTCCTTGTCGGCGCGGACGTAAACGATCAGGTTGGGATTGCGTCTGGCGTCCTGCACGAGCCGGGCCAGGAGTTGCGGCAATTGCAGCTTTTGCTTTTCCAAAGCATAAACCCCGGTGCCGGTGATTTCCACCGTGCGAATGTCGTTTTTGTCAAACTTTTCCGACGTGCGTCCGCCATGCGGCAGTTTCAGCGTGATGCTTTGCTCCAGCAGCGGCGTGGTGATGACGAAAATGATGAGCAGCACGAACGCCAGGTCCAGCAGCGGGGTGATGTTGATTTCACTCAACGTCACCAGATGACTGCGTTGTGAGAAGCGTCTCATGATCTTTTTTCATTCAGCCACAGATAAACACAGATGGGCACAGATGTTTTCGCACCCGAAAACGTCTGGCTCTGGTTTGAATTTGCGTTTCATCTGTGAACATCTGCGGCTCATTCATCGGCCAGGAATTCAGTTTCCATCTTGGAAACCAGTTCCTGTGCGAAATTATCCAGTTCCACCGTAAACGTGCGCAGGTTGTGCACCAGCCAGTTGTAGCCGAACATCGAGGGGATGGCCACCAGCAGGCCCGCGACGGTGGTGACGAGCGCGGCGGAAACGCCCGGCGCCATGGCGGACATCGTGGCCGAACCCTGCTGGGCAATGCCGGCAAACGTGCTCATCACGCCCCAGACCGTGCCGAGCAACCCCATGAACGGCGCGCCGCTCACGGCAATGGCCAGCAGGATCAAGCCGGATTCCAGCTTGAGCGATTCCTTGGCCACCACGTTTTCAATGGCGCGTTTGATGTGCTCCATGTTTTTAAGACTGACGCGCTGCTTGGCGCGTTCACCAGTGGGACCGCGCAGCCGGGCGTCCAGTTGCACGCAGCCGGCCTGATAGACGCTGTAAAGCGGGCAGCCATCCACCTGGAGTTTGCGGTCGAACATTTCGAGCACGGTTTTCTGGGCGGAAAATTCCTCGCCGAAGAAGTAATTCAGTTTGCGCGCCCGCCGCATCTGGATGGCCTTGAAAATCATCATCCACCACGCCGCGATGGAAAAAAGGAAGAGCACGACGATGATAGCTTTGGCTTCAACCGTCGCGCGATCCCAAATGTAAATGAGTTCAACCTGACTGGAGGCTGCTCCCATGAGTGTAAATGGTAACCCGCTCATAAATAAAATCTAAACTTGGTGGTGAGGAACCGGTTTTGGCCAAGTAACGGAACGTCGAGCTTTGGTCCGTCGCGGGCAAGTATTCACGCGCCCATTCAAAATTGCAAAATCTTTTTGCACGAAAAGAAACGCGCTTTGCCTCGGGCGCAAAATGGCTTACAAAAGCAGCGTGTTTTCGCCGTCACCCCGCCGCATTGCCTGGCTGCTGGCCCTCGTCACTTTGGGCCTTTACCTGCCGGTGGCGCGGTTTGGTTTTTGCGTCTATGACGACAGCCTTTACGTGACGGAAAATCCCACCGTTCAAAACGGGTTGACGTGGACCGGGTTAAAATGGGCCTTCACCACCATGGCCGCCGCCAACTGGCATCCGGTGACGTGGATTTCGCACATGCTGGATTGCACCTTGTTTGGCCTGAATCCAGCCGGTCCGCATCTGATCAACGCCTTGCTGCATGCGGTAAATGCCGCGCTTCTGTTTACACTGTTGTTTCGACTGACGCAAAAACTTTGGCCAGCGGCCTTCATTGCCGCGCTGTTTGCCTGGCATCCCATGCACGTGGAATCCGTGGCGTGGATCGCCGAACGCAAGGATGTCTTGAGCACGTTTTTTGCCTTGCTGGCATTTTTGGCTTATGCGCGCTACGCCCAGGCGCGGCGCGAAAATCTTCCCCACGCTTGGCGCGATTATGTCTGGTGCCTGCTGGCCTTTGCCTTGGCGCTGATGGCCAAACCGATGTTGGTTACGTTTCCTTGTGTGCTGCTGCTGCTGGATTTCTGGCCGTTGCAGCGCATCAAGTTCCCGCAAATCAACTGGCCGGTCTTGCTCGAAAAGATCCCATTGTTCCTGATCACGGCGGGTTCGTGCCTGATCACGATGTTTGCGCAATCCCGCCCCGGCAGTAATGCCGTGGTGTCTTTGGCCACGGCTTCGCTGAAATATCGGCTCAAGGATGCCGCTGTCAGCTACGTCGAATATCTGTGCAAGGTATTCTGGCCCAGCAAACTGGCTATTTTTTATCCGCTGCAAGATCACATTTTTATGAGCCAGGCCATCGCGGCGATGCTGACATTGCTGGCCGTCTCATTTGTCGTCCTTAAGTTGTATCGACAGCGGACTTATTTGTTCACCGGCTGGTTTTGGTTTCTCGGAATGCTGGTGCCGGTCATTGGCTTGGTGCAGGTAGGCAGCGCGCAAATAGCCGATCGTTACAGTTATTTGCCGTCCATTGGCATTTTCATCGCGGTCACCTTTTTGGCTTTGGACCTGGCCGCGCGCTGGCGCGTTTCCACCGTCGTGCTGGGCGGAACAGCTGTTGCCATATTGGTGACATCCGTGGGGGCAATGGAAATACAGCTTCACTATTGGCGCAGCAATATTGCCCTGTTTGAGCACTCGCTGGCGGTCACCCGCGATAACGACATTGCCCGCAACGATTTGGGCGTGGCTTTGCAGGCTCAGGATCAACTGGCTGAAGCCATCGATCAATACCGAAGGGCGACCGAATTGGAACCAACTCGCTATCAGGGACACCATAATTTGGCTTGCGCCTTAGATTTACAAGGGCATCCAGCGGAGGCCTTGGCCGAGCATCGCAAAGCGGTGGAAATGGATCCCTCCTTATCCTTCTTGCATACTTGGTTCGCGGTGTCGCTGGCCGGAGCGGATGAAACCGAGGAAGCCTTGGAACAGTTCACCGCTGCGATCAAACTGGATCCGCACGATCCTTGGCCGCGCCTGGAAAACGCCAAATTGCTGCTAAAAATGGGCCGTGACGATGAAGCGGTGGAGGCGCTCCGGTCGGCGTTGAAAATTTTGCCCGACAATCTCGATCTTCTCACCTACACCGCTCAAGTGCTGGCAACCTCGGAAAATGCCAAAATCCGGGATGGCAAAACGGCCTTTATTCTGGCGGCCAAGGCCAATTTGCTGGCCGATGGTTCCCGCGTCTGGATTCTGGATGTTTTGGGCATGGCCTGTGCCGAAATGGGCAAATTTGACGACGCCCAGATGGCCGCGCAAGAGGCGCTGAAGCTGGGCGCCGCGCAAAAATTGGATGGTCTGCAACCCATTGCTCACCGGCTGGAACTTTATGAAGAGCATCAGCCTTGGCGGACGTCGTTTCAAGCTACCAACGCGCCGGCGTCGAAATGAGCCGGGCTGCCAGATTGCGCAGGCTGCGGCGCACGTGGGGGTTCTTCAGCGCTGTTTCCAGAGAAAATGAGCTTCCCAACCACGGGAAAGTGAAGAGGTTTGATCGGGGATGAAATTTGGCCAACAAATCCGCGTTGGATGTGGTCGCGGAATCCGCTTTGGCGGGATTCATTAAAACGACCACGGCTTTGGCGCGCACCTTTTTGGGCAGCGCTTCCAGGGTTAACCGAATCACATTCACGACGCCCAGTTTGTTTGGCGCCGCTATGATTGGGGTGGCGTTCAGCGCGACCAGCAAATCGCGTGAATCAAAATTGTTTCCCAGCGGACTGAGCAAGCCGCCCGCGCCTTCGATTAACACGGGATCAAATGGCTGGCCCACTTTCCGCAGATGCGCCAGCACCGCCGGCAGCTTTACAGATTTACCCTCCTTGGCGGCGGCGAGCGTGGGCGCGATGGGGCGACGAAAATGCCAGGGATTAATCTGGTCCAAGTTCAACTGGCCGCCGAGTGCGCGGTGCAACTGGCGCGCATCGTTCCGTCCGCCCGAGCAAATGGGCTTGAACGCCGCCACGCGATGTCCGCGTTCGCGCAGAAACTGCGTGAGCGCAGCGGTCAACACGGTTTTGCCGGCGGCGGTATCGGTGCCGGTAACGAAGAAACAAGACTTCATGGGGACATGAAAGCGCAACCAGCCGTTTTGCGCCACATAAACAATTTGCCTTTGAAGCGTGGATTAATTAATCTACGCGGCTCGTTTTAAACTTTTATTTACTGTGAACGTATCCGTTGAAAATTTGGCCCCGTGCAAAAAGCTCGTGCGGGTGGAACTGGACGTAACTGCGGTTGACGCGGCGTTTGATGAGGTGACCAAGAGCATTCAAAAGCAGGCTTCACTGCCGGGTTTCCGTCCGGGCAAAGCGCCCCGCGACATGGTCATCAAAAAGTTCGAGGCCGAAATCAAGGACGAAGCCAAACGGAAGCTGATCGGCGAATCCTACCGCAAGGCGATTGACGAACAAAAGCTTCAAATCGTTGGTTATCCCGATATTGAAGAAGTGCAGTTTGGTCGCGGCCAGGCGTTGCAGTTCACTGCCACGGTGGAAACGGCTCCAGAATTTCAAATGCCTGAATACAAAGGTCTTCCGGCCACCCTGGAAGCCAAATCCGTGACCGATGCCGACGTGGAAAAAGCGCTCGAGATGCTGCGCGCCCAACAGGCCGATTACAAAACGGTGACACGCCCGTTGTCCAATGGCGACGTGGCCGTGGTGAATTACACCGGCACGTGCGAAGGCAAGGCCATCACCGAGCTGGCTCCGACGGCGAAAGGTTTGAACGAGCAGAAAAATTTCTGGGTGGAAACCACCGAAGGTTCGTTTATTCCCGGCTTTGCGGCCCAGCTGATCGGGGCTGCCGCAGGCGACAAGCGCACGGTGAACGTGGATTTCCCGGCGGATTTCGTGACGCCGCAATTGCAGGGCAAAAAGGGCGTGTATGAGGTGGAACTCGTCGAAGTGAAGGAAAAGGTGCTGCCGGAATTGAGTGATGAATTTGCCAAGAAATACGGCGCCGAAAACGTGGAAAAACTGCGCGCCGGCGTGCGCGTCGATTTGGAGAACGAATTGAAGCATTCCCGCAAAAAAGTCCTCCGCGGCCAGGTCGTCAAAGCCCTGCTGGAAAAAGTGAATTTTGATCTGCCGGAAACCGCCGTGGCCAACGAAACCCGCAACGTGGTTTATGACTTGGTCCGCCAAAACACCCAGCGCGGTATTGCGCGCGAATTGATCGAGCAGCAGAAGGACGAAATTTACGCCATCGCCGCCGGCAACGCCAAGGAACGTGTGAAACTGGCCTTCCTCGTGGGGCGCATTGCCGAACAGGAGAAAATCCAGGTCTCGCAGGAGGACGTGCTCAAGCGCGCCCAGCAATTGGCGATGATTTACCAAATGCCGTTTGAGCAGTTCGTGAAGGATCTGCAAAAGCGCAACGGAGTAAACGAACTTTACGAGCAGGTCATGCACGAAAAGGTGCTGGATCTGATCGAGCAAAACGCCGTCATCACGGAAACTGCGCCAGCCAAGTAACCTCCGTTACTTTGCGGCGGGTTGCGGCGTCTGATTTTCCCATGAAAAAGATCGGTGCCTGTTTAATGTTGGCTGCCACCCTGACGGCAGCGTTCGCCCAGACGAACCCGCCGCCCGGACGGGCCATGTCGTTGCAAGACTGCTTTGCGGCAGCCTTGACGAACAACTTGGATGTGCGGATTGAGCGGTATAATCCGCTGATTTCGGAATACAATCTGAGCGCCTCTTATGGCGGTTACGACCCGCAATTCACCCTGGGCGGCACCCATGGTTCCAGCGATTTCGGGGCTTACCCGCAAAATGGCGGGCCGCTGTCCCCGACCATTGATTACAACAACAGTTTTGATTCCGGTCTGATCGGCACGCTGCCGTGGGGCACGGATTACAGCTTGCTTGGGAAAACCGGCCAGGATCACAATCGCAGCTACAACGAAATCCTCGGCGCCAATTTCTTCACGGACAGTTCCAGTAGCTCGGTCGAGGTCGATTTGACCCAGCCATTGCTGAAAAATTTTTGGATCGACAGCACCCGCCTGCAAATTCTCGTCAACAAAAACCGGCTGAAATACAGCGAGCAGGGCTTGCGCAACCAGCTCATCCAGACGGTCACCGCCGTGGAGGACGCGTATTACGAACTCATCTTTGCCATCGAAAATGTCAAGGTGCAGGAGGTCGCGCTGAATCTGGCGGAAACCCAATTGAATCAGGACCGCCAGCGTGTTCAGGTCGGCAGCTTGGCGCCGTTGGATGTGCAGCAGGACGAAGCCCAGGCCGCCCAAAGTCGGGCCAATTTGATCACCGCGCAAAAAACGTTGTCCGTCGATCAGAACACGCTGAAAAACCTGCTCACCGACAACTATGCGCAATGGCACGATCAGGACATCCAGCCCTCGGATAATCTGGACATCACGCGCCAGTTGCTGGATGTGCAGGACAGTTGGAGCAAGGGCATGTCCAGCCGCCCGGATTTGCTGCAAGCGCGGCTTGACTTGGAACAGCAGGGATTTCAATTGAAATATTACCGCAACCAGCTTTATCCGGAACTGGACTTGAAGGGCACTTACAGACTTGGCGGCGCCGGCTATCGCTACAACCAATCCTTCGGGCAAGTGAACGACGGCAGCCGCCCTTATTACAGCTACGGCGGACGTTTGACCATTCCCTTGAGCAATGCCAAAGCTCGCAACAACCTGAAAGCCGGCAAAGCCACCGAGAAACAACTGTTACTCTCCCTCAAACGGCTGGAACAACAGGCCATGGTGGACATTGATAACGCCGTGAAAACCGCGCAATCCGCCTGGGAAAGTGTCGAAGCCACCAAACAGGCCCGCATCTACGCGCAGGCCGCGCTGGAAGCGGAGCAGAAGAAATATGCCGTCGGCAAAAGCACCACGTTCACCGTGTTGCAGCTTCAGAACAATCTCACCTCCGCACGTTCCCAGGAAATTCGCGCCCAGGCCGATTACAAAAAGTCGCTCGCCGATCTCGCCCAGCAGGAAGGCAGCACCTTGCAGCGCCGCAATTTGACCATCGATTACAAGTGAGCGCCATGAACGGCGACGCGTCCCGCAGGTTCCGCATCGGCTCGGTGCAATATTTGAACGCCGCGCCGCTGACGCGCGACCTCGAAAGTGAACTGATCCTTGCCACGCCGGCCAAGCTCGCCCAAATGTTGCGTCGCGACGAGCTGGATGCCGCGCTGGTGAGCATCACCGAAGTGCTCATGAACGACCGCTACGACATCCTCGACGGCGTGGCGATCGCCTCGTTGGGCGAAGTTTACAGCGTCTTTCTCGCGCACCGGAAACCACTCGGTGAAATCCGCGAAGTCTTCTGCGATACCGCCTCCTTGACCAGCGTGAACCTTTTGAAAGTTCTCCTGGCCGAACGCGGTCTCAAACCCGAGTTTAAACCGCTGGAAAACTACGCGGCGGCCGCGGAAAAGGATTTTGTTTTGCTCATCGGCGATGCGGCCATTGAATTTCAGCGGGCGCCGCACCAGCACGAGATTTTTGATTTGGGAACGGCGTGGACGGAGATGACCGGTTTGCCGTTTGTCTATGCCGTCTGGGCGTTGCGCCGGGGGATTGAAAACCAGGCCTTACGGGCCGAGTTGCGACAGGCCAAGCGTTTCGGCATAGACACGTTGGATTACATCATCGAAACGCGGACGGAATTTGATGAGGATTTCCGGCGCGACTACTTCGAGTGGCATATTCAATACCATCTCGGCGAAGATGAAAAACGCGCCATCGCCCGATTTTGCGAACTGCTCCGCAAACACAACCTCGGCCCGATTTACGAGCCGAAGTTTGTGAGTTAATCCGCCACCGAGACACTGCACTCCAGGAAAACTGGCAGAGTTCAATTCCCATCGTTCGCTTTCAGAACTTCGTCATCTTTTCCAGTTCTTTGACGCGTTTTTCAATCTCAGCCCGCTTGGTCTTGGTGGTGGCGTTCAAGCCAAATCCTTCGCAGCAGAATGAGGCGGTGACGCTGCCATAGACCATGGCGCGGCGGATATTCGCGTCGATGGAACCTTTGGCGGTGGCGAGATAACCCATCATGCCGCCGACAAACGAGTCGCCCGCGCCGGTGGGATCTTCCACCGTGTGCAGCGGATAGGCCGGACAAATAAAGATGCCTTTCGGGCCGGAGAGAATCGAGCCATGCGATCCTTTTTTGATGATGACGTATTTCGGTCCGAGCTTGTGGATCTTTTTCAGTGCCACGAAAAGGTTGTCTTCATGGGTCAATTGCACGGCTTCGCTGTCGTTGAGCACGAAACCATCAACACGCTTCAGCAGGCGGATGAGATCTTTCAGCGCGATGTTCAGCCACAAATCCATCGTGTCGGCGACGACAAACTTCGGTTTGCGCATCTGGTCGAGCACGTGATGTTGCAGCGCCGGCGCGATGTTGGCCAACAGCACAAAACCTGTGGATTGGTGGGCCTTGGGCAGCGTGGGATTGAAAGTTTCAAACACGCCCAGTTCCGTCGCCAGCGTGCGGCGGTTGTTCATATTGATCTCATACTCGCCGGACCAATGAAAAGTTTTGCCGGGCAGGATTTGCAGGCCCGTCAGGTCGATTTTGTGTTTGCGGTAAAGGTCGAGGTATTTCTTGGGAAAATCTTCGCCGACCACGCCGATCAATTGGGTTGGCGAAAAGAAACTCGCCGCCACCGCCGCGTGGCTGGCGGAACCGCCAAGCAAACGGGGGTTTTCCCGGGTGGGAGTTTTGATGGAATCGAGGGCGGTGGAACCGACAATCAGAACGCTCATGTTAATCAATTTGGAGTTTTTGAATTTAAAGTTTTGACTTGGGCCTGGCTTGCTTTTTTTCGATCAGCTCAATTTCGTAGCCTTCCGGTGCGTCAACAAAGGCAAAAGTGCTGCCGGTGGAGGTGGTGGTTGGGCCGTCAGAAAACTTCAAACCGTGCGCGGCGAGGTGCTTTTCAAATTCAGCCAAGCTGTCCACTTCAAATGCCAGATGCGTGAGATCCGGCTGAACTTGCACGGGGCCGCTGCCGGGGAAACAGGTAATCTCTATCAACTCCTCACTGCCGGGCGATTTCAGAAATACCAGCTCCGAGCCGCGCGGAGATTTGTGGCGCCTGACTTCTGCCAGACCGAGCACGTCGCGGTAAAATTTTACGGTGCTTTCGAGATCGTTCACGCGATAACGCGTATGCAGGAGTTTTCCGACTTTCATGCGCCCAGTTTAACGGGAATCGTTCCGGGCGCAAACGGAGAAACCATCTTTGCGAAACTACTGGGTCTCGTCGTCAATGGCCGAGGCGGCGATTTTTTTCATTTGCACAAAAATATCGGGATGCGCCGCTGCGACGTTGGTTTGTTCGCCCGGATCTTCGCTCACATTGGCAAGAAACCAATGGCCGTCCGTCAACTTCAGCGGGCTGGTGCGACCGTTGTTGAGCGGGTCATGCAGCAATTTCCAGGGCCCCTGGCGCGCGGCCCATTGTTTGCCAAAACGCCAAACCAAAACATCGTGCGGGCTGGGGGCATCGGCTGACTGGATGACCGGCAGGATGTTGAGTCCGTTCAGATTGGTGGCGGTCATGGGCACCTGGCACAGCTTCGCCAAAGTCGGGAGCCAGTCGCAGCTATGCACCATTTGGCCGCGCACCTGGCCCTCGGGCAGATGTCCCGGCCACGAAATAATGGCGGGCAGGCGAATGCCGCCTTCAAAGACGCTGAATTTGGCGCCGCGATACGGGCCGCTGCTGCCGCCGCCATGATGCGCCCGTTCTTCGGTGGAATAACCGTTGTCGGATTGATACACGATGATGGTGTTGTCGCGCAGACCGGTGTCATCGAGAAATTTCAAAAGCTGGTGAATGCGATCATCCAAAGTGGAAACAAAGGCGGCATACAAATCCCGCGGATACGGGACGTTTTGCTGTTGATAATATTCCAGCCATTTCGGATCACCCTGATACGGGTAATGCGGCATGTTGATGGCGAAATACATGAAAAACGGCTCCGCTTTGTGGGCGGTTATGAACCCTTCCGCCTTCTCAACCAGCAAGTCCGGAAAGTAGCGGCCCGGCATGCGGACGCGATGACTGTTTTCCCAAAGATCTTCCCGGTTGGGGCCGCCCCAGTAATTGAAATGCGAATAATTGTCGATGCAGCCGCCCATGAAGCCAAACGAGTAGTCAAAACCTTGATCCAAGGGTTTGTGTCCCACGCCCACGCCCAGATGCCATTTGCCGAGATGCGCGGTGGTGTAACCGGCGGCTTTGAATATTTTGGGCAGATTGATCCCTTCGGTGGTAATCCCGCCGCCCGTGTAAGTGTCGAGCTGATCATCTTTTTCGCTAGGTGGCTCCGCGCCATTGGCCGGCATGCCGACCAGCCACGGATAACGCCCCGTCAGCAGCCCGGCGCGCGAAGGCGAGCAAATGGGCGCGGCGGAATAGAATTGCGTGAAGCGCACGCCGCTGGCGGCCAGGCTGTCAATGGCCGGCGTTTTGATGTCCTTGGCCCCGTAACATCCGGCGTCCACGCTGCCCTGGTCATCGGCCATGATGAAAATCACGTTGGGCTTGGCGGCGTTTGCAGCCGCCGAGTCGAGCGCGGCCGGGATCAGAAATGACAAGGTCGCCAGGGCGTATTGAAAAGGCAGTGCATGGCGCATGCGGTTTAATATTTTATCAAAACGAGACGGGATATGTGTTTCGTTATATTTTGGGGGACGCCGGCTGTCAACGGTTCTGAGTAAATTAATGGCAGACCATAGTTTTTCATTTCCCACCACCGCATTCTGCGGCAAGATGGATTTGTGTTATGGGAAAAAGACGCGAAGCGCGTGAACGCGCAGTTCAATTTTTGTTTCAGCATGATCTGAACCCGCCCGACAACCTCGAGCTGGAGCTGTCGCAGTTCTGGAATTCCCAGCGCGCGGCCGCCATCGAGGATGAAAAAAGCCCCGCCAAATGGGGCCAGCCGGCCGAACTGCCCCCGCCTACCGTCGAGGAGGCGGAAACACGTTTGTTTGCCGAGCCGTTGATCAAGGGCGTGCTGGAACATCGCGAGGCCATTGATGAACGCATCAAGAAGTATTGCCGCAACTGGGATTTCACGCGCATCGCCGCCGTGGACCGCAACATCATGCGGCTGGCGATTTACGAAATGCTCTATCGCGAGGATATTCCGCCCGTGGTCAGCATCAACGAGGCGGTGGACATTGCCAAAAAGTTTTCCACCGAAGACAGCGGCAAGTTTGTGAACGGCATCCTGGACCGGGTGCGCGGCGAAATTCTCCGTCCCGCGAGGCAGGTGCAATGAAGTTTGCCGATCTTCATCTCCACACCCAGTTTTCGGACGGGACCTTCACGCCGGAGGAGCTTGTCTTGCAGGCCCAAAAAAACGGACTTTCCTGCATTGCCCTCACTGATCACGACACGGTGGAAGGCTGTGCCCGGGCCGCCACCGCCTGCGAGGCGGTCAAAATGGATTTCATTACCGGCGCGGAATTAACCGCCGAGCACGAGGACATTGAAGTTCATATTCTCGGCTATTTTCTCGACATCAACGACGCCAAATTTCTCGCCCGCATCGCCCAGTTTCAAACCGTGCGCCAGAACCGCATTCGCGAGATGGTGGCGGCCTTGAACCGGCTGGGTATCCAGTTGCGGGCGGAAGCGGTCTTTGAACTGGCCAACTGCCGGTCCCCCGGACGTCCGCACGTCGCCCGCGCCCTGGTGAAGGAAAAGCTGATCGGCAGTCTGGACGAGGCGTTTGATCGCTATTTGAAAAAAGGCCGGCCGGCGTGGGTGCCCAAATCCAAAATGTCCGCCCTGGAGGCGGTGGATTTGATTCATGGCGCCGGGGGACTGGCGGTCATTGCGCATCCGGGCTTGAACCGCACGGACGACATCATTCCGCAGTTGGTGTCGGCGGGTATGGATGGGATTGAATGTTTCCACACCAAACATTCCACCGTGATGTCCGAACGCTATCTGGAGTATGCCGACAAATACCGGCTGCTGGTCACCGGCGGCAGTGATTGTCACGGTTACAGCAAAGCCCGGCCATTGATCGGCACGGTGCGGCTGCCCTACGATCATATTGAAAAACTGAAAGCCGCGCACGCGAAGCGAAAATAGCCCATGGGACTTTTTGCCAAATTCAAAGCCGGCCTGGCCAAAACGCACGCCAAGCTGACGCATGAAATCAAACGGATCATCACGCGCTCGCCGAAACTCACGGCGGAGTCGCTGGAAGAAATCGAGCAGGCGCTGATCGCCGCCGACCTGGGCCTGGCCATGACGTCGCAAATCGTGGCCGCCGTCAAACACGCGTATGAAACGCAGGGTTCGGCCGGATTGAACTACCTGGCCATCGCCCAGGCGGAAATCGAGAAAAGTCTCGCCAGCAATCAGGCGGATTTGAAAAAGGTCGCCGGCGGCACTACCGTCATTTCCATCGTCGGCGTGAACGGCACGGGCAAAACCACGACTTCGGCCAAGCTCGCCCATCTGATCCAGTCGCGCGGGCAAACGGCGTTGCTGGCGGCGTGCGACACATTTCGTGCGGCGGCGATCGAACAGCTCAAACTGTGGGGCAGCCGCTTGAAGGTCGAAGTGATCGCCAGTGCCTACGGTTCCGACGCGGCTTCCGTGGCCCATGACGCCGTCACGGCGGCGCAGGCGCGCAAGGCGGATTATCTCTTCATCGACACCGCCGGGCGGCTGCACACCAAGCACAACTTGATGCAGGAATTGCTAAAATTGCATCGCGTCATTGGCAAACAGCTTGCCGGAGCGCCGCATGAAGTGTTACTGGTTATTGACGGCAGCACTGGTATGAATGCATTGAATCAGGCGCGCGAATTTAACAAGGCCGTTCCGCTGACCGGACTGATTGTGACCAAGCTGGATGGCACCAGCAAAGGCGGCATGGTGGTGGCCATTCAGAAAGAGCTGGGGTTGCCCATCAAATTCATCGGCCTGGGCGAACAGCCCGATGATTTGCAGCCGTTTGACCCGAAACAGTTCGCGCAGGCGTTATTTGAGGAATAAGCTTTCATTCGTTAAACCCACAACACCCACCCAACCATGAAACGCATCGAAGCCATCATTCGTCCCCACAAAGTGCCAATGGTTCTCACCGCCCTGGCAGAATTTGGCATCACCAATGTCACCGTCCTTGAAACCCTGGGCATGGCCCGGCAGATCACCTTTTCGCGAATTTACGAGGCCGCCAGCCCCAACCGGGAAATGCAGACCGGACTGATACCCAAACGCATGCTGCTCATTTTCACCGAAGACGCCTTGGTCCAACCGGTCGTGGACTTGATCCAAAAAACCGCCCGCACCGGCGAAGCGGGCGACGGCAAAATTGCCGTTTCGGAACTCGTCCAGATCACACGCATCCGGCCCAAGGTCAAAGCGGCGGCGGCCAAATGACCGGTTTAAAACGAGGCCCGTTTGGCTTGCGAAGCGTCCGGCGGGGATCTTCGCTACCCGGAAAACGAAAGAGAAGCTGAGGCGGGCGACGCAACACCCTCAAAAATCACCGCCAAATGCCGTTCCGGCGTTTGCCACCTTTTCAGAGATCTCCAACGCGGTTGTGCCATTCAGCCCAGCGTTGGCGGTTCGAACCGGACAGGCGGGAACGTCTACGCTGGGTAAGAGCGAAAAACAATAACAACGCTGAAGGCGTTGTGGCAGAGAAAATTGAAACCGCGAAATACACCAAATACGCGAACATGATTTTGGGGGTTAGTTTTCGCGTGGTTCGCGTAATTCGCGGTTCCACTGAATGGCGCACATTTGATTCCACAAGCCGTCGGGAAAAAGATTTGCGGTTGAACGTTCGTAAGCGATTTTTTGACTAAATCATGTCATGGCTTTACCTAGTAAAATGGCCTTAAAAAATTCGGCAAAACAATATGGTCTGGTCACCAAGACCGTCCACTGGCTGGTCTTCCTGCTATTTGCCGGACAATATTCGACCGCAACCATCATGGAGTGGATGGACGATGATACCCATGTATTTGGCGCTGGCAGAATGGACTGGTTCAATATGCACAAGTCGCTGGGTTTTTTGCTGTTGCTGTTGGTGTTCTTTCGGATCGTCTGGCGGAAAACCGTCCGTCTGCCGGATTGGGCCAAGGGTCTGGCGGAGTGGGAAAAGCGAACGATTCATTACGTGGAGAACGCGCTTTACGTGGTCATGGTGGTGATGCCTTTGTCAGGCCTCACGCTCTCCATCGCCGCGGGGCATCCGGTGCCATTTTTCAAACTGTTTGTCATTCACGGCCTGACGCATCCGGTTCCGTGGCTGGCCAACGTCGGCTGGCTTACGCACTTTATTCTATCGTATGGGATCATCGGCCTGCTGGCCGTGCATATCGGTCTGGCCGTCCGCCGACAGTGGTTTGAGAAGGACGGCTACATGCGCCGCATGTTCACGTCCCAATAACCCGGAGTGGTTCGCAAATTCCACCTCCCCGACTTCTCCAACTGGAGAGTTCTTGCGAGCGGCCACCCAAGCCGTATTTGAAGCCGCCTTCGCGCGGTTGGAAAAAGATTTGCGCGCTTCAGTCGTCCGGTGGGGCGCGTCAGTCCGTGCGCGCCGGTCTTGGCGGACGGCTATCATCGGCAAACCCGAACGCGCTTGTTCCATGCGGCGGCGCGCAGAGGACTGCCCGCCCTACCAAGAGGGTTAAGCACATCAAAAAAGTTTGCGCGCTGCTTTGACTATTCAAATCGCCGTGTCCACCAGCGGACTGGTGGGTGGTTTATCGGTGACAGCGCGTCCGCCCAATAGGCTGAAGCCCAAGGTCACAAAACTAATTGCCACGAACAATCCGACGCAAGCCGGCCAGCCACCATGCAGCCAGAACCAGCCCGTGGCGATGGCACCGACGCTGCCGCCGATGTAATAAAAAGTCACGTAAAGCCCGGCCGCCGCCGAACGGGCGCGGTGGGCGGCGCGGCCGGTTAAAACGGTGGCGGCCGATTGCGAGATGAAAATGCCGGAGGAAAAGATGGCCAGTCCGGCAATGACCGCCGGCAGTTTCGGCACCAGCGTCAGCAGCAGGCCGGCGAGGTTCATGCCCACGGCGATCAGAATCATGCGGCGGAAACCGTGTTGATCCAGAAATTTTCCCGCGAGCGGTGTGACAAGGCAGCCCAGGAGATAAACGAAAAAGATGCTGCCCAGCGCCGCCGGACTTAAACTGAACGGCGGCTGATCCAGATAAAAATTGGCGTAAGTGAACAAGCCCACCAGCGAAAACAACACGGTGAACCCCATGCCGCACACGGCCAGCAGCCGGTAGTTTTGCAGGTGCGCCCAGGTGTCGGCGAGCGATTTGAAGATGTGCTGGCCGGGCTTGAAGTTTTTGGCCGGCGGCAGCCATTGGCGCACGGCGAAAGCCCCCAGCAAATCCAGCGCGCCCAGCACCAGAAAGACAGCCCGCCAATTCCAGTGTGTGGCCACCATCCCGGTGGTAAAACGTCCAAGAAATCCGCCAAAGACGGTGCCCGCAACGTAGGCGGACATCACGGTGCCGGTGCGACCCGGAAATTCCTCGTTGATGTAGGCGATGATCACCGCGATGACGCCGGGCACAAACAGCCCTTGCATGAAACGCCAAAAAATCAGGGCATGAAGACCGGTGGCTGTGGCCGCCAGCAGCGTGGTCGCGGCCATCGCGAACAATGCGGGAACGATCACGCGCTTGCGCCCGACGCTTTCCGCCACGAGTCCGACGAAGGGCGCCATGAGGGCGACCGACAATGTGACCGCGCCCACGGTGAGGCTGACTTCGATTTCCGACGCGTGGAAAATTTGTCGGAACAACGGCAGCAACGGCTGGGTGCAATACACGTTCAAAAACGTGCAGGCGCCGGCAATCATCGTGGCGGCCACCGCCAGCCGGAAAGACTTTTCCGCGCGGACGGCATTTGCAGAAACAACATCCATAAAATAATCCGCTCAATATACCGGAAGAACGGGCGCGGGGAAATGCCGTTGATGGAGACTCCCGACCTCGATAAAACCTTGCGTTTGTCCGCCGGTCGGTTTTCCTGATGGCGCGTGAATATTGCGGAAAGTCATTCGGGCGCCCCGTTGCGTCCCACTCATTACTGGCGTTTGTGGCTGTTGAACACGGCTCTGGTGTGCGCCGGCGTGCTCTTTTATCTGGCAACGCAATACGGCACCTATGAATTTTTCGGCAAGGCGATGGTGATGGCCTTGCTGCCGTTTATTGCGGTGATTGTTTTGGTGGGCGGCGCGGGCAGCACGATTTTTGTCCTGACCAAGGTTCTGATCGAAAAGCGCGGATTGAAGCTGCCGGCCGCGCTGGCGCTGCTGATGGGTCCCGGCCTGTTGCTAACCGCGTTGCTGGTGCTGCTGGGCGCGGGACGTTCGCCCCAACACCGGCTTTCCTACATTTGTCTGGGCAATGCGCCCGCATCAGCGACGCACATCCAGATCACGGGCTATTCGACTTTTCTCCGGAAGGAATGGCTCGCGAGCTTTAACACCGCGCCGACCAATTTTCAAACGCTGGTGACGAAGGGCAAACTGATTCCGGCGGATGCGGTAGAATTCAAAACCATGTTTGCCGCGTCCGCGCTCAGAAACACGCGGCTGGCGGGCCATCTGCCGGACCTGGACCATGTGGAGTGCTTTAAGCGCCGGTTCAATGCCGGCGAAGAGCACGAACGGGGCCGGGTGTTTGCGTTGTTTGATGCGGCCACTTCCACCGCCGTTGTCGTTCGTGAATGCCGCGATTAAACTTCGGATGTTTGCGGGTAAATTTATGGGGATTGATTGTGGCTCTGGGTTAGGCTGGACTTCGCTCGGTTTGTGGTCTGGATAAATGCGCGTGGCGGCTGTTTTCCTTTCACTTACTGTTTGGGGTGAAAGTTCCAAAACTTGTCGTCCGATGATTCGAACCCCGAATCGCAGCCGACGTGTATCCCGGAGCGCAGACCCCGTGTATGTTTTCAACGCCAGCCATATTGTCTAGGCAGCATCGTGAGCGTTACATGAAGATTACAACTTACACCGCCAGCAAATCACCGGAGAGCCTCCATCCGCGTGACGTTTAGTGGTGATGCAGCTCTGATCTATTGATATGTCGCGAAACATAACCATCCTCGGCCTGATTCAGGTGCTTTTGGTGATTCTGGTTTTTTTCGGTTTGGGCATCGTGATGAAGATGCACGGATATCCGCATGAAGATTTTGGCATCCGCTGGAATCCATTGGCTTTGCTGCTTCGGCGATACGGCTTGATTTTGTTGCTCGTGCCCGTTACCTGGGTGTTCTTTGCCGGGCTGGCTTACAATCGGCGGCGGTTTGTTTTTTCGTTCGCCGTTTGGGGAGTGCTCGGCATTGTGTTTTCAATCACGATTATCAGCCTGTTTTTATATGCCTGCGTTGAACCATTTTACCGGCCGATTTGGATGGGCGGTTGACCACGTCCAACCCAGCAATCCAAGCGCATTCTCTGCGGCTGCCGCAGCGGTCATAACTTCAGATCTGAGTGATTCGAATGGCAAGCCAAGCCGGACCGGGAAACTTTATGGGAGGGTGGCAGCTTTATTGTATTCTTGCGAATTTATTGGCGGCGTGCCCCGGCTTCGGACCCGTTCCGGGAAAGGGCAGTCCGCGCAAACGGCGTTGCTATGGTCGCAAAAGTCACGGGTGATTTGCATGAGACCCTGTTGTTGCGCGGCGCGGGAAAAAGCGCGCGCGCTGGCATTGCCCAGCAGACGCTGGCGGGCCAGTTTCAACACGGCATTATCCTCCGCCGCCGGCCAGGCGAAAAAACGTTGTTCCACTTCCCGGGTCAGTGATGGATTGGCGCCTTCTCTGGCGCGAATCCACAGCCACGGCAGAATGACATTGACCGCCAAGTCCGTGACCCGCGCGGTGCCGAGCAACGGACGGGGTTTGGTGAGCTGGCACGATTTAAAGGTCCAATGCCATGACCAGAAATCGTCCGGCGGCACTTGCAGGACTTTGTGCAGCGAGTCCAGCCAGGGCCGCTGCTTGACCGGCGGGGTGGCTTTGGCCGCAGGGCGGCTGGTGGAACCACGTTTTCCGGCGGGCAAGTCAGCAGCGATCCACGCTTCAATTTGTGCGGGCAAATTTCCCGCCGCCAGCCAATGCGCCGCCAGGGCCAGACGGCGTTGCGGATGATTGGCGGGGCGCAAGCCGTGAACATGCCAGACGCTTCGCGGCAGCAGGCAGTCGGCCAACGTATCGCGTTCCCGCCACCAAAGGTTCCAGGCGCGGCGGAGAAATGAGTTGGAGTTTTTCTGCGAGGAAGACAGTTCCTCCGGCAACAGTCCGCCAATACCGAGCAGGCGGGCCTGCAGGGTGAAGGGCGAGTCTCCGGCGGCGAACCATTGCGATTTGCTTTCGGCGAGCAGCCGCATGGGCCAGATGTTGTGCTTGTAGCCAAGCGCGCGAAAAAGATGTTCCCACAGGGTCTGTTCCCAACCGGCGGCTTTGGCGCGGATCAGCATGGCGCGGGCTTTGTTTTCCAGGCGAATTTGCGCGGCCGCCCGCAATAATTCGTCGAGTTGCGGGGCGGCAAGCTGGCGCAAGGGCGCGGAACATTGGCCCTGCGCAAACGCCGGCAAAGCGGGTGTTTGATCCAGCGCGAGTTCCAGCAATTCGAGGGGTGAATCGAGCCGGTTTTTCAAGGTCAGGATGGGAGGCTGGGAAGTGCCCTTGTCGGATGCTTCCCAAACGACGTGCAGGATCACGTTGCGAAACCGGGGGTTGCGGTCGTGTCCATGCGCCCGCCAGCCGCCGGGGTGCAAATCAACCTCCACATCGCCGGTGGTCGGCGCGTTGCCGGCGAATTGCAAAACGGCTCCTTGAAAATCGGGTCCGCCCTCGCGGCTGAGAAAACCCGGGTGTAACACGCGGACAGTTTGACCGTCTGTTGTTTTTAACTGGTCGCGTTGCAACCGCTGCTGGAGCCAGACGGCTTGGAGCCATTTTTCCGGCGGGACGGTGTCGCGATCTTGAAACGTGTTGAGCGGGTTGCGGTTTTCGCGCCAGGCGGCGTAGAAATTTTCATCCCGGGAAACCATGACGCAGTCTTTGGGTGCCGGGGCTGGAAAGTCAAGCCCGGCGACGTTCAAATTTTTGAACGCAACTCCAGGCGGGATTGCCTGTTATAGGAAATAAAGTTTTTATTCGCCGCCGCCGGCGGGTTCCGGGTATGCTGAAAGCGGTTTTTCAACGGTTTGCGTTGTCATGATTCAAGTTTCCAATTTGACCAAGCGCTATGCTGGACGCACGGCGGTGGATGATATTTCATTCACTGTCGAGCGGGGCGAGATTGTGGGCTTGCTGGGTCCGAACGGGGCAGGCAAAAGCACGACGATGCGGGTGCTTTCCGGGTTCATGCCCGCCACCAGCGGCACGGTGCGCGTGGCGGGGCTGGATGTGTTCCACGATTCGGATGCCGTGCGCCGGCGGATCGGTTACATGCCGGAGAACAACCCCCTCTATCCCGAAATGCGCGTCCGCGAGTATTTGAAATTTCGCGCCCGGATCAAAGGTTTGGGCTGGCGCCAGTCGCGCGCCCGGGTGACGACGGTGATGGAACAGTGCGGGCTGGCCGATGTGGGCCGGCGCGTGATTGGCCAGTTGTCCAAGGGTTACAAGCAGCGTGTCGGCCTGGCGGATGCCCTGGTGCACGACCCGGAGCTGATCATTTTGGACGAACCCACGATCGGGCTGGATCCGCAGCAAATCCGCTCGGTGCGGGCGCTGATTAAAAGCCTGGGCGGGCGGCACACCGTGCTCATTTCCACGCACATTCTGCCGGAGGTGGAAATGATGTGCGGGCGCGTCCTGATCATGCTGGGCGGACGCGTGCTGGCCTCGGACACGCCGGAAAATTTGCAGCGGCGCATGGCGGGCGGCAACCAGATCATTGCCGAAATAGCGGCGCCGGAGAACGAGTTGCGCACGATGTTCGAAAGCCTGCCCGAGGTCGAATCGTTTAATCTGTCGCCGGGCGAAGGGGATTATTTCCGGTGTGCCCTGACGCCCCAGGCGGGAAGTGATTTGCGGCCGATCATTTATCAACTGGCGCGGGAGAAAAACTGGAGTTTGCGCGAACTGACCCGCAGCCGGCACACGCTGGAGGATATTTACATGCAGGTCACGCAACCGGCTACGGAGGAGGGCGAATGAGCATTTTCTGCATACTGCTGCGCCGGGAACTGGGCGCGTATTTTCTGAACCTGACGGGCTATGTCATCATTGCGGCGGTGGCGCTGTTGACCGGATTGAGTTTCGTGGTGCTGCTACAGAATCTGGGAAGCGGTCCTTCGCCGATGCCGGTGACGGAAATGTTTTACCGGACCTATTTCTTCTGGCTGATCGTGCTGCTGGTTTCGCCGGTGATCACGATGCGCCTGTATGCGTTGGAAAAGGCGTCCGGCACATTTGAAACCCTGACGACCACGCCGGTGGGCGATGTGCAGATTGTCGCCTCCAAATTTGTCGCGGCGCAGATTTTCTACCTGTTCGCGTGGCTGCCGCTGGTGGCCTGCCTGTTGATTGTGCGCCATTTCACGCAGCAAAATGCCGGGCTGGACGCGGGCACCGCCGGCGGCATGGCGCTGGGCATCGGTCTGACCGGCAGCCTGTTTTTGTCGCTGGGTTGTTTTGCCTCGTCGCTTTCACGGAGCCAGGTCGCGGCGGCCATGATCAGTTTTGGGCTGGGCGTCAGTCTGTTTTCGCTTGGCTTTCTGGCGGCGGCGCTGCCGGCGACCTCCGAATGGCAAAACCAGGCGCTCGCCTATTTCGGATTGTTCGAGCAAATGCACGATTTTGCGCGCGGTGTGGTGGACACCCGCACGGTGGTGTTTTACGTGAGCGCGACGTTTTTCTTTTTGTTCCTGACCTTGCGCGTGGTGGAAAGCCGGCGCTGGAAATAAGATGAGTAACGACCCCAAATCCCAGCCCAGTTTTTCGTCCCCCCAGCGGTTCGGAAGCTGGGTGGACCGCGCGGTGCGCACGGCGCTGGTGCTGGCGGTCGTGGTCATGGTCAATTTCCTGGGCGCCAAATTTTACCACCGGTTCTACCTCAGCCGGCAGACCAGCGTGGCATTGTCCTCGCGGACCTTGAACATCCTCCATTCCATCACCAACCGCGTGGAGGTGACGCTTTATTACGACACGCACAACGAGGACAATTTTTACTCGGACATCGCCGCCCTCCTCGGCGTGTATCACGATGCCAATAAAAATATCACCCTTCGGACGGTGGACTACACCCGCGACCCGGCCGAGGCCATGAAGGTGAAGGAGAAATACGACCTGCCGGTTTCGCTGGCCAGCCCGAACGCGCCGCCGGCGAAAGACCTGGTCATCTTTGCCGTCGGCGACCGCCATGTGGTTGTTCCCGGCTCCGTCATCATCAGTTTTCAAACGGTGCAAATGTCCCCGGACGATCCGGGTTATGACCCCAAAGAAACGCGGATGCAACTGCTGAAAAAGCCCGTGTTGTTCAACGGCGAGGTGATGTTCACCTCCAAGCTGCTGGAGTTGACCCAGGGCCAGCCGTTGCAGGCGTATTTTTTGCAGGGACACGGCGAATCGTCGCTCACCGACACGGGGGATGGCGGCTTTCAAAAATTCGGCAGCGCCCTGGCGCAAAATGACATTGCCCTCCACAACCTGGACTTGCTGGGCCTGCCGGATGTGCCGGCTGATTGCAGTTTGCTCGTCATCGCCGCGCCGGTCAAAACGCTGGATCCGGCCGAAGTCGGGAAAATCGACCGTTATCTCACGCAGGGTGGCCGTTTATTGATGCTTTTCAATTATTCCACGCTGCGAACGCCCACCGGCTTGGAGCCGGTTTTACAGCGCTGGGGCGTGAATGTCGCCGCCGATTATGTCAACGATGCCCGCAGTTCCGGGAACAACCAGGTGGTCTTGGTCCGCAACTTCAATGGCAAAACTTTTGTCAGCCCGCTGTCCCAACTGGCGCTGGAAATGGTGTTGCCGCGGCCGGTCATGCCCATCGACCAGGCGAACAAGTCGGCCAGCTCGCCTCAAGTCGAGGCGCTGGTCGGTTCCAGCGACACATCCACGCTGGCCGGGGATCCCTCGGCGGCGCCGCGCGGCTATCCGCTCATTGCTTCCGTCGAGAAAAAGCCCGCCGCCGGCATCATCACCCCCCGTGGCAACACGCGCATGGTCATCGCGGGCGATTCGCTGTTTCTGGACAATCAACTGATCGAAGCGGCCGCCAACCGTGATTTTCTCAACTACGCTGTCAACTGGCTTTGCAACCGGGAACAACTGCTCTCCGGCATCGGCCCCAGACCCGTGATCGAATATCGCCTGACCCTCACCAAACACCAGCTCGAACAAGTGCGCTGGCTTCTGCTGGGCGCGCTGCCCGGCGGCGTGCTGTTCTTTGGCTGGCTGGTCTGGCTCATCCGCCGCAAATGAAATCGAAATCCACCGTCATTTGGCTGTTGATCGCGGCCCTGCTGTCCGCCGCCATCTGGGCGCAGAAAAAATACTGGCGGGCCGGCCTCGTCGCCGTGGCGCCGTTGCTGCCGGGCTTGCTCACGACGGACATCACCGGCATTCAGGTCACGCCGGCGGAAGCCCGGGAAATCAGCGTGGCGCGCACCAACGGCCAGTGGGTGCTGCAAAAGCCGCTGTTTTATCCGGCGCAAAAAACCGCCGTGGATTCCTTGGCGGAGGCGCTGGTGAAATTGGTTCCCGTCACGCGCCTCACGGCGGCGGATCTGCGCGAGCACAAAAATCCGGACGTTGAATTCGGCTTTGATACGCCCAGAGATTCCGTGGTCATTGCCGGCGGCGGCCAGCGACGGCAGTTGAACATTGGCAAACTCACGGCTCCCGGCGATCAGGTTTATGTGCGCGTTGTCGGCACTGACGGCATTTTCGTGACGGATGCCGGCTGGTTGCAATGGCTCCCCCGCGCCGCCAGCGACTGGCGGGACACCGAGCTTGTGAACGCTTCCGCGACGTATGATTGGATCGTCATTACCAACGCCGGCAAGCTCATGGAATTCCGGCGCGACCCCACCAACCAGCTATGGCGCATGACCAGCCCGTTGAAGGCGCGGGCGGATGGCCGCCGGCTGGCGACGGCGTTGCAGCAGTTGCAGGGCGGGCAGATCAGCCAATTCATCACGGATGACCCGCGCGATTTGAGCAGTTACGGCTTGCAGCCGGCCAATTTGGATGTCTGGCTGGGCCGCGGCACCAATCTGGTTTCCGGGGTGCAGGCGGGCAACAATCTGCCGGACAACGCCAGCCAGATTTATGTCCGCCGCGCCGGCTGGAATACCGTGGCGGCGGCGGGCAAGGACGCCTTCAGCGGCTGGCGCGGCGCGGTGAATGATTATCGCGATCCGCATCTGCTGAATCTCACCGCGCCGGTCGGCGAAATTGAATTTCGCGGCACCAACAACACCATCAATTACACGCTGCAATTTCGCGGCACCAACTGGGTTGTGGCCGGTGAAAAATATCCCGGGGACGCCGGCTCGGTGCAGGCGCTGCTGAAAATCTTGGGCGATTTGCGGGTGTCCGAGTTCGTGAAAGATCTGGCCAGTGCCGCCGACCTGCAAAGCTTTGGCCTCGCCGACCCCGCGCATCAGATTATTTTACGGGCCGCGCCGGGCGACACCAACGCGCCGCTGGCTCAATTGTCGTTCGGAACGGTGGAAACCAACCGTGTTTTTGCGAAGCGGGCGGATGAAGAATCGGTCTATGCCATTACGCCCTCCGATTATAACAACCTGTTCCTGTTTGATGCCGGCTGGTTTTATCGCGACCGCCGCGTCTGGAATTTTTCGGAAACGAATGTGGCCCAGGTCACACTGCATCAAAGTGGCAAAACACGCGTGTTGATCCGAACCGGCGAAAATAAATGGTCGCTCGGTTCCCAGGGGATTCTGGACAATCCGCCCGCCGTGGAGGAAACCATCCACCGGCTGGGCCAACTGACCGCCGCCGGCTGGGTGGGCTGCGACTTCAGCGCAGAAGATGGCGTCAAAAATTACGGCCTGAACCCCGACAACCTCTCGATCACCGTTGAGTTGAAGACCGGCGAAAAACTGACGCTGGAATTCGGCGGCGAACTGCCTGCGCTCCACAGCGCGTTCGCGGCGGTCACCTATGGCAATGAACGCTGGGCATTTATTTTCCCCGCCGTGCTTTACCAGTTTATTACCACGTATCTGACCATTCCGCCCAACGCTCCGTGATATGCCCGGGTTCTGGCGCAACTGTCGCATTGGTTTCCGCTGCGTTCGCTTCGGGATCTGGTTTGCGGTGCTGCTGGTGCTGGGCGCATTTCTGTGGTGCAACCGCATCGGCCTCCCCGGATTTATTAAAACCCGGATCGTTGCTTCGCTCCACGAACAGGGGCTGGATCTGGAGTTCAGCCGGATGCGGCTGAGTCTGGCGCGCGGGCTGATCGCGGAAAATGTTCACATCGGCGAAAGCCAGACCCGGGAACACGCCGCAGTCGGAGCCCGCGAAGTCCGTTTACAACTGGATTTTTCGGCGTTCTTGCGCCGGCGTTTGGAACTGAACGGGTTGATCCTGAAAGACGGTTTTTTTTTCCTGCCGCTCTCGCCCACGAACGAACTGACACTCACCAACCTGCAAACCGACCTGCGTTTTGGCGAAGCGGGCACATGGTCGTTGGATCATTTCCGCGCGCACTTTGCCGGGGCGTTGATTGCCATTCGCGGCGAAGTGACCCACGCCCCCGAGGCCGCGCATTGGAAAATGTTTGGCGGCGCCAGTTCGGACCGCAGCGCCATCATCGCATCGCTCAAGGATTTTTCCGAGACGCTGAAACAAATCCACTTTGAAGGCGAACCGCAATTGCGCCTGGCCCTGGCCGGTGATGCGCGGAATGTGCATACCATGACCGCGCGACTGGAAGCGGCCGCGATCGGGGTGAAAACGCCCTGGTTTTCGGCCAATGACTTTCAGGCCACGGCGGAACTGGCGGCGCCGGATCTCGCCCAAACCAACAGCAATCCGGCCTGGGGCTTCTGGGCTGATTTGGAGCCGTTTCGGATTAAGTGGGCCATGCGGGCGAGTTCTTTGAAAACCGCGAAAGGATCCGCGAAAAAACTGGCTTGCGCGGGCTTTTGGGCCGCGCCGGATTTGTGGGTGACCAATCTTTCCGCCGGCTTTGGCGGGGGAGAACTGGCGGTGGCTGCGCGGCTGAATGTGCCGTCGCGCCGGGTGAATTTCACCAATGATTTCCAGTTTGACCTGCGCGCACTGGCCCCGGCGCTGCCGGATAAATACCAGCCGTGGTTGCGGGAAATGACCTGGTCCAAAATTCCCCGCCTGCGCGGCGATGGTTCGTTCCGCCTGCCGCCGTGGACGGATGCCGCCGCCGATGAGCCGGTGAGCGGACCGTCCTGGGAAATTTCCGCCGGACTGACCGGCGACAATCTGGCGGTTCATTCCGTGCCGCTGGATCGCGTGCAAACGCGCCTCAGCAAAACCGGTTCCGATTGGAATTTGACGGAATTGAAACTGGCGCAAGGGCGCACGCACGTCAGCCTGACCGGCACGGCGGGCGACCGGACGAAGCATTTTTCCGGACATCTCAGCGCGCAAATCGACCCGGCCAATTTGCGTCCGTTTTTTAAACCAGATCAGGCGGGCTATTCGCCTCCGGTCCTGGCGACGAATGAGCTGACCTCGCTGGCGCTCGACCTCCAGGGCAACTGGCAAACGCCGGATCGGTTGACGGCAACCGGACGCGTGGCGCAAGGGCGCAGCGAGTTGCGGTTCACCGGCAGTGGCAATGCGCTCACGAAGAATTTTGAGAGCGAAATCCACGGCCAGTTGGATGCCGGCAGTTTGAGTCCGTTTTTAGCCACCAATTTTATTTTGGACAAAATGGTGGAACTGACCGCCAGGGAACCCGTGAAATTGCAGCTCGCCGCAAACGGCAACTGGCAGGCGCGCACCAACATGACCGTGAGCGGACGCATTGAACAAGGCCGGACGCACCTGGAATTGGGGGCGCGGGCCAACGAATTCAGCCGGCAGTTCGCCGCGACGTTATCGGGCCAATTTGACCTGGTCAATATCAAGACTTTTCTCACCGCGCCCCGGGCAATCCGCGGTTTTGATGAGCTCACGTTTTCACAGCCGCTCGATTTGGCGTTGAGCGCGAATGGCCGGCTGGACGCGTTGAGCGATTTGACGGCGACCGGGCGGCTGGCGCTGGCGGATTTTGCCATTCGCCAGCAAACGGTGGATCGCGTGACGGCCAATGTGGTTTATTCCAATTTGACGGCGAATTTTGCGGAGCCAAAACTGGTTCGCGCCGGCGGAGCGCAGCAATTCTCCGCTGAAAAAGTCACGTTGGATCTGGCGGGCGAACGGTTGTTCATCGCTGGCGGCGCGGGGAATGTCGAGCCGATGGTGGTGGGCCGGGCGATCGGCCCCAAAACGGCCGAGGCGATGGCGCCGTATGAATTTCTGGACGTGCCGACGGCGCGGGTTCAGGGCTGTATTCCGCTGAAACAGGTGGATGGCGAGGTGGTGCAGGATGACGCGGATTTATGGGTGGATTTGGTGGGCACGGCGCATTTCCGCTGGCGCAAATTTGAAACGCCGGCGATTTCCGGGCGGATTCATTGGTGGAACCACCATTTGATCCTGACCAATGCGGTTTCGGAAGCCTACGGCGGCGAGGTGCGCGGGTGGGGAATTTTTGATTTGCGACCGGAAATCGTCGGCACCGATATGAGCTTTGAGGCGACGGGCGCCAATGTGGATTTGCATCGCATGGCCGAGGCTTTGTGGGCGCCGACCAACAAGCTGGAAGGAATGCTTTCCGGGCGCGTGACGGTGACGCGGGCCAACTCCTCCGACTGGCACACTTGGAATGGCCACGGCCAGTTGAAACTGCGGGATGGATTGCTTTGGGATTATCCGGTGTTCGGCATCATTTCGCCCGTGCTCAACACGGTTTCCACGGGCTTGGGCAACAGCCGCGCCACTGAGGCGACGGCGCAATACATCCTGACCAACGGCGTGATTGCCACGGATTCGATGGAAATACACACCAAACTGATGCGCTTGAGTTACACCGGCACGGTGGATTTGCAGGAAAATGTCAAAGCCCGGGTCACGGCGCATTTGCTGCGCGATGTTTGGGTGGTGGGGCCGCTGGTCAGCACCTTGCTCTGGCCGGTGAGCAAGGTGTTTGAATGCGATGTCACCGGCACGCTGGAAGATCCCAAGGCCAAGCCCATTTTGCTGCCCGCGCGAATGCTCCTCGCGCCGATGCATCCCATTGATACGATCAAAGGATTGTTCTCGCCGTCGCCCAATACCAATGCGCCGCCCGATGCTTCCAGTCCAACGGTGACGCCGTAGTGCAACTTTTATTGATCGATAAACCGGGTCAGGTCCGTCTGCATTTTCTTCAGGTCCGGCAGGTTGATATACATCATGTGCCCGGCATCGAATTCGGCGAATTGGATGTTCTGCCGGTAGGCGGGCGCGAGTGGCAGGTGCTCGATGCTGTGGCGGATGGTGTCGATGGGACAAACCAGATCGCAGCGTCCGCCCAGCACCAGCACGCGCAGATAAGGCTCCTGGTTCATGACGGCGGCAAGTTTATCGCTGGCATTGGCAAAGTTATTTCGCGCCCCGTAGTTCCACGGCTGCACCCCGGCGAGCAGTTCATACGGCAAATCGTCTTCGAACTTTAATTCATTGCGCACATACGAATTCATGGCGGCGGAGAACGGTCCCATAACCGCCGCGCTGGAGGGATCAAAGCCGGATCGCGGCGACGCCGGATCGCCATCGCGCCCGGTCAGTCGTCCGTCGTAAGCCCCGAGAATCAGGCCTTGATCGTGCAGCAGTTGCTTGCGAAAGACGCCCGGGTCCACGCGCAAATCATTGTCCTCAATGACCGACGGGCTCAGGCCGGTAAGCCGCGCCAGTTCGGCGACCACTTTCTGGCGTTCCTCTGCTGGCAGGGCCGCGCCCTGAAGCAGGGCCGAGGTATATTCGCCGCGCGCAAAGCTGCGGCATTCAGCCAGGGCTTTGCCCAGGTCGGCCTGCAAATCCGCCGGCAATTTTTTATGAAAATGAGCCGCCGCCGTGTAAGCCGGCAGAATCAGCGGATACGGCAGATCGTTGCCGGTGCCGCCGTTGAGCGTGCCAAAATCCAGCACGCCCGATACCAGCACCAAGCCGTTCAAATACATGCCGTAACGGCCGCGAAGATATTCAGCCAGACCGGCGGCGCGGAAGACACCGTAACTTTCGCCGCAAAGAAATTTCGGCGAAAGCCAGCGGTCATGCCGCGTGGTCCAAAGCCGGATGAATTCGCCCACGGATTCCAAATCCGCCGAGTCGCCAAAGAATTGATCCACCTTTTCATCCTTGGCGGGACGGCTGAAGCCGGTGGCGACAGGATCAATGAAGACCAAATCGCTCGCGTTGAGTATGGAATACGCGTTATCCACCAGCGCATACGGCGGCGGCGGTTGCGAACCGTCTTCATTCATTATGACGCGGCGCGGTCCCAGCGCGCCCAGGTGCAGCCAAACCGAAGCCGAGCCGGGCCCGCCGTTGAAGCAAAACGTGACGGGGCGCTTGGCCTGGTTCGGTTCGTCCCGTTTGGTGTAGGCCACGTAAAAAACCGAAGCGCGCGAGGAGCCATCCGGCTGAAGCAACGGCAGCATGCCGGTTTCAGCCACATAGGTGACGGGTTCGCCGGCAATCGTGACGGTGTTGGTTACGCGCATGGCCGGATGCGAGGCGTCAGGGATTTTTCCCAGGGCCGATTTTTCAGCGGAGACGGGGGAATTGGTGGCCGTCGGAGGATTGGTTTCGGCGGCGCCAAGCGGGAAGGTGGCGAGCAGGAGCGCCAGGCTTAACAGATATTTCATGTTCCAATGGATTGATTTGCTGGAGCGCAGGTTAACGTCTTTGAGAATGCGCGCCACGGAAAATTTCGTGAGCCGGGGTGTTTGGCGATTCAGCAAAATCTTGCATTGGCTGCCCGGTCGGGAGTATATCGTGGGCAATTCAGAGGGAATTTAGTCATGAGGCCATCGGAAAATAACGGACATTGGGAGCGAATCTGTCTTCGCGGCAACCCGCCCGCCCGCGAGGGATTTACGCTGATTGAACTGCTGGTGGTGATCGCGATCATCGCCATCCTGGCGGCGTTGTTGTTGCCGGCGTTGGGCCGGGCCAAAGCCACCGCGCAAGGGGTGCAATGCCTCAACAACCTGAAGCAATGGGGCTTGGCCACGCAGATTTATGTGGCCGACAATAACGACTTGTTGCCGCGCGAGGGCATTGCCAATCCGCCGTCCGTTCCCACCGCCTCTGCGCATACCAACAATTGGTATTGCCTGTTGCCGCTCGCCGTGGGCGTTCCGTGGTATTACGCCAACGGGTGGCGCACCAATGCGGCGATCGACCCCGGGCATTCGCTCTGGATTTGCCCCGGCAACCCACGCCGGAGCAACGGCAACAACTTATTTCACTATTGCCTGAACGACGGCTTTGACGGCATGGGCGTGCCGCCGTCCGGCACGGACCACACCGACATGAAACTGGGGAGCATTCCCGCCGGGTTATCGGCTGTGGTCTGGTTGTTTGATTCCAAGAACCTGCCGGCGTGGGGACCGCAAAACTATGTGCATACCAACCTGCATAATCGCGGGGCCAATTTTGTCTTTTTAGATGGTCATGCGAGGCGATTCCGGCTGGCCGAATACTGGGACAGCCAGGGTGCCCGCACCAACAACCCCGAGTTGATTTGGAACACCTTCCCGTGATTTTCGACCGAGCTGGAAAGCTTTGTTTGCAATATTTCACACGGCATGAATTGCGAACAATCAGCGGATAACTTTGTCGTGAAGAATTATTGCTAATATGTGGTTTTTTTGGAAAATCCCGCCGTTTTTTTAAGGGACAACCATGGGCAATGCAACAAACCAGTTGTTCACGTTTTTTGTCCGCCGAGCGCAGGGAAGCCAGTCAGAATAATCCAGTGGTGTAACCAGTAACCCGCAAGAAACCGAATCGCAACCATAAGTTTTCAGAAAACAAAATCCAGTGTGTTAACCTAACCCGCCCAATTAAAATAATGAGATTTGTCCACAACCGCGAACCCGCCGGCCAATAAGACAGGTGCCGTCAATTGCCAGTTTTACATGCAGGATGGTTCTTCCAGAAGGAGTGTGTTCGTTGCGGGCGAACCGGGTGGGTTGCCACCGGTGAGACCCAAGATCGAAGTCACCGGTCTGCTCGGCGCGTTTTAGGAACAATTGGAATTGACCATGAGCGCGTCGAATCCGGCGCACAGCAGCACCCAGCTTGAATACGGTCTCTCGTTGCCGCCCCCAATCATCTTCAATCCGGCCAGTGCAACCGATCCCGCTTACATGAAGAGCATCGAAAGCTCGTTGGTGAGGGCCAATCTGGTTCCGGTTTTCGCCGCCCGTAATACGGGGGGCTGGCGCAGCACGCCCCCCCCGGCGGTGTTTACAGCAACGGCTTCCAGTTGTTCAAGCTCCAGATGCCAACGACGGCCACGCGCGGGCGCTCAAACCACGCGCATTTGCACGGCATCCACAATCTCGGTGCCCACGGAAATGGCTCCAATGATGACGACCGTTTCGCCGTGATGCAGCCGGCCCAGCTCGGTCAGTTTTTTGAGGCCGGTTTCAATGGTGCTTTGCGGGTCGATGAAATCAAACTCCATCACAAACGGCGTCACGCCCCAGCGCAAGGTGAGTTCATGGGCGGTTTTGTCGTTGTCGCACAGCGCGAACACGGTGGAATAGCGCGGCCGCAGCCAGGACGCGTAGGCGGCCATGTGCCCGTGACGGGTGAAGGCGAGAATCGCCGAAGCCTTCAGTTCGTTGGCCATCACCACGGCGCTTTTCACCAATTTCTGGCGGGTGCTGGTCAGTTCCGCCAAATCGTGAAATTGCGCGTTGCCGCTGCGTTCGATCCGCGTCGCGATTTTGTGGAAAACTTCGATGCACTTGAGCGGATATTTCCCGACCGTCGTTTCGCCGCTCAACATGATGGCGTCCGCCTCTTCAAAGACGGCGTTGGCGACGTCGGTGACTTCCGCGCGGGTGGGCATGGGCGCCGTGATCATGCTTTCAAGCATGTGCGTGGCGACAATCACCGGCTTGCCGAAACGCAGGCACATTTTAACGATGCGCCGCTGCACGATCGGCAGTTCGAAATACGGAATTTCGATGCCCAGATCACCGCGGGCCACCATGATGCCGTCGGCTTCGCGGACGATGGCGTCCAAATTCAGCACCGCCTGCTGATCTTCAATTTTGGCGATGACAAACGGCGCGGGCTTTTCGGAGTCGAACAATTCCTTTAATTGCAACAAATCGCGCGCCTCGCGCACAAAGGAGAGCGCGATGAAATCCACGCCCAGCTCCAGCCCGAGCTTCACATCCTTGATGTCCTTGGCGGTGAGCGCCGGCAGACTGACTTTGACCCCGGGCAGATTGATGTGGCGGCGGCTGCCGAGCGTGCCGGCGGTCAGGACTTCGCATTCGACTTTGTTGCCGCTTTTGGCCAGCACCTTCATTTCGATGTTGCCGTTGTCAATCAACACCACATCGCCCACGCTGATGTCGTTGACGAAATTCTCGTAATTTACGTCCACCGAATGCTCTTCCTCGCTCTGCTCGCCGCGGACGGTTAGGGTGAATTTCTGGCCGGGTTGCAGGTCCAGCGGCGATGCAATATCGCCCGTGCGGATCGCCGGGCCTTGCGTATCCATCAAAATGCCGGTGTAACGGGAGCGTTTGGCCGATTCCTCGCGAATATTCTTGAACACGCGGCGCACCCAATCATGCGGCGCGTGGGACATGTTCAGGCGGAAGACGTTGACACCTCCGTCGATCAGCTTGCCGATCATCTCGGCGGAATCCGTGGCGGGACCCAGTGTGGATACGATTTTGGTGTGGCGCAGACAGCCTCTTTGCATGGGCGCAAAGATACTTATTCATTGATGAATGAAAAGTATTAATTGCCCGCCTTGGAATCTTGCTTGCCAAAAACACCATGGAAGCTCAATATGCTGACCTAACGTTTAAAAATTAAATTTATGGCTGATGTAGCAAACAAATATCCCGAAAACGCACCCGGAAAATTCTACGTCGATAATCAATGCATTGATTGCGACCTCTGCCGCGAAACGGCACCGGATAATTTCAAACGCAACGAAGACGGCGGATACTCCGTGGTCTGCAAGCAGCCCGAAAACGCCGACGAAGAAGCCCGCTGCAAGGAAGCCAAAGAAGGCTGTCCGGTCGAAGCCATCGGCGACAACGGCGCCTAGTCTTCCCAAAAAATTGCCAACCCCGCTGGAAATCCAGCGGGGTTTTTATTTGCCACGCGAAGGCTGGCCGCCGTGTAGTTGGCTCAAAATTGAGATGGATTTAAAATCCGAATTTATAAACTATTTGGCCTGATGAAGCCGATACTCAAACTTTTGTTCGAAGGCAACAGCCTGAACCCCGCGCAAATGGCGCAGGTGCTCAACCTGTCCGAAGCCGAAGTCAACCGCCAGTTAGACGCGCTCAAGGCCGAGGGCGTGTTGCTGGGCCTGCGCCCGGTGCTGAACCTGGCCGAGGAAGATTCCGGCGTCGTCCGCGCCGTCATCGAAGTGCGTATTACGCCCGAGCGCGGCGGCGGCTTCAACCGCCTGGCCGAGCGCATCAGCAAGTTCGACGAGGTGGAATCCTGCTATCTCATGTCCGGCGGCTACGACCTGCTGGTGTTCGTCAACGGCGCGAGCCTGCAAAAAGTCGCGGCGTTCGTCTCCGAAAAACTGTCCACCATCGAGGGCGTGCTCTCTACGGCCACGCATTTCATGCTGCGCAGCTACAAGGAACACGGATTCCTGCTCGGCGGCAAAGCGGAGGAAAATGAGCGGCTCAAGGTCGCGCCGTAAATCATCAATCCCCCGCCGTTCCGTGAACTACATCGCGCAAATCATCAGCTACGTTCGTAAGGCACAGGAAATCGCCGCGCTGCATGGTTTCAAGAATTTGCTTCAGCCCGGACTCGTGAAGGAATTGGTGGTTGCGGACATTCTCGGCCATGAAGTGCATCGCACGAAACATGAACCCGATGCTTTTGACCCGGCAAATTCGAGCCGGAAGTTCGAGTATCTCTCCTGTTTTAAAGGCGGGACATTTCAACTCGACCGGATGTTCAAATCGCCCGCTGACAAACGGGCAAAGTCACTGGAACGCATCACGCGCAACACCGCAATTTACTGCGCGGTCTTTGAGGAGGAAAGCCCATTAGACGTGATCACCATTTACGAAGTTCCCGTGGACGTGATGCTGCGCGAAGCCGAGCGGCAACTGGATGCGAGCCGGAATGAAATCTCCCACGTTGGCTTCACTATCAAGTGGGCGCAACAAAACGGCAAGGTTGTTCACACCAAGCAGGCTTGAGAAACAACCGGCTTTCCGTTTCGCGGCACGGTTGAAAACTCAAAAAGATTATCTGACGATTCACCGCCGTTGGCAGCCTTCTTCATCCGCTCCTCTGCAATCCGGCAGTAATCAGAATTGATTTCGCACGCAACAAATCGCCGGCCAAGCCGCTCGCAAACCACCGGGACAGTTCCCGCTCCGCAGAATGGATCGAATACCAAGTCGCTAGGCTTGGAACTGGCTTTGATCAATCGCTCCATCAGCCGTTCCGGTTTTTGAATCGTGTTTAGCATTTCGCGGCTGACCAGTTCCTTCGACTTGTAGGTGAGCTGCTTGATGTCGCCCCACACGTCGCCCGGATTTTTGCCGTCGGGATGGAACACCGTCTTGCCATATTTGCCATTTCGCACGGACGGCACGCGCTCGCACCGCAGCCGATGCTCCAGTTCCACCAACTGCGGAACGCGAATGTCGTCGAGATTAAAAGTTTTCGCCTTGCCCTTGGTGAAGTAGCAAATCACGTCGTAATTGTTCGTGTAGGAAACCCGCCCCTGCGCCAGCCGGCTCGGCTGATACCACACCAGCTTCGATTGCAGCGTCAGCCACGGACGGTAATCAATGAAATCCACGCAGTCCGGCTTGCCGAACAGGTAAGCCGCGCCGCCGGGCTTGAGCAGCCGGAAAAAAGATTTCAGCAATTCGAGATTGAAATGCTGGATGTCCCGCACGTTGTCCCACTCATGCGTCGTGACCGCGTAAGGCCCGTCGCAAATCACGAGGTCGACCGACTCAGCAGGCAACTCGCGCATGAACGACTGCGCGTCACCTTGGAAAATCTTTCCGATGGTTGAATCAATGTTGCGCATGACTATTTTTACCAAATCGAGCGGTGCAATGAAACCCTGATTTTGCCCCAATGTTCCGCGTATTCGTTTGCGAACGGGGCATGGTTTATTTATTCTCCGCAGCTTAAATGGACCAGTCTCGCTACATCGCCAAGCACGTCGTCAATCTGCCCAAGTCGGGCATCCGCGATTTGCTTGAGACCTGCCGATGAGCACACGGTCACAAAACGAACGAAAGTTCAGCCTGTGGGACACATTACCCGGCGGCGGGCGACGCTACCGGCTCGATGTGCCGGGCAAACTGGGTTAGCTGGCGCGGTATCTCAAGGAAGTGGATGCCAACGAAATGACCGTGCGTTTCTGGCAGGAGATTTACGATGACAAGGGAAAGCTGGTCGAGACGCATGAGAAATTCCCGGTAGATAAAGGCCACAAAAAAGTGTAAAGTGCCACCATGACGATCACCAAACAAACCGTCGCCAACCAGATTGCCGCGTATCTCCATCACGAGATCACGCTGGCACAATTGGTGGATTGGTCGGAGTGTGCGTTGCTCGACGGCGAAATTGCCGAGCGCGACGCCAACACGCTTTCGTCCGTCATCGCCCGCCTCGGCGTTGCCGATGTGCGTGCGTTTGGTCTGTCTTGGGAAGATTGCGAAGAGTTGCTTCAAAAACTTGGATTTTCTCCACGGGTCGAAGTGGTTGCCGCCGCCTGATTGGAATCCGTTGCGTTCGTCTATTGGTTTGCGAACGCCTTCTTTAACTTTTATTCTCATCTGATTTCATATGGACCAAACACGTTACATCGCCAAGCACGTCGTCAATCTGCCCAAGTCGGGCATCCGCGTTTCTTGAATTCCACCGGGATTCAATCATTCAGCCCAGCGTTGACGAACCGAGCCGGACAGGCGAGGAGCGCCAACGCTGGCTCGCCTTCCAAACAAAATCATCTACCCTGAAAGGGTTGAATCATCTACCGGCCTGTCGCATCACTCCGCCATGCCGCCATCGTTCGCCAAAGTCATCGTCCACACGGTTTTCCCGACGAAAAGCCGGCGGCCATTTCTTCGCGACAAATCGCCGTGCGAAGAACTGCACCGCTATCTTGGCGGCAATTTGGCCAACCACGATTGCCAGCCCATCATCATTGGCGGCGTGGAAGACCATGTTCACCCGCCGTGGATTCCCGCTGATCCAGCCGAAATCACGTTCCTCCATAGACCCAATGCCAGCGCTCCGCTTCGGCCGGTAATGTGCGCTCCAAACCTTGAGTTTGTCTCAGGTCTCCTCTTCCAGGTGGCCCAGAGTTTCATTGGAAGCTTGGAGGCTTCGGACTAAACCCGCCGTCAGACGCGTCTGCCAGTCCGCCACCGGTTGGGCAAACATCTCATAACCGCTGTCGTGGTGAGGAACTGTTTCAACACAGCCGTTGCTTATGCCTTCCTAAGCCGGAACGATTCAGCTTGAAAGGATGAGCACTGATTGGCGGGCTTGTGGTGATGAAAGCAAAACAAGTTTCCGGGCCTCGACGGGAGGCGCACCAAACAGT
>JAKALA010000095.1 GCA_021813325.1 bacterium | reverse complement strand
GGGGAGCGCCGGCCGCTGGCCGGCGGTGTTTGGCGGCCCGCCAAACCCGGCGTCCAACCATGATCTTCACCGAACGAAACGGGGAAATATTGGTTCAACGAGGTTTTCGGCCGGCCGCCGAAAACCACACGCGAGCCGCGGGTGGTCCCCATGCCAACTCCGGAGTTCGGACTCAGTTGAAATTGACCCGGTTGCCGGCGCGTTCGGTTTCCAATTGTTGCCGCAGCATCTCGATTTTCAGCTTGAGCAATTCGCGGTTTTCCTCCGTGCGCGCGGCTAATTCCTTCTCCAGTTCCAGAATGCGGTTTTCATAAGCGCCGAGGCGTTCCTGCGAGGGCACTTGCAGATCGTTGAGCCGTTGCATGAGGCGGAAAACCTCGGCGGCGGCATTTTGCTGGGTTTGCAGTAATTCCCGCCGCTGGGCGGCGAGTTCCTGCACCACTGCGGATTTCAAAGCTTCGGCCAGTTGCGGGGCTAATTCCACCGGCAACTTGCCCGGCGAATTGACGGCCAGAACTTCTGCCGGAGCCAGATTCATGGCGTTCTTTTTGCGTCGCGCCAGCCACCGCCAGCAAACGATTGCACCCAGCGTTAAACCGGATGATGCCACGGCCACGAGTGCCAAATTCCGTTCCCAACTTGGTCCAACCACCGGAGCTTGAACCGCGGAAGCCACCTTGCCGACGGAGCCGGATGGTTGTCCGGGACGGGCATTCGGCTCGGCCATGACCAGTTCATTTAGCTTGGCCAGCGCCGCATGAATTTTGGCATTGATGACTTCGCCGCGTTGCACCACCACATCGCCGGCCGCGTAATGAGCGGTAACGAGAATGGAACTGGTGGCGCGATCATAGGCCTGCCGGGTCAAGCTGGGTTCCAGTTCGCAATCCGGATGCATCAATAACGACAGCGTGCGGGCCACCAACTGGTCTTCCGCCGAAAATTCCCGGCGATACAACGTGCGCAGGCGGGTAATGGTGGAAACGCTGGAAACCGGCACCAGTTCGCCCATCTGTTCAGCTTTTTCCAGGGTTATTGGGTCATGCGAACTATGCACCGGCACGAGGCGCACAGACGCCCCGAGTTCAAATCCCTTTGGCGTCCGGTCGGCGCGGACGGGATTCGCCATGAAGCGCAGGAATTGATTGAGCAGGTTGGTGTAAATGTCCTGTCCGGTTTGCCCGGCCGCCCACTCGCGGGCCAGTTGGGTGGCAATGGGAAATTTTTTATTCCGGACATTGAAGGCGGTGACGAAGTATTCAAATTCCACCGGCAAATTGGTTTGCCCACGGAGGCCCGGCTGATGATACGTTTCCTCAAGGCTGGCCATGAAATTGGAATGGGCCTCGGCAAAGGCCGTTTCCAGCTTGATGATCGTGGCGTTCGTGATGCTGGAATTACGGAGGAAAATGGCGGGAGTTTTATTGACGGCCTCCGCCTGGCGGGCGGCGGTGGCCGCCGGGTCCACCACTTCAAACGCCATCGGCGTGGAAACTGTTTCGTCAGCTGTTTCACCAATTTGCCAGGAACTAAGCGGACGGGCTTGCAGCAGTGGCGCCGACAGGCCGGCAAAGCAAAAAATCAGGGAAATGAAACGTGCGAGGTTCACCACAGGAAGGATTTTTCCTCGCCGACCAGTTCGTCGTCTTTCCACAGAGTTGCGCGCCAGGCTGTCACCGCGCCAAAACTGTGATATTCATCGCCATCAAGTTTAAACGCGGTCCAATGACGGAAGCTTCCCGGCGAAACCTCGCTTTCAAGTGTTTTGAGTTTGGGCAGGTTGTTGGTGCTGAGGCCGCGCAATTCCAGGCGCAGTTTGAGTTTGGCCGCGCCGGCATATTTCGCGGACCAAAGCACATCGTAGCGCACGGCGGAAACGCGGTTGGTGTGTTGCCGCAGCTCGGCTTGATACGCGTCGCGATCAAAGAGGCTGGGGGACAGCGCCACACGCCCCTGCTGATCCATCAATAACGGCAGAACTTTATACACGCGCCCGGCCAAGGCATCCGCCGCGCCAGCAGTGACCAGAAGGCCGCCAGTCAGCAGTAAAATCAAGAGCGTGCGCATGGGGCCACGATAACGGCCACCGGCCTGATTTCAACTCATTTCGGGTGAAAGCTGACAATTTGCGTCCTCAGACCGTTGCGCATAATGATCGCGATAAATTCCTGCGAGTTTGAACCAATTCTCGCGGTGGCCGTAACCTTGTAGGTGTTGCCGCCAAAGGTGCAGTAACGCTGGATTTGCTGGATGAGCGCCGGATTGGGCAGCACCTCGCGCAACTGATTGAAATCATGCAGCACGCCTGATCCCGCCATGGCGCCGCCTTCGCTGTTGCGCAATTGTTTGATGGCTTCGGCCACGTTGGTATCCAGATTGGGAATGCAGGACAGCACATTCACGTCGGCGGTATTCAGATTTACCTTGCCGTTGGAATACGGCGTAAAAACATCTCGCAATCCGAAAGGATATTCCGCCGCCTGGCCCGGTGCCCGGCCAAATCCGAGATGGTGATGCTTGAATGGCGAGTTCGGATCGCCGCCGCCGCCTTTGAACATTTCCGGCGTGATTCCTTTGATCAACTGGAGTTCCTCAATGTTGTCGATGGGGGCGTTCTTGGCGTAATACGATGGCATCAACCCCTGATAATAATCGCTCTCGGCTCCGGCCGGGCGCGTGGCGTCGTCAGGATCAATCCAATCCTGAATGGAATCAGAAACCACCGAAATGTCGCTGGCATCCGCGCCCATGGTCGTCAACACTTGGTTTAGTAAAGGCGTGTCGGCGGTGTTGATGTTGAATTTGCTTTCCTGTTCCTCCATGGAAAGATCCACAATGGCGTGGCCCACGGGATACCCTTTCAAGGTGATGTTGATGAGTGGCCCATTGGTTTCCGGACCGTCGCCGGGTCCACCCGCCCACTTTTGCTTCAGTGAAGTCACCCCCGGCGGTTCCATCGCCAAAATCCAGCAGGCGCGTTCCACGCCGCCGCGACCAGCCCAATACAGATCTTCGGAATCATTGGTGTTTTGGGCCAGTTGCGATTCCACCTTCATGAAAATCGCCAGCGCCCCGGCCAAAATGGACAACGCCGTGATGACCACCATGACCAGAAGCACGGCAAAACCGGATTGGGGCGATGTGCGGAGCGGCTTCATCATCGGGAAATAAATCCAGGCCGGACGCCGCCGCCCGGACGTTGCATAAACGCTGGCATGGTCTGGGAAGGAATGGAGATCACCCTCGTCACGGAATTTTCATCGGATGGGGAGTTTGCCTTGCCGCCGAACTGGTTTGCCAGCACCAGATTCACCCGCACCATGGGCGGGATGACATTGGTATAGTCCCATTCGTCAACCCAATTAAATTTGTTGGTGTCCCAGCATTCCACGCTGAATTTCAGGACGTTTTCAGCCAGCACCAGCGGATATTGCTTTTCATCTGTGTCCATGTCCATGAGAACGGGATTTTGCCGGAGCACGAGATCTTTCCCGCCCTGGGTGCCCGGCTCCAACCGGAACGTCAGCCGGCGCAAATTGAAGTCCAAATCGGTGTTGGGGTTGACAAACTTGCCGTTGCGCGGGAACACTTCCGGCACCCGCGAGGCAAAACTGAGCACGGGAGAATCCCCGTTTTCGACAATGAAACTGTAATATTGCGGCGAAGCCTGGAACGATTGCACGGATGACAACGCATCTTCGATGGTGCGTAGCGTGATCCGCTGCCGCTGTGCCTGGGCCGCGACTTCCTTGGCCACCTTGGTGGAACGCATCAGCAGCACCCACGACGAATAAATCGCGCCGATCACCATGGCAAACACAGCCATGGCCACCATGATCTCAATCAACGTGAACGCGCGCCGGGATGGGTGTTTCAAATTCATCGATGGATAAAATTGCCGCCGTCCAAACTGCCGGGCGGGGACATCGGGCGATACAACAAGGTGGTTAAATCCGAGACGACTTCCCGGCGTCCGTAGGGTTGGACAATGCATTCCACCCGGAACAGTCGGTTCGTTTCCACTTCACGAATTTCCGCCGTCCAAACATAATCGCGATATTTTTCGCCCAGCAGATCGGAAAGATTGCCGTTATATGTGCCCTCAATCAGGATGTTGGTGGAGGCGTAGAGCGCCAGCACGGGACTGGCATCCACTTGTGGACGTTGCAGGCGGCGGGCATTCCCCAACGAGGATGAAACCAGCCCGAGAATGGCAAACACCGCCATGAAAAACAGCGCCGCCGCGATCATCACTTCCAGCAGTGAGAAGGCCTTTTGTCGTCGATTGGCGGAATTAAATTTCATCGGTTGATGTCAGAAACCTCCGGCGTGCCGGTAACGTAGTCGATGTTTATTTTACGCGTCTGGCCGCGGCCCACCAGCACCAGCACCGCCTCATCGGCCGTGCCGTCGGGATAAAAAAACACCCGTGCCCAGTCCGATTCGGCGTAATCCTTGTGAAAAATGTCCACCATCGCGAATTGAATCCCGTCCGGCAGCGTGGACGAGGTGACCCTGCCATTTTGCTTCACCGCGCCGCCCCCCGCGCCTTCCACATTAAACTTGCCGGATTGCGGAAAGAAAATGACCGCGGTCTTTTGCCGGGTGAAAATCGCCTGCTGCCGTGCCGAAAAACACACATCCTCCACATCGCTCACCGCCTTGCGCATGCCTTCCTTCTGGAGCATCCGAAACATGGCCGGCACGCCCATCGCCGCCATCAGGCCGATGATCGCCACCACCACCATGATCTCGATCAGCGTGAACGCCCGGCGGGAGCGCCGGCGGAGAAACGTGTGACCAAAGACTGCCTTCATCGCGATTATTTGATGGATGAAATCAGCCGGAACAGCGGCAGAAAAATGCTCAATAACAGGAAGCCCACAATAATGGACATGACGATGATGAGCATCGGACCAATCAGATCACTCATCACCCGCAGCGCGATTTGCAATTCACTTTCGTAGGTATCCGCCAGATTGTTCAGCGCGCCGGGCACGTCGCCGGTTTCCTCGCCGATCCGCACCAGATCCACCATCAATTGCGGAAATAATTTGCTCTGGGCCAGCGGCTGCGCCAGCGTTTTGCCATCCGTCACGGCCTCGCGCGTTTTGGCGATGGCTCCTTTGATCAGCACGTTGGGCATCACCTGTTCGGTGATTTTGAGCGCCGTTAAAACCGGCACCCCGTTTTGCAGCAGCGTGCCGAGCGTGCGGCAAAACTGGCCAAATAAATTGATCTGAATGACCTTGCCGAACACGGGCAGTTTCATGCGCCATTCATCCATTTGCCGCGAACCGGCCTCGCTGGATTGAAACCGTTTGATCAAAACAACGATGGCCATAATGACCAGCCCCATCAGCCACCAGTAGTTGGTGAACAAATGGCTGATCTGGATGAGCATTCGCGTGGGCAGCGGCAGTTCGATGCTGAAGCCGTTAAAAATATCGATGAACTTCGGCATCATGAAGGTCATGAAAAAACCGACCAGCAACAGCCCGACGCAGATGACCATGGCCGGATAAATCATGGCCGATTTGAACTTGGCCTGCACTTCGGCAAACTGCTGGAAATGCTGCGCCATGCGCCGCAACACTTCCACCAACGAACCGGAGGATTCGCCAGCCTTGACCATGTTCACATACAAATCGGAAAATATGCGCGGCTGCCGGGCCATGGCATCCGACAACCCGCGACCCTCGGTGACTTCCTGCTTCAAGGAACGACTGACCTCTGCCGGGATGCCCCGGGTTTCCAAATGCGTCATGCTGTTCAACGCCACCGTTAACGGCATGCCGGATTTCAGCAGATTGGCCAACTGGGTGGTAAACGTGGCCAATTCCTGCAGCTTCGGCTTGCGGGTCTGCTTCAATTGCGCCCGCATGGATTCGGGCAGAAAGGCGGCTAAATCCACATTTTTGGACGTCCGACTGCCGTCCGTTGCCGCTCCCGCCTTGGCCGAATCCACCGCAACCGGAAAAAGGCCGGAACGCTGGATCTGCATCAGCGCGGCGGAGCGGTCGGCCACTTCCAGGACGCCCTCGACCAGTTCGCCGGAGCGTTTGCGGGCCTTGTAGGAAAATTGCGGCATAAAGTCTATTATCCAAAACCGTGGCGGGATGAAAGTTTCAAAAAAAGCGGTCTGGCCGAATCGTGCTTGACGCGCCGGGGGTTTTCGGTTGGATTGTTCCGATATGAAGAAAACAATTTTCGCCGTTCTCGCCGGGGCCGCCATCGTGCTGACGGGTTGTGTCAAGACTGTCAGCGACACCCACACGTTCGCCAGCACATGGGGCAAAGACACCATTTCCGGTCGTTATAACCGCACGGTGGATCAGGTTTATCGGGCTTCCGTGGCCGTGGTTCAGGCCAATGGCGTGTTGACCAAGGAATACATTCCCCATGATAACACCAATTCCGTGCGCCAGTTGGAGGCCAAAGTCAACCAGCGCAACGTCTGGATTCGCGTGGAAGCCGTGGACGCCTCAACCACCCAGGTGGATGTGCAGGCCCGTGGAACGTGGGGCGGCACCGACATCAACCTGGTCCACGAGTTGGAAAAGGAAATCGCGTTGCAACTCGCGCGCTAATTTTGCTTTCCAAAGTTTTCAAAATCTACGCCGGGCTTCACGCCCGGCGTTTCCTTTTGGGCCGGCCGCCACCTGGCCAGCGTTAAATCCGAACTCCGCAGTGGGGGAGCGCAGGCCGCTGGCCGGCGGTGTTTGGCGGCCCGCCAAACCCGGCGTCCCACCATGATCTTCACCGAACGAAACGGGGAAATATATTGGTTCAACGAGGTTTTCGACCGGCCGCCGAAAACCACACGCGAGCCGCGGGTGGTCCCCATTCCCACTTCGGTCTTCGGGCTAAATCCGCTGCATCCAATTGATAAAAAGCGTTTTCGTCAGCCCGCCAGGGCATGAAACCTCACCGGATGGCGTGACATTTCCCTTCAGGCATTGTCTAATCGCCAGTGAAAACCCTCATGAACGAGCCTCCCGCAGGATGCGATTTGCCGGGTGAATGGGCGGCTGACTGGCCGTCCGGGAAAATGGCCAGCCTCTACGAAGAGCACAGCCGCGCGATTTATTATCTGGCCCTGCGCTTTCTGGGCGATCCGCAAAAGGCCGAGGACGCCACGCACGACGTGTTTTTACGGGCCTTTCGGAAATGGGACCAATTTCGCGGCGAAGCCTCGGAACGCACCTGGCTCTATCGCATCGCCATCAACCATTGCCAAAATCTCCGGCAAACCTGGCATGAACGGCACATGTATTCCAATGCCGACGAGGCCGTGTGGGAAAATTCCGCTTCGCGGGAAGATTCTCCCTTGCGCGTTCTGGAAACGAAGGAACTCGGTCAGCGCATCCAGAAAACACTTGATCAGTTGTCCGATGAATACCGGCTTTTGCTGCTGCTGGTCGCCGATCAAGAACTGAGCTACGACGAAATGGCCGCGCTGGTCGGGCAATCCGCCGACGCGGTGCGCGGCAAGTTGCACCGCGCCCGCAAAGCCTTCGCTGCGATTTTTGAAAAAAACGTTTAAGGAACCTGCGTATGAAACAACAATCCAAACTGACGCCCAAGCAGGAACACGTGGCTGAACGGCAGACCCCGGCCAAGGCGGCTCAGGAATTTTCCGGCTCCGACGAATTGCTGCGTCACGACGCGGCACAAACCACCGTGCCGCCGGAAGTCGCGGAGCGTTTGAAAAAATCTGCGGCTAAAATCCCGCCACCAAAAGTCAGCTGGTTCAAACGCCTGTTTAACTGAGACTGCCATGAACAATCCGATCAAATCTATTTTGGCCCTGCCGAAGGGAATGCTGATTTTTTTCAGCATTTATGCCATCAGTTTTCCGCTGCTCTATATCGAAGCCAAATTAACGGGCCAATCCCGTGTCCTCCAGTGGCTCGGACTAAATCCATCCCTCGTCTGGAAAGGTGAACTGTGGCGGCTGCTGACCTTTGATCTGATCAGTTCCAGCGTGCTCGGCTGGGCCATCAACTTGTTTTGGCTCGCCACGCTCATCAACTTGTTGCGGAACGATTGGACGTCAGTTCGTTTGTGGATATTCTGTCTCCTTTCCGGCATTGGCGGCGCGTTGCCGCTGTTGTTCATCTTCCGGCAGGCAGATTTTCCCATCGTCGGGGCCGGAGCCATTGTCTGCGCCTTGCTGCTGGCATGGGATCATTTTTATCACCGGGAACGAATTATCATGCTGGGACTGGGCGAAGTTTCGGTGCGACAGGCCGTGCTCTTTATCATCGCGCTCAACGCGGTGATCACTTATTTCGGCTGTGGTGGCTGGCAATTCACGCTCTCAATGTTCTGCGGCGGCTTGACCGGCTGGTTGATTCTGCTCATCGGCCAAAAACATGTCATGAGCCGGGGCAGTCAGATTGTGGAGTCACAACGCGTCGCGCGGCTTGAATTATGATTTATGTTGTGCGCCGCTCCACAGCAAATAAGGCTTTCCCAAAAATTTTCGCGCGCGGCAATGGCGCGGAAACGCGCGGAGCTGGCCCGGGCTGGCCTGGCTGATTGCCAGTTCTGCGCCCATCATTGCGGCGTCAATCGTCTCGCGGGGGAAACCGGTCTTTGTCATGCCGGCGTCTTGGCCAATTTCTTTCTCGCCCAGCCGGAATTGACGGATGAACTGGAATTGATTCCCACGTTTGCCATCGCGTTGAGCGGATGCGACCTCCGCTGCGATTTTTGCATTACCGGCGCCGAAAGCTGGAACCCGCACGTCGGCAGCACTTTTGAGGCAGCCCGATTGGCAGCGCAGGCCAATGCCGCCCTGGCCTGCGGCGCTAAAACCGTGATGCTGCTCGGGGGCGAGCCGACCGTCCACCTGCACCATGCGCTGGAGCTGGTGGCGCGATTGCCAGACGAAGTAAAACTGGTCTGGAAAACGAACGCTCATGGATCGGCCCAAGCGCGGGAACTGCTCGACGGCATGTTTGACGTGTGGCTGGCCGATTTTAAATTTGGCAACGACGCCTGCGCGCAGCGACTGGCAAAAGTTCCAGATTACCTGGCCATCGTTCAGGAAAATTTGTGCTGGGCTCACTTGCATGGCGAACTCATCGTCCGCCATTTGTTGATGCCCGGCCATGGGGAATGCTGCTGGCGTCCCGTGGCCGCATGGCTGGCGGAAAATCTGCCGGGCGTAAAGGTGAATCTGCGTTCCGGCTTCTGGCCGGCCTGGAAAGCTTCACGCCATTTGGAGCTGCGCGGCACCGTCGCTGAAGGGGAAAGGCAAAGGGCCTGGCAGGTTGCCGGACACTATGGCCTGAACTTGATTCCATGAAAAAACCAAAAAACACACTGAGCACTGAACTTTTGATTTTGCCGGACGGGCGGATTTTGGTTCAAAATCTGACCGAACCCATGGCTCAAATCCTGCGCCGGCTGAATCCGCATGATCAATTCATTGCACCCCGCGCACGGGCCGCCAAAAAGCCGTCATGAACTTTCAAACTGAAATCGAGACATTGATCCGGGCGCGCTATCCCATCCTTTACATCATTTCCAGCGAGGAAATGCGCGTGCAAAACCTGGTGGTGGAAATCGCCGCCAAACGGCAGAAGAAGGTTTACGAGTGGACCTACAGCAATGGCGTCGTGCCGGCCGGTTCGTCCATCCAGTCCAAGAACATCCGCAACACCTCAACAAAAGACCCTTTGATGGCCTTGGATCAAGTCATTGAGCAAGTCGAGCCGGCGATATTTCTATTCAAGGATTTTCACCCGTTCCTGACCCGTAACAATCATGCCATTATTCGCAAGCTCAAGGACATCGCCCTGCACCTCAAGAACAGCTACAAGACGATTATCCTGATTTCACCGGTAATGGAGATTCCGGCGGAACTCGACAAGGAGATAACGGTCATCAATTTTCCGCAGCCGACGATCGAAGATCTCGGCGCCATGCTGGACCGGATCATCCAGGAAGTCCGCAATCACAAAAACATCCCAATCGACCTCGACGGCGACGGGCGCCAGCGGCTGTTGCAGGCCGCGCTGGGATTGACGCTGGGTGAAGCGGAAAATGTCTTTGCCAAAATCATCGTCCAGGAGCAGCGGTTGAGCGGCGACCATGTGAACGAAGTATTCGCCGAGAAACAGCAGATCATCCGCAAAAGCGGCCTGCTGGAATACTATGCCGCAGAGGAGGACTTCTCGAATGTTGGCGGCCTTGGCCTCTTGAAAAGCTGGCTGCACAAACGCGCCGTGGCCTTCACCGATGAGGCGCGTGCATTCGGCCTGCCGCCGCCCAAGGGCATTTTACTGCTGGGCGTGCAGGGCTGCGGCAAAAGCCTCTGCGCGAAGGCCGTTTCACGTCTGTGGCAACTGCCGTTGCTGCGCTTTGACATGGGCCGGATGTTTGGCAGTCTGGTTGGCTCATCCGAAGAAAATGTGCGGCGCGCGATTGCGGTGGCGGAATCCGTCGCCCCCGCCGTGCTGTGGGTGGATGAAATCGACAAGGCGTTTGTCGGCTCACAAAGCTCCGGAGTCACGGATGGCGGCACGACTGCGCGGGTGTTCGGAACATTTCTGACGTGGCTTTCCGAAAAAAAGACGCCGGTGTTTGTGGTGACAACGGCCAATGACGTGTCCCAGTTGCCGCCGGAATTGCTGCGCAAAGGCCGCCTCGATGAGATTTTTTACGTCGATTTGCCGAGCGAAGATGAGCGCAAGGACATTTTCCGCATTCACCTGGCCAAGCGCGGACGCGACCCGGAACAATTCGATTTGCCCTCATTGGTCGCCGCAAGCAGTGAGTTTAGCGGCGCGGAAATCGAAGAAGCCATTATCAGCGCGTTGTATGACGCGTTTTATGAGAAGCAGGATCTCAACACCGGACACGTGCTGGCATCCCTCGCCCAAACCGTGCCGCTGGCCAAGACCATGTCTGAAAAAATCAGCGCGCTGCGCAAATGGGCTGTGGGCCGGGCCCGCAATGCCAGCGCTGAAAACATTGCACTATTGAATCCTGCATAATAAAGTGAGTATTTCACCACAATTCAGCTTGCTTCCAGAAAGCGGAGATCAGCTTGGGGCGGCGGCGGATGTTCCGCAGTTGGCGGCGGCCGAACGCGCCGAGGTGGG
>JAKALA010000123.1 GCA_021813325.1 bacterium | reverse complement strand
GCAGGCGGCGGGCGCGAACAACTTTTTCCTGCCGCTGATCTTTGAGGGCATCAGCACGGGCAGTTGCGTCATCACGTTCGGGTTCAGCACGAACAACGGCCCGCCCGTGGCTTTAAGCCGTCCGTTCTACTTGAACTTGAAACGGGTGACGGATTTATACGAGCATTGGACCGTGGGCGATACTACAAGCATGGACTGGCATGATATTTCGGCCTATCCGACGCGCACGGCGGACAGCGCGGTGTTCGGCAAGCCGCAAACGGCGGACGAACAAAATTACATCATTCTCGTGCATGGCTGGCGGATGCAGCCGTGGGAACGGCGGGCCTTTGCGGGCGAGGCTTACAAACGCATGTGGCACTTGGGCTACAAAGGAAGATTTGCGCTTTACTCGTGGCCCACGGATTATTCGGCGTTGAAATTTTGGGATTTTCTTGAACCATTTGATGGAACCAACACTTGGCAGAACTATGACCGCAGCGAACAACGGGCATGGCGGGCGGGGACGGGACTTTATGAACTGCTAGCGGATTTGAACGAGGTGAATCCGCCGTTGAAAATCCGCGTCCTCGCGCACAGCATGGGCAACATCGTGGCGAGCGAAGGGCTGCGGCTGGCGGGCAAAGAGTTCAATACGCCATTGGTGCAAAGCTACATCGCCAGTCAGGCAGCCAGCGTGGCATTTGCCTACGATGCCATGAACCCGGAAACACGAACGGGGGTTTTTGCATATCCGCCGTTTTATTTTTACACGCCAGAAATCCATGCCAGCTTTCCGCGCTCCGGCACCAATCAGCCGTATTTTGCCGGGATGAAAAAAGCGGTGCAGGGAACGAATATTTTTAATTTCAACAACCCTAACGATTATGCCTTAAATTCATCCTTTGCGTGGCCGGCCAATCAAAACTTGAAAGCAGATTCAGGCTGGGCCTGCCTGCTGGTTGGCACCAACACAACCCATACCTATTGGGATCATGGCACACGGCTCATGCTGGATGGTCGGGAAACGACGCGCGACCAGACCTTCAACATCTTCGCTCACATCGCTCAAGCGAGGAGCAAAGCGTTGGGATGCGCCGAAGATCCAACGCATCATGTCCGAGGTGAGATTGGTGGTGTCATCAACCTAAATCTCGCACCTTTTAATTATGGTAATAAAGATTACGAACACAGTGCAGAGTTTAACTCTATTAACATGAACCGACGCACTTACTGGTGGCAAGTATTGTCATCGTTTTCGTTAACCAACAATTTACCGAAACTATGAAAAGAAACGTTCTTTTTGCTTTTGCCCTAACAGCCCTGCTCATTTGTTTGTTGTGGCTGGCTCTACGCAAATCAAATCTACCATCCGGCCCGGTTGTCTCATCGCCCCAACCAATCCAAATAACGAACGCCCAAATACCGCAAACCACTTCACTTCCAGCAGCGCCAACCAATAACCCTGACGCTTTAATCCGGCCGGATTCGGTTGACGAGCCGACTTGGAATAAATGGATGGTTTATCGCCAAGTGGTCTTGGAACAAAATCAACCGGTGGAGTTTTACGCTCGCGTGCTGGATCAAAACGAGCAGCCGGTGGAAGGAGCGAGGCTAAAATTGAAGCTGACTCGTTGGGATGAAAATGAATTTTCAATGAGCAATTTTCCGCATTGGGATCCAGCGAAAGCCGTGCGAGAAATAGACTTTTTTCTGCTTTCTGATTCCAACGGCTGGATTCACTTAACTGGCACAAATGGCTCTTCATTGGCCGTTTGGGGACTTGTTAAAGATGGATATATCTCAAGTTATCCTGACGGCAATTTTGGTGGAGTTTCTTACGAACCTAATGGACGCCGAAATCCTTCGGGTGATATTCAAATGACCAATGCTTGGAATCCAGAGAAAGGCTATATTCTTCACCTTCAGAAAGAATGAGGGCTGTCTGCCACGAGGTGACGGTGCGGGCGGGGAACTTCATCCGCACTAGTTCCAAAACGGACTGGGGGCACAACCCGGCGGTGCAGGATTATCTCATCCAGTTTTTGCGAGGGACGAATTATCCGGTGCAGGTGACGTGCAATCCCCTTTACCAGTCGCTTCTGGCGAGCAATCAGGCGGCGGCGGTGAACCTCGCGCAGCCAACCAGTTGGCCGCACTACACGGCGGCTTACATCGCGCAATTCCTGATGGGAACCAACGGGACGTATCCCTTCATCGTGGACACGAATCATCTGCTGGGCACGAACCTGTCGCTGGTGCAGGAAGTGTTGCCCAAGCGGGCGACACTCTACATCCCCGACCTGACCATCGCCGCCGACGTGAACCGCGATGGCGTGATTGATTTCAAGAGCCGCGTGGATCGCACGGAAGCCACCAACCCGTTCACCTTCTGGATCAATGACGACGCCGATACCGGCAGCGATGACACCGCCGCCGACCTCGACCCGGCCAGCAATCCGATCAACAGCGCCAACAACGCACCGGACGGGCTGCGCGACTTGGAAGATTTCACCCGGTTGCAGTTCAAGATAGACGGTTTGCCGGGACAGTTCCTGACCAATTATCAGGTGAAGGTGTATCTGACCAA